>NZ_LJIC01000157.1 GCF_001295845.1 Rhodopseudomonas sp. AAP120 | reverse complement strand
CTCGTGGTGTCGATCGCCGTCACCGAAGGCCAGGAGGTCAAGGCCGGCGAGACGCTCGCCGTGGTCGAGGCCATGAAGATGCAGAACGTGCTGCGCGCCGAGCGCGACGGCCAGATCAAGAAGATCCACGCCGCCGCCGGCGCCACGCTGGCGGTCGACGCGGTGATCATGGAATTCGCGTAAGCGGCATGGCCTGGCGCGACCGCCGCGGCGCGTTGCGGGCGATCCTTCAAGGATCGGCCTGCGTGCGTCCCGCGTCGGTCTATGACGCGATCTCGATCCGGATCGCCGACGATCTCGGCTTTGCGCTGGGGATGTTCGGCGGCTCGGTCGCCTCGCTGGCGATCCTCGGCGATCCTGATAGCGCGCTGATCACGCTCACCGAACTTTCTGAACAGATGCGCCGGATGGCGCGGGCGGCGGCGCTGCCGGTGCTGGTCGATGCCGATCACGGCTACGGCAACGCGCTCAACGTCCGCCGCACCGTGCAGGAGCTCGAGGCCGCCGGCGCCGCCGGTCTCACCATCGAAGACACGCTGCTGCCGCAGGCCTATGGCGAGGCCAAGCCGCAGCTGATCTCGCGCGACGAGGGGCTCGGCAAGATCAAGGCGGCGCTCGACGCGCGGCTCGATCCGTCGCTGGTCATCGTCGGCCGCATCGGCGCCTGCGCGATCAGCTCGCTCGACGATGCGATCGCGCGCGCAGTCGCCTATG
Source organism: Rhodopseudomonas sp. AAP120 (assembly GCF_001295845.1). Taxonomy (GTDB): domain Bacteria; phylum Pseudomonadota; class Alphaproteobacteria; order Rhizobiales; family Xanthobacteraceae; genus Rhodopseudomonas. Next base: position 10,870 of record NZ_LJIC01000157.1, on the reverse strand, counting down.
AGGCCGCCGGCGTCGACGCGCTGTTCTTCACCGGCGTGAAGACGCGCGATCAGCTCGGCGCGATCAGCGCGGCGACGACGCTGCCGATCGTGCTCGGCAGTCCGCCGCCCGAACTCGCCGACTGGGACTATCTCGCCGAGCAGCGCGTGCGCATCGCCGTGCAGGGCCACGCGCCGATCGCGGCGGCGACCGAGGCGGTGCACAAGACGCTGTCCGCCATTCGCGCCGGCGCGGCGCCGAAGCAGCTCACCGGGCTTGCGACCGCCGAGCTGATGAATCGCGTCACGCGTTCGGACCTGGTCGAAGAGCGCGAAGCGCAGTTTCTCGGGCTCGCGCGCGAATGAGCACGGTCGTCCGCCACGTCATGATCCGCGGCCGCGTCCAGGGCGTTGGCTATCGCGCCTGGGTGGCGACGACGGCGCAGGCGAGCGGCCTCGAAGGCTGGGTCCGCAACCGCCGCGACGGCAGCGTCGAAGCGCTGCTGGCCGGCGACAAGGGCGTTGTGGCCGATATGATCAAAGCCTGCCACCGCGGCCCCTCCGCCTCGCGTGTCGACGCGGTGGTGGTGGAAGAGGCCGGGGCAGAGCTGCTAGATCAGCGGCACGCGGGCGAGCGGTTTTCGATTCTGCCGACGGTGTAGTTAGGCGCTGCTGCCTCGTCGGCTTGCCGTCGATTTGTCGGCCTGTTTTGTCAGTTATGCCTTTCCTCGTCATGCCCGGCCTTGTGCCGGGCATCCACGCCTTGCTACCGGTAACGCAGAAAAGGCGTGGATGGCCGGGACGAGCCCGGCCATGACGGTCGTCTGTGCAAGTATCAGTGTTTGAGAGGCCTCCGCTTCTCCGTCATTGCGAGCGAAGCGAAGCAATCCAGAGCGCCGTACACTGAGCTGGATTGCTTCGTCGCTTCGCTCCTCGCAATGACGGGCGCTCACCGCCAACCTCCGATTGCCGCCGCCGAAATCATCGCGTGACAATTAGTTCGCATCGGCGAAAGGTTGTCAGTGCAGCGCACAAACGCGTGGGCTGTTAGTGTGCGGCATTTCGTCTTGCAATTAGTAAAAAGACGGGGGAGGATGACTTAACTAAAAAGACGCAAGGCTTGGGATGGCGCTCACTCGGGTTAGTCAGCAGGGCATCGTGCTCGGCATTTTTGCCGTCATGTTTGTCGCTTTCGTTCTGTTTCTGCCGGGATTCTTCACCACCGCGAATATGCTGACGCTGCTGCAGAACGTGTCCGTTCTCGGCATTCTCGGCCTCGCGATGGCGATCGTGGTGATCGGGCGCGGCATCGACATCTCGCTGATCGCCGTGCTCGCGGTGCCGCCGGGCCTCGTGCTGCAGATGGTGCAGGACGGCAGCTCGCTGCCGTTCGCATTGTCGATGGCGCTGCTGTTGTCGCTTGCGTTCGGCGTGTTCAACGGCTGGCTGATCGCCTATGCCGAAGTGCCGGCGCTGTTCACCACGCTGGCGAGCGGGCTGTTTCTCGCCGGCTTCGGCCAGGCGGCGCTGTTCAAGCTCGACGTCGTGCAATGGAGCCCCGGCATGCAGGGCTTCGAGTGGCTCGGGCAGGGACAGTTGCTCGGTGTGCCGCTGCCGATCATCGTGTTCGGGCTGGCGTGTCTCGCCGTCTCGTTCCTGCTGCGCAGTACGCGGCCGGGCGCCTACATCTACGCGGTCGGCGACAATCCCAACACCGCGCGCGTCACCGGCATTCCGACGCGGCCGATCATCGTGCTGCAATACGTGTTGGCGGCGCTGATCGGCTGTTTCGCGGGTCTGGTGATGGCGTCGTCGGTCAACAGCATGCCGACCCGCATCTTCAACTCGACGATGATCTACGACGTCATCCTCGTCGTGGTGCTCGGCGGCATCGGCCTGTCGGGCGGCCGCGGCGGCGTTCTCAACGTGGTGATCGGCACGCTGCTGATCGGCACCATGCTCAACGGCATGACGATCATGGACGTCTCCTATTCGGGGCAGAATCTGGTGAAGGGCGTCGTGCTGCTGATCGCGGTGATCGCCGACTCCTTCCTCAATCCGCGCAACGAGGAGACCGCCCAGCAGGGCGACATCTGACGAATCCAAAAAGCCACGGCGAGCAACGCCGGGCGAACACCGAGGACCAAGGAGATGACCATGTCGGTTCAACTGAAGCGCACGGCCTTGCGGCTGATCGTGGCCGCGACGGCGGTGGCGGCGTTGGCGCTGCCGGCGCGCGCGCAGCAGGGGCTCGACGAGCCGTTCCAGGGGCCGTTCAAGGCGGCGCTGGCCGGCAAGACCGTCGCCTACATTCCGGTGGCGATGAACTTCGACCTCACCGAAGGCTGGTTCGCCGGCGTCAAGCGCGAGCTCGAGCCGTTCGGCATGAAGGTGATCGTGCGCGATCCGAACTGGAGCACCAGCGCCGGCGCGCAGGCGCTGACCACGCTGATCTCGGAGAAGCCGGCGGCGATCATCGTGCACAATCCCGACGTGCAGACCTACGCCAAGCTGCTGCAGCGCGCCGAGAAGGAAGGCATCTTCATCATCCAGATCAACATGGGCTCGGTGTATCGCAGCTCGGCCTTCGTCGGCGCCAACTGGATCGAGGTCGGCGAGCGCGCCACCGAGGCGGTGGTGAAGGCCTGCGAGGGCAAGTCCGGCAAGGTCGCGGTGGTGCAGGGGGCGCTGTCGGCGGCGACTTCGGCGTATACGCTGAAAGGCGTCGAGAACGTGCTGGCCAAGCATCCGGAGATCAAGGTGGTGTCGTCGCAGGCGGCCGATTGGGACGCCGCCAAGGCCAAGGCGATCACCCAGACCGTGCTCAAGCAGAACCCGGATCTGTGCGGCATCGTCGGCTTCTGGGACGGCATGGACATCGGCACCGCCGCGGCGGTGAAGGAGGCGGGGCTCACCGGCAAGGTGTTCGTCGCCACCTCGGGCGGCGGCGAACGCAAGGGCGCCTGCGAGCTGGTGAAGTCGGGCGCGTTCGATCTCAACCTCAGCTACGACGTGCCGATCCAGGCCGCCGACATGGCGGCGATGATCAAGTGGCTGCTGTCCTCCGGCGTCAAGCCGGGCGACGTCAAGGGCTCGATCTACACCACGCTGATCCCGATCACCAAAGAGAACGCCAGCTCCGATACGGCCTGCTGGAATCTCAGCGACCTGAAGAAGTAACGCACGCGCGCTCCGGTCCCGGCGCCGCCCGCATTGCGCGGGCGGCTGCTGCGGGCGCGCGCCTGCCCATCGGCGACCCTCCAGTCCAGCGGGCCCCATGCAAGAAGCTCTCGTCAAATTCAAGTCGCGCTATTGGCCGGATCATCTGCTCGGCGAAATCCTGTCCAAGCGCTGGACCGAAACCGCGATTCCGATGATCGTGCTGATCGTGGTGGCGATCGCGCTCAGCCGCGCCATTCCGGGCTTCCTGTCGCCGGGCTCGCTCAGCGACACCGCGCGGCAGGCCGGCGAGATCGGCTTCGTCGTGCTCGGCATTGCGCTCGTCGTGATCGTCGGCGGCATCGACCTGTCGGTGGGCTCGATGTTCGCGCTGTGCGATTTCTGCGCGCTGTACTGCCTCAACGTGCTGAACTGGCCGGTGCCGGCGGTGATCGTCGCCACCATCGCCTGCGGCGCGCTGCTCGGCAGCATCAACGGCATCCTGATCGGCTATCTGCGGCTGCGCGCCTTCATCACTACGCTGATCACGCTGATCATCTTCCGCTCCGCCTACGATCTCTTGCTAGTCGGAAACTCGGTCAAGATCGCCTCGTCGATGCCGGACTTTCCGCTGTGGGACTTCCTCGGCGGCGGCGATGTGTTCGGCATTCCGAGTGTGGCGCTGCTGTACATCTTGGTGGCGATCTTCGGTCATATCTTCCTGACGCGGTTGCGGCCGGGCTGGCATATCACCGCGATCGGCGGCTCGCGCCGCTCGGCGTATAATTCGGGCATTCCGGTCCGCCGCACCATCGCGCTGTGCTACGTCGCCAGCGGCGCGCTCACCGCGATCGGTGCGCTGTTCTTCGCCGCAAGGCTCGGCACCGTCGGCGGCGACGTCGGCATCGGCCTCGAAGTCACGGTGCTGACCGCCACCGTGCTCGGCGGCATCACGCTCGGCGGCGGCAAGGGCTCGGTCGCCAAGGCGCTGGCCGGCACGCTGATCGTGCTCTTGATCACCAACGGCCTGACCACGCTGTCGGTGCGCGGTGGCTACAACCGCATGGTGCTGGCGTCGATCCTCTTGGTCGCCGCGATGATCGACATCCGCTGGCTGAAGAACCGCAACCGCATCATCAGCAAGGTCTATGTCGCGCCGGCCTATCACTATCTGCCGCCGCCGCCGCCGACCGAGATCGGCCAGGGCGGGCCGTTCGAGCAGAACGACAAGCTGCGCGACGTGTCGCTGATCGGCCTCGGCAAGATCGAGGCGCCCGAGGACGTCATCCTCGACCGCCACGACAATCTCTATGCGGGGTCGCGGCACGGCGACATCATGAAGTTCTACGCGCCGGACTACTCGCGCATGGAAGTGTTCGCGCATATCGGCGGCCAGCCACTCGGCATGGCGTTCGACCGTAACGACAACCTGTATTGCTGCATCGGCGGCATGGGGCTGTATCGCATCGCGCCGGACGGCAAGGTGGAGAAGGCGACCGACGAGACCAACCGCAGCCTGTGGTCGGTCAACGACGACAGCCGGCTGCGGCTCGCCGACGATCTCGACATCGCCGACGACGGCCGCATCTTCTTCTCGGAAGCCACCGTGCGCTACGAGATGGACGAATGGCCGGTCGACGGCCTCGAAGCGCGCGGCAACGGTCGCATCATCTGCTACGACCCGAACACCAACACCACCCGCACGGTGCTGCGCGGGCTGAAATTCCCTAACGGCATCGCGATTGCCAGCGACGGTCAGTCGATCCTGTTCGCCGAGACCTTCGGCTGCTCGATCAAGCGCTATTGGTTCGACGGGCCGAAGTCCGGCACCGTCGAGGTGGTGATGGACAATCTGCCGGGCTATCCGGACAACATCAATCTCGCCTCCGATGGCAACTACTGGCTGGCGCTGGTCGGCATGCGCTCGCCGGCGCTCGATCTCGCCTGGCGGATGCCGGACTTCCGCCGCCGCATGGGCAAGCGGTTGCCGGTCGACGAGTGGCTGTTCCCGAACATCAACACCGGCTGCGTGGTGAAATTCAACGAGCAGGGTCAGATCCTCGAATCTTTCTGGGACCTCGGCGGCGTCAATCACCCGATGATCACCTCGATGCGCGAGCACCGCGGCTACCTGTATCTCGGCGGCATCGCCAACAACCGCATCGGCCGCTACAAGCTCGACGGCGCTGATCCGAACTTCGTGCAGTACGACAAGCGATGGGGGAAACGGTCATGATCCCGGCGCTTCGCGACTTCGCGCATCGCTTCCTCGGCCGCGGCGAGGGCGCCATCACGGTGCCGCCGTTCGACGGGGCGCTGAAGCCCAACCAGGCGCTCGAACACGCCGAGATCGTGGCGACGCTGCCGACGGCTGAAGATCTCGCGACGGATGGCAGCGCGTTGTACGTGGCGGACGGCAACGCCGTGCTGCGGATGGACGGTGCATCGTTGGTGCCGGTGCGGCAGTTCGATCAGCCGCTCACGGCGCTATGCGTGTTGCCGGGTGGCCAACTCGCGGTGGCGCTGGCCGGTCGCGAGGTGCGGGTGTTCGCGCCTATCGGCGGCAGCGAGATTGTTATCACCGGCGCCGACATGAAAGCCGTCAATGCGCTGGCGCCGGGGCGAGGCGGCACGATCCTCGCCACCGACGGGTCGACCGAGTTGCCGTATGCGGAGTGGGGCCGCGATCTGCTCAGCCGCGGCCGCAGCGGCCGGCTGCTGTCGATCGATCCGGCGTCGCGCAAGGTCGAGGTCGTCGCCTCGGGCCTGCGCTACGCCTTCGGTGCGGCGGCGTCGGGCGACACCACGCTGGTCAGCGAGAGTTGGAGGCATCGGCTGATCGCCGTCGGCGGCAAGGGCGACATCAAGCCGGTGTTCGATCATCTGCCGGTGTATCCGTCGCGGCTGACGCCGGCGCCCGGCGGCGGCTTCTGGATGACGGCGTTCACGGCGCGCACCCAGCTGATCGAATTCGTGCTGCGCGAGGCGGCGTATCGCCGCCGGATGATGGCGGAGATCGATCCGCAGTTCTGGATCGTGCCGCGGCTGACGGCGGGGCACTCGTTCCGCGAGCCGATGCAGGGCGCGCATCTCAAGACCATGGGCATCATCAAGCCGTGGGCGCCGCCGCGCTCCTATGGCCTGGTGGTCCGCCTCGGCGCCGACTACGCGCCGCTGTATTCGCTGCACAGCCGCGTCGACGGCACCAATCACGGCGTCGTCGCCGCCGTGCAGGTCGCGGACAGCCTGTACGTGCTGGCCAAAGGGCCGGGCCGGCTGCTGCGAGTGAAGCTCTCCGACATCCAGGGCGAGGCCGGCGCATGACGGACAACGTGCTCGAATTCCGCAAGGCCACCAAGCTGTATTCCGGCGTGCCGGCGATCGACGGCGTCGACTTTCAACTCCGCCGCGGCGAGATCCACGCGCTGGTCGGCGAGAACGGCGCCGGCAAGTCGACGCTGACCAAGGCGATGGCCGGCGTGGTGACGCTGACGTCGGGCACCATGCTGGTCGACGGCAAGGAAGTCGCACCGAAGACGCCGCTCGAAGCGCGCCATCTCGGCATCGGCATGGTGTTCCAGGAGAACAGCCTGGTGCCGACCATGACGGTGGCGCAGAACCTGTTTCTCGGCCAGGAGAAGTTCTACAACCGGCTGCGCGGCATCTACATCGCGGCCCAGCAATTCCTGCAGTCGCTGAATTTCGACGTGACGCCGACCGCGACCGTCGGCATGCTCGGCGCCGCGCAGAAGCAGATGGTGGAGATCGCCCGGGCGGTGCTGCACCAGGCCAAGGTGATCATCTTCGACGAGCCGACCGCGACGCTGACGCCGGAGGAGAAGAAGTACTTCTTCGATCTGGTGCGCGACTTGAAGAAGCGCGGCGTGTCGATCGTGTTCATCTCGCACGCGCTGGAAGAAGCGCTGCTGCTGGCCGACCGCATCACGGTGCTGCGCGACTCCAAGCACGTCGTCACCGACGACGCCCGTAATTTCGACCGCGACCGCATCGTCCAGGCGATGGTCGGCCGCGATCTGTCGAACACGCTCTACGGCAAGCGCAAGACCACCGTGCGCCCGGCCGGCGAGCGGATGCTGACGATCCAGAACCTCAAGCTGGCGCCGATGGTGAAGAACAACTCGCTGTCGGTGTTCGCCGGCCAGATCACCGGCGTGTTCGGCCTGGTCGGGGCAGGGCGCACCGAAACGTTCAAGATCGCCGCCGGCGTGCTGAAGCGCGACTTCTTCCACGGCGGCGAGATCCTGCTGCGCGGCGAGCCGGTGCGCTACCGCGTGCCGGCGCCGGCGGTGAAAGACGGCATCGCCTACATCACCGAGGACCGCAAGGTCGAAGGCTTCTTCGAGACGATGTCGATCGCCCGCAACGTCTATCTCGGTCTGCTCGCCAAATTTCCGCGTGGCCGCTTCCTGCTGTCGCGGCGCGAGGCGCAGGCGAGCGGCGAGAGCTGGATCAAGCGGCTCAACGTCCGGGCGATCAGCCCCAAGGCCAAAGTCGTGGAATTGTCCGGCGGCAATCAGCAGAAGGTTGTGATCGCCAAATCACTCGCGCAGGATCCGAGTGTGGTGATCTTCGACGAGCCGACCCGCGGCGTCGACGTCGGCGCCATTGTCGAGATCCACGAACTGATCAACCGGCTTGCCGACGAGGGCAGGGCGGTGGTGGTGATCTCGTCCTATCTACCCGAGATCCTGGCGCTGTCCGATCGCATCCTGGTCAGCCGGCAGGGCAAGGTGGTCGAGGAGTTCTCCTGCCTGGACGCGACCGAGGAGAAAATTATGTACGCTGCGATTCATTGACGGCCGATCGGCAACGTCGTCTCCGCAGCGCGGCGCCCGCCGCGCGGGCGGGGCGCAGGCCGACGTTTTGACAACCAACTCTTTTTGATGGCAGATGCAACGAAACGGCGCGCCGAACGTTATGGGGCTGGTGCGCTCGGACAAGTTCCAGGTCGGCAATCTGTCCGTCGCGCCTGAGTATCGATGATCAGCGCTTCTCCCTGAACTCATAACGTCAGACGCCGACCGTGGCTGAAACTCATTTTGGCTTGTCGGGTCCGGTCGGGATGCACACCGCCGTGCACTCCTACGACTGGTCCGCCACCCCGCTCGGGCCGACCGATCGCTGGCCGCCGCCGCTGCAGGTGTCTGCGGCGACGATGCTGGCGGCGACGATTCCGTGCTTCCTGGTGTGGGGGCCGCACCAGACGCTGCTCTACAACGACGCCTATATCGAACTGCTGGCTGCCCGGCATCCCGATGCGCTCGGTCGCAGCTTTCGCGACGTCTGGCCGGAGATCTGGCCGGACCTCGAGCCGCTGGTGACGCGCGCCTACGGGGGGGAAGGGCTGTCTCAGCAGAATCTGCAGCTGCGGATGCAGCGCAAGGGCTACGAGGAAGAGACCTGGTTCACCTATTTCTACACACCGGTCCGGCTCGACGACGGTGCCGTCGCAGGCTTTCTCGGCGGCTGCCTCGAGAACACCGAGGCGATGCGCGCCAGCAAGGCGCTCGAAGAAGCGAACGCCAAGCTGCAGCAGGCGTTGCGCGACCAGAACGCCGCGAACGATGCGGTCGGCCGCAGCGAGGCGCGCTATCGTGCGCTGTTCGAGGCGCTCGACGACGGCTTCTGCATCATCGAATTCTTCGACGGACCGCACGGTCCGCTGAGTGACTACGTGCATATCGAAGCCAATGCAGGCTACGAGAAGCAGACCGGAATTCCTGATATCGTCGGCCGCACGTTACGGGATCTGGTGCCGGACGAGGCCGACGGCTGGGCGGAGCTGTATCGCAGCGTGCTGCTCACCGGGCAGCCGATCCATTTCGAGCGCGAGTTCATCGCGGTCAACCGCATCATCGAAGTCTCGGCGACGCGGATCGAGCCGCCGGAGCTGCGGCAGGTCTCGGTGCTGTTTCGCGACATCACCGCGCGCAAGCAGGCCGAGGCGGCGCTGCGCCAGAGCGAGACCATCGCGCGCGAGAACGTGCAGCGCGTGCAGCTCGCGCTCGCCGCCGGCGCAATCATCGGCACCTGGCTGTGGGACCTGCCGAGCGACCGCTTCACCGTCGACGAGGCGTTCGCGCGCTCCTTCGGTCTCGATCCGGCCAAGGGCCGCGATGGCCTCAGTCTCGCACAGGTCGTCGAGACCGTGCATCCGGACGATCAGGCCGGGCTTGCCGCGGCGATCAACGAAGCGATCCGGCGGGGCGGCCCTTATGCGCACCAGTACCGGGTGCGTCGGGCCGACGGCAAATACTACTGGCTCGAAGCCAACGGCCGTGTCGATCTCGGCCCCGACGGCACGCCGCTGAGCTTTCCCGGCGTACTGATCGACGTCAACGATCGCCGCGCGCTGGTCGAGGAGCGCGATCGCGCCATCGCCGAGCTGCGGGCGCTGAACGAGACGCTCGAGCAGCGGGTCGCCGAGAGCCGCGCCGAACTGATGCGCTCCGAGGAGCAGCTGCGGCAGTCGCAGAAGATGGAAGCGGTCGGCCAGCTCACCGGCGGGCTGGCGCACGACTTCAACAATCTGCTCGCCGGCATCTCCGGCAGCCTCGAGCTGATGGCGACCCGGATCAGCCAGGGCCGGATCAAGGACGTCGACAAATACCTGGTCGCGGCGCAGGGCGCGGTGAAGCGCGCGGCGTCGCTGACGCACCGTCTGCTGGCCTTCGCTCGCCGGCAGACGCTGACGCCGACGGCGGCCAACGTCAACAAGCTGGTCAGCGGCATGCTCGACCTGGTCCAGCGCACGGTCGGGCCGGGGATCGAGGTCCAGCACGTCGGCGCCACCGGGCTGTGGGCCGTGCTGGTGGACGTGCCGCAGCTCGAAAGCGCGCTGCTCAATCTGTGCATCAACGCCCGCGACGCGATGCCGGACGGCGGCAAGATCACGATCGAGACCGGCAACCGCTGGATCGATCGGGCGCAGTCGAAGATCTACGACATTCCGACCGGGCAATACGTGTCGCTGTGCGTCTCCGACACCGGCACCGGCATGACGCGCGACGTCATCGCCAAGGCGTTCGATCCGTTCTTCACCACCAAGCCGATCGGCAAGGGGACCGGGCTCGGCCTGTCGATGATCTACGGCTTCGCGCAGCAGTCCGGCGGCCAGGTGCGGATCTATTCCGAGGTCGGCCAGGGCACGATGGTGTGCATCTATCTGCCGCGTTACCGCGGCGAGGCGGAGGACGACGAACGCAGTCCGGATTCCAGCGTGATCTCGTTCGCCGAGGCCGGCGAGACCGTGCTGATCGTCGACGACGAGCCGACGGTGCGGATGCTGGTCGCCGATGTGCTGGGCGATCTCGGCTACACCGCGCTCGAAGCCGCCGACAGCGTCGCCGGGCTGAAGCTGCTGCAATCCGACGCGCGCATCGATCTTCTGGTCACCGATGTCGGGCTGCCGGGCGGCATGAACGGCCGGCAACTGGCCGACGCCGCGCGCGAGACACGGCCGGGCCTCAACGTGTTGTTCATCACCGGCTTCGCCGAGAACGCGCTGCTCAACAATGGCCAGCTCGAGCCCGGCATGGCGGTGCTGACCAAGCCGTTTGCGGTCGATACGCTGGCGGCGCGGATCCGCGAGCTGATCAGCAAATAGCCGCGGCGGCGTTCGTCAGGACTGCAGGGCGTGGCCGGCGTCGTCGTGCCGCGGCGACGGGGCGGGGCGAGGCGGCGGCTGGTGTGCGGCGGGCGCCGCGGCCCGG
>NZ_LJIC01000156.1 GCF_001295845.1 Rhodopseudomonas sp. AAP120 | reverse complement strand
GGGGGGGGGGGGGGGGGGGGGGGCGACGCGAGCACTGAGTCTCGGCCGCGTGGACGCGCCCCCTCACCCGACCGGCCTCGCTGCGCGATGCCGGTCGACCTCTCCCCGCACGCGGGGAGAGGTAACAACTACTGCGCCGCCTGGGCCGATTCCAGCGTCGGGTAGTCGGTGTAGCCCTTGGCGCCGCCGCCGTAGTAGGTGGCTTTGTCGCCTTCGTTGAGCGGGGCGTTCTGCTTCAGGCGTTCGACCAGATCGGGGTTGGAGATGAACGGCTTGCCGAACGCGATCAGGTCTGCCGCCCCCGCATCGAGCTGCTTGTCGGCGAGCGCGCGGTCGTAGGCGTTGTTGGCGATGTAGGCGCCGCTGAAGCGCTTGCGCAAGCTCGCATAGTCGAACGGCGCGATGTCGCGCGGGCCGCCGGTGGCGCCTTCGATGACGTGGATATAGACCAGCTTCAGCTTGTTGAGCTCGTCGACGATGTAGTCGAACAGCGGCTGCGGATTGCTATCGGAGACGTCGTTGGCCGGGGTCACCGGCGAAATCCGGATGCCGGTGCGCTCCGGCCCGATCTCCTTGGACACCGCGGCGGCGACCTCGATCATCAGCCGGGCGCGGTTCTCGATCGAGCCGCCGTACTGGTCGGTGCGCTTGTTGGAGCTGTCGCGGGCGAATTGGTCGAGCAGATAGCCGTTCGCGCCGTGAATCTCGACACCGTCGAAGCCCGCCTTGATGGCGTTGGCGGCGGCCTTGCGGAAGTCGTCGACGATGCCGGGGATTTCGTTCAGCTCGAGCGCGCGGGGCTCGGAGACGTCGACGAACTGGCCGCCCACGAAGGTCTTGGTGTTGGCCTTGATGGCCGACGGCGCGACCGGCTTGCCGCCGTTCGGCTGCAGGTCGACATGCGAAATGCGGCCGACATGCCAGAGCTGGATGAAGATCTTGCCGCCGCGCTTGTGCACCTCGTCGGTGACCTTCTTCCAGGCAGCGACCTGGGCGTCCGAATAGATGCCGGGCGTGTCCTGGTAGCCCTGGCCCTGCTGCGACACCTGGCTGGCTTCGGTGATCAGCAGACCGGCACTGGCGCGCTGGCCGTAATATTCCGGCGCCAGTGGGCTGGGGATGAGGCCGTCCGGAATCGCGCGATTACGCGTCAGCGGGGCCATCGCGATGCGGTTGGCGAGCGTGATCGGACCGAGCTTAGTGGGCTCGAACAGCTTGGAAGTCGACATGGGGCCGTCCTGGAAGGTTGCGGATGGCTGGAACTTGGGGCGCCCCGGTCGAATCTCAATGGGTCCGGCGAAAATAGATGCGGCCGCATGAAATTTTGAAGGGCGGTTTCGAAAAACCGCCCGGCGGCAGCATGGATGTTCCGGAAATGCCGCTCTTTGGGGCGAATTCGGGCGGAACTTCGAAGGCCTGGGCGGCAGAGCGCCCGATCGGGAGGGGGCCGGCGGCGGTGGATCGTCGCCGGACCGTTGCGCGCAGCCGTGGGGTGCGTTGCGTCGGGTCGTCAGGCGGCGAGCGGACGACGCTGGCGGCGGAAGAACCAGAACGCGAACGGGGCCACGAACAGCGTGCCGAACGCCGGCAGCGCCGCGGCGCGCAGGATCTCGCTCGCCCCGAAACCTTCGCCGCCGAGGCCGATCTTGCCGAGCACGATGGCAATCACCAAGGTGATGATCGGCGAGACCACCATCGCGGCGGCGCCGGCGGCCTGCGACACCAGTTTGCCGGCCGGAGCGGCGGTTGCGAGCACGCCTGCCACCACGACCGCGGCGGCGAAAGCCAGTGCAGTCAGCACCAAGAGCAGTGTCATTTCCAACTTCCTGTTTGCTCGGACGATCCGCCAGGTTCGGTATTGGAGTAGGCGGGAGGTCCTCGTCGGAGGGGCGCGGAGGTGAGGGAGCGCCCCGAACGGCAACAGGATACTTTGTGCAGTTGCACACGAAATTGATCTGGCGCAGATGATACCGGTCAGATTGCGCGGCAGGAGCGCGCAGTCGGGGGCGCCTTACGACTTTGGACGCGGCTTATTCGGCCGGCTTTTGCCCGCCGCGCAACCGGCCGACGATCCCGGTCGGGAAGAAATAGACGCTGGCGACGAACAATAGGCCGAGCCACAGCAGCCAGCGGTCCGGATGCAGCAGGCCGGGCAGCAGCGGCAGGCCGGCGTCGGCCGCGGCGGTCGAGGCCGCGCCCATCAGGGTCTGCAGGTAATTCTGCGCCAGGATGAAGATGGTGGCGCCGATGATCGCGCCGTAGATCGTGCCCATGCCGCCGATCACCACCATCAGCAGGATGTCCAGCATGATCGAGAAGCTCAGCGACGTATCCGGCCCGGCATAGCGCAGCCACATCGCGTTGAGCACGCCGGCGGCGGCGGCGACCAGCGCCGCGAGCACGTTGGCGTAAGTGAGGTGGAAGACGGTGCGATAGCCGAGCGCCTCGGCGCGGAAGCGGTTCTCGCGGACGGCCTGCAGCACCCGGCCGAATGGCGAATTCACCACCCGCAGCAGCGCCAGGATCATGCCGGCGCAGCCGACCAGGATGATGTAGTAGGTCAGGATGCGGCCGTTGATCCGCACCCCGAAGAAGTCTTTGACGAACACCGTGCCGGGCCGCAGCAGCTCCGGCAGGCTGAAGCTGCGGCCGTCCTCGCCGCCGGTCAGCCACGACAGCTGCGATGCCAGCACGAGAAACGCCGACGCCACCGCCAGCGTGATCATCGCGAAGAAGATCGCCTCGACCCGCAGCGAGAACAGCCCGATCGCCAATGCTAGCAGCGCCGCGAGCGGCAGGCCGATGACGATGCCGGCGCCGACCGCGGCCCAGCTCGGCCCTAGGCCGTACAGCGCGATCGCCACCGCATAGCTGCCGATGCCGTAGAACATGGTGTGGGCGAACGACACCGTGCCGGTGTAGCCGAGCAACAGATCGTAGGACGCCACCAGCGCCGCGAAGATGCAGATCTTGGCGGCGACGTTGAGCGGCTTGGCGCCGGGGAACACGAACGGGGTGATTGCCAGCATCATCACGATCGCGATCAGCAGCAGCGCCAGCACCCGGCTGCGCGGCGGATCGCCGGACAGGATCATCATCGTGACGTCACCGCATAGAGCCCGCGCGGCCGCCACATCAGGATGGCGACCATCAGGAGAATGTTGGAGACCAGCGCCAGCTTCGGCACCAGGAAGCCGCCGTAATTGGCTACCATTGCGACCAGCAGCGCGCCGATGAAACAGCCGCCGACCGAGCCGAGCCCGCCGATGATCACCACGATGAAGATCAAGACGGTGAGCTCGTTGCCCATCGAGGCGTGGACCTGCTCGCGATACAGCGCCCACATGATGCCGCCGAGCCCGGCCAGCGCCGAGCCGACCATGAACACGCCGAGGAACAGCCGCTTGACGTGATAGCCGAGCGCTTCGACCATCTCGCGGTTCTCGACGCCGGCGCGGATCAGCAGGCCGATCTTGGTGCGGTTCAGCGTGAGCTGGATACCGACGAACACGATCAGCCCGACCAGCATCACCAGCGGGCGATATTTGGCGATGGCGATATCGCCGATGATGAACGAGCCGCGCAGCGTGTCCGGCAGCGGCAGCGGGATGATCTGCGGCCCCCACAGCGCATACAGCGCCTGCTCGGCCACGATCAGCCCGCCGGTGGTCATCAGGATCTGTTTCAGATGCTGGCCGTAGACCGGCAGGATCAGCACGCGCTCGACCACCAGCCCGAGCGCGCCCGACACCGCCATCGCGGCCAGCGCCGCCGGCGCCAGCACCGCGAGATTGATCAGCAGCGAGTCGGATTGCGACATCGCCGCCAGCGGCAGCAGTACCAGCGTGGCGATATAGGCACCGACGGAAATGAAGGCACCGTGGCCGAAGTTGAGTACATCCATCAGCCCGAACACCAGCGTCAGTCCGGACGCCATGGTGAAGATCATCATCCCCATCGCCAGCGACGCGATGGTCAGCGTCACCCAGGACGAGAACGAGCCGACCAGCGGCAGCATCAGCAGCGCCAGGATCACCGGCAGCAGCACCGGGAGCAGATCACGCTTGGCCTGTGGCAACGGATCGGAGGTGGAGGGGGCGGGCGCGGGAATGTCAGTCATGCGTTCACGCCACCTTTGTTGTTGTAGTCGCCATCGCCACACACGCCGTCATTGCGAGGAGGCGTAGCCGACGAAGCAATCCAGCTCCGAGCACGGCGCTCTGGATTGCTTCGCCTTCGGCTCGCAATGACGGGGAGAGGGCGGTTGTGATCATCACTGATGCGCCTCCAGGCTGAGGCCGAGCAGGCGTTCTTGCAGCGGGACGTCGGCGGCCAGCGCCGCCATGGCGCCGCGGTGGACGATCATGCCGTTGTCCATCACCAGCACGCTGTCGCCGATCTGCTGCGCGACGTGGAAGTTCTGCTCGACCAGCAGGATGGTGGCGCCGCTGCGCTTGATCTCGGCGAAGCATTCGATCAGCGCGCCGATGATCGCCGGCGCCAGCCCCTTGGTCGGCTCGTCGATCAGCAGCAGCTGGCGCGGCTCGATGATGGCGCGGGCGATCGACAACATTTGTTTCTGCCCGCCGGACAGCGAGCCGGCGCGCGACAGCCAGAACTTCCGCAGCGCCGGGAAGAAGCCGAAGATCCAATCGAGCCGCGCGGTGTCCATCGCCTGCTCGCGCGCGGCGAGGATCAGGTTTTCCTTGACGGTGAGATCGGAGAACACCGCCATTGTTTCCGGCACATAGCCGATGCCGAGCCGCGCGATCTCCGGCGTCGCCAGCGCCTCGATGCGCTTCCCGGCGAGCGTGATCTCGCCGCGCGACGCCGGCCAGAGCCCCATGATGGTGCGCAGCGTCGTCGTCTTTCCGGCCCCGTTGCGTCCGAGCAGCATCGTGGTCTGCCCTTCCGGCACCACGAAGTCGACGCCCTGCAGGATGTGATAGCGGCCGATGTTGGTGTGGACGCCTTTGAGCGTGAGGAGGTCGGTCATACTCCCCTCCCTCCGCAACGAAGCGCCTCTGCTCCCCTCCCCCTTGCGGGGAGGGGTCGGGGGTGGGGGTACCCCAGGCACTGTGCCCGCGTC
>NZ_LJIC01000155.1 GCF_001295845.1 Rhodopseudomonas sp. AAP120 | reverse complement strand
CCCGCCCATCCACGTCTTTGGCGCCGACGCTCAGCAAGGCGTGGATGCCCGGGACAAGCCCGGGCATGACGGGTTGTGAGGTCAGTTGCTGACAGCGCAGGCCCAATTTCGGCCAGGCTCTGAGAGGATCGACAGTGGCACAACGGTTAGGCCTCGCACTTGTCCTGTTGGCGCTGATCGCAGGCGCGGTTCTGTGGGTGTTGACGATGCCCGCAACCATCACCGCGGCCGCGCTGCCCGAACGCGCGCCCGACCTCGCCAACGGCAAGGTCGCCTTCGATGCCGGAGGCTGCGCGTCGTGTCACGCGACGCCGGGGCAGCAGGATCGCACCCGGCTCGGCGGCGGTCTGGCGATGACCTCGCCGTTCGGCACTTTCCATGTCCCCAATATCTCGCCCGACCCGGCCTCCGGCATCGGCACATGGAGCGAGGCGCAGTTCGTCACCGCGGTGATGCGCGGCACCGCGCCGGACGGTGCGCACCTCTATCCCGCGTTTCCGTATCCGTCCTACGCCCACGCCAAGGTCGACGACGTCCGCGACCTGTTCGCCTACATCAAGACGCTGCCGGCCGTGTCCAACACGGCGCCGCCGCACGAGCTGCCGTTCCCGTTCAATATCCGGCGCGCCGTCGGCCTGTGGAAGCTGCTGTTCTTCGACACCAAGCCGTTCACGCCCGATCCGGCGCAGAGCCCGCAGTGGAATCGCGGCGCCTATCTGGTCAACGGCCTCGGCCATTGCGCGGAGTGTCACAGCCCGCGCAATGCCCTCGGCGGCATCGTCAGCGCTCAGCGGCTCGCCGGCGGCCCCGATCCCGAAGGCAAGGGCTGGGTTCCGAACATCACCCAGAAGGGGCTCAAGGACTGGAGCGAGAAGGATATCGCCTATTTCCTCGAGAGCGGCATGACTCCCGAGGGCGACAGCGCCGGCGGCTCGATGGCCCGGGTGATCCGCAACACCTCGCAGCTCAGCGCCCAGGATCGCGACGCGATCGCCGTCTATCTGAAGTCGCTGCCGCCGATCGACGGGCCGGCGCGGCCGCCGCGGACGTGAGACGCCGGCGTTATTTCGGGCCGAACGCCTTGAAGGTGATGATGGTGTGGGTGTCCTTGATGCCCGGAATCACCTGGACCTTTTCGGCGACGAAATGGCCGATATCGGTGGTGCGATCGACATAAAACTTCACCAGCAGATCGTAGTCGCCCGCCGTCGAATAAATCTCCGATGCGATCTCCGCCTCGGCAATGGCGTTGGCCACCGCATAGGATTTGCCGAGTTCGCATTTGAACTGAACGAAAAACGGGATCATCGCGTTGTCTTCTCCGGGCTTGTCGGCGCCATCAAGCCTAAAACGGCGGTGCGAGGCAAGCTTGCAGCCGCCGGAGCGGCACGATACCACGGATTGTGCACTTTGAGGGTTGGCAGGGCCCATCCTCGGACGACGGCGAGCTCGACATGGCAATTCCGATCGCAGTGACGATCGCAGGGTCCGATTCTGGTGGCGGCGCAGGTATTCAGGCGGACCTGAAGTCGTTCTCCGCCAACGGCGTCTATGGCGCTTCGGTGATCACGGCGCTGACCGCGCAGAACACGCTCGGTGTCAGCGGCATCCATCCGGTGCCGGCCGACTTCGTCACCGCCCAGATCGATGCGGTGTTCAGCGACCTCGCCGTGGCGGCCGTCAAGATCGGTATGGTGGCCCAGCGGGCGGTGATCGAGGCGATCGCCGACGGCCTTGCGCGCTGGTCGCCGCCCAATGTGGTGCTCGATCCGGTGATGGTGGCGACGTCGGGGGATCGGCTGATCGACGACGACTGCGTCGACGCATTGCGGACCAGGCTGATCCCGCGTGCGCGGATCATCACCCCGAACCTGCCGGAGGCGGCCGCGCTGCTCGACGACGCCATGGCTGAAGATCAGGCCGAGATCGAGCGCCAGGGCGGCGAATTGCTCGCGCTCGGCTGCGAGGCGGTGCTGATCAAGGGCGGCCATGGCGAGGGGCCGGCCAGCACGGACTATCTATTCAGCGCCGCCGGCACGCTCGCGCTGATGGCACCGCGGATCGCGACGAGGAATACGCACGGCACCGGCTGCTCGCTGTCTTCCGCGATCGCCGCGCATCTCGCCCGCGGTGAGGAACTCGATGTCGCCGTCGGCCATGCCAAGGCCTGGGTCAGCGAGGCGATTGCCGCCGCCGACCGGCTGGAAATCGGCAAGGGCCATGGACCGATCCATCATTTCCACGCCTTCGAGTGAGGCAGTGCACGTCTTCGTTGCAACTGCGCAGAAATAACGCAAACGGCGGCACGAATCCGAAGCTTGGGCGTTGGTCGGGTCCAAGGAGTGCCGATGACGCCGCCGAGTTTAGAAGACCGATTTCGGAGTTTCATTCACCAGCCGGACTTTCCCTGCGTCGGTGCAAAATCCGCTCTCGCCAAAGGCACCCTGGACGTGCTGATCGCGCGGGATATGCGCTCCAATTGGGATGATCGGCGCATCTACGACGGAATTACCAAGGTCGTCGCTGACTATCGGGCGGATCGTGCGCTGTTCAGGAGCTTCGCCGTGATCTTCGAAGGTCCTGAAGGCATCGACGAACGAACCTTCGAGACTCATTTGTGGGCGAGGGCCGAAAGCCTCACCAACAAGGACGCCTGGCTCGGCAGGCCGCATGATCATCGCGTCAGCAGCGATCCGGACAATCCGCATTTCTCGCTCAGCTTCGGCGAGGAAGCGTTTTTCATCGTCGGGCTGCATCCGAACGCGAACCGGCCGGCGCGGCGATTCGAGCGCCCGGTGCTGGTGTTCAATTTGCACGACCAGTTCGAGCAGCTTCGCCAGCAGGGGCTCTACGAGCGGATGCGCGAGAAGATCATCGCGCGCGACATTGCTCTGGCGGGATCGCCGAACCCGATGCTAGCGCGCCACGGTGCCATCTCCGAGGCTCGCCAATACAGCGGCCGCATCATCGCCGATCCGGATTGGAAGTGCCCGTTTCACCCGGTCGAGCGCGTATGACGTCAGCTACCATTCCGCCTCGATCCGGGACGGCGTTCCGGCTGGCGAAGGGCGAATGCCTGACCGTGATCGACCCGCGCGGCGAGCAGGTCGCCGATCTGGTGGCGTTCAACGCGCAGGATATCCGGGAAGCGATTTCGTCCGGCCGCAGCCTGGACTACGCCAGCAAGCTTTATCTAACGACCGGCGACCTGATCTATTCGAACCGCAGCAGTGTCATGCTGAGTATCGTCGAAGACACCGTCGGGCGTCATGACTTCCTGCTGACGCCGTGCTCGCGCGATACGTTCAGGATCATCTATCACGATGAGGACCCGCACCAGGGCTGTTTCGGCAATCTGGAAGCGGCGCTAGCCCCCTATGGGGTCGCGTCCGACGCGATCCCGGTTGCGTTCAATTGCTTCATGAATGTGGTGATCGCGCCGGCGACCGGGGCTTTGACGGTCGAGGCTCCGCTCAGCCGCGCCGGCGACTACGTCAAGTTCCGCGCCGAGATGGATCTGATCATCGGCCTCACGGCCTGTTCGGCGCTGCAGTCCAACAATTACGCGTTCAAGCCGATCGACTATCGGGTCGACTGATCGCTGACCCGCCGGGGCGGCCTGCAGCGGGCTGTTCCGGCGGAGTTTTCCCCGCCTTCGACTAAGGCCGGATGGGCCCCCGGGACGGGTTGTCGCAGCACCGTCGCACTCGGCTGTTAATCCGGAAATCACTGATGATTTCCAGATTCGTGACGGACCCGATGACTCCCGACCTCGACAAATCCCTGGTGGAAACCGCCTACGCTCGCTGGGCACCAATCTACGACGCGGTGTGCGGGCCGGTGATGGTCAAGGGACGTCGGGCGGCCGCCGCCGAAGCGCGTGCGCAAGGCGGCAAGATCCTCGAAGTCGGTGTCGGCACCGGTTTGTCGTTCGACGATTACGACGCCTCGACCGAGATCACCGGCATCGATCTGAGCGAGCCGATGCTGGAGAAGGCGCGCGCCAAGATGGCGACGGGCCGCTATCCGTGGGTCAAGGAAGTGCGCCGGATGGATGCGCACAAGATGGAATTCGCCGACGCCAGTTTCGACTGCGTGGTCGCGCAGTTCGTCATCACCCTGGTCGAGAATCCCGAGCAGGTGCTGTCGGAGTGCCACCGCGTAGTTCGGCCGGGTGGGCGCATCATCCTGGTGAACCACCTGTACTCCGAAGTCGGCGTCGCCGCTGCGGTCGAGCGCTGGGCGGCGCAGAAGACGCGCGGCCTCGGGCTGCGCCCGGAATTTCCCTTCGCGCGGCTGCAGGCCTGGGCTCAGGCCAACAGCGACGCGGTGCTGGTCGAACGACGCAAGATCAAGCCGTTCGGCATCTACACGCTGGTGTGCTTCGAACGAGCCGGCCCGTCGCTGGCGGCGTGAAGCCACCGCATTGTCATTCGCTGCCGCGGGCAGCCTGGCATGGGACAAAGACCGATGAGCGACGACGGACCGGAACGGCGTTTCCGTACGCTTTTCATTTCAGACGTGCATCTCGGCGCGCGGGGCTCGCAGACGCATCTGCTGCTCGATTTCCTCCGCGTCCATGACGCCGACACGATCTATCTGGTCGGTGATATCATCGACGGATGGGCGCTCAAGTCGAGCTGGTACTGGCCGCAGTCGCACAACGACTTCGCCCAGAAGATGCTCCGCAAGGTCCGCAAGGGCGCGCGCGTCATCTACATCCCCGGCAATCACGACGAGTTTCTGCGCTCGTATTACGGCACGCATTTCGGCGGCATCGAGGTCGCGGAAAGCGCGATCCACAACGGCGTGGACGGCCGGCGCTATCTGGTGATCCACGGCGACATGTTCGACCTCGTGGTACAGAACGCGCGCTGGCTCGCCCATGTCGGCGACAAGGCCTACGACCTCGCGATCCGGCTCAACCGGATCGTCGCCGCGCTGCGCCGCTGGGCCGGCGTGCCGTACTGGTCGCTGTCGCAATGGGCCAAACTCAAGGTCAAGAACGCGGTCAACTACATCGGCGCGTTCGAGCAGACGCTGGCGCAGGAAGCGCGCCGCACCGGCACCGACGGCGTGATCTGCGGCCACATCCACACCGCGGCGATCCGCGACGATCACGGCATTCGCTACATGAATTGCGGCGACTGGGTCGAAAGCTGTACCGCGCTGGTCGAGCACGAGGACGGCCGGTTCGAAATCATCACCTGGACCGACCCGCTGAAGCGCAACCTGCCGGTCGCAGCGGTGGCGGCACGAGCCGCCTGATGCGGGTTCTGATCGCCACCGACGCGTGGCATCCGCAGGTCAACGGCGTGGTGCGGACGCTGACGATGATGGCCGAGGCCGCCAAGGGGCTCGGCGTCGAAGTCGTGTTCCTCACGCCCGAGACGTTTCCGACCGTGCGGCTGCCGAGTTATCCGGATCTTCGGATCGCGATTCCGAATCCCCTCAAGGTCGCCCGCATGATCTCTGCGGCGCAGGCCGATTGCATCCACATCGCGACCGAAGGCCCGATCGGCCTGGCGGCGCGGCGCTACTGCCGCAAGCGCGGCTTGCGCTTCACCAGCAGCTTCCACACTCGCTTCCCGGAATACGTCTCGGCCCGCGCGCCGATCCCGGAGTCCTGGGTGTGGGCGCTGCTACGCCGGTTTCACGGCGCCAGCCACGCCGTGATGGCGGCGACGCCGGCACTTGCCGAAGAGCTGCGGGCGCGTGGCTTCCACAACGTCGTGCTGTGGCCGCGCGGCGTTGACGGCGATCTGTTTCATCCCCGCGAAGGGGCCGACCTCGGGCTGCCGCGTCCGGTGTTCCTGTCGGTCGGCCGCGTCGCCGTCGAGAAGAATCTCGAAGCATTCCTGTCGCTCGATCTGCCCGGCACCAAGGTCGTGGTCGGCGATGGCCCGGCGCGCGCCGCCTTGCAGCGCGATTTCCCGCAGGCCGTGTTCCTCGGCGCCAAGCAGGGCGAGGCCCTTGCCGAGGTCTACGCCGCCGCGGACGTGTTCGTGTTCCCGAGCCAGACCGATACCTACGGGCTGGTGCTGCTCGAGGCGCTCGCAAGCGGTGTCCCGGTAGCCGCTTTTCCGGTGACCGGTCCGCGCGATGTGATCGGCGATGCTCCGGTCGGCGTGCTCAGCGACGATCTGCGCGAAGCGTGCCTCGGCGCGTTGCCAATCTCTCGCAACGCCTGCCTCGAGTTTGCCGCAGAACATACCTGGGCCGCTTCGGCCCGCGCCTTCATCGACAACGTCACGCGGGTCTGGCTGATGGACCCCGGACCGGCTTTGTCGCGCGACACCGGAAAGCCGCGCAGCCTGGTGGCCTGACGCGCCTCAAGGCAACGTGCGTTGCCGGCCGTGAACCCCTGCGGCTACTGTCCAGCCATGATGGATTCTGTTTCGTTGCCGATCACCGCCGCCGATATCGAAGCGGCGGCAGGCGTGCTCGCACCCTACGCGGTTCGCACGCCGTTGCTGACTTCACCAACGCTCGACGCCGTCACCGGCACCCGCGTGTATCTCAAGCCGGAAATGCTGCAGCGGACCGGCTCGTTCAAATTCCGCGGTGCGTTCAACAAGTTGTCCTCGATCCCGCAGGCGCAGCGTGGCGGCGGGGTGGTGGCGTTCTCATCCGGCAATCATGCTCAGGGCGTGGCCGCGGCGGCGCAGATCCTCGGCATGCGCGCCACCATCGTGATGCCCGCCGACGCGCCGTTGTCGAAGCGCGAGCGCACCAAGGGCTACGGCGCCGAGGTGGTGCTGTACGATCGCGACCGCGAGGATCGCGAGGCGATCGCCCGCGACATCGCGAGCAGCCGCGGTGCCACGCTGGTGCCGCCCTACGACGATCCGAAGGTGATCGCCGGGCAGGGCACTGTCGGGCGCGAGATCGCGGCCGATCTCGCAGCCCTCGGCGTGACGCCGGATATCGTGGTCGCGCCGGCATCCGGCGGCGGCCTGGTTGCCGGCACCGCGCTGGCGGTGACGGCGCGGTTTCCCGAAGCCGCGGTGATGTCGGCGGAGCCCGAGGCGTTCGATGACCACGCCCGCTCGATCGCCGCCGGGCGCCGTGAGCCGCACAAGGCCGAAGGCCGCACCATCTGCGATGCACTGATGGCGTCGATCCCGGGTGAACTGACCTTCGCGATCAATCAGCAGCTGCTGGCGCGCGGCGTCACCGCATCCGATGCCGAGGTCGGCAAGGCGGTTGCGTTCGCCTTCCGCGAATTCAAGCTGGTGGTCGAGCCCGGCGGAGCGGTGGCGCTGGCCGCGCTGCTGGCCGGCCATCTCGATGCACGGGGTAAGACCGTCGCCATCGTGTTGTCGGGTGGCAATGTCGACGCCGATCTGTTCGCCAAACTGATCGCTTGACGGCCGCCGCCGCGCCGGCGGCGTTCAAGAGAAGAAAGCGATCTTCTCGGGCTGGCTCATGCGCCGCAGCGGAGCCAGCGCGTCGCCGCGCGACTGACCGGGATGGCCGACCACGCCACTGGCCAGTAACGCAGCGCCGAGTGACGCAGACGCGCCAGTGGCCGGCGTGGAGCCGGCGACGGGCGACGGCGCCGCCGTCATCACGGGGACTGCCGTCGGCGCAGCGACCGGCTCGACCATCTGCGGCGGCACGTAGAGCGGCTCGCCGCGCTCGCCGATCTCGAAATTGGGCAGCTCGGTCGATGCCGTATCCAGCGTGTCCATCGACACCTCGTCCGCGGACGGCTCGTCGGCGGACATTTCAAACTCGGCGGGCTCGTGCGGGGCGGTCACCTCGGCGGCAAGCTGGGCAATCTCGGAAGGATCACCGGGCTCGAGGTGAGTCTCAGCGGCCTGCGCGGCTTCGATGCGCGCAGCCTCGATCGCGGCTTCGAGCTCCCCGGGCTCGTGCGGCTGGGGGGCCGACATTTCCAGCGCCACCAGGTCGAGCACCGAGTCGTCGTCCTCGGCCTGTTCTGCTTCCGGTTCGGGCGCCGCAGCACTCGCGGCCACTGCCGGGCTGGCCTGGGTCGCGGCATGATCGGCGGCTTCGACGAACTCGATCTCGTCGGTGCTGGTGCCGGTGACGATCGTGAGCGGCGGATCGTTCGGGGCCTCCGGCGCAGCCGATGCTTTGGGCGCTGTGGCAATCTCCGGTTCGGCAACCTCCGCCGCTGCCGCAACCTCTGCCGCGCGAGCGGGCGCGACCGCAATCGTCGCCGCTTCGGGCAGGTCGCCATCAGCCGCGGGCGACTCCGGCTCGTCGCGGGTCGGCGATGGTTGTACGGTGCGCGGCCGCGGCTCGCCGGCGAGATCGTGGATGTGGTCGAGCAACCCATCGAACGCCGCGAGCACCGTATCGGTGTCGATCTCGGCGATCAGGCGGTGACCGATGTCGATCGCGCCCAGCTGGCTGTCGAGCAGATTGCAGATGCGCACATCGGCACCGCATTCGCGCAGCGTCCACGACACCTCGCGAATAACCCGGGCGCCGTTGCGTGCGGACGCCAGCACGGCGTCGTTCTCGAGGCTGGCGAGGCTGTGCGCGACGCTGGCGCGGGCCTCACCGACGATGGCCCGGATCGCGACCAAGGATTCGCTCAGCGACGTGCCGTTGGCCTGCTGTTGTTTCTGTGCGGCGAGGTTCTGTTCGATTCGCGCAACCGCATCGAGCACCATCCGGGTGTCGGCGTTGCGGTTGCGCTTGGCGTATTCGTTGAGAAACCAGCGGCCGCGCGAGGTCTCCATGAAGGCTTCGCGGATCGCATCGTAGTCCGCATCGCTCGGCATCGCCGCGCGGGCGGAGATCGGCGAAAGTGCGAATGCTTCATCGGCCATCAGGGAGACTCATTGCACAAATCACTGCGCGTCACGATAACGATCATCACGATCCGCGCTGAATCGCAATTGAATTGATGTCTCCCGGAACAAAAATCCCCATCAGAACAAAGGCTCCGAAGCGATTCGCGGTCGGGCTCGCGGTGTTTTACGCGACCGTCTTCAGCGTCACCGGCACGTATCTGCCGTTCTTCACGGTGTGGCTGAAAGCGATCGGCATCGAAGCATTCTGGATCGCGGTGATCGTCGCGGCACCGTCGATCACGCGGTTCACAATTCTTCCTTTCATCACGGCCCAGGCCGAGCAGCGCCACGCGCTGCGGGCTGCATTGATTACCACGGCGACACTGACGGCGCTGGGCTTTATTTGCCTCGGTCTGCTACGAGGGCCGCTCGCCATTCTGGTTGTGTTCGCCATCACTGCCTGCGCCTGGACGCCTCTGGTGCCACTCACCGACGGCTACGCGCTGAAGGCCGTCGCGCGGTTCGGCTTGAACTACGGCCCGCTGCGGCTGTGGGGCTCCACCGCCTTCGTCGTCGGCGCGCTGGTGAGCGGCGTGCTGGCGGACATGATCGCACCGGAGCATCTGATCTGGGTGATCGCCGCAACCGCGGCGCTGGGCGTGTTCGCAGCCTTCGGCCTGCAACCGCTCGATGCGCCCGGGACTCGACCGGCCGCGCCGGTGCGGCGTGTCGCACTGCTGCGCAATCCGACATTTCTGGCGATCGTCGTCGCGGCCGGCCTGATACAAGGGAGTCACGCCGCGTACTACACGTTCGGCTCGATCATCTGGCAGAACGCTGGCTATGGCGGCAAGACCATCGCCAGCCTGTGGGTGCTGGGCGTGCTCGCCGAGATCGTGGTATTCGCGTTGTCGCCCCGCCTGACGATCGCGCCGTCGCGCATGATGCTGATCGGCGCGCTCTGTGCGGTCGCGCGCTGGCTGATCACCGCGCAGGATCCGCCGCTGGAAATTCTCATCGTAGTGCAGTTGCTGCACGGCGCGACCTTCGGTCTTACCCAGCTCGGCATGATGGGACTGCTGGTCCGGCATGTGCCGAGCCATGTCATCGCGCGGGCGCAGGGCTACTTCACCGCCTGCTCGGGCCTCGCCATGAGCAGCGCCGCGATGGTGTCGGGCGCACTATTCGCGCGCTACGGGATTGCGGTCTACGGCCTGATGGCGGCGATGGCGCTGAGCGGAGCGGCCGTCGTGCTGATCTGGCGACGCCGGCTGGATGCGCCGCCGCCGAGCGATCAGCCCCACAGCTCCGGCGTGGGCGGATAGACGGTGCTGGCCTCGTAGCGCAGCCCGCCGTCGCGATCCCGGGCGAGCAGCAACGGACCATCGAGATCGACGAAGCGGGCCTGCGGCGTCAGCAGCATCGCGGGCGCCATCGCCAGCGACGTCGCCACCATGCAGCCGACCATGATGTCGAAGCCGAGCGCCTGCGCGGCCTCAGCCATCGCGATCGCTTCGGTGATCCCGCCGGTCTTGTCGAGCTTGATGTTGATCGCATCGTAGCGGCCGCGCAGCGCCTCGAGCGAATTGCGGGCGTGGACGCTCTCGTCGGCGCAGACCGGGATCGGGCGCTGGATCGTCGCCAGCGCTTCGTCGTTACCAGCGGGCAGGGGTTGTTCGACCAGCGTAACGCCGACGTCGGCGCAGGCGGCCAGATTGTGTGCGAGGTTGTCGGGCGTCCACGCCTCATTGGCGTCGACGATCAGTTCGGCCGTCGGCGCCGCGCGTCGCACCGCCGCGATCCGGTCTGCGTCGCCGTCGCCGCCGAGCTTGATCTTGAGCAGCGGCCGCGCCGCCGCTTTCGCGGTGGCTTCGGCCATCGCCTCGGGCGTGCCCAGCGAGATCGTGTAGGCGGTGGTCGCCGCGCGTGGCGCCGCCACGCCGAGCAGGTCCCATGCGCGCCGGCCGCTCAGCTTGGCTTCGAGGTCGAGCAGCGCGCAATCGAGCGCATTGCGCGCTGCGCCGGGCGGCATCGCCGCTTGCAATCCGGCGCGGTCGAGGCCGCGCAGCACCGGCTCGCGCATCGCCTCGATCGCGGCCAGCACGCCGTCGGGCGTTTCGTCGTAGCGGGCATAGGGCACGCATTCGCCGCGCCCGGTGCGGCCGTCGCGCGCGATCTCGGCGACCACCACGACCGCTTCTGTCTTGGCGCCGCGGCTGATCGTGAACGCGCCGGCGATCGGCCAGCGCTCGGCGCGTGCATCAAATTGGGACGGATTGATGGAAGTCATTCGAATTTCTGACAAACTCAAGCCGAGGGTTGCCCGGCGCAAGTAAGTATGGCTGTTAGTGGGTGTTCCCCACAAGCGCTGTTTGACTTCCGGATTGGCTCAAAATGGCACAGCAACTGGCATTGGACGGTGATCCAACGCTCGAACGGATCGCGCGCGGCGAAGGTCTGTCGCTGCGCGCAGCCGGGTCGTGGACCGCGCGGTTCGCGCCGGCGCTGGAACGGATCGTCGCCGATGCCGAGAAGCTGACGGGGACCAGGCCGGATATTTCCATCGATGTCTCGCAGGTTGCGCGGCTCGATACCTTCGGCGCCTGGCTGATCGAACGGCTGCGCCGCAATCTGGCCAGCGACGGCGTCGAGGCGAGCATCGCCGGCCTGTCGGCGAACTATGCGAGTCTGGTCGACGAAGTCCGTCAGGTGCAGCCGGCGTCGCCGCCGGCGCGGACGGCCGGTGCGCTGCGCGGTTCGATCGAGGCGCTCGGCCGCACCATGTATTCGTTCGCCGATGACATCGTCGCGCTGATCAGCATGCTGGGCGCCGTGCTGGCCGGCATTCTCCGGGCCATCCTCCGTCCTTCGACGTTCCGTCTCACGTCGACGGTGCATCATCTCGAACAGGTGTGCTGGCGCGCGGTGCCGATCGTCGTGCTGATCACCTTCCTGATCGGCTGCATCATCGCGCAGCAGGGCATCTTCCATTTTCGCCGCTTCGGCGCCGACGTGTTCGTGGTCGACATGCTCGGCGTGCTGGTGCTGCGCGAGATCGGCGTGCTGCTGGTCGCCATCATGGTGGCCGGTCGCTCCGGCAGCGCCTACACGGCGGAGCTCGGCTCGATGAAGATGCGCGAGGAGGTCGATGCGCTGCGCACCATGGGGTTCGACCCGATCGACGTGCTAATCGTGCCGCGGCTGATCGCGCTGGTGATCGCGCTGCCGATCCTCACCTTCCTCGGAGCGATGGCGGCGCTGTACGGCGGCGGGCTGGTGGCGTGGCTGTATGGCGGCGTCGATCCGGAGGCGTTCCTGCTGCGGCTGCGTGACGCGATCTCGATCAATCACTTCACCGTCGGCATGCTCAAGGCGCCGGTGATGGCCGCGGTGATCGGCATCGTCGCCTGCGTCGAAGGCCTCGCGGTGCGCGGCAGCGCCGAGTCGCTCGGCAGCCACACCACGGCCTCCGTCGTGAAGGGCATCTTCTTCGTGATCGTGATGGACGGCGTGTTCGCGATCTTCTTCGCCTCGATCGGGATCTGACGATGGCGATGGCAGCGGCCGATCCGATCATCCGGGTGCGCGACGTGTCGGTGCAGTTCGGCGCGACGCGGGTGCTGAACGAGCTCAGCCTCGACGTGCGCCGCGGCGAGATCCTCGGCTTCGTCGGGCCGTCCGGCGCCGGCAAGTCGGTGCTGACCCGGACCATCATCGGGCTGGTACCGAAGCTCGGCGGCTCGATCGAGGTGTTCGGCGTCGATCTCGACACGACCGGCACCGCGGAGCGCCGCGGCGTCGAGCGGCGCTGGGGCGTGCTGTTTCAGCAGGGGGCGCTGTTCTCGTCGCTGACGGTGCGGCAGAACATCCAGTTCCCGATCCGCGAATATCTCAAGCTGTCGCAGCGGCTGATGGATGAAATCACTATCGCCAAGCTGGTGATGGTCGGCCTCAAGCCGGATGTGGTCGACCGCTACCCGTCGGAATTGTCGGGCGGCATGATCAAGCGCGTGGCGCTGGCGCGGGCGTTGGCGCTCGATCCGGAACTGGTGTTCCTGGACGAGCCGACCTCCGGCCTCGACCCGATCGGCGCCGGCGATTTCGACGAGCTGGTGCGCACCTTGCAGCGCACTTTGGGGCTCACTGTTTTCATGGTAACTCACGATCTCGACAGCCTTCACACCGCTTGCGACCGGATCGCCGTGCTCGGCGACGGCAAGGTGATCGCCGCCGGATCAATGGCCGATATGCAGGCCTCGCAGCATCCGTGGCTGCGGTCGTATTTCCACGGAAAGCGGGCACGCGCGGTGACCGGCTAGGTGCTGGTGCGGTCTGCCGTCGGGCGAGTTGGAGTTGGTTGAATGGAAACGCGTGCGAATTACTTCCTGATCGGGACGTTCACCCTGGCGGTGATCGCCGCGGCGTTCGGCTTCGTGATGTGGTTCCAGAGCCTGCACTCCACCAAGGCGCGCAGTCCGCTGCGGGTGATCTTCGAAGGCGCGGCGTCGGGCCTGCGCAATGGCGGCAGCGTCAATTTCAACGGCGTCCGGGTCGGCGAGGTGATCTCGGTCAAGCTCGACAATCCGAAGCGCGTGGTGGCGCTGGCGATGGTCGAGAACACCGCGCCGATCCGCAAGGACACGCTGGTCGGCCTGGAATTCCAGGGCCTCACCGGCGTCGCGGCGATCTCGCTGAAGGGCGGCATGGAGTCGGCGCCCCCGGTGCCGCTCGACGACGACGGCGTGCCGGTGCTGACCGCCGATCCGGAACTGCTGATGGATATTTCCGAGTCGGTGAAAGCGACGCTGCGCAACGTCAACAAGGTCGTCGCCGAGAATGCCGAGTCGGTGAAGGAGTCGCTGCAGAACTTGCAGGTGTTTACCTCCAGTCTCGCGCGCTCTTCCGACAAGATCGACAGCATCATGGCCAAGGTCGACGGCGTCATCGGCAAGACCGACAGCGTGATGCAGGGCATCGACGCGCTGGCCGGCGGCAAGGACGGCGGCGAGCTGTTCCAGGCGGTGAAGTCGTTCCGCGAACTGGCCGACAATCTCGACAAGCGCTCCGGGGCGCTGATCATCGACGGCCGCCGCACGCTGGCCGATATCAGCCGCGCGGTGAACAATCTCGACCGCAACCCGACGCGGCTGCTGTTCGGCCCGAGCAACACCGCGCAGGAGCAGCAGGCCCCGCCGCAGCCGCCGCGCATCCAGGCGGCGCCGCCGTCCGCGGCCCGCGCCGAACAGCCCCGGCCGCCGCGTCGCCGGGTGCAGTGAGTCGCGCCGTTCGGTTCGGACGGCTCCCAACATCTCGTTCGGTCATTCCGGGGCTCGCGTTGCGCGCGCCACGGAACGACGGACGTTGGGATCGGGAGCACGGCTGTCCCGGCTCCAGACTGCCATGCGCGCAGGAACCGGCGCGCCTGCAGATCGCTAGCGGAGGGCCGTCACCGCCGATCCGTCCAAGAGGCTGTCAAACCGATCGGCTAGAGTTACCTTCGAGCAATTCATCGCAGCGAGATCGACCCACCGATGCCTGAGGTCCAACAGCCGGCCCCGCCGCCCCCGCCCGCGGGTGAACCGGGCGCCTCCACCTTGCGCCGCTTGGCGTTGCCGCTGCTGGCGGTGGCGATCGCGATCGCCTTCGTCGTGCTCGCAACCTTGCGCTGGGACATCTGGATCGGCCACCGCGCCGTGCAGTCGACCGACGATGCCTATATCCGGGCGCAGACGACGCGGCTGTCGAGCCGTGTCGCCGGCGAGGTGAAGGCGGTCGCCGTCAACGACTTCCAGCGCGTCAAGGCGGGCGACCTGCTGCTGCAGATCGATCCGGCCGACTACGAAGCCCAGCTGGCGCAGGCCGAGGCCGGCGTGGTCGGTGCGCAGGCGGCGCTCGATAATCTCGCCAACCAGATCGAGCTGCAATACGCCACCATCGCCCAGGCCGAGGCGCAGCGGGTGTCGGCGGAAGCCCAGGAGGTCGAGGCCGGGCAGGAGCTGGCGCGGCAGAAGACGCTGAGCCAGTCCGAGGCCGGCACGCGGCAGCGGCTCGAGCAGGCGATCGCCGCGCAGGCCAAGGCGCAGGCCGACGTCAAGGCGAGCCGGGCGGTGATCGCGGCGCAGACCCATCAGCTCGAAGTGCTGAACGGCACCAAGAAGCAGCGCGCCGCCGATCTGGCCGGCGCCAAGGCGACGCGCGACGCCGCCGCGCTGAAGCTGAGCTACACCCGGATCGCCGCGCCGTTCGACGGCGTGGTCAGCGAGCGGCAGGTGCAGCCCGGCGACTACGTCAATATCGGCACCTATCTGATCAGCGTGGTGCCGCTGCCCGACGTCTATGTGGTGGCCAACTTCAAGGAGACGCAGCTGACGCGCGTCAAGCCGGGGCAGCCCGTCGAGATCGTCGTCGACACCTTCTCGGGCGAGACGCTGCGCGGCCGCGTCGAGCGGATCTCGCCGGCCTCGGGCGCACAGTTCGCGCTGCTGCCGCCCGATAATGCCACCGGCAACTTCACCAAGGTGGTGCAGCGCATTCCGGTCCGCATCCGGTTCGACAAGGATCAGCCGCTGCTGAGCCGGCTGCTGCCCGGCATGTCGGTGACGGCACGGATCGACACCAGCGCGGCGCCCGCTCCATGACGCGGGCCGCGGCCGCCGAGCCGCATGTCGTTGCGGCGGGGCCGGTCTCGACCGGCGGGCTGTCGCGCCACCCGTACTACGCGGTTGGCGCGGTGCTGCTCGGCTCGCTGGTCGCCAATGTCGACTCCCGCGTGTTCTCGATCGGCCTCGCCGATCTGCGCGGCGGGCTGTCGCTGAGTTTCGATCAGGGCGCCTGGCTCGCCACGGCGAGCACCGCGTCGCAAATCTTCATGGCGCCGGCGGTCGCCTGGCTGGCGACGGTGTTCGGCCTGCGCCGCGTGCTCGGCATTCCGGCGCTGATCTATGCGGCGATCTCGTTGCTGATCCCGTTCGTGCGCGACTATCAGCTGCTGCTGGTGTTGCACATCGCCCACGGCCTGCTGCTCGGCGCCTTCGTGCCGGCGACGCTGCTGATCATCTTCCGCAATCTGCCGATGCAATGGTGGCTGCCGGCGATCGCGATCTACGGCATCCGCGTCGGCTTCACGCTCAATGCCGGCGTGTCGATCGCCGGGTTCTATGTCGAGCATCTCGGCTGGCAGTGGATCTACTGGCAGGACGTGATCGTCGCGCCGCTGCTGGCGCTGCTGGTGTATCTCGGCACGCCCGCCGATCCGATCAATCGCGAGCTGCTGCGCGATGCCGATTGGGGCGGCATGCTGCTGTTCGGCTCCAGCGTCGCGATGATCTACACCGGGCTCGACCAGGGCAACCGGCTGGACTGGTTCGGCTCCGGCACCATCGTGGCGCTGCTCGGCGGCGGCACCTTGCTGTTGATCGGCTTCTTCATCAACGAAGCCCTGGTGAAGCGGCCGTGGGCGCATGCCGAGGTGCTGCTGTCGCGCAATATCGGCCTGGCGCTGCTGGCGATCCTGCTGTTTTCGCTCACCAGCCTGTCCAACACCGCGCTGGTGCCGAACTTTCTCGTCACCATCGCGCAGCTCAAGCCGGTGCAGACCGGGCCGCTGTTCATGCTGTGCGCGGTGGCGCCGATGATCGTGCTGCTGCCGCTGTCGATCCATCTGGTGCGCCGCTACGATCCGAAGCTGACGATGATCATCGGCTTCGCGGCGTTCGCGGCGGCGGCGCTGCTCGGCACGCGGGTGACGTCGGCCTGGACCGTGTCCGACTTCGTGCCGGTGGTGCTGCTGCAATCGGTCGGCGTGTCGCTGACGCTGCTGGCCATCATCATCGTCACGCTGTCGAACTCCGACCCGACCCGCGCCACGGCGTTCGCCGCCTATATCCAGATGATGCGGCTGGGCTGCGCCGAGATCGGCATCGCGCTGATGACCACCTGGCTGCGCGTGCGCGAGCAGACCCACTCCAATCTGCTCGGCCAGCACGTCGCCAGCGGCGATGCCGACGTGGTCGGGACGCTCACCAAGTTGAAGGGCGTGTTCGCCGGCTATGGCGACAGTCTCGCCCAGGCTCGCAGCGTCGGCACGCTCGCCGGCCTGGTGCAGCGCCAGGCCAACACGCTGGCCTATATCGACGGCTTCTGGCTGACCTTCTGGTTCGCGCTCGCCGGCCTCGTCTGCGTCGCCCTGATCGGCAGGGCGCCGCCCGGACCGTTCACGCCGAAGCGGGGGTAGGGGACGGGAGCGGGATGTCGTCGGGGAGTGAGGCGACGCCTCTGCGCCAACGACATCGTCATTTGCGCTAACAACACCCGGCAATCCATCCTCTTCGCCACATCGCTCACATCACGAGAAGCCATCCTTCAGCGCGCTGACGCGCGCGATGGATGCGCGGGTCAAGCCCGCGCATGACGGCGGAGAGTGGGGCGGGGCGCTGCCACAAAGTGAAATCGTCATCACCCGCGTATGCGGGTGATCCAGTATCGCAGAGCGCTTGCGGCGATGCTGATGCCGACCAACGAATGCTCTGGGATACTGGGTCGCCCGCTTTCGCGGGCGATGACGGGGGAGGATGGGGCGAAGCGGTGCCTCACATCGTCAAACCGATTCAACTATCAAACAGCCACGTCATTGAAACAGCGACCTCACCTGATCAAACAGCATCGGCTTGAGAGCGCGAGCAAACAGGCACGCGATCCCGTTCTCGCGGCGCATTGCGCCCGAGCTTTGCTGCATTCCTGTCACCCTCCTTGGGAAGAGGGCGCGCGGAACGCCGGGTGCCCGATGCACCCGCGGCCTCGTGTGC
>NZ_LJIC01000154.1 GCF_001295845.1 Rhodopseudomonas sp. AAP120 | reverse complement strand
TGCCGCCTGGAAAGGCGGCACGTTTCGTTTTCGGGGTACGTTGGTCCGCGACCGCATCGCAAGGCGGCCGGCCCGCGGCCCGCTTTTCCGATTGGATCGGCCATGTCGAGCGCAGCTTCTACGTCCCATCTTCTGCCGGTATTCGCCAGGGCGGATGTCGCCTTCGAGCGCGGCGAGGGCGTCTGGCTGCACGCGACCTCCGGCGAGCGCTACCTCGATTTCACCAGCGGCGTCGCGGTCAATTCGCTCGGCCATTGCCATCCGCATCTGGTCGAGGCGCTGCAGCAGCAGGCCACCAAGCTGTGGCACATGTCCAATTTGTTCAAGAGCCCGGATGGCGAGCGGCTGGCGGCGCGGCTGTGCGAACAAAGCTTCGCCGACAAGGTATTCTTCGCCAATTCGGGCGCCGAGGCGATGGAATGCGCGCTGAAGATGGCGCGGCACTATCACTTCGCGAAGGGCAATCCCGAGCGCACCCGGATCATCACCTTCGAGGGCGCGTTCCACGGCCGCACGCTGGGAACGCTCGCCGCCACCGGCTCGGCCAAGTATCTCGAAGGCTATGGCGAGCCGCTGAGCGGCTTCGACCAGGTCCCGCTCGGTGACATCGAGGCGGTCAAGAAGGCGATCGGCCCGCACACCGCCGCCATCCTGATCGAGCCGCTGCAGGGCGAGGGCGGCGTGCGCTCCCCGGAAATCGCGTTCTTCCGCGCGCTCCGCGAGCTGTGTGATAGCAACGGCCTGCTGCTGATTTTCGACGAGGTGCAGACCGGCATGGGCCGCACCGGCGAGCTGTTCGCCTACAAGCGGATCGGCGTCACACCCGACCTGATGTCGCTCGCCAAGGCGCTCGGCGGCGGCTTTCCGATCGGCGCCTGCCTGGCGACCGCCGAGGCCGCGTCCGGCATGGCGCCGGGCTCGCACGGCTCGACCTTCGGCGGCAACCCGCTGGCCGTGGCCTCGGCCAACGCCGTGCTCGACGTGATGCTGAAGCCCGGCTTCTTCGATCACGTGAAGAAGATCTCGCTGCTGCTGAAACAGAAACTCGCCGGCGTGGTCGATCGCCATCCGCAGGTGCTCAGCGAAGTCCGCGGCGAGGGCCTGCTGATCGGCCTCAAGGCTGTGGTGCCGTCGCCCGATCTGGTCGCTGCGCTCCGCGATCAGAAGCTGCTCACCGTCGGGGCCGGCGACAACGTCGTTCGCCTGTTGCCGCCGCTGATCGTCAGCGAGGCGGAGATCGAAGAAGCGGTGACGCGGCTGGAGCAGGCCTGCACGGTGCTGAGCGGTCAGGCGACGCAGCGGGAGGCGGTGTGATGAGCAACGCCGTTCTCAAAGCCCCGCGGCATTTCCTCGATCTCACCGAAGTGCCGACCTCCGAACTGCGCAACATGCTGGCCGCGTCGGTGTCGATGAAGGCCAAGCGCAAGGCGGGCGCGATCGACGAAAAGCCGCTCGCCGGCAAGACGCTGGCGATGATCTTCGACAAGCCCTCGACCCGCACCCGGGTGTCATTCGATGTCGGCATGCGCCAGCTCGGCGGCGAGTCGATCATGCTGACGGGCCAGGAGATGCAGCTCGGCCGCGGCGAAACCATCGCCGACACCGCGCGGGTACTGTCGCGCTTCGTCGATATCATCATGATCCGCATCCTCAATCACGATGCGCTGCTCGAGCTCGCCGCCAATGCCACCGTGCCGGTGATCAACGGCCTGACCCGCAAGTCGCATCCGTGCCAGGTGATGGCCGACGTGATGACGTTCGAGGAGCATCGAGGCTCGATCAAG
The DNA here is from genome assembly GCF_001295845.1 of Rhodopseudomonas sp. AAP120. Classification (GTDB taxonomy): domain Bacteria; phylum Pseudomonadota; class Alphaproteobacteria; order Rhizobiales; family Xanthobacteraceae; genus Rhodopseudomonas. Next base: position 38,876 of record NZ_LJIC01000154.1, on the reverse strand, counting down.
GGCGCGACCGTGGCCTGGACTGGCGACGACAACAACGTGCTGGCGTCGTTCGCGCACGCCGCGCAGCGCTTCGACTTCAAGCTCAACATCGCCACCCCGCCGCAGCTCGCGCCCAACAAGGCGCTGCGCGACTGGATCAAACAGAGCGGCGCGGCGATCAGCATCGGCACCGATCCGGAACAGGCGGTGCGCGGCGCCGATTGCGTCGTCACCGACACCTGGGTGTCGATGGGCGATAAGGACGGCGAGCATCGCCACAACCTGCTCAAGCCGTATCAGGTCAACGCCAAGCTGATGTCGCTCGCCCACAAGGACGCGATCTTCATGCACTGCCTGCCGGCGCATCGCGGCGAGGAAGTCACCGACGAGGTGATCGACGGCCCGCAGTCGGTGGTGTTCGACGAAGCCGAAAACCGCCTCCACGCGCAGAAGGGCATCCTGGCCTGGTGCCTCGGCGCGGTGGCGTAGCAGCCGGCGGCTCCTTCTTCTAACCCTCTCCCCTCGTGGGAGAGGGTGGCTTCGCGCAGCGAAGCCGGATGAGGGGGCGGCGGCCACTGCGCTGTTCTCGACCCCTCATCCGACGCGGACTGCGTCCGCGCCACCTTCTCCCACAAGGGGAGAAGGAAGAACGGCGCGTTGCAAGGCTGTTGTACAACAGGGCTGCCATACGTCGCTCGACCCCCGCAGCCCTTTCGATCCCCGCCTCCCGCCCCCAGATAAGCGCCCATGACCTCACAGACCCCCGATCCCCACACTCCCGAAACGCCCATCCGCGCGCCGTCGGCCGTGCCGATCGACGACAGCGTGCTGCCGTTCGAAGTCGGCCCGCTCGATCTGCGCGGGCGGCTGACGCGGCTCGGCCCTGCGCTCGACGAGCTGCTCGAGAAGCACGCCTATCCGACCCCGGTCGGCAAGCTGCTCGGCGAGGCCGTCGTGCTGGCGACGCTGCTCGGCTCGGCGCTGAAGTTCGATGGCCGCTTCATCCTGCAGACCCAGACCGACGGTCCGGTCTCGCTGCTGATCGTCGACTTCCAGGCGCCCGACCGGCTGCGTGCCTATGCGCGGTTCGACGAGAGCCGGCTGGAGCCGGGGCTGAGTTCCGGCGCGCTGCTCGGCAAGGGCCATCTGGCGATGACCATCGACCAGGGCCCCGACATGAGCCGCTACCAGGGCCTCGTCGCGCTCGACGGCGGCGGGCTGGAGGAGGCCGCGCACGAATACTTCCTGCGCTCCGAGCAGATCCCCACCAAGGTGCGGCTCGCGGTCGGCGAGGAATGGCGCGGCGGCGAGGGCGGCCGACACCATTGGCGCGCCGGCGGCATGCTGCTGCAATTCCTGCCGAAGGCGCCGGAGCGTGCGCGCCAGCCCGATCTGCATCCCGGCGACGCGCCCGAGGGCGCCGAAGTTCACGCCGTCACGGAAGACGACGCCTGGGTCGAAGGCCAGTCGCTGATCGGCACCGTCGAAGACATCGAGCTGATCGATCCGGACCTGTCCGGCGAGCGGCTGCTGTATCGGTTGTTCCACGAGCGCGGCGTCCGCGTGTTCTCGTCACTGCCGCTCCGCGCGCAATGCTCCTGCTCGCGCACCGCCGTCTCCGGCATGCTGTCCCGCTTCTCCGCGCAGGATCGCGCCGACATGGTCAAGGACGGCAAGGTCGTGGTGACCTGCGAGTTCTGCTCTTCGGTCTACGAATTCACGCCGGAAGAGGCGGGGGTGGAGCCGGGTGCAGAAGCGACGAACTCAGAGGCGACCGGCGCAGCGCCGAACGAGTAGTTCGCTCCTCGCCATCAGCCCCCGTGTCCCGGACGCGATGCAGCACGCAGTGCTGCTTCGCAGATCCGGGACCCCGGTGACTCCGCCCGATACGACATATCTCGAAGCTGCTTCGTCGATCCCAACCGGGGCCCCGGATCTCCAGCGCACCACGCCTTCGGCGCGCTGCGCAGCGTCCGGGGCACGCAGACATCCGCGTGTGCCCCCTCAATTCAACGTCCGCTTGCCCTCCGGGCTGTCCAGCGAGAACGCCGGCACGTCGATTTCGAACCGTTCGCCGGTTTCGCTTTCCATCTGGTAGCGGCCGGCCATGAAGCCGGAGGCGGTGGGGAGGGGGACGCCGCTGGTGTATTCGAAGCGTTCGCCGGGCGCGAGCACCGGCTGTTCGCCGACCACGCCCTCGCCGCGCACCTCCTGGGTGCGGCCGGAGGCGTCGGTGATCACCCAATGCCGGGTGCGGAGCTGCACGGTCTCGTCGCCCGCATTGGTGATGACGACGGTGTAGGACCAGAAGAACTGTCGGTTCTCGGCGGACGACCGTTCCGGCAGGTAGTTCGGCTCGACGGTCACCTCGATCTGGCGGGTTATGGCGCGGTACATGGACGTTGTTCCAGCTTGCGTCGCAATCATATCGCAAATTCCCATTTCGAAACCAGCCGCTCGGAACGATTTTCAGTCTACGGCGCGCGACGGGCCGCGGTTTCAACATAGTTGCGGCGTAGTTCCGCGGCGACGCCGGGTCGCACCGACGGTCTGCACGAAACCGGGCATGGTGCGGGGCGCGCCGTCCTGCGGTCGCTGCCGTCGCCGTTCGGCTGTGAGGTGCGGCGCTTCGCAACATCTCGCCTGTGCCGAAGCAGGCTGGTATATCAGCGTCACGGCGCGATGCTGCGCCCGTCCGGAGCCCCATGACTCCCGTCGCCTCCACCGTCGCCGAACCGGTTGCTGCAACGCCGCTCGCGGAGATTTCCCCGCCGACGGACGCCGCGCCGCCGCCGGCTCCTCCACCGAAGCCGGCGATCCGCAAGACGGTGCCGAAGCGGGAACTGCGGCTCGACCTGTTCCGCGGCCTGGCGCTGTGGCTGATCTTCATCGATCATCTGCCGGCGAACGTGCTGACCTGGCTGACCATCCGCAATTACGGCTTCTCCGACGCCACCGAGATATTCATCTTCATCTCCGGCTACACCGCGGCCTTCGTGTACGGCCGGGCGATGCGCGACCAAGGCTTCGTGGTGGCGTCGGCGCGGATCATGAAGCGGGTCTGGCAGATCTACGTCGCCCACGTGTTCCTGTTCACGATCTTCCTGGCCGAGATCTCCTACGTCGCCACCAGTTTCCAGAACCCGCTCTACACCGAGGAAATGGGCATTCTGGATTTCCTGAAGCAGCCCGACGTCACCATCGTCCAGGCGCTGCTGCTGCGGTTTCGTCCGGTCAATATGGACGTGCTGCCGCTGTACATCGTGCTGATGTTCTTCCTGCCGGCGATCCTCTGGATCACCCGTCGCTCACCCGACATCGCATTGGCGCTGGCCACGGCGCTGTATGCCGCGACCTGGCAGTTCGATCTGCATCTCACTGCCTATCCAAGCGGCGTATGGGCGTTCAATCCTTACGCATGGCAGCTGCTGTTTGTGTTCGGCGTCTGGTGCGCGATGGGCGGAGCGCAGCGACTTGCGCGTGTGCTTGCCTCGCCCATCACCCTGTGGGTGTCGGTCGCCTATCTGCTGGCGGCGTTCTTCGTCACGCTCACCTGGCACATGCCGCAGCTGTTCCACATCCTGCCAAAATGGCTGGAGCAGTGGATGTACCCGATCGACAAGCCGAACCTCGACGTGCTGCGGTTCGCGCATTTCCTGGCGCTGGCGGCCATCACCGTGCGCTTCCTGCACCGCGACTGGCGCGGCCTGAACTCGCCCTGGTTGCGGCCGTTGATCCTGTGCGGTCAGCACTCGCTCGAGATCTTCTGCATCGGCATCTTCCTTGCTTTCGCAGGCTACTTCGTGCTGGCGGAGGTCTCGGGTGGGCCCGTTATGCATTTCTTCGTCAGCCTAACGGGTATCGTTATCATGTCGGCCGCGGCGTGGCTTTTTTCGTGGTACAAGAACGAGGTGGCCAAGGGCGGAACCCCCAAGGGGAGCCCCGACGCCGACCTCGCGGGAGGCGATGCATGATGGCCGGCAGGATGGCCAGCTGGAGAGAGATGCGTGTCCTGACGGGCCCGATGATCGGCGCGTTGGCCGGCGTCCTGGGCTTGGCGCTGCTGTCCGTGCGGCCCGCCATGGCGGCGCCGGAGGTGGCGTCGGTCGGCTGCGAAGCCCCGGCCTATATGCTGGCGACCGACCTGACCCTGAACCGGGTGGTGGCCTCTCTCAAGAACGACCGCAAGCTCGACATCCTGGTGATCGGCAGCCGCTCCTCGACCATCAGCGCGGCGGAAAACACCGGCTATCCGGCGCGGCTGCAGGCGCTGCTGCGCGACAAGCTGCCTGGCGTCAACGTGAACGTCACCCTGGAAATGCGGATGAAGCGGACCGCCGCCGAGGTCGCTTCCGGGATCAGCCAGCTCGTGACCGAGCGCAAACCTTCCCTGGTGATCTGGCAGACCGGAACCTACGACGCGATCCGCTCGATCGACCCGGACGACTTCCGCAGCGCGCTCGGCGAGGGCATCGAGGCGTCGCAGAAGGCCGGCGCCGACGTTATTCTCATGAATCTGCAATACAGTCCCCGCACCGAGACCATGATCAACCCCACGCCGTATTTGGACAATATGCGGGTGGTGGCGCAGGAGCACGACGTGCCGCTGTTCGACCGCTTCGCCCTGATGCGGCACTGGAACGAGACCGGCGAATTCGACCTGTTCAGCCCGGCGCCGGGAATCGACCTCGCGATGCGGGTTCACGGGTGCCTGGCGCGTGCGCTGTCGACGTTCGTGCTCGACGCGACGCATATCAATCCGTCGGAGCTGAGGACGCTGCGTTGAGATGAGGAGACGAGTTGGCGCAAAGTCCGCCGCCCTGGGCATCTGGGCGGCGATGGCGTTCGGCGTGCTGATATCCGGTGCCTTCGCGCAGACCGCGCATACCGAACCCGCGCCGGCCCGCGCCGAAGACACGGCTCCGGCGGCTCCGCCGGCCCAAAAGGGGCTCGCCGGGCAGGCGATCGACAAGGTCAAGCAGGCCGCCAAGCAGGCCGGCGACATCCTCACCCGCGTGCCCTGCCTGCCGCCGAAGGGCGGCAGCAAGTCGATGGGCTCGCTGCCGCACGTGGCGCGCAAGCTGGCCGATGGCGAGCCGGTCGTCATCGTGGCGTTCGGCTCGTCCTCGACCCAGGGCTACGGCTCGACCTCGCCCGCCTACAACTATCCCAACCGTCTCGCACAGCGCCTGCGCCGGCAATATCCGACCGCGGACATCACGGTGATCAACAGTGGCAAGGGCGGCGAGGACGCGCCCGAGATGATGGCGCGGCTGAAGAGCACCGTGCTCGACGCCAAGCCGGACCTGGTGATCTGGCAGGTCGGCACCAACGCGATCCTGCGCAACCTCGATCCGGCCGAGACCGGCAAGCTGGTCGAGGAGGGCATCTCGGCGATCCAGTCCGCCGGCTCCGACATCGTGCTGGTCGATCCGCAATACGTGCCGCGCGTCAACGAGCGCGGCGAGAGTGCCGGCAAGATGATCGCTGCGCTCGGCCGGCTCGCCGAGCTGCGCCGCGTCGGCATCTTCCCGCGCTTCGAGGTGATGAAGGACTGGCACGAGCGCCAGGCGCTGCCGTTCGACAGCTTCGTCACCGCCGACGGGCTGCACATGAACGACTGGGGCTACGCCTGCTTCGCGCAACTGCTCGGCGACGACATCATCCGCTCGGTCGGGCAGATCAAGCTCGGCGTCACCGTCCCGGCGGACGTGCGCGCCTATCGGCCGATGTAATCGCCTGCACTCTGTTGCGCTGGCCGCTCGGTGCAATCCCCGGCTGCGAACTGGCGGCTGTTATCATTCATCATGACTCAGTTGCGCTTCGCGGCATGACGCCGCTCTTGCGATCGTTCGTCGAGCTGATCTAATCAGAAGATCGAACACAGACTGACCTCGGCGAGATAGTTGCTGCGTACGCGTTCGCCGACGACGCAGGAACTTCCGCGAAGGCCTCGATCGAGGCCCGCGCTCAACTTGCATGAAGCAAGAGGCCGATGTCACGTTCCAGAATCCCGCTGCCGCATCTGCCGTTTCGCATCGCCAACGCGGTCGAGGATCTGGATATCGAAGTGATGTCGGAACGCCTGTCGAACGGCCGGTCGAAGACCAGCTATCGACTGCCGACCCGCGATGCGGAATTTCGCAGCGTCTCGCTGATCAAGCAGGTCGGTACCTCGACGATCGTGGCGAATGCCTGCACGGCGGTCGAATTCACATCGATCGACCCCGCCCATTCGATCGTGATGCTGCCGCTGAAGGGCGACGCGCTGATCACGCAGGACAAGCGGCAACTGACGTGGCGGGCGGATGCCTGCGCGGCCTTCCTTCCGGCCGCCGATACATCCGGCGTCTTCAGTAGCCGCTCCGCGGTGGGGATTCCGGTGCTGCCCGATCTGCTCGAAAATCTCGCGGCCCGGATGCTCGACCGCGATCCGGGTGGCCCGGCGCGACTCGATCTGTCCACGCCGCGCGAGCTACAGCTCGTCTGGGGCAACGTGCGGTTCAGCACCGCGTTCACCCATCTTCTGTTCGCGATCGACCAGTGCAGCGCTGCGCCGCAGATGCTCGATCGAAGCGGGCTCGACGACGCGCTCCACCGCCTGCTGGTGATGCTGCTGCAGCCGGAGATGTTCCTGGGCGATCCGGTCCGGCCGAAGCCTCCTCGTCGCTATCAGATCGACGACGTTTGCGATTACATCCTGGCCAATCTCGACCAGAAACTCACGCTGAGCGATCTGGAGCCGATCAGCGGGCTGTCGTCGCGCGTGCTGCAATACGCTTTCCGCGAACGCTTCGGCTGCTCGCCGATGCAATGGGTCAACGATCAGCGGCTGGAACAGGTGCGCGCACTCATTCAGGGAGCGCCTCCCGGCTCCCGCGTCTCGGCCATCGCCTCCGCCTATTTCAGCAACCTCGGCGATTTCGCCCAGAGATATCGCCGGAGATTCGGCGAACTGCCGTCCGTCACGATGGAACGCAGGCGAACCAAGTAAGCGAACTCCCTCACTGGTTGTAAGCCCGCGCTGGTTGCGTGATACAAATCCAACACACCCCTGTTTTGTTGAAGGCCCCGTTCGCAATCCGAATACGTATTTCGTGCGCGCGGTTTTCGCCCTGTCCGGCCCGTGCACCTTTCCCGGAAAGGTTCACGCGCAGCCGGATTCGGCGAATCGCAGAGGCAGGGAATGCAAGTTTACGAACGCCCCGGGGCAGGTCCGCGACACGTCGGAGCCGCTGGACGGCTGCGCTCCTCGACGTCCCGCCTGAAGCGCACCACGGCGCTGAGCGGACTTGCGGGCGTTGTTGCCTTCGCGATCGCGACATCGTCTGCGCTGGAGCCGGCCTTCGCGGCCGGTGGCGCCAGCGGGTCTGGTATCGCCGGTGGCGGCGACTCCGTCAGCGGCGCGGGCACCGCGGGCAGCAATAGCAGCGGTGGTGGCGGCGGCGGCGGCGGTGGCTCCGGCACCATCGGCGGCAGCGGCGGTCAGGGAACCTCGATGGGAGGCGGCGTCTTCCCGGGCGGTGCTGGCGGCGCAACGGCTGGAGCCGATGGCTCGGCGGGAGCAAGCGCGTCGGGAGCCGGCGCCACGAGCGGCGGTGGCGGCGGCGGCGGTGGCGCTCATGGCTATGTCGGCAGCCTTGCGCCTTCGTCGGCGGTGACCGGCGGCAATGGCGGCGCGGGCGGTGACGGCGATTACTATGGCGGCGGCGGTGGTGGCGGCGGCTATGGCGCGGTGATCAGCGGCGGCGGAAGCGGGACGTTCTCGGCGAATGTGAGCGCCGGCGCCGGCGGTGCCGGCGGCAACGCCATCGGCAATCCAGGCAACGGCGGATCGGGCGGCACGGGTCTCTATCTCGCGTCGCCCTCCTACAACGTGACCATTCTGGGCTCCGTGACGGGCGGCAACGGCGGTGCCGCAGGCACCGGTTTCTTTCCGGCCGTGGACGGAGCAGGCGGCGTCGGCCTCACCGGCGCCAGCAATCTGACGGTGATCCTCGGATCCACCGGCAGCATCGCCGGCGGGCTGAGCGGAGACGGCGTGACGCGGGCCAATGCCGTCACCTTCACCGGCGGCACCAACGTCTTCGAACTGCAGTCCGGCGGCACGGTCCTCGGCAACGTCGTTGCATTTTCGGCGGCTGATACGTTCCGCCTCGGCGGCGCGACGGCCGGTTCGTTCGACGTATCGACGCTCGGGACGACCGCGCCTTATATCGGCTTCGGCAAATACGGCGTGGCTGCCGGCGGCAACTGGACGCTCACCGGGACCGCGACGTCGACGAATCCGTGGACGATCGGCGGCACCGCGCGCGTCGACGGCGATCTTTCGTCCGCATCGCTGACAACGGTGAATGCCGGCGGCGTTCTGACTGGCGCGGGCCGGGTCGGCGAGACGCTGATCAATGGCGGCACGCTCACTGCCGTCAACGGCACGAACTCGCTCGCTTTCAATGGAAACCTGACCTTCACGGCCGCATCGACCTACATGGTCGAAGTCTCGCCCGCGTCATCGGGGCGCGTGACCGTCAACGGCGCCACGACCTTGGGCGGCGCGACCGTCAATGCGGTGTTCGCGTCCGGCAGCTACGTGACCAAGCAGTACACCATCCTGAATTCGACCGGAGCGGTCAGCGGCACGTTTTCGTCGCTGGTCAACACCAACCTGCCCGCCAACTTCACGTCCAGCCTGAGCTACGGCGCGAACAACGTCTATCTCGACCTCGCGCTGAACTACACGCCGACCCCGTCCGGGCCGGTGTTCACCCCGCTGAACCAGAATCAGCTCAACGTCGCCAACGCGTTGACCGGCGCCTTCAATGCCGGCCGTCCGATTCCGGTGGTGCTGGGTAGTCTCACGCCGGCGGGGCTGACCCAGGCAGCCGGCGAGACGGCGACGGGCTCGCAGCAGACCACCTTCGATGCGATGAACCTGTTCATGGGAGCGATGATCGATCCGTTCGCGGCGGGGCGTAGCGAGGCGGGCGCATCTGGCGGCAGTGGCTTGATGTCGTATGCCGGCCAGCCTGATCCGCGCGATGCCTATGCGATGTTCGCCAAGGCCGTACCGATGAAGGCCGCTCCGCCAGTGCCGCAATGGTCGGTGTGGGCGACCGGATTTGGCGGCTCGCAGACCACCGACGGGAATGGGTCGGCGGGCACCAACACCTCCACCAGCCGGATCTACGGCGCGGCGGTCGGACTCGATTATCGGATTTCGCCCAGCACGGTCGCCGGCTTTGCGATGTCGGGCGGCGGCACCAACTTCTCGGTCGCCAACAGCGGCAGCGGCCGGTCCGACATGTTCCAGCTCGGCGGCTTCATGCGGCACAGCTTCGGCGCGAGCTATCTGGCCGCGGCGATGAGCTACGCGTGGCAGGATGTGACGACGACCCGCAACGTCGCCGGGATCGATCAGTTGCAGGCCCGGTTCAACGTCAATGCCTTCACCGGCCGGCTCGAAGCCGGGACGCGCTACGTCACGCCCTGGATGGGCGTGGGCGCGACGCCTTACGCGGGCGTTCAGGTCACGGTGTTCGATCTGCCGGCGTATAGCGAGCAGGTGATCTCGGGTCCGGGCGTGTTCGCGCTGAACTACGCCGGCAAGGACGTCACGTCCACGCGCAGCGAACTCGGTGTTCGCACCGACAAAGCCTACCTGCTGGCCGATTCGATCCTGACGTTGCGCAGCCGCCTCGCCTGGGCGCACGAGTTCAACACCGATCGCAGTCTGGCGGCGACCTTCCAGTCGGTGCCGGGCGCGTCCTTCATCGTCAACGGCGCGCAGCAGGCTCGTGACGCGGCGTTGACCTCCGCTTCCGCCGAAATCAAGTGGCACAGCGGCTTCTCGGTAGCGGCGATCTTCGAGGGAGAATTCTCGGACGTCACCCGATCCTATGCCGGCAAGGGTGTCGTCCGTTATCAATGGTGAGTGCTGCCTCGCTTTGATTGAGTCCGCTCACGCGGACTCAATCAAAGCTGATTTACGGTTGCGGCGGCGGGCGGTCAGCGCGCCGCCGGTCTGCAGGAGTCGATGACGCGAACGTACGCCTCCCGGACGCTGGACGGCTCGCATTGGCTGCGAAACCGCCAGCTGGTCCGGCGCGGGCGGCTTTCAAGATAGACCGCAACTCTCTCGGCGGATCTGGCGGACGAATCCGTCAGATCGACCAAGCAGGCATTGGGGCCAAATAGTTCGCGATGCACCGGCAGATCCGAGAGGATCAGCGGCGTGCCATGACATGCCGCCTCGGCCGCAGACATGTTGAAACCCTCGAAGCGCGACACCGTAATGAACGCATCAGCACGGCGATACAGCGCGTCGAGTTCGCCGCGTGAGACGTAGCCGAGATGCCGGATGGCGGATCTGACCGCGTCCGGCAGCGTCGCCAGATTCTCTGCAAGCCGCTCCTGTCCATGCCCGGTCACCACCAGCCTCAAGCCCGGCCTGAGCGCGAGCAGCGCTGCGAACAATTCCAGCAGCGCGGGAAAATTCTTGTGCGGATGGTGATGGAAGGACGCCAGCAGGAACGGGGCTTCGTTGTCCGCAGCGTCGGAAAGATCGGCGACCGGATGTGCCTCGATCGGATTGTAGATCACGCTGCAACGCCGCGGCTTGCCGAACAGGTCGATGAAGTCCTGCTTCGTGCTCCGGCTGATGAACACGATCCGGTCCGCGTTGCGCTTCGTCACCGCGAAGGTCTGGTGCAGCCAGCTGCGTCGTTCCGGTGGAAACAGGTCCGGCAGAAAGGCGAACTGCAGGTCGTGGATCACATTGATGATCGCCGGGCCGGCGGTGTTCGGCTGTCTGGCGACCGGCGACTGAAAATTCGGGAAGAAGAACACCGCGTTCGGCTCGATTCCGGCCAGGATCTCGGCGACTTTGCGCTCGCGGTCCAGATACAGCATGTCGTCATGCGCGCAGCCCAGAGCGGCCGTGAACGCGCGGACGGAAACCAGCCGCTGCTGGTAATGCGCCGCGAGCTGGCGAAACAGAATCCGCGAGAATTCGACCACGCCTCCCATCCCGGGATAGTCGTGGACGATATCGAAGTAATAGATCGGCCAGGACGGCCCTGAAGGACGCTGCATGTCCGGACGTGTCGTGAGCGCCCGCGGGCTTGACCGTCACCAATAAAGCGTTCGGGGAGAAAGTGAAGCTCTCCTGCGCCCCGGACCGCAGCCCCTTCGCGGTTCAAACAGCGAGACAGCTTGGCTGCGATGACGCAGCGGCGACGTCGTAAGCCCGGACTGCGCCGAGCATATTGCTCAGCGCACCACGACCCTGGCGCCGGTCGGCACCCGCTCGTAGAGATCGACGACGTCCTGATTGAGCAGCCGGATGCAGCCGGACGACACCGCTTCGCCGATCGTCCACGGCTCGGTGGTGCCGTGGATGCGGAACATCGTGTCCTTGCCGTTGCGATACAGATATAGCGCCCGCGGGCCGAGCGGATTGTTGGCGCCGCCCGCCATGCCGCTCGCCCATTTGCCGTAGCGCTCCGGCTCGCGCGCGATCATGTTCGAGGTCGGCGTCCAGTTCGGCCATTCGGCCTTGCGGCCGACCTGCGCGGTGCCGGTGAAGGCGAGCCCCGCTTTGCCGACGCCGACGCCGTAACGAAGCGCCTTGCCGCCGTCGAGCACCAGATAGAGGAAGCGCTTGCGCGGCTCGACCACCACCGTGCCGGGCGGTTCGCCGCCGGTGTAGTCCACCACTTGCCGGACATAGGCCGGGTTGAGGTCACCGGCATCGATGCCGTCGATCGGGAACTTCTCGGTGTCGATCGCCGCATAGCGCGCCGCGACCGCCGGGCTCACCAGCGACGGCGAGACGCCGATCGGCGACTGGGAATCGGTGACACAGCCGCCGAGCGCGAGCGCGGCGGCAGCGAGGACAAGCAGGGCGGGAAATTTCATTGGGACAATCGAATTCGCTGATTTCGCTTTGACGGCTTCGCTTCGGCCGCGCCCCTATCTCTGGACCGGCGTTGGCGCGGCCGCAACCTCGTCGGACGCATCGCTGCGTCGTCACCGAGGCAGCAGACAGGTGATAGCATCACCGGCCGTCCGCGCGACGCTTCGCAACTGCGGCATGTCGACGCCCGCGAGTTCCGGGTGTGGTGGTGTCGCAACTAATTGCGCGGGGGCGCCGCGTAGTCAGCCATCGCATTGATCGATGATCTCGCCCCGCGTCATGCCAGCGACGAGCGCGGGCATGACGGAAGTAAGAGCGGAACTGCAGGGTCCCTGCGGCCGTCTTTTCGGCCTGGTCGGCGTGCCTCTTGAGCTCACACCTTCTCCAGCGCGGCGATCAGGTCGTCGACCAGATCGTCCTTGTGCTCCAGCCCGGCCGACAGCCGGATGAAGCCTTCGCTGATACCAAGCTCGGCGCGGGCCTCCGGCTTGAGCCGCTGATGCGTGGTGGTCGCCGGATGCGTGACGAGGCTCTTGGCGTCGCCGAGATTGTTGCTGATCTTGATCAGCTCCAGCGCGTTGAGGAAGCGGAACGCCTCGGCCTTGCCGCCCTTGACCTCGAAGCCGACCAGCGTCGAGCCGGCGCCCATCTGCTTCTTCACCGTCGCGGCCTGCGGATGATCGGCGCGGCCCGGATACACCAGCCGCGGCACCTTGGGATGCCCGGCCAGCGCCTCGGCGATCGCGGCGGCGTTCTCGGTCTGCTGACGGACGCGGACGGCGAGCGTCTCGAGGCCCTTGAGCAGCACCCAGGCATTGAACGGCGACAGCGACGGGCCGGTCTGGCGCAGATACATCTGGATGTGTTCTTCGATGAACGCCTGGGACGACAGCACCACGCCGCCGAGACAGCGGCCCTGGCCGTCGATGTGCTTGGTGGCGGAGTACACCACCACGTCGGCGCCGAGTTCGAGCGGGCTCTGCCAGATCGGCGTCGCGAACACGTTGTCGACGACGAGCCGCGCGCCGGCGGCGTGCGCGATCTCGGCGATCGCGCCGATATCGAGCACGTCGAGCGTCGGATTGGTCGGGCTCTCGAGGAAGAACGTCTTGGTGTTGGGACGCACCGCCTTCTGCCACTGGTCGAGATCGAGCCCGTCGACCAGCGTCGAGTCGATGCCGTAGCGCGGCAGCAGGTCCTCGACGACGTAGCGGCAGGAGCCGAACATCGCCTTGGAGGCGACCACGTGATCGCCGGCGCGCAGCGGCGCCAGCATCGCGGCGGTGACGGCCGCCATGCCGGTGGCGGTCGAGCGCGCCGCTTCGGCGCCCTCGAACTCGGCCATGCGCTGCTCGAAGCTGAACACGGTCGGGTTGGAGAAGCGCGAATATTGGAAGCCGGCGTCGTCGCCGGTGAACCGCGCCTCGCACTGCTCGGCGCTGTCGTAGACGAAGCCCTGGGTCAGAAACAGCGCCTCGGAGGTCTCGCCATATTGCGAGCGCAGGCTGCCGGAATGCACCAGGCGGGTCTCGCGGCGGAAATGCGCGGTATCGGGAATGGCAATCGAAGGCTTCGCAGCCGGGGTGGTGGTGTCGGACATGTGGTCTCCCTTCGTGACCACGCCGGGCGGCGCGGGCACAAAAAAACCGGCCTGGGGATCAACCCTCGGGCCGGGAGCGCACTGTCCCCGGCCTGTTTAGCGACTTGTTTAACGTGGCTGCAAGCCGGCCGGCTCAAATCACCACGGGATAAGTCGGCTCATAATCCTCCGCACACTTCCCGTCAAGGCAGCCTTCGGATAACCGGTGAAATCCAGTATTTTCCGCGTCTGGCGGCCCGTCCCGCCGTGAGGATCGCCGTGCCGTTTGCGTTGCCGCCCGATGCCGCAGGAATCCTGCCCGACCGCATGATCGCGGCGATGGCGGAGGCCGGGCTGATCCTGCCGGAATATCCGTTCGTCGAGAGCCAGATCCAGCCGGCCAGCCTCGATCTGCGGCTCGGCCCGATCGCCTACCGGGTCCGCGCCAGCTTCCTGCCGGGACCGGACTGCACCGTCGCCGAGCGGATCGACGAGCTGAAGCTGCACGAGATCGATCTGTCGGACGGCGCGGTGCTGGAGACCAATTGCGTCTACATCGTGCCGCTGCTGGAAAGCCTGGCGCTGCCGAAGAGCATCGTGGCTGCCGCCAATCCGAAAAGCTCGACCGGCCGGCTCGACGTCTTCACCCGCGTGATCGCCGACGGCACCCGCCGCTTCGACATGATCGGCGCCGGCTATCACGGCCCGCTTTACGCCGAGATCAGCCCGAAGACTTTTCCGGTGCTGCTGCGCGAGGGCTCGCGGCTGTCGCAGGTCCGCTTCAGCGTCGGCCGCGCCGCGCTCGACGCCGACGAGCTCGACGCGCTGCACGACGCCGAGCGGCTGGTCGATGCCGACGATGCCGACCTCAATGGCGGCGTCGCGGTCAGCGTCGATCTGTCGGGCGTCAATTCCAACGGCTTCGTCGGCTACCGGGCCAAGCGCCACACCGGCGTGGTCGATATCGACCGCCGCGGCGGCTATGCGGTCGGCGAATTCTGGGAGCCGATCGCGGCGCGGCCCGATGGCACGCTGATCCTCGACCCCGGCGAGTTCTACATCCTGGCCTCGAAGGAAGCGGTGCAGGTGCCGCCGGACTACGCCGCCGAGATGGTGCCGTTCGATCCCTTGGTCGGCGAATTCCGCGTGCACTACGCCGGCTTCTTCGATCCCGGCTTCGGCTACGAGGGCGCCGGCGGCCTCGGCTCGCGCGCGGTGCTGGAAGTCCGCTCGCGCGAAGTGCCGTTCATCCTCGAACACGGCCAGATCGTCGGCCGCCTGATCTACGAAAAGATGCTCTCACGTCCGGCCTCGCTCTACGGCCAGCGCATCGGCTCGAACTATCAGGGCCAAAGCCTGAAGCTGAGCAAGCATTTCAAGGTGTAGTTAGTTCGCGGCGAAGGCATTCGTAGGGTGGCAAGGGCCGTAGCTCCGTGCCCACGCGGATCGCTTAGAATTCGATCCTGCGTCGTAATGGTGGGGCACGCTCCGCTTTGCCGACCCTGCAAACTCCGTCCTACCGCGCCGCCTGCTCCCGTCCCGCCGGCGTCACGCGCCACACCGAATTGGCGACGTCGTCGGCGACCAGCAGGCCGCCGCGCTGGTCGATCGCGACGCCGACCGGGCGGCCCATGGCTTCTTCCTTGTCGTTGAGGAAGCCGGTGAGGATGTCGCGCGGCGGGCCGGAGGGCTGGCCGTCCTTGAACGGCACGTAGATCACCTTGTAGCCGGAATGCGGCTTGCGATTCCACGAGCCGTGCTGACCGATGAAGGCGCCGCCCTTCATCTCGGCCGGGAACAGGTCGCCGGTGTTGAAGGCGAGGCCGAGCGAGGCGGTGTGGTTGCCGAGCGCGTAGTCCGGCTTGATCGCCTTGGCCACCAGATCGGGCCGCGGCGGCTTGATCCGCTCGTCGACATTCTGGCCGAAGTAACTGTAGGGCCAGCCATAGAAGCCGCCGTCCTGCACCGACGTCATGTAGTCCGGCACGAGGTCGCTGCCGATTTCGTCGCGCTCGTTGACCACCACCCACAGCTTGCCGGTCTGCGGCTCCCAGGCCGGCCCGTTCGGATTGCGCAGGCCCGTCGCGAACAGCCGCGTCGCGCCGCTCTGGCGGTCGACCTCGATCACCGCGGCGCGATCGACCTCCTGATCCATGCCGTGCTCGCCGACATTGCTGTTGGAGCCGGAGGTCGCATACAGCTTGCTGCCGTCGGGGCTGGCGATCAGATCCTTGGTCCAGTGATGATTGAGCGGCCCGGCCGGCAGATCGGCCAGCTTGGTGCCTGGCGTGGTGATCCGCGTATCGCCCTGATTGTAGGTGAAGCGCATGATGCCGTCGGTGTTGGCGACGTAGAAATCGTTGCCGACCAGCGCCATGCCGAACGGCGAGTTGAGGCCGTCGAGGAAGGTGGTGCGGACTTCCGCAACGCCGTCGCCATCGGCGTCGCGCAGCAGCGTGATGCGGTTGGCGCTCGGCGTCCGCGCGCCGGCGCGGCCCATCACGTATTCGGCGACGATGCGCTTGATGCTCTTGCCCTGCTCGGGCCGCTCCGGCGCGTTGGTCTCGGCGACCAGCACGTCGCCGTTCGGCAGCACGTGCAGCGTGCGCGGATGGTCGAGCCCCTGCGCGAAGGCGGTGACCGCCATGCCCTCGGCGGGCTTCGGCTTGCCGCCCTCCGGAAAACGGGTCGCGGGGGCGATGTTGACGGTCGGCAGCAACTGGTTCTTCGGCTCCGGCAGTTTCGGCGACGGGCCGTAATCCTCGCCCTTGGCGATCTGGCTCTGGTCGCCGCAGGCAGCCAGCGGCAGCGCCACGGCGACACACAAAGCAAGGCGGCTGATCGTCGGTCGGTGCATCACGTCTCTCCACTCGGCAATCACGCAACGCCAATCGCGCAGGCCGGGTTGCGTTCGTTTAGAAGCCATGAAAAGTCTGTGAGGCGGCTTGCTGCAGTGACGCAGCGACAAAATGACAATCAACGCCGCGGGAACGGGAGACGAAATGTCCGATGCCGAACGCGAGGCGCAGTGGCGCCGCTGGCGCAGCGTGGCCGATCTGTACCACGCCTGCTTCACCGGGCTGGTGCTGACGCTGGTGAGCCGCCGCGGCACGCCGGGCGCCGCCGAATTCGTGTTCAGAGTGTTTCGCCGCCAGCAACAGGAGCGGTTCGTCGCCGGCCTCGCCAAGCTCGGGATCGCGCATCTGCCGCCGGCCGTCGCGGCCGCGCAGTATCACTATCTGTCGAACTGGATCGGCGGCGTCCACGTCGAGTACATGCACGAGAGCGACCGCAAGGCGTGGATCCGCTATCCGCCGCCGCGCTGGATCTGGCGCGGCACCGCGATCTGCGGCGTGCCAAGCGAGGTCTCGAAGGCGATGCTGCGCGGCTGGCACGGCAACAACGGCGTGGCGCTCGGCCATCCCAGCCTCGGTTTCGTCTGCACCAAGCAGAGCGTCGACGGTCAGGACGGCCTTGAAGGCTATTACTACGATTACGATCATCCGCTCGAACTCGACCAGCGCGTGGTGTTCGCGCGGCATCTCGAGGCGCCGCTGTTCGATGCCGCGCAGGCGCCGGCGCTGCCGGTCGAGAGCTGGCCGCGGCCGCGGCTGGAGAAGGCCTATCGTAACTACGCGATGGAATATGTCCGCACCGCCGCGCCGGTCGCCGTGCAGCTGTTCGGCCCGGTCGACGCGTCCTATCTGCTGCATCTCACCGGCAAGCTGATTGGCATGCAGTCGTATGACGATCTCGCACCCGGCCTCGGCGAGACCGGCCGCGATGCCGCCGGCTTCGCGCGGCTGCTGCAGGCGCTGCTTGCGGCGCAGGACGACGCCGTCGATCTGCAACGCGCAGGCGGCGGCTTCGAACTGCGGCAGAGCGGCTGGAAGCTGATGGACGGCGTCGCCGATGCGCACCCGGTCTGCGTCCGGATGCTGGAGGGGCTGGTCGAGGGGCTGGCGGCGGCCTGCGGGCGGCGGATCGCGGTCGGGCTGTCGCAGCCGGACGGTCCGGCGTCGCTGCTGTGGTCGGTGCGCTGATCGCGCCCTGATCTTCCCGGCCTTCACCTATGCGTCCGGCGCGCTCGCTTTGCGGCGGATCGATGCTAGGAACGAGCCGAGGCACGGCGGTCAGACCGGGCCCCGGAGGAAACATGTCCGACGTCGCCGTCGCCGAACTGCCGCCCGTCGCGGCCGAGCCGCTGCTGCGGCCCGGCGCCGAGCCGCCGCCTCCGCACAATCCGCTGCTCGACGACGCCATCCTGCCGACGCTGCTGCGGCTGGCCTGGCCCAACGTGTTGGCGCTGACCGCCGGCACCTGCGTGGTGGTGGCCGAGACCTCCTATATCGGCCGGCTCGGCACCGAGGCGCTGGCCGCGATGGCGCTGGTGTTCCCGTTCGTGATCCTGACCATGACGATGTCGGGCGGCGCGATGGGCGGCGGCGTCGCCTCGGCGATCGCCCGCGCGCTCGGCTCCGGCGATCCGGACCGCGCCGCGCTGCTGGCGATGCACGCGCTGCTGATCGGGCTGGGCTTCGGCGCCGTGTTCACGGTCGGCATGCTGATGTTCGGCGCGCGGGCGCTGGAACTGCTCGGCGGCCGCGGCAACGTGCTGGCGCAGGCGATCGGCTACGTCCACATCTTCTTCGCCGGCGCGGTGGTGCCGTGGCTGATGAACACGCTGGCGGCGATCCTGCGCGGCACAGGCAACATGAAGCTGCCGTCGCTGATGATCCTGAATTCGGCGGTGCTGCAGATCGTGCTCGGCGGGACGCTCGGCCTCGGGCTCGGCCCGATCCCGAGCTTCGGCATGCCGGGCGTCGCCGCCGGCACGCTGACGGCGTTCTCGACCAGCGTTGCGGTGATGGCCTGGTACATTTTCTCCGGGCGCGCCCGGGTGCAGCCGAGCTTCAGCGGGTTGCGGATCGAGCGCGGCATGTTCTTCGACATCCTCAAGGTCGGCGCGGTGGCGTGCTTCACGCCGCTGCAGTCGGTGCTGACCATCACCATCTTCACCCACATGCTGGCGCATTTCGGCACCGCGGTGCTGGCCGGCTACGGCATCGGCGCACGGCTGGAGTTCATGCTGACCTCGGTCGCGTTCGCGGTCGGCATCGCCTCGGTGCCGATGATCGGCATGGCGATCGGCGCCGGCCGGATCGCGCGGGCGCGGCGGATCGCCTGGACGGCGGCGCTGGTGTCGTTCCTGTCGGTGGGCGTATTCGGCTGCGCCATCGCGGTGTTCCCGCATCTGTGGGTCGATCTGTTCTCTAGCGATCCAGGCGTCAAGCTCGCCGGCGAGCGCTATCTGCAGGTGGCGGCGCCGTTCTATGCCTTCATCGGCCTGTCGATCTCGCTGTACTTTTCGGCGCAGGGCGCCGCCAAGGTGCTGGGCCCGGTGCTGGCGCAGACCGCGCGGCTGGTCTTCGTGGTGATCGGCGGTTGGCTGCTGATGGCCAGCCACGGCACCGCCGGCAATTTCTTCGCGCTGGCCGCCGCCTCGATGGTGCTGCTCGGCCTCGGCTGCGCCCTCAGCGTGCTGGTGACGCGCTGGGAGCCGAAGAAGGTGGCGGTGATCACGCCGCCGATGGTCGACTGAGGGCTGTTGCTCAGCGCTCCGGCTGGCGTGGTGCGGCCGTCAGCAGCACGTCGAACAGGCTCGGGCCGCCGGCGGCAATCGCACCTTCCATCGCCAGCAGCCGGCGCCGGGTGATGACGCCGCCATTGGCGCAGATGCCGCTGGTGTCGCCAGCCGTCGCCAGCGCGCGGTGGCACGGCACGATCAGCGCAAACGGATTGCGGCGGATGGCGTGGCCCACGGCGTAGAGCGCCCCGGACGAGCCGACCCGCTTGGCCAGTTCGGCGTGGGTCGCGGTCTCGCCGCGCGGAATGGCCCGGATCGCCGCATAGACCCGGCAATCGAACGCCGGCAGACCGCCGAGATCGAGCGACACATCGGAAAAATCATGCGGCGCGCCGCGCAGCGTCGCGGCGATGCCGTCGATCGCGCCGGCAATCTCGGCCGAGGGCCGGCTCTCGCGGGCGTCGGGACACTGCCGCAGCAGCCTGCGCCGGGTGTCGATCTCGCGGCTGTCGGCGAGCTGCACGGCGAGAACGCCGTCGTCGCCCCATGCGATGCCGCACCGGCCCATCAGCGTATCGAAGATCGTGTACGCAGCCCCCGCCATGGCGCGAATATACCAACGGGCTCGGGCCGCGCATCTGAATTCTTACCGAATTGTTAATTTCAGATACGAGCGTCGCAGTTTGCGCCGCGGAATACGGCAAATGCGGGAAGCCGCCGCGTCAGCGGATCGCGCCGCAGCCTCTTGGCGATGGCCGCCGTCTCGGCTAATCAGAGGGACCGGCCGCGACGCGGTCAGGCTTTCGCGCCAGTGCGCGGGCGTAGTTCAATGGTAGAACGGCAGCTTCCCAAGCTGCATACGAGGGTTCGATTCCCTTCGCCCGCTCCAGCCGATCCATCTAAGTTCCCGGCTCATCCTTCAGATCGGCGGCTCATGCTCGGGTCCGCCGTAGAGCGGTTACCTCCGCCCTCTCCGCCGTCCGCTCTCCGCATACGCACCCCGCCGTGGGCGGGGCCCGGCTGAAAGACAAAAAGCCAAAAGAAGGGTCAGTGGAATCGCTTTATGTTATGGTTTTTTTATAAAAGCCAAAATATGAAAGCGGGAGCGCGGCTCTTAGTTTGGGTTCCGATGAAGCGCAGCGACCTCAGCCATACGATCCGCGAGGCCCTGAAGCGGCTGCCGCCGCCCTACGAGGCCCATTATGGGATCGTCCCGCCGGCGCCCCCTGAAGGCGGCGTCTTTGCCCCAGGGGCGACCAAAGCCCTGGAAGCCGCTCAAGCGGCGTTCGGCAAGGTTGACGCGATCGCGGCCCAGATGAAGGACCCCTACATCGTCAGCCGGGTCCTGACCCGGCGCGAGGCGGTCAGTTCCTCTTCCATCGAGGGGACACAGAGCACCCTCGACGAACTCTTGTCCGTCGAGGAGACGGGCGACGAGGGCTCGCGCGAAGAAGCGCGCCAAGTGCGCAACTACGCGGTCGCCTTGGACGGGTTCATTCCGAAGGCCGCCGCGGACGGATACGGCATCTTCACGCTGGACCTGATCAAGGATCTGCATCGCGCCGTGATGAAGGATGATCCCGACTATCAGGACATTCCTGGAGAACTCCGAACGCGCGTCGTCTGGATCGGTGGGAACGGGGGCATCGCCTATTCGAGCCTCAATCCTCCGCCTCCCGCAGATGTCCCGGACTGTCTCGCCCAGACGGTCGACTATCTCCGGAACGAAGGCATGCAGCAGATGACCCAAGGGTTCGTCACGCGTATGGCGATCGCGCATACCCATTTCGAGGCCGTGCACCCGTTCCGCGACGGCAACGGCCGCGTCGGTCGCCTGCTGCTTCCCCTGATGATGGCGGCCGAGAAACACGTGCCGCTGTATCTGTCGCCCTACATCGAAAGCCGAAAGGGCACGTACTACGCATCGCTGAAAGACGCCCAGCAACGGCTCGACTGGGAGCCCATCATCATGTTCATGGCCGACGCCGTGACCGGTACCGTCGAAGAGCTGATGCGCACGCGGACGGCGCTGTCGGAACTGTCCGAGCGCTGGAGGGAGCGCAGGAAATTTCGAAAGGGGTCCGCGGCGCTACGCGCCTTGGACGAGCTGCACAACTATCCGGTGGTGACGGCGAAGCGCCTCGGCCAACTCCTCGATGTCACGCCGGCGCAGATCAATCAGGCCATCGCGCAATTGCAGGAAGTGGGCATTCTGCAAGAGAGGACCGGATACGCGCGCAACCGCGTCTACGCGGCGCCCGAAGCACTCGCCATCATCAACCGTCCGTTCGGCGAAGAGCCGATCCTTGCTGGAGTCGATCCGGACGAGGAGTCAGCAGGCCCAGCGAGGCTGTAAACGCACTTCGCTTGTAGGCGGCCCGATCAGCGCCCGCTATTCCGGCTCCGCATCCCTCAAAAAATCCGCCTCGAACATCCCGGTGGCGTGTTCGCCGCCGTCGTCGAGGCTTTCGATGCGGACCATGCGGCGGCCGAAGGGGTCGTCCCATTGCTGGATGACCATCACCCGGAAGCCGTTGTAGCGATAGGTCTTCCACATCTCGGCCTCGGCCATCGGAGATTCCTGCAGCTCTGTCGTGTCGGGCGTGACGGCGGTCACGGGGTGATCCAGGTCTCCTGCAGATGCCGCCACACCGGCGTCGGCCGGTCGTCGCGCTTGATCAGGAGCGCGGTGGAGAGGCGGTCGGTGGTGCCGCTGTCCTGGATCTGGCGCTCGCGATAGGTGACGACGGCCGTCTTCTCGTCCTGATAGCGCACCACAACCTCGCTGATCTCCATGATCAGCGTCGGCCGCGAGCCGCGCATCGCCGGCAGGCCGGCGGAGAACTGCGCGAACGGCAGCACCTTGCCGGCGGGGCTCACCATGTTGAAGCCGTCGTCGAAGCGGGCGCGGATGGCCGCCGGATCGTCGCTGCCCTCGGCGCGGAACCAGGCCTGCAGCAGGCGGTGCAGCGCGTCGGCTTCGAGCGGGACGGCGTCGGCGAATGACAGAGCGGGCGTGGTGGTCATCGGGTGTCCTTCAATCGTCGAATGAGGCGTAGTCGCTCAGGGCCGCATCAGCACGGATTTCTCCGGCACGCTCTCGGCCCAGCCCGCCTTGAGCGGCGCCACGAACAGGTTCTCGGTGCGGGTGCGGGCGATCTTCCAGACGCCGGCCTCCTTGCGGAACAGATTGTTCAGCCGGCTGGAGCGCAGCAGCGACGAGCCGTCGCTGAAGATCCAGGGCTGGCAGTGCACCCACTGTCCATCGGCCTCGTCGCCGCGGACGTGGATCTGCTCCGAGGTGAGATAGTGAACGTTGAGCACCAGCGCGGGATCGCGCTTCTGCCCCCAGAAGCCCTGGAAGTGCTTGCGGATCGCCGCCTTGCCGACACTGCGGCCGAACTGATTGTCGTAATAGGCGCCGACGCCTTCCCAGATCGCGTCCTCGGCGTAGAGATCGACGATGCGCTCGATCCGCTCGGCGTCGTCCTCAACGCCGAACTCCGGACAGGGCGTATCGCAAAGAAACATGTAGCGTGCCTGGATGCGGCGGATCTCCGCTTCGGCGCTCAGCGTCGCAACCTGGTCCTGGAGCGCCTGCACGGTAGCGGCGAGTTGGTCGATGGTCATGATGCGAGCCTCGTTACGAATGGCAGACGTCGTGCGCGCGCGGCGCGATGTCGTGATAGGCGCGGTTGAAGTAGATCAGCCCTTCGGGATGCGCGCCGAGCGCGATCGCCTGGACGCGGCAGAAGAATACGCTGTGGGTGCCGACGTCCGTCACCTGCGCGATGCTGCAGTCGAGGCTGACGACGGCGTCGGCGAGCGCCGGCGCACCCGTATGCAGCACGCGCCATTCCGCGCCGGCGAAGCGCTCGTGCACCGGGATGCCGCCGCGGCCGAACAGATTGGATAGGTCCTGATGTCGGCTCGCCAGCACGTTGACGCACAGCACGCCGTTGGCGGACAGCGCGGCGTGGACGTTGGAGGCGCGGTTGACGCAGACCAGCAGCGTCGGCGGATCGTCGGTGACGCTACACACCGCCGATGCGGTCAGGCCGTGCAGCCCGGCCGAGCCATCGGTGGTGATGATGTTGACGGCTGCGCCCAGCCTGCTCATCGCCTCGCGAAATTCGCTGCGTTCGACCGTCGTCATCATCGCCGCCCTCATCGCATGAACAGGCCGCCGTTGACGTCCCAGGTCGCGCCGGAGACGAAACCGGATTCGGCAGAGGCGAGCTGCAGCACCATCTGCGCCACGAAAGCGGGATCGCCGATGTCGCCGACCGGGATGTTCGCCTTGAACTCGGCGAAGCGCTCGGCCGGCACGGTCTTGTGCACGATCGGCAGATCGAGCGGGCCGGGCGCGATCGCGTTGACGGTGACGCCCGACTTGCCGAGATCGCGCGCGAACACCTTCGTCAGCGTGACGATGCCGCCTTTCGAGGCGGCGTAATGCGCACCGGTGGCGGTGCCGCCGTTCTGGCCGGCGAGCGACGCCATGTTGACGATGCGGCCGTGGCCGGCGTCGCGGAAGTACGCGCCGAACACCTGGCAGCCGAGGAAGGTGCCGCGCAGATTGACGGCGATCACCTCGTCGAATTCCTCCGGCGAGATCTCCATCACCGGCCGCGCCACCGTGACGGCAGCGTTGTTGACCAGCACATGCGCGGCGTTCCAGCGCGACAGCACTGCCGCCAGCGCGGCATCGAAATCGCTCTTGCGACGGACGTCGAGCTTCAGCCCGAGCGTCGCCGCGCCGGCGGCATCCAGCCGCGTCGCGACGGCCTTGGCGGCCGCCTCGTCGATATCGCCGATCGCCACCCGATAGCCGGCGCCGTGCAGCGCCGCGGCGATGATGGCGCCGAGGCCGCCGCCACCGCCGGTGACCAGCGCAACGCGCCCGCTGTTGGTCGGCGCAGCGCTCATAGGATGTAGCCGATACCGCCGAGCGCCTCGGTCGAGTTGATCAGCCAGATCACCTTGCGGCGGATCTTCAGGCCGGACTCGCCGCGCACCAGCTCGAACACCACGTCGCCCGTGTAGGTCCGCTCGCGGCCGCGGCGGAATTCGGTGATGATCTGCGCGCAGCGCAGCTCGCACGCCGTCTCGCTGGTCTTCAACATCCGGAAGCGCGACAGCGAGCGCACCGTGCGGGCCACCGGCGAGGCGGAGACCGACTGGCCGCTGAGCAGCCGCTCGACGCGCTTCTTGCGCATCTCGTGGTCGTCATAGGCGTAGTTCACGGCGTTCTCGAAGTCGGTGACGCCGGGCTCGATCGGCACGATGTAGCGGGCGTCGTCGGTCCACAGCGACAGCCACTCCTCGTAAACGGCATGGTCGAGCAGATCGGCTTCGGTCCAGGCGAATTCCATCGCCTCGGCGAGCGTGATGGTCGTGGCGGTGGTGGTGGGGATTGTCATGGCGATGTTCATGGTCAGACCGTCATCATCCGCTTCCATTGATCATAAGCGGCGCGCATGCCGGTCTCGGCGCTGACGTCGCTGCGGTGCCGCCCGTCGGGCAGGCTGTCTTCCTTGTTGAGGCCGCGGTGGAGCATGATCCACATATCCTCGCCGCCCTTGGCGCCGTGCTGAACGCGGTCCCACACTTCGGCGTCGTCGGGGCTGCCGAAGCCCATCGGGCCCTGGAAGAATTCGTGCAGGCGGATGCGGGCGCGGTTGGCGGCCGCCGGGCCACCGTCCATGCCGATCGCGATATGGCGGATCTCGGTCTCGTTCACCGACACCGGCTGCAGCACGCGGAAGAACGCCATCGAGCAGGCGAGGTTGGGGAACAGGTTGATGTTGAAGCCGGAGCCGCCGACGGCGCGGACGATGCGGCGGACTTCGAGGTCGGAGTAGCCCTCGGCCGCCAGCTCCTTGGCGAGGTCGGCGAATTTCTCCGGGATCGGCGCCTCGAGATTGTCGTCGAGGTCGATCAGTTCAGGGATCATCACCATGACGCTGTGGCCGTTGCCGAGGTCCTCGACGAAGCCGCCATTGTTCAGCATGTCGAGCTGCTGCTCGGTTTCCTTGTCGACCGCGGTCAGGAACGACTTGTGCACCAGCGGGAAGTGATAGGCGTCGGTGGTGTTCTCGAGCTGGATCTTCCAGTTGCCGGGGAAACGGAATTTGTGCTCGCCCAGCGTCTTCACCGGATAGCCGCCGCCCTGCTTCATGAACAGGTCGATCCACTTCTTGGCCGGGCCGAGGAAGTCGGCGAGCGGCTCGATATCGTCGCGGAAGGTGGCGAACAGCAGGCCGTTATATTCCTCGACGCGCAGCGACTTCAGCGACAGCTTGCTGCGGTCGATCTGCTCCTCGTTGTAGCCGTTCTCATACGGCACGCCACGCAGCTTGCCGTCCAGCGAGTAGCCCCAGCCGTGATACGGGCAGACGAAACTCGAGGTCTTGCCTTTGCGGACTTCACACAGCGTGGCGGCGCGATGACGGCAGCGATTGAGATGGACGTGAACCTCGCCCTTGCGGTCGCGCACCACGATCACCGGCTCGAGGCCGACCTGCGCCATCTTGAAGTCACCGTTGTTCGGGATCTCGCTGACATGCGCGACCCAGACCCAGGTGTTGTGGAAGATCTTGGTCATCTCGGCTTCGAAGATCGCCGGGTCGGTGTAGAGCGGCGTGCGGACGCGATCCTTGCGGATCAATTCGTCCGGATTGCTGGTGAGCTCCGCGAGGCTGGTCATCGGTCGGGTCCTTGTCGCTGGGAAATCGGCGGAAGCGGATGGAGGCGCGGCATCATGGGAAGCCGGGGACGCTCGGCAGGCCGAGCAGCACGCGGCCGGCGCTCTGCAGCGTGCCCTCGTTGAGGAAGGCGTGCTGCGCCACCACGAAGCTGTCGGTCAGCGCGCGGGCCAGCGGATGGCCCTGATAGATCGAGGTAGTGCCGGTGAGTTCGGTCGCCATCCGCGCCACGGTGGCGCCGGTCTTGGCCGCGTGGCTGGCGGCGAGCCGCAGCACCGTGGTGGTTTCCACCGAAGGCTTGTCGCCGGCGCGGACGATGTCCCAGACCTCGTCGGTCGCCTCGTAGAAGAAGGCGCGGGCGGAGCGCAGCTCGGCTTCGGCCTTGGCGACCGCGACCTGCACATAGCCGCGATCGGCGAGCTTCGGCGCACCGGTGATCGACACCCGGCCGCCGGCCATCTCGATGACATCGTCGAGCGCCGCGCGGGCGACGCCGAGGCCGACCACCGCCAGCACCTGCGCGGCGAGGCCGAGCGACGGATAGCGATAGATGTCGGCGTCGACCGAGGCGGCGCCGCCGCGGATCAGCGTCCATTCTTCGGGGACGACGACGTCCTTGACCACGAGGTCGTGGCTGCCGGTGCCTTCGAGGCCGATCACGTTCCAGTTCGGGCGAATCTCGACCTTGTCGGCCGGCATCACCGCGACCCGCGGCAGGCCGCCGGCACTATCACCTTCGACCTGGATGCCGACGCCGATCAGCGAGGCGCCGGTCGAGCCGCTGCCGAACTTCCAGGTGCCGTTGACGAGGAAGCCATCGGCCGTGCGTTTGGCCGGCTGCAGCGGAAACAGGCCGCCGGCGAACACCACGTCGGGGCCGTTCGCGTAGAGCTTGCGTAGCGTCGGCTCGGGCAGTGCGGCGAGATACGTGGCGGCGGCGCCGAAGCTGGCGACCCAGCCGGTCGAGCCGTCGGCTTGGGAAATCTTCTCGATCATCCGGCAGAACTCCGCCGGGCTCTTCTCGTCGCCGCCGAACATCCGCGCCACCATCGCCCGGTAGATGCCGGCCTTGCGCAGCCGTTCGATGATGTCCTGCGAGACGTGCTGCTGGCTGCTGAATTCGGCGCGGCGGGCGCGGACATCGGCCACCAGCGCGTCGAAATCCTCGATCGGCGCGGCCGGCTTCAAATGGATCACGCTGGCGACGTCGGTCATGGTGTCCTCTTTGCGGTTGGCGCTGGCGTCCGCGCTGTGAGGACCTTCGATGCTGCGAACCTCGCATCGACGACCTCGCTACCTGCAAAAGACAATCATGAACTACTCGAACATTCCAGTGAATTATCGAGCGTCCGCGCATCAATTTCGGGCGTTTGCCTGCACGCGATCTGCTCATCGTGCGAACCGGACAGGCAATCGGGCGATGCTGCGGCGCACGCTGCACGACGCGCGCAGCGGCTAGAGCGGTTCATAGATTGATTTGATGCGCTGTCGCTCTCCACAGGCACTGAATCCTCATCCTGAGGAGCTCGGCGAAGCCGGGCGTCTCGAAGGATGGGCCGCGCGGGACTCGCGGCCCATGGTTCGAGACGGCGCTTCGCGCCTCCTCACCATGAGGTGTGCCTGTGGTTAGGCCATCTTTGCCAGCTCTGATCCTATTAGAGGCGCAACTGCGCTAGCATTGGCTCGACCTAAAGCCCTCGCGTAGCTGACGACGGCAGGAACTGCTCGGCATTCTTCACGATATGTCGTGTGGCTCCGGCTGGAATAGTTGTCGATTTGCGGGCTGAGATATTGTCATTTTCCACAATCTCGGGAAGTGTCGTGCGCTGCAGCGAGCGGCGCTGCAGCGCCACGGATCGACCAGGACGGACAGATGCAGAGCAAGAACGACGGCATGAAGCGGAGAATCCGGGCCGATGACAGCCGGTTTCTCTCCAACCGCTCGCCGTTCTTTCATAACGTGCGGATGCTGGCGCGCTATTCGGCGCGGATGAATGCGATCCTGAAACCCGCCGGCCTCGACGTGCCGAAATGGCGGGTGCTGATGCTGCTGGTCGAAGGCCGGCCGATCACCGTGTCGCAGATCGCCGACGAGGCGGTGGTCAATATCTCCACCATGGCCAAGATCATCAACCGGATGACCGACGACGGCCTGGTGACGGTCCGCACCTCCAGCACCGACGCCCGCTCGACCGAAGTGTTCATCACAGAGGCGGGCGAGCAGGTGCTCGAACTGGTGCGGGACAAGGTCGCTTATTTGTTCAAGGAAGCGCTGCGCGGGCTGACCAAGGCCGAGGTGCAACTTCTCAATACACTGTCGGTCAAGATCTACGACAACCTGTCGCCATAGCCCGCCGAGTCAGCAAGTCACGGAAATCGCGATCATTTTCGTGGCTGAGCGGACGCCGAGTGGGACTTTGTGCGTGCGCCGCACACGGGCAATTTGACTGCGAAAGCAGCAAACCGTCGCGAGATATTGTGCAGGCCGCCGTTATAAGTTGCTTGATTGTTCGCTGGAATATTTCACTAATTAGACCCGTCATGCAGACGGGAATTAGTCGCGTTCAAAACCCTCTGCACCACCCCCGCGCCTGACCCGAGCGGCCGCAGCCGCGAAGCCGGCAGCGGCCCGCAACGACGGATCGGAAGAGGGACTCATGCAGACATTCAAGGCGTTCGCGGCCGCGGCGATCCTGACGGCGCTGGCCGGCCCGGCGATGGCCCAGGTCAAGGTCGGCGTCATCGCGTCGTCGACCGGACCGATCTCGGTGGTCGGCCTGCAGCAGAAGAACACGGTGGCGCTGCTGCCCAAGAAAATCGGCGACGTCACGGTCGACTACATTTACATGGACGACAACAGCGACCCGACACAGGCGACCAAGAACGTCCAGAAGTTCCTGATCGAGGACAAGGTCGACGCCATCATCGGCCCGTCCGGCTCGCCCAATGCGGTCGCGGTGCTGCCGTTCATCGCCGACGCCCAGACCGTGATGCTCGCCCCGGTCGGCTCGACCGCGGTGGTGCTGCCGATGGATGAGAAGAAGAAGTGGGTGTTCAAGACCACGCAGAACGACAATCTCGTCATGGACGCGCTGGTCGCGCACATGAAGAAGAACGGCGTCAAGACGGTCGCCTTCATCGGCACCAACGACCCGCTCGGCGCCAACTTCGCCAAGGCGTTCAAGTCGGTGATCGACAAGGAAGGCATCAAGCTCGTCGCCGAGGAAACCTTCGGCCGCTCCGATACGTCGGTGGCCGGTCAGGCGCTGAAGATCCTGTCGGCCTCGCCGGACGCCGTGCTGGTCGGCGCCGCCGGTGCCACCACGGTGCTGCCGGAAGTGACGCTGGTCGATCAGGGCTACAAGGGCAAGCTGTACCAGACCCACGGCGCCGCGACGCCGGAGTTCCTCAAGCTCGGCGGCAAGAAGGTCGAGGGCACCATTCTCGCCGCGAGCCCGATGCTGGTGCAGTCGCAGGTCGGCGACGACGTGCCGTCCAAGGCGTCGGGGCAGGCGTATATCGACGCCTACACCAAGGTGTACAACGTCGCCCCCGGCACCTTCGGCGCCAACGTCTGGGATGCCGGCCTGCTGCTCGAGCGCACCGTGCCGATCGCGGCCGCCAAGGCCAAGCCGGGCACGCCTGAATTCCGCGCCGCGCTGCGCGACGCGCTGGAGAACGTCAAGGAGCTGACCGGCGCGCAGGGCGTCTACAATATGACCCCCGCCGATCACTCCGGCTTCGACGCCCGCAGCATCGTCACCATCACGGTGAAGGACGGCGCCTGGCAGCTCTTGAAGTAACAGCCTCGCTCGCCGCGGATCGCCTCGCGCGGCCCGCGGCGCGCTCAGTTCCGGCCGCCACCTTGCTGAACCACCGCACGGCAGACGACGCACCGCTCGCGTCGCCGAAAGGATCTTCGTGAATCTCGTCGTCGCTCTGTTCCTGGCTCAAGACGGCATCGCCAACGGCGTGGTCTATGCGCTGCTGGCGGTGGCGATCGTGGTGCTGTTCTCGGTCACCCGCATCACCTTCGTGCCGCAGGGCGAGTTCGTCTCCTACGGGGCGCTGACCTTCGTGACGATGCAGGACGGCCAGCGGCCGGGCACGATCCCGCTGCTCGGCCTCTTGATCGCGCTGCATGTCGTGCTCGATTTCGTCGGCGGCTGGCGTAAACAGAGGCCGGCTGCTCTGCTGCTGGCGAGCCTGCGCAGCGTCGCGGCTGCGCTGATCGTGCTGGCGCTGGCCTATGCGGCCACCAGCTTCGACCTGCCGCTGCTGCTGAAAGCGGTGATCGCGATCGCGGTGGTCACCGCCGCCGGTCCGCTGCTGTATCGCATCGTCTATCAGCCGCTCGCCGATGCCTCGGTGCTGGTGCTGCTGATCGTGTCGGTGGCGCTGCATTTCGTCATGACCGGGCTGGCGCTGTACATCTTCGGCCCGAGCGGCCAGCGCTCGGCGCCGCTGCTCGACATCACGTTCCCGGTGATGGGCGTGCCGATCGCCGGCCAGACGCTGCTGATCCTCGGCGTCACCGTGGTGGTGATCGCCGCGTTGTATTTCGCTTCGCAGCACACGCTGTACGGCAAGGCCATGCAGGCGGTGGCGCTGAACCGCACCGGCGCGCGGCTGATGGGCATCTCGACCTCGCTGGCCGGCCGCGCCTCGTTCCTGGTCGCCGCCTTCATCGGCGCGCTGGCCGGCGTGCTGATCTCGCCCACCACCACGATCCTGTACGACACCGGCTTCCTGCTCGGCCTCAAGGGCTTTGTCGGCGCCATCCTCGGCGGTCTGGCTTCCTATCCGATCTCGGCGCTCGGCGCGCTGCTGATCGGCCTTCTGGAAAGCTACTCGTCGTTCTTCGCGTCGACCTACAAGGAAGTCATCGTCTTCAGCCTGATCATCCCGATCCTCTTGGTGCAGACGCTGCGCCAGCACCGCATCAAGGAGGACGACGATCACGGCGCCGAGGCGCTGCCGGCGCAGCCCGATTGGTCGCCGCAGGCGCTGCAGCTTCGCCGCCGCATCAAGACCGGGCTCGGCATCGCCTTCGTGCTCGCCGTCGCGGCCGCGCCGGTTCTGATCTCGGACTACGAGATCGCGCTGCTGAACTA
This sequence comes from Rhodopseudomonas sp. AAP120, assembly GCF_001295845.1. Classification (GTDB taxonomy): domain Bacteria; phylum Pseudomonadota; class Alphaproteobacteria; order Rhizobiales; family Xanthobacteraceae; genus Rhodopseudomonas. The sequence continues at coordinate 7,996 of NZ_LJIC01000154.1, read as the reverse complement.
TGTTGGCCTCGCCGCCATCGTGGTGCTCGGCCTGGTGCTGCTCACCGGCGTCGCCGGGCTGACCTCGTTCGCCCAGGCCGCCTATGTGGGGATCGGCGCCTACATCACCGGCTACGTGTCCTCGACCTACGGCCTGTCGCCGTGGCTGACGCTGCCGCTGGCGCTCGCGGTCGCGTTCGTGCTGGCGCTGTTCGGCTCGCTGATCACCGCGCGGTTGTCCGGTCACTATCTGCCGCTGGCGACGCTGTCGCTCGCGGTCGTTGCCTATTATCTGTTCGCCGCGCTGCCGCAGACCGGCGGCCAGGCCGGCATGACCAACATCCCGCCGCTGACCATCGCGGGCTGGGCGGTCCACAGCCCGAAAGCCTGGTACATCGGCATCTGGGGCACGCTGCTGCTGTTGCAGCTGGCGATGACCAATCTGCTCGACTCCCGCCCCGGCCGCGCCATCCGGGCGCTGAAGTCCGGCACCATCATGGCCGAGAGCCTCGGCGTCGATACCTGGAAGGCCAAGATCGCCGCCTTCGTCATCGCCTGTCTGCTGGCGGCGCTCGCGGGCTGGATCTACGCGCACTACCAGCGCTTCCTCAATCCGTCGCCGTTCTCATTCAACCAGGGCATCGAATATCTGTTCATGGCGGTGATCGGCGGCGCCGGCTCGATCGGCGGCGCGCTGGTCGGCTCCGGCATCGTGGTGCTGGCCAATCAGTGGCTGCAGACCAACCTGCCGCTGCTGCTCGGCATGCAGGGCGATTTCCAGGTGATCATCTTCGGCGTCGTCGCGATGGCGATGCTGCAGCTGTTGCCGCGCGGCATCTGGCCGGCGCTGCTCGATCTCACCGGGATGCGGCTGCCCAAGGCCTGGTCGATGTCAACCGACACCGCGCCGCTGCCGGCGCGCGACAAGCCGCAGCCGGGCGAGACCGTGCTGGCGGTGCGCGGCGTCTCCAAGAATTTCGGCGCCATCGCCGCCAACCGCGACATCAGCCTCGACGCGCGGGCCGGCGAGATCCTGGCGCTGATCGGCCCGAACGGCGCCGGCAAGAGCACGCTGTTCGACCTGATCTCCGGCGTGCAGCGGCCGTCGAGCGGCACCGTACATTTCCTCGGCCGTGAGAGCAGCTACTTCCCGCGGACGCTGTCGCGCGCCGGCATGGGCCGCACCTTCCAGCACGTCCGCATCATTCCCGAAATGACCGTGCTGGAGAACACCGCGCTCGGCACCCACGCCCGCGTCGACACCTCGTTCGCGGCGGCGGCGCTGCGGCTTGACCGGCCGACCGAAGCCCGGCTGATCGGCGAGGCGCTGCGCCAGCTCGGCCGCGTCGGGCTGGACACCAGCGCGACGCAGACGGCCGGCAGCCTGTCGCTCGGCCAGCAGCGCGTGCTGGAGATCGCCCGCGCGCTCGCCTCCGATCCCTGCCTGCTGCTGCTCGATGAACCCGCGGCCGGCCTGCGCCATCTCGAAAAGCAGGCGCTGGCGCGGTTGTTAAAGCAGCTCAAGGCCGAGGGCATCGCGGTGATCGTGGTCGAGCACGACATGGATTTCGTCATGAACCTCGCCGACCGCATCGTGGTGATGCAGTTCGGCCAGAAGCTCGCCGAAGGCACGCCGTGCGAGATCCAGCGCAACCCGGCCGTGATAGAGGCCTATCTCGGAGGCGCCGAATGACCGCGACGACGAGCGACCTTCTGCTGCAAGCCGATAGCATCAGCATCGGCTACGGCCGCGTCGACGTCGTGCACGGCGTCAGCCTGACCGTGCGCCGCGGCCAGATCATCGCCATCATCGGCCCCAACGGCGCCGGCAAGACGACGCTGCTCAGCGGCCTGATGGGGCTGCTGCCGGTGAAGGGCGCGCTGACCTTCTTCGGCGAGACCGCGACGGAGCAGCCGAGCGTCGAGGCGCTGGTCGGGCGCGGCGTGACGCTGATCCCGGAGACGCGCGAATTGTTCGGGCCAATGAGCGTCGAAGACAATCTGCTGCTCGGTGGTTTCGCGCGCTATCAGCAGGGCCACCGCGATCTCGATGCCGGGCTCGAAGAAGTCTATGCGCTGATGCCGCGGCTGCGCGAGCGCAAGGCGCAGGCCGCCAAGACGCTGTCGGGCGGCGAGCGGCAGATGCTGGCGATGGGCCGCGCGCTGATGTCGAAGCCGCAGCTGCTGCTGCTCGACGAGCCGAGCCTCGGCCTCGCGCCGCTGATCACCCGCGACATTCTCCGGACTGTGGCGAGCCTGCGCGACCTCGGCATGTCGTGCCTCCTGGTCGAGCAGAACGCCAAGGCGGCGCTGCGCATCGCCGACTACGCCTATGTGATGGAATCCGGCGCCTTCGTGCTGGAAGGCCCGGCCGCCGAGATCGCGGCCAATCCGGACGTCATCGCCTCCTATCTGGGCGTGCGCACCGCCGCGGCGGCGGACGCTCACTGACACGCGGCCCGCCGAAGCGTCGCTCCGGCGGGGACAGAGTTTCGCAGCAACCAGGAGCGACCGCTCATGAACGCGCATGCCAAGTTGGACCACATGACCGAAGCCCAGCTCCGCACCGAGCTGGCGCTGTGCTACCGGCTGATCGATTTCTTCGGCTGGACCGAGATGATCTTCAACCACGTCTCGGTGCGGCTGCCCGGCGCCGAGAAGCGCTACCTCGTCAATCCGTTCGGCCTCAACTACAACGAGGTGACGCCGGACAATTTGCTCACCGTCGACGTCTCCGGCGAGCTGATCGGCACCTCCAACTACAGGCCCAATCCGGCCGGCTTCGCGCTGCACGGCGCGATCCATTCGGCGCGCGAGGATCTGCACTGCGTGCTGCACGCCCACACCACGCCGATGTCGGCGGTGGCGCAGAAGGCCGGCGGGCTGAGCCACGACAGCTTCTACGGCGCGCAACTGACCGGGCGCGTCGGCTATCACACCTTCGAGGGCATCACGCTGTACGACGACGAGCGCGAGCGCATGCTGGCCAGCCTCGGCCAAGGCGACGTGCTGATCCTGCGCAACCACGGCGTCGCGGTCGGCGCGCCGGACATCCCGCGCGCCTTCATGCTGCTGTGGACGGTGCAGCGCGCCTGCGAGATCCAGTGCGCGGCTGGCGGCATTCCGGGCGCCGATACGCCGCTGCCGGATCAGGTCAAACAGCAATGCGTCGACAGCTCGAGCGACCTGATCGCCGAGAGCGCCTTCGCGCGGCTGTTCTTCGACGCCGCGGTGCGGCGGATGACCAAGGCACAGGGGCCGGCGTTCTGAACGCCATGAGCGGCGGGGCGCAAGGCACGGGCGCCATCGGGGCATCGGTGGCGCCCGCTCGCCTGAAACTCTGCGTGGTCGGCGCCGGCGCGATCGGCACCGCGCTGGCGGTGCGGCTCGCTTCCGGCGGCCACGAGGTCGCGGTGCTGGCGCGCGGCGCGCGGCAGACCTTCATCGCCACCCACGGCCTGACGCTGCGCGACGGCGACCGCGATTTCGCCTTCCGCCCGGCGCTGGCCGATCTTGCCGACCTGTCGCCTTATGATCTGGTGATCGTCGCCGTGAAGGCCGGCGCGCTGCCGGCGCGGCTGGCGCCGGCGATGCGGCCGGATGCGCTGCTGATGCCGGCCATCAATGGCCTGCCGTGGTGGTACGCCCTCGGCGAACGCGCGCCGCTCGGCGACCGGCCGCTGGCGGCGGTCGATCCCGATGGCGCGCTGCTGCCGCTGTTCGCGCCGCAGCGGCTGATCGGCTGCGTGGTCTACAGCCGGGTGACGATGCTGGGCAGCGGCCACGTCATCGTCAGCGGCCGGCAGGAGCTGCAGCTTGGCGCCGTCGGCGGCGCGCCGCCGCTCGCGACCCTCGCTACGCAGTTCTCCGACGCCGGCATCGCCGTCCGGGTCGAGCCGGATATCCGCCGCGCCGTCTGGCGCAAGCTGATCCGCAATGCGGCGACCAACGTCGTCACCGCGCTGACCGGCGCGACGCTGGAGCAGCTCGGCCACGATGCCGAGACCATCCGCCTGGTCACCGACATCGCACTGGAAGTCTCCAACCTCGCGGCGCGCGTCGGCCGCGCGGTCGATCCGGAGATCGATGAGCTACTTGCCGTGCTGCGCAGCGCCGGCCCGTTCGCCACCTCGATGCTGCAGGACGTCCGCCACGGCCGCGAGCCCGAACTCGGCGCCATCGCCCAGGCGCCGCTGGAGCTGGCCGAACTGGTCGGCCAGCCGATGCCGACGCTGCGGGCGGTGGCGACGCTGCTGCGGCTCCACGTCCGCGCGCGCTGACGCGGTCGGCCAAGTACTCCGTCGGGTGGCGGCTACGGCCGCGAGCTAAGCGCCGATCGCATCGCTGCCCCCTAAAGACGGGGGGCGGAGTTGATCGGCGTCAACGTCGTGGTGCCGAAGCAGCGCGAAGCTGCTGCCACTGCATCTCGTGCAGGGGGATCCGATCATGATGAATTTCGACATGCTGCTGATCGCAGCCGGGGCGCTGTCCACCGCTGTGATCCTGTTCGGTGTGGTGATCATGAGCGACCATGAGGCGGAGCATCAGCACGCCAAGGCTGCGATGCCGCCGCGGCATCGCGACTAAGCAACAGCGACGGCCGTCCGGGCCAGACAGCTCGCAAGTCACCGTAGCTGCTAACGGCGGGGACTCTCGCCGAGGTCCCGCTTGATCGTCTCCAGCAGGGACACCAGTAGCTCGGTTTGCTGCGGTGGGTCAGTCCGTCCGGCCGCCTCGCTACGCTGCACTGCGGCAAGTCCCGGCCGCAGCACTGATGTCCGCAGCGCCGGGGTTTCCGGCTTGGCGGCGGATGCGTCCGGCAGAGCGCCGGACGGCGCGCCGCGCGGCCGGCGGGGTTGCTCGGGCGGCTGCGACCGCGCGACCTGCTGCAGGGGATGTTGTTCGGGCGCGGGCGGCTCGCTTCCGGAGATGCCTGCGGACGGCGTCACGAACGAGCCGTACAGCACATCCTCGTGGCGTCCGACCAGCCACAGCGCCATCCAATACGCGGCCGCCAGCGCGATGACGCCGAGAATGCCGACCTCCAGCATTGTCGCCTCCAGCATCGGCGCTTCAAGCATCGGCGCTTCAAGCATCGTCGCGTCAAGCATCGCCAGCCGCCGTCGCCGGGCAAAGCGGCCGAGACGACGCCGGGCGCCGGGCTGCTAAGTCCAGCCCGCCCGTCCGATCAGCATGTCGAGTACAACTAAGTCGCATCCTCGGCCCTCGGGAACTAATTGATTCCGGAATGCCGTCCGCCGCGCAAGCTGATTCTCGGGCGCGGCCGAGATGCGCGCAAACAAAAGCGCCGGGCGGTGGCCCGGCGCTCGGTATCAATTCGGAAATTCGGCGGCGCGTTCAGCGGCCGAGCAGCACCGGCAGGCCGAGCATCGAGGAGAACGGCGCCGGATCGTTGATCAGCTTGGCCGAACCGTTCTGATTAGCGGCGAGCTGCGAGAACGGCTTCTGATTCGAGGCCAGCGACGACCACGGCTTCTGGCTGGCGGCGAGCGACGAGAACGGCTTCTGCGAGGCCGACAGCAGCGGGCCGAACATCGACGACAGGAAGAAGTTCGGGCTGGTCAGCTCGGGGAAGATGCCGCCCAGCGTGGTGCGGGAATCGGTCAGCCGCGGCGCGCCGGTGAGATTGGCGGACGAGCTCAGCGAGCCACTGGCGTAGCTCGGCGCCGTCTGCGACGGGCCGTGGCGCTTCAGGATGGCTTCGGCCTGGGCACCCTTGCCGAACGGCGGATCGACGCTTACCAGCGTACCGTTTGTACCATTCGTGATCAGTTCGGCGTTGTCGAACGAGGCTGCCTTGAGCTCGGCGACGGCCGCCTGAGCCTTCTTCGCGTCGTCATACACTTTTACAATCTGCGTCATGCTTACCTTCCTCGATCGTGGTGGGTGGGCAATGGAATCTCAGTATTCACCGACAATTCGACGGCCCGTGACCCGGTTCCCAATCTCGCACATTTTCGCGTTGCGGCAAGCTAATTTAGGCATTGGCGTACCGGTGACAACGCGTCGCACAAGACTAAGTAAGCGTCGCGTGAATGCGCTTGCTCAGGATCAATCCGCTGCGGACTAAATTACCTCGACTTTCGTCTGTCGGTATCAAGGTGCTGGATGCGTCGATCCGGTGGCCCGGCCTTCTGCTGATGCAAGTCGCTTGCGAAGACGCCTAGCCGATCGCGCCGCAGAATTCTGTCCGGCGTCGCCCGGACAGGGGTTCACGCCGCCGACGCATCTGTGTGCGATCAGGCGCAGTCCGGGGCGGCGGAACAACGCGGCCCGCCAGGGCTTGTGTGACGCACAACAAGAAAAGGAAAGCCGATGGAGAGCGTGTCGAGCCCGTCCTGGTGGGCCAGCGGGGTGCTGTACCAGATCTATCCGCGCTCGTTCCAGGACTCCAATGCGGACGGCATCGGCGACCTCCGCGGCATCATCGACCGGCTCGACCATCTGTCCGACCTCGGCGTCGACGCGCTGTGGCTGTCGCCGGTCTTCCCGTCGCCGATGGCCGATTTCGGCTACGACGTCGCCGATTATGTCGGGATCGATCCGATCTTCGGCAGCATGGCGGATTTCGACGCGCTGGTGCTGACCGCCCATGCCCGCGGCCTCAAGGTCATCCTCGACCTGGTGCCGAACCATTCGTCCGAGCAGCATCCGTGGTTCGTCGAGAGCCGCGCCTCGCGCCACAATCCGAAGCGCGACTGGTATCTGTGGCGCGATCCGGCGCCGGATGGCGGGCCGCCCAACAACTGGCTGTCGGAATTCGGCGGCAGCGCCTGGGAGCTGGATGAGGCGACCGGCCAATATTATTACCACGCCTTCCTGAAGCAGCAGCCCGACCTCAATTGGCGCAATCCGGAGGTGCGCGCCGCGATCTACGAGGCGATGCGGTTCTGGCTGCGCAAGGGCGTCGATGGTTTTCGCGTCGACGTGATCTGGCACCTGATCAAGGACGATCAGTTTCGCGACAACCCGCCCAACCCGGATTTCGCCCCCGGCATGCCGCCGCACGCCGCGCTGCAGCCGATGTATTCGACCGACCAACTCGAGACGCTCGACGTCGTCGCCGAGATGCGCGCCGTGCTGGAGGAGTTCGACAACCGCCTGCTGATCGGCGAGATCTATCTGCCGATCGAGCGGCTGGTCGCCTATTACGGCAAGGAGCTGAAGGGCGCGCAGCTGCCGTTCAATTTCGCGCTGCTGTCGACGCCGTGGAACGCTCGCGAAATCGCCGCGCTGATCGACCGCTACGAGCGGGCGCTGCCGGTCGGCGCCTGGCCGAACTGGGTGCTGGGCAATCACGACCGGCCGCGGGTGGCGAGCCGGGTCGGCGAGGCGCAGGCGCGCGTCGCCGCGATGCTGCTGCTGACGCTGCGCGGCACCCCGACGATGTATTACGGCGACGAGATCGGCATGCCGCAGGTGCCGATCGCGCCGCAGGACGTGCAGGACCCGTTCGAGAAGAACGTGCCGGGCATCGGCGTCGGCCGCGACGGCTGCCGCACGCCGATGCAGTGGGACTCCTCGCCGAACGCCGGCTTCAGCGAGGGGCGGCCGTGGTTGCCGCTGGCCGAGGACGCGGCGCGCGACAACGTCGCCAATCTGCGCGCCGACGGCCAGTCGATCCTCAACCTCTATCGGGCGCTGCTGCGGCTGCGCCGCGCCCATCCGCAGCTGACCCGCGGCGACTACCAGCCACTCGCGGCCGAAGGCGACCTGCTGCTGTATCGCCGCCAGCACGACGGCCGGTCGCTGCTGGTGGCGCTCAATCTCGGCGACGAGCCGGTGTCGGCGGCGTCGGACGCGTTCGGGCTCGACGGCGAGGTGCTGCTCTCCACCCTGATGGACCGCACCGGCGAACGCATCGGCGCCACGCTCGATCTGCGCGGCAACGAGGGCGTGGTCATCGGCCCGGCGCCCGAGCCGGTGGTGTAGCGAGCTATAGGATCACCCTCCCCTGGAGGGGGAGGGTCGCTCGCGCAGCGAGCGGGGTGGGGTG
>NZ_LJIC01000153.1 GCF_001295845.1 Rhodopseudomonas sp. AAP120 | reverse complement strand
CCCGCCCATCCATCAAAAGATGACGTGCTTCAAACGATGGATTGCCGGGTCAAGCCCGGCAATGACGGCGTTGTGAAAGGCTCATATGGAAAGAGCGGTGTGGTGATTCTGCAGAGACAAAGTAAGCCCCGTCATTCCGGGACGCGCCCCTTGGCGCGGGCCCGGAATCCATATCCCCTGGCGGTGGTTATGGATTCCGGGCTCGCGCTACGCGCGCCCCGGAATGACGAAAGCGGGCGTCATGCGCGCGTCTCGGCAGGAATTCCCCGATGGACCTGATCACCTTCGGCGTGCAGCTGCTCAATGCCGTGCAGTACGGCATGGTGCTGTTCCTGGTTGCCAGCGGCCTGACGCTGGTGTTCGGGATTCTCGGCGTGATCAACCTGGCGCACGGCGCGTTCTATATGCTGGGCGCCTACCTCGCCTATTGGATCGCGCTGATGACCGGCAACTATCTGGCGGCGCTGGTCGGCGGCGTGGCGATCGCCTTCGTGCTCGGCCTCGCGCTGGAAAGCGTGTTCATCCGCTGGCTGTACGGCCGCGATCATCTGGCGCAGGTGCTGCTGTCGTTCGGGCTGATCCTGGTGATCGACGAAGTGCGTCAGATCCTGTTCGGCAAGGACGTGCATTCTGTCGCGCCGCCGGATTGGCTGTCGGGCTCCATCCAGCTCACCGACAATCTGTCCTACCCGGTGTATCGGCTGGCGATCTGCGTGTTCTGCCTCGCGGTGGCGGCATTGATCTTCCTGGTGATCACCCGCACCAAGATCGGCATGATCATCCGTGCCGGCGCCGAGAATCGCGAGATGACCCGCGTGCTCGGTATCGACTACGACAAGGTCAACCGCCTCGTTTTTGCGGTCGGCATCGCGCTGGCCGCGCTCGGCGGCATCGTCACCGCGCCGATGTCCACGGTGTATCCCGGCATGGGCGACGGCATGCTGATTTTGTCTTTCGTCGTCGTCGTGCTCGGCGGCATCGGCTCGGTCGCCGGCGCCGCCATCGGCGCCCTGCTGATCGGCTTCACCGACACCTTCGGCAAAGTGTTCTTCCCGAGCGTGTCCGGCATGCTGATCTATCTGCTGATGGCGCTGGTGCTGCTGTGGCGGCCCAATGGCATCCTTGGCCGGCGTGAGGTGTGAGATGAAGCGTGAGATCATTGCACGACCTCACCCCACCCCCGCCGTCATGCCCGGGCTCGTCCCGCTTGCGAGGCCGGAGTCCCTTCGGCGCGGCGAAGGCCCGGGCATCCACGCCTTGACGCCGTCTCCGCAGCAAAGGCGTGGATGGCCGGGACAAGCCCGGCCATGACGGAGGAGAAGACGAGCCTGATTAGAACGTACGTGCTGCCGGCGATCTGCTTGATCGCCGCCATCGCGCTGCCTTTCCTCGTGCCGCAATACTACGTGCAGTTCGTCAGCAAGGTGCTGATCCTCGGCGTGCTGGCGATGGCGCTCAATCTGGTGGTCGGGCAGGGGGGGCTTGTGTCGCTGTGCCATGCGGCGTTCTTCGGCCTCGCCGGCTACGTTCTGGCGCTGATGTCGCCGAAATATGATCCCGCCTCGCTGCTGCTGACGCTGCCGGCCGCGGTGATCGCTTCCGGCGCGGTCGCGTTGGTGATCGGCGCATTGGCGCTGCGCACCCGCGGTGTGTACTTCATCATGGTGACGCTCGCCTTCGGCGAGATGCTGTTTTACCTGTTCCACGACGCCGATTTCGCCGGCGGCTCCGACGGCGCCTTCATCAACGCCAAGCCCGAGCTTGTGATCGCCGGCTTCCGCCTGCTCGATCTCGACAAGCCGCTGGTGTTCTACTTCGTGGTCCTGACGGTCACGATCGGCGCGATCGCGCTGCTCACCATATTGGTCCGCTCGCCGTTCGGCCATGCGCTCGCCGCGGCCCGAGACAACGAGCGCCGCGCCCGCGCGCTCGGCTTTCCGATCTTCCGTATCCGCCTGATCGCCTTCACGATCTCTGGCGCGCTCGCCGGTCTCGCCGGTTACTTCGCGGCGATCCAGTTCGGCTTCGTCGCGCCGCAGATGCTCGGCTGGCACCAGTCCGCGGTGGCGCTGGTGATGGTGCTGATCGGCGGCCTCAGCACCGTCACCGGCCCGCTGATCGGCGCGCTGGTGCTGCTCGGCCTCGAAGAGCTGCTGAAGGCGACGTTTGAGCAATGGAAGCTGATCGAAGGCGTCATCGTCATCGCCATCGTGCTGCTGCTGCCGAACGGCGTGCGCCAGCTGTGGCCGATGGTTAGGGGCGAGCGCGCACCCGCGCGTGCTAACAAGCCCGCATCGACCGCCGCCGCTGCGCCGGAGACCGGCCATGCCTGAGACCAGCCTGCGCGCCGAGCGGCTCGGCAAACGCTTCGGCGGCCTGCGCGCCGTCGCCGATGTCTCGATCGAGATCAAGCGCGGCGAGATCCACGCGGTGATTGGCCCCAACGGCGCCGGCAAGTCGACGCTGATCAATCTGTTGTCCGGCGAACTGATCGCCAGCAGCGGCGAGATCAAACTCGGCGAGGCTGATATCACCGCCCTCGCTCCGGACAAGCGGGCCCGCGCCGGCATCGGCCGCGCGTTTCAAAAGACCACGATCTTCCCGCGCTTCACTGTCCACGAAAACGTCCGCCTCGCCGCGCAGGCCCGCTCGCGCGCGCCGCTGCGGATGTTCAGCGGCGCCTTCGCCGACCCCGAGGTGCAGCACCGCACGGCCGATGCGATCAGTCGCGCGGGCCTCGCCGGCCGTGAAAGTATCATCGCCAACGTGCTCAGCCACGGCGAACAACGCCAGCTCGAGATCGCGATGGTGCTCGCGACCGACCCGGCGATCGTGCTGCTCGACGAGCCGCTCGCCGGGATGGGGCATGCCGAGGCGCGCGGCATCATCGCGCTGATCGCGTCGCTGCGCGAACGCCACGCAGTCCTGATCGTCGAGCACGACATGGACGCGGTGTTCGAGCTCGCCGACCGGCTGACCGTGATGCAGGACGGTCAGGTCATTGCCTCAGGTTTGCCACAAGACGTCCGGCGCCATCCGGCGGTCCGTGCAGCGTATTTGGGTACCCACGGAGACGCCGCATGACCGCGCTGATGCAGGCCGAGCGCCTCGAGGCGTTCTACGGCGCCAGCCAGATTCTGCACGGCATCGACCTGACGATCGCCCGCGGCGAGCAGATCGCGCTGATCGGCCGCAACGGCATGGGCAAGACCACGTTACTCCGCACGCTGATGGGCCTCGTGCCGTCGTGCCGCGGCCAACGCTTACTTCATGGCGATGATATCGCCGGCGCGCAGCCGGATGCGATCGCACGGCGCGGCCTTGCGTTAGTCCCGGAAGGTCGCGGCGTGTTCGGCGCCCTCACCGTCGTCGAGAATCTGGTCATGGCCGCACGGCCCGGCCGCGATGGTCGCGCCACCTGGACGCTGCCGCGGATCTTCGAGTTGTTTCCGCGTCTCGCCGAACGCCGCGGCCACGGCGGTCATCAGCTCTCCGGCGGCGAGCAGCAGATGCTGACGATCGGCCGCGCGCTGATGACCAACCCCGACCTGTTACTCATCGACGAGGCGACCGAAGGTCTTGCGCCAATGGTTGCGCAGGAGATCTGGCGCACGCTCGGGGTGATCCGCGGCGAGGGCGTCGCCACGCTGGTGGTGGACAAGGACTTTCGCAGCCTTTCCGCAATCGCCGACCGTATGGTGCTGCTCGCCAAAGGCGCGATCGTGTTCGATGGCGCGCCGGCCAAACTCGCGGAGCAGCCGGAACTGTTGGAGCGGCATCTCGGCGTGTAGCAACGAGTCCGTCATTCCGGGCGCGCAGCGAAGCGGAGCGAACCCGGAATGACGTTGCCTTGTGAAAGGCTACACCGCCTCGTCCTTTAGCCCGAACGCACACGCATCACGGCACAGCACCGGCGACACCATCGCGATTAGTTTCGCTGCGGCGGCATCGACCGTCAGTCCCGCGGTATCGAGCACCCCGGCGGCGCGCGCGTAGAGAGGTTCGCGGCTGTGCAGGATGGTGCGGAGTTCCTGCATGGCGGCGCGGTCGTCGGCCATCGGTCGCAGATCGCCCTGGCGGCGGACGCGCGCCATGTGTTCTTCGGGCTCGGCCTTCAGCCAAATCGTGTAGAACGACGACAGAATCTGATCGAAGGTGATCGCCTCGGAGACGATGCCGCCGCCGGTCGCCAGCACCATCAGCTCTTTCCGCGCCAACAGTTGCGTCAGCGCCGCCTGCTCCATGCGGCGGAAGCCTTCCTGGCCGTACAGCGCAATGATCTCGGCCACCGACAGGCCGTTCTGCGCTTCGATCTCCTTGTTGAGCTCGACGAAGCTCCAGCCGATCTTGTCGGCGAGGATGCGCCCCAGCGTCGACTTGCCGGCGCCGCGCAGCCCGATCAGCGCCACCCCGTGAAACGCGTTGGCGCGCCGCGCGCCGGCGCCGAGCCGCCCCATGCCGGACAGCACATCCTTGGCGTGCGCGATCTGCACCGGCGTCGCGCGCCGCACCAGATCGCGGATCACCGGCCAGTCGATCGAGTTGTCGCCCGACGGCAGCAGATCCTCCAGCGGCGTCGCCAGCGCGTCGGACACCCGGCGCAGCAGCATGATCGACACGTTGCCTTTGCCGCTCTCCAGCTGTGCGATGTAACGCTCGGAAATCCCTGAGACTTTCGCCAGCACCTTGCGCGACATGCCGCGCAGTCCGCGCAGCGTGCGGACGCGCTGGCCGAGCTCCAGCAGGAAGCCGGCGTCGGAGTCGTTCGTCTCTGGCGTATCGGGAAGTGCACTCATGCGGACTGAATCATAGTGCCGTGCAGGATTGACAGCAACCCGGTCTGGTGGCTTCCTATGCACTATAATTCTAATGAACTATAATTCTAATGGGAGAACGCCATGAACCTTGGCGTGACCGGGCGATGCACGGGATGACCGGGGCTGGGTCGTACAATGCGGTGAGCTGGCTGCTCGACCGTAATGTCGCCGAGGGACGCGGCGACAAGCTCGCCTTCACCGACACGGTGTCCGAGCTGAGCTACCGGGCGCTGCAGGCACAGACCTGCCGCGCTGCGAATTTGCTCCGCCGGCTCGGCGTTCGCCGCGAAGAGCGCGTGGCCATGATCATGCTGGATACGATCGACTTCCCGGTCGTGTTCCTCGGCGCCATCCGCGCCGGCGTGGTGCCGGTGCCGCTCAACACGCTGCTGACCGCCGAGCAATACGCCTATGTGCTGGCCGACTGCCGCGCCCGCGTGCTGTTCGTCTCCGAAGCTTTGTATCCGGTGGTGAAGGACATCCTCGCCGGCCTGCCGGATCTCGCGCATGTCGTCGTTTCGGGTAGTGACGCGCACGGCCATCTCAAATTTGCGGACGAACTCGCGCGCGAGAGCGACAGCTTCGACACCGCGCGCACCCATGCCGAAGAACCAGCGTTCTGGCTGTACTCGTCGGGCTCGACCGGCATGCCGAAGGGCGTGCGGCATCTGCACGCCAACCTCGCCGCCACCGCCGAGACCTATGCCAAGCAGGTGCTCGGCATTCGCGAGGACGACGTCGTGCTGTCGGCGGCGAAGCTGTTCTTCGCCTATGGGCTCGGCAATTCGCTGACCTTCCCGCTGTCGGTCGGCGCCACCACGGTGCTCAACGCCGAGCGGCCGACGCCGGCGGTGATCTACAGACTGATGCAGCGCTACAATCCGACGATCTTCTGCGGCGTGCCGACGCTGTTCGCCGCGATGCTCAACGATCCGGCGCTGAAGAGCGAGACTGCCGGAGCGCGGCTCCGGATCTGCACCTCTGCCGGCGAGGCGTTGCCGGAATCGGTCGGACTTGCCTGGAAGGCGCGGTTCGGCGCCGACATTTTGGACGGCGTCGGCTCGACCGAGCTGCTGCACATCTTCCTGTCGAACGCGCCGGGCGACATTCAGTACGGCACCTCGGGCCGGCCGGTGCCCGGCTACAAGGTGCGGCTCGTCAATGAAGCAGGCGCGGACGTTGCCGATGGCGAAGTCGGCGAACTGCTGGTCGATGCGCCGTCCGCCGGCGAGGGCTACTGGAATCAGCGCAGCAAGAGCCGCGCGACGTTCGAGGGCAACTGGACCCGCACCGGCGACAAGTACATCCGCGACGCATCTGGTCGCTACACCTTCTGCGGGCGCGCCGACGACATGTTCAAGGTGTCGGGCATCTGGGTGTCGCCGTTCGAGGTCGAGAGCGCGCTGATCACCCATCCGGCCGTACTCGAAGCCGCAGTGGTGCCTGACGCGGACTTCGACGGCCTGCTCAAGCCGCGTGCTTACGTCGTGCTGCGCGAAGGCGTTGCGGCGGACGGGCTGTTCGAGCGGCTCAAGGACCACGTCAAGCAGAAGGTCGGGCCGTGGAAATATCCGCGCTGGATCGAGGTGGTGCAAAGCCTGCCGAAGACGGCGACTGGCAAGATCCAGCGCTTCAAGCTGCGCGAGGGCGGGCAGTGAATTTGACTTCCGCATCTTCGCTGCTAAGCGCAGCGCTTACAACTCCCCTCCCCCTTGCGGGGAGGGGTCGGGGGTGGGGGTCCCCGAGCACGGTGCCTGTGTCCACCCCCACCCGACCGGCCTTACGGCAAAGCCGATGCGGAGCATCGGCGTTTGTTTTGGAGACGGCGGCCGAAGGCCGCCTATGCACCCTTCCCGCAAGGGGGAGGGGAACGAGGCCGCGCTGATGACGAATCTTCCGACAACAGGCCATCTCGCCATCGGCGACCAACAGCTCGAATATCGCATGATCGGGCCGTCGCCCGCCGAGGCTCCGACCCTGGTGCTGCTGCATGAAGGGCTGGGCAGCGTCGGGCTGTGGGGCGATTTTCCCGACAGGCTCGCGGCGGCGACCGGCGCCGGCGTGTTCGTGTATTCACGCGCCGGCTACGGCCAATCGAGCCCCGCCGCGCTGCCGCGCAAGGTCGACTACATGCACCGCGAGGCGCTCGATGTGCTGCCGCGTATGCTCGACGCGATCGGCTTCCGTCGCGGCTTGCTCATCGGGCATTCCGACGGCGCCTCGATCGCCGCGATCTATGCGGGCGGCGTGCCGGATCATCGCATTCGCGGCGTCACGCTGATCGCGCCGCATTTCGTGGTCGAGGATATTTCGGTCGAATCCATCGCCGCGATCAAGCAGGCCTATGAGACCGCCGAGCTGCGCGCCAAGCTGGCGAAGTGGCACAAGGATGTCGACAACGCCTTTCGTGGCTGGAACGACGCCTGGCTCGATCCGGCATTCCGCTCTTGGGACATTGCCGATCACCTCGCTTACATCCGCGTGCCGGTGCAGATCGTGCAGGGCACGGACGATCAGTACGGCACGCTGCGGCAGATCGCGATCGCCAAAGCCGAGTGCTACTGCCCGGTCGAAACGGTGATCCTGCCGAACACCGGCCATGCCCCACACCGCGAGGCGGCGGAGGCGACGCTTCGGGCCGTGGCGGATTTCGCCGATCGCCTGCTGCAAGGGCATGGTGAGGCCACGACGATCGACTCGTAAACTGCAAGAAAATGCATATCGGCGATGGATGCCGCTGGACGACTGCATTTTAATGCATTATAATTCATCTTAATCGAATCTAGGGAGGAGCCGCATGGCCGCGGAGGATCGCGTTCTCGCCAACGGAGCGAGTCGGATCGATTTTCAGACCGATCCGTCGCGCTATCGGCATTGGAGGCTGGCGGTCGACGGCGAGGTCGCGACCCTCACCATGGACGTCGATGAGAATGGCGGCCTGTTCGAGGGCTACCAGCTCAGGCTGAATTCCTACGA
This sequence comes from Rhodopseudomonas sp. AAP120, assembly GCF_001295845.1. Classification (GTDB taxonomy): domain Bacteria; phylum Pseudomonadota; class Alphaproteobacteria; order Rhizobiales; family Xanthobacteraceae; genus Rhodopseudomonas. The sequence goes on along the minus strand of NZ_LJIC01000153.1, from coordinate 17,551 downwards.
CCTCGGCGTCGACATCGAACTCGCCGACGCGATGCAGCGGCTGCGCTTCGAGCATCCGGGCGTGAAGGTGATCGTGCTGCGCTCCGGCAAGAACCGCGTGTTCTGCGCCGGCGCCAACATCCGCATGCTGGCCGGCGCAACGCATGCTCACAAAGTCAATTTCTGCAAATTCACCAACGAGACCCGCAACGGCTTCGAGGACTCGTCCGAGTTCTCGGGCCAGCGCAGCATCGCGGTGATCAACGGCACCGCGGCCGGCGGCGGCTACGAGCTGGCGCTGGCGGCCGATCAGATCATTATGGCGGACGACGGCGCCGCCGCGGTGGCGCTGCCGGAAGTGCCGCTGCTCGCCGTGCTTCCCGGCACCGGCGGGCTGACGCGCGTGGTCGACAAGCGCAAGGTGCGGCGCGACCGCGCCGATTTCTTCTGCACCATCGAGGAAGGCATCAAGGGCAAGCGCGCCGTGCAATGGCGGCTGGTCGACGAGATCGCGCCGAACTCGAAGCTCGAAGCCAAGCTCGCCGACCGTGTGAAAGCGCTGGCGGCGTCGTCGTCGCGCAACGCGACCGGAAAAGGCATCGAACTCACGCCGCTGACGCGGAGCTTCGATGACACCGGCGTGCGCTACAAATTCGTCAGCGTCGATATCGACCGCGACGCCCGCATCGCGACGATTTCGATTTCCGGCCCGGACGCAGCGCCGCCCGCTGATATCGACGGCCTGTTCGCGCAGGGCGCATCCTATTGGCCGCTGCAGGTCGCGCGCGAGCTCGACGATGCGATCCTGCATCTGCGCATCAACGAACTCGGCATCGCCATGCTGGTGTTCAAGTCGCACGGCGACAGCGCGCAGGTGCTGGCGCACGATGCGTTCCTCGAATTCAACAAGGCGCACTGGCTGGTCAATGAAATTCGGCATTACTGGAAGCGCGTGCTCAAGCGCGTCGACGTCACCTCGCGCACGCTGGTGACGCTGGTCGAGCCCGGCTCGTGCTTCGCCGGCACGCTGGCCGAACTCGTGTTTGCCGCCGACCGTTCCTACATGCTGATCGGCACCCGCGAGGGTGACAATCGCCCGGCGCCGATGTTGACGCTGAGCGTGATGAATTTCGGCCCCTATCCGATGAGTCATGGACTGACGCGGCTGCAGTCGCGCTTCCAGGCCGATCCCGACGAACTGAACCAGGCCGAGGCCAAGATCGGCGAGCCGCTCGATGCCGAGGCGGCCGATGAGCTTGGCCTGGTCACCTTCGCGCTCGACGATATCGATTGGGACGACGAGGTCCGCGTGTTTCTGGAAGAGCGCGCCTCGTTCTCGCCCGACAGCCTCACCGGCATGGAAGCCAATCTCCGCTTCGTCGGGCCGGAGACGATGGAGTCGAAGATCTTCTCGCGCCTCACCGCCTGGCAGAACTGGATCTTCCAGCGCCCCAACGCCGTCGGCGAAGACGGCGCGCTGCGCCGCTACGGCACCGGCCAGAAGGCGCAATACGACATGACGCGAGTCTAAGCCTTTCCGTCATTGCGAGCGAAGCGAAGCAATCCAGAAACGCCGCGCACCGAGTCTCTGGATTGCTTCGTCGCTTCGCTCCTCGCAATGACGCACTGCTTTTCGAGACGTGCGACCGCCAAAGGAGCCGCCCATGAACATGAACATCATGAACGTCGACTACTCGACCAAGATCCCCAACAACGTCGATCTCGCCTCCGATCGCCAGGTGCTGAAGGCGCTGGAAGGCTGGCATCCGGGTTACATCGACTGGTGGAACGACATGGGGCCGGACGGCTTCCAGGAGAAGCTGGTGTATCTGCGCACGGCCTATTCGGTCGATCCGCGCGGCTGGGCCAAGTTCGACTACGTCAAGATGCCGGACTATCGCTGGGGCGTGCTGCTGGCGCCGCAGGAGGAAAATCGCAAGATCCCGTTCGGCGAGCATTATGGCGAGCCGGCCTGGCAGGAAGTCCCCGGCGAATATCGCGCGATGCTGCGCCGGCTGATCGTGATCCAGGGCGACACCGAGCCGGCCTCGGTCGAGCAGCAGCGCCATCTCGGCAAGACCGCGCCGTCGCTCTACGACATGCGCAACCTGTTCCAGGTCAATGTCGAGGAAGGTCGCCATCTGTGGGCGATGGTGTATCTGCTGCAGAAGTACTTCGGCCGCGACGGCCGCGAGGAGGCAGACGATCTGCTGCGTCGCCGCTCCGGCGATGCCGACGCGCCGCGCATGCTCGGCGCCTTCAACGAGGCGACGCCGGACTGGCTGTCGTTCTTCATGTTCACTTACTTCACCGACCGCGACGGCAAGATGCAGCTGCACTCGCTGGCGCAGTCGGGCTTCGATCCGCTGTCGCGCACCTGCCGCTTCATGCTGACCGAAGAAGCCCACCACATGTTCGTCGGCGAGACCGGTATCACCCGCGTCATCCAGCGCACCTGCGACGCGATGCGCGAAGCCGGCATCACCGATCCGACCGACATCGCCAAAGTGCGCGCGCTCGGCGTGATCGATCTGCCGACGATCCAGAAGAAACTCAACCTGCACTACACGCTGTCGCTCGATCTGTTCGGCTCGGAAGTCTCGACCAACGCCGCCAACGCCTTCAACTTCGGCATCAAGGGGCGTTATCACGAGACCCAGATCGACGACGATCACCAGCTCAAGAATGCGACCTATCCGGTGCTGAAATTCGTCGACGGCGAGATCAAGCGGGTTGACGAGCCGGCGCTGACCGCGCTCAACATGCGGCTGCGCGACGACTATTCGCAGGATTGCGTCAAGGGCCTGCTGCGCTGGAACAAGGTGATCACCACCGCCGGCTACGATTTCAAGCTGGCGCTGCCGCACGTCGCCTTCCACCGCGCGATCGGCGAGTTCAAGGACGTCCACGCGACGCCGGAAGGCGTCCTGATCGACGCAGGCACCTGGGCGAAGCGCAGGGACGACTGGCTGCCGTCGTCGGACGACGGCGACTTTATCTCGTCGCTGATGCAGCCGGTGAGCGAGCCGGGGGAATACGCCCCGTGGATCTCGCCTCCCAAGGTCGGCATCGACAACAAGCCCGGCGACTTCGAATACGTGAAGATCGAGTCGTAAGGCCCGCCCGGCGGCCGAACGGCCTAGGCCGGCACGCCGTTCGCGAGATGGTCGATCGCGGCGGCGACACCGCCCTTGCTGTGCGGGATGTTCAGCGCCGTCAGGGCCATTTCGATCACGCCGAGCGTGCCGAGGATCATCGGCGCGTTGATGTGGCCCATGTGGGCGATGCGGAAGGCGCGGTCCTGCAGTTCGCCGATGCCGACGCCGAGCACCAGGCCGCACTTCTGCTTGCAGTAGCGATGCAGCGCCAACAGATCATGGCCGTCGGCGGCCCGCACGGTCGTGACCGTGTCGGCGCGCTCGCGGGCATTGTCGATGTTGAAGCTGAACACCTGACCTTCGCTCCACACGGCGACCGCGCTACGTACCGCTTCGGCCAGCAGCCGATGCCGCATGAAGGTCGCCTCCAATCCTTCGGTGAACAGCAGGTCGAGCGCCTTGCGCAGCGCGAACAGCAGGTGCACCGGCGCGGTGCCGGCGTATTTCTGGTAGTGCTCGGGCCCGTCGCGGTTGGTCCAGTCCCAATACGGCGTGCGCAGATCGGCGTGCTGATGCGCCGCCCGGGCTCTGTCGCCGACCGCGACGAAGCCGAGGCCGGGCGGCGACATCAGGCCCTTCTGCGATCCGGACATCGCGACGTCGATGCCCCAGGCGTCCATCTCGAACGGCATGCAGCCCAGCGAGGCGACGGTGTCGACCATGAACAGCGCCGGGTGCCCGGCCGCCTTGATGGCCCGTCCGATCGCCTTGAGATCGTTGACGGCGCTCGACGCGGTGTCGACCTGCACCACCACGATCGCCTTGATGCTGTGGTCCGTGTCGCGGCGCAGCCGTTCCTCGACCTCGGCGGGATTCACGGCGCGGCGCCAGTCGCCCGGCAGCACTTCGACCTCGCAGCCCATCGCCTGCGCGGCGTTGCCCCAGCCGAGCGCGAAGCGGCCGCTTTCCAGCACCAGCACCTTGTCGCCGCGCGACAGCACATTGCTGATCACCGCTTCCCAGGCGCCATGGCCGTTCGCGATGTAGATGTAGGATTTGCCCTTGGTGGCGAACAGCCGGCTGAGGTCGCGCAGCAGGCTCTCGCTCAGCTCCACCATCTCGTTCGAATAGATGTCGAGCGCCGGGCGATGCATCGCCTGCAGCACTTCGTCCGGCATGGTGGTGGGGCCGGGAATCGCCAGGAATTCCCGGCCGGCGCTGACGGCCATAACATCATCCTCGTCGTTGAAGCGGCCGCGACCATGCCGCCCCGTGGAACCGATTTCAAGGCGCGGGTGCGATCGCCTCAGTGATGGCGCGAAACAGTCGATCCTTGATCGTCGTGGCGAGCGGACTCGGCAGCATCGCGGCGGGGGTGTCGCGCGTCCGGCCGTTCTCGACCAGGCGGAAAATCCAGACTTCACCGTCGGTGTAGTAGCGGTCGCCTTCGCCATTGCGGCCGGCGATCGTTGGTCCGATGCCGGTGACCTGATAGCGCGCCTCGACCATGCCGGCAGATTCGAGGTCGGCGGCGAACCGCTCGCGCTCGGCGTCGATGTCCGGATCGATGTGGTGGGTCACGGCGCCGGTGTAGTGACTCAGCCCGACGCCGCGGTCAAAGGTGGCGTCGCCGAGCCAGACCGGGCGGCCTTCATCGCCGCTGTCCAGCACCTTCCATAGCCGGACGTGATGACGCCGGTCAGCGCTGCGGCCGTCGGGCTTCTCGAAGGCGAGATCCTCGCGCCGGCCGAGATAATACAGGTTCGACACCGGCGCATTGCGGTACGGCCGGTCGAGCAGCACGCTGCCGGCGATCTCGATCGAGGAGCGCAGCGTGATCGGATCGGCCGGCGCCCAGCCGGCGGCCAGCATCGCGCGCAGCACGTCGGTCTGATTGCCGATCAGTCCGACATTGATCGGGTCGCCTGGAATGCTTTGTGCGGTGCTGGTCGCCATCGGCAGTTCGGCGAGGCCGCGCTGATGGTCGTAATGCGTCCAGAACAGCGGCAGTGCCAGATAGGCGGCGAGCGTGTAGACCGTGATGAACAGCGCGGTGACCAGGCCGGCCCGCCGCCACCGCGGATGTCGCCGTCCTTTGGGATCGCCTGTCGCGCTCACGTGCCACTCCCCGATTCGGGCAGCTCACGCTAGCGGCGCGTCTCCCGGCAGCCGGCGGCTTCGGCATCCTCGACCGAGCAGAACCAGCGCGTGCCCTTGCTGATCTTCATCTGGATCTTGGCATACCAGCGGCTGGTGGGCTTGTGATAGATGCATTCGCCCGAGGTGTTGACGTTGCCCTTGATGGTGCAGTCGGGCGACGGCGCGACCGGACCGGACGCCGAGGCGAGCAGGATGCGGCGGGCATTCTTCGGCGGCCGGGTGGCGCCGAGGATCACGGTCTTGTTGTTGCGTACGCGCCAGTCCCACGGCGCGATGAAGGCGCCCTGCCACAGCCCGACCTTGGCGGCGCGCGCGGTCTTCTCGTCCGCATCGTAGGTGTGGGACATCCGGACGTAGGACAGCGCCCAGCCGTTCTGCACCATCCATTGCTGGATGTCCTCGCCGTCGACCGTGCACCTGGCGATCGCCTGCTTCTTCTCGGTGCGCAGGATCGTGCAGGTCCAGCTCTTGCCGCCGACGTGGCCGGCCAGCGCGTCGCGCGCGGCGATGCCGCAGGTCCAGCGGTCGCCCTTGGGGCCGAGGCAGAGCTGATCGAGCGACGGCGCTTCGATGCCGGCGAGCCGGATGCGGGTGCCGCCGATCATGATCTGGTCACCGTCACGGATTTTCGGCACGCCGCTGACGTCGGCGGCCTGCGCAGCGACGGGCAGCAGCAGGGCGAACCACAACGGGAGCAGGAGAGCTTTCAACATGCGTTCGCCATCTCGATCGGACCAATGCGACGACGCGCGCCGTCCCGCCGCAGCAAGGTGCCCGATTGTGAGGATTATTGGGCGCTCAGGCCAGCGCGGCGCTTAGTCCGATGCTTCAACTTCGCGCGAGACGTGTTCATCGGCGGTATTCGTTCATCTCGGTCAACCGCGGTGCTGCGCGCGCAGGATGGCCTGCCGTGCCAGCGCCAGCCCCATCAGCACGAAGGCGGAGGTGACCTGCGGCCCGCCGACCAGAATACGCGTCGGCGTCTTCATCTTGTTCCATTCATAGGCCTTGAACGGGCCGCGCCCGCCGCCTTCGCCGAGATGATTGAGGATGCAGTGCAGCGCCGGCGTGAGCTGCGCCAGCTCCGCATCGAGATGACCGAGCGCGATCAGCGCCAGCGCGGCGTCGAATACATTCATCTCCCGGGCGACCAGTTCGTCCTGGACATAGGTCAGCACTTGCCCGCGGATGAAGTCGAACACGCCGTCCGGATCGATCGCGCGCCGCGCGGTCTCGTCGAGTGCACGGAAGGCGACGTAGCAGCGGCCGAAATAGGCGCAGTACAGCTCGGGCAGATAGTAGACGTGCGATTTGGGATCGGCGAAGCCGCCGCTGGCGACCAGCCGGCGGTGGAAGTCGACGATGCGCCGCACCGTCTCCAGCCGCGACGGCGTTTCGATGATTTTCCAGCGCGCGCAATTGCGGAAGCTGACTTCGAGCACGTCGAGATTGAGCGTGGGGTCGAGGTCGTTGCCGAACGGCCGCTCGCCGGCGACGTTGTCGATCCAGGTGACGATGCCGCCGTCATAGTCGACATTGTCGTTGAGCGGCACGGTGACCAGCGGCGCATTGGCGCCGGCGCGGACCTGGTAGGAGGCGTAGAAATCGATCAGCGGCTGATCGAGAATCGGATCGGTGGAGTTGGCCTGGGTCGCCGCCGAGATCGAGCAGGCGGTGGTGTCGCAATCGGGCACGTAGACGCCGAAGCCGAGGTCCCGCTTGATATGCGTGAAGAACCGGCTGAAGCGCGGATGCGGCGGCGGCGCCAGCGCGGTGATCACGTCGAACGACTCGCCGTCCGCTGAGCGCACGCGTTCGCGGCTGGTCTTGATGCAGAACTCCGTCATGTCGGCGATGATCCGCCGCGCGGTCCGGACGTCTTCGGGAGTGCCGAGGCCGGTGTCGATGAAGCTGAGTAGCGCCTCGATATAGAACGCGTCGTAATAGGCGGAGCGATGCCGGATCTGTACCGGCTCCCACATCGGCTCGGCGATACCCCGCCACGGCGGATTGATCACGCCCGCGACCGGCGAGCGCACGATGAACACCCGCGCCAGATTGAACAACAGCGTCGAGTTCTTGTAGCTGCGGGCGTTCAGCCCGGTCAGCGCCGCCAGGAAAGCGCGGCTGTCGAAATCCGGATCGCCGATCAGGTTGAAGGCCGCATAGGTCGGGATGAAGCCGTGCCGCTCCCACGATCGCAGCAGATGATCGCCTGCCGCCCGGATCGCGCTGTCGATATCGGCGAGCCGGGGCATCTGGGTCGGTGCCGGCATCGGCCGCGGCCGCGGATGCTGCAGCTTCACCGTATCGAGCAGGGCGGCGATCGGGCGGCCGATCACCGCCCAGTCGGGATCGGACGCATCGCGCGCGGCAATCAGCGCGTCGCGGATCGCCCTGAACCGGACCGGGTCCTTCAGCTCCGGCAGGCCGGCGCTGCGCAGCAGCGGGCGGAGTGCCGGATTGGCCAGAGCGGTCTTGTAGAACTTGGAAATATGCGGATCGCCGTGCTTGCGGCCGAGGAAGACCGGGTCGCACAGGTCGTACAGCGATGGAGCCTGTTTGCGGGCGGTCAGCGCGCGAACCGCCGCGCCGGCCATCGTCAACATGTCCATGGTCCTTCCCGCCGTCCAGAAGCGTCAAGTCTTTGATAAATCACGGTCCAGCCGGATTGACAAATTCACCCTTGGGCCGCGGCGCCACGCCGCGCCCTGCCGGCTTCGCCATTCGCAACAGGTTGGCGCTGAGGTCTTCCAAGATTCAGATCGGGGGCCGTAAGTCACGCGGCGTAATATTGATCGAAAAACTGTGAACGGTTCCAAGCATAGCTTCAGTCTAGGCATTCCGAGATCGACCGGCTATACGGTGCCGACGATTGCTGACTTGCCCGAAGGGCTTGAAACGGTTAATCCTTTGTTATGGTGCGGCGCCGCAATTAGAGCGTAATTCAACCGCACGGGATTGCCTCATCCTTCACCGACGTATCGCGCCGTGCGCTGAAATGTGCGCGGATCAGGATCGATTGCTGATGATGTTTCGCGTACCCCGTCCGTCGCGCCGCTCGATGACGACGATCGCCACCCTGATCGGCGTGGTGTCGGCTGCCATCGGCGCACACGCTGCGCTCAACAAGCGCGGCGTCGATCCGTTGCGCGGCAAGGACACCGCACAAGTCGGCACGGCCACGTCGACCGCTTCGCGCTTCGCTCTGGTGATCGGCAATGGCAGCTATCCGGATGCTTCCCGGCCGCTGTCGCAGCCGCTCAACGACGCCCGCGCGCTCAGCGCCGCGCTGCGTCGCGAGGGCTTCGATGTCGACGCGATCGAGGATGCCCGGCGCGACGACATTCTGCAGGCGGTCGAGCGGCTGAAGGGCAGGGTCACCAAGGACTCCACCGTCGTGCTGTTCTTCGGCGGCTACGGTATCCAGTCCGGCCGCGAGAGCTACATGATCCCGGTCGATGCCCGGATCTGGAAGGAGGCCGACGTCCGCCGCGCCGGCGTCAGCATCGAGGCCGTGCTGGACGCATTCAAGGACAGCGGCGTTCAGGCCAAGCTGGCAATCATCGACGCCTCCCGCCGCAATCCCTATGAGCGCCGCTTCCGCGCCTATTCGCATGGGCTGGCGCCGATCAGCGCCCCGGCCAATGCGCTGGTGTTGTCGTCGGCGACGCCCGGCAAGGTCGCCGAGGACGGCGACGGCGAGAACAGCGTGCTGGTCGGCGCGCTGCTCGGTTCGATTTCGTCGCGTGTGGTCAGCGCCGACGCCGCTTTCGCCAAGGCCCGGCTCGCGGTGACGCGAGCGACCGGCGGCGCGCAGGTGCCGTCGGTGTCGTCGTCGCTGGTCGACGACGTGAAGCTGGCGCCGGTGACGGCAGACGCCTCCGCCGGCACGGGCGGATAATCAACGCTTCCTTTGATGGACAAAAAAGACCCCGGCGCGGCACCGCACCGGGGTCTTTTATCTGTGCGGATGCTGCGGATCAGTTCGACTGCAGCACGAAGCGGCGGTTGTCCTTCTGCGGCGGACGCGCGTTCATCGGATACAGCTTGGCGAAGGTCGCGATGTCTTCCTCGGCGACGGTGATCGGATTGGCCAACACCATCCAGTCGACCACTTCGGAGCACGGCGGCGTCGTCAGCGAGCCTTCGTAGCGATAGTAGGCGCGCTTCTCGGGCAGCAGGGCGTTGGGATCGATCGCGGCGTCGGCCTTGACGGCCGGGCCTTCGCTTTGCGGCATGGTGGCGACGATCTTGGCGAAGGTCGGGTTGGCCTTGCCCTGCTGCATCAGCACGCCGAGCACGCCCAGCGTGCCGGATTCGGCGCGATGCACGAAGTGCACTTCCATCGGGAAGTTCTTGCCGTCGATCAGGTGCTCGCTCGGATGGTGGAAGTGAAACTGCACCAGCTTGAAGGTGACGCCGCCGAGCTTCAGCTTGCTGTCGTCGGCGACATTGACCTGGATGGTGTGGCCGTTATTGACGATGGTATCGACCTTGCCGGTCCATTCCGTCTCGATCGGGTACAGATTGGCGCTGACGGTGACGCCGATGTCGATCGGCGATTGCTGCACGCCGATGCTGCAGATCTGGTTGGCGGAATCCAGCTCACCCCATTTCGCCGGCCCGCTGTCGCCCTCGTATCCCCAATGATGCGCGCCTTCGGCGGCGACGCCAGCGGTGGCACAGAGCGGGCATAGGGCGAGGCCGGCGAAGGCTTTCAGAATAGCGCGACGATCCATGATTCGGTGCTCCCAGCAGTCGAGGTTCCATTATGGCCGGGAGCCCTGCTTTGTGAAGTCAGGAGAAGTGCTACCTGAGTGCCCGGATCACTGGCTGGCCCAGACGATGCGGGCGATCCACTCGACTTCGGACGGTGCCAGCGTCCGGTCGGGGTGGCTGGGATTCAGCGAGGCCAGCTCGACGATCTTGGTGGTCCGCCGCTTCAATTCCTTCACCATCACCTCGCCGCCGGTCGTTCGCACCACCACGCGGTCGCCGCGCCGGATTGCAGTGCCGGGCGAGACCACGATGATGTCACCGTCGCGATAAGCGGGCTTCATCGAGTCGCCGGAGATCTCCAGCGCATAGGCGTGCTCGTCATTGATTGAGGGCAGCCCGACTTCGTCCCAGCCCTTACCGGCGGGAAATCCGCCGTCGTCGAAGAAGCCGCCGGCTCCGGCCTGGGCAAGCCCGAGCAGCGGCACCGATTGCACCACGCGCGGCCGATCGGTGATCAGTTGCACGAAGGTGTCGATCGCCGTGTTGGTCGCAGTCAGCGCCTTGGCCACCGATTCGGTCGACGGCCAGCGCTCGCGTCCGTCATTGGTGATCCGCTTCGACTTGTTGAAGGTGGTGGGATCGAGGCCTGACTTCTTGGCAAGCCCGGAGGGTGAAAGTCCCGACCGTTCAGCCAGGCGGTCCAGCGCAGTCCAGATCTGGTCGTGTGTCAGCATGTGCATCGCGGCCATCCCCATGGCGAAGCCCGGCGCGCCGGGCAACAAAAAAAGAGCTTGACAAGTAGGAATTATTACCTCAACGCCCCGCGTTCCGCAATCCCGTCTTGCGAGAAAAACGCGGCCCTTGCGGTGTACCCGGGCGGCCGATACGGTCGACCGCAAGCCCGGGGGATTTCCAGGCAACCGAACGCGTCCCGATTCGCTTTCAGCGGGTTCGGCTTCGCGATCAGGACGTGCGCAAATACTGTTTCCGCGGATGTTGTTTCGGTTGCCCGGCGCTTTCTCGGGTTGCATGACCGATCCGCCTTGACCAGCCGCAACGGGAATCCGCGCCTTTGCGCACGATCTACAAAATCTGTGACGCTCCGGCGTGGCGCGAGGCCGAACAGGCCGGCGTCTATCGCGGCAGCGTCGACGACAGCCGTGACGGCTTCATCCATTTCTCCACCGCGGAGCAACTGGCGGGCACGCTCGCCAAGCATTACGCGGGCAAGACCGATCTGAAGTTGATCGCCGTGGAGGCCGACGCGCTCGGCCCGGCGCTGCGCTGGGAGCCGTCCCGCGGTGGCGCGCTGTTTCCGCATCTGTACGGCGAGCTGGCGCTGAGCGCGGTCACCTCCGTGCAAGAGATCACCAGCCGCGCCGACGGCGGCCACGATATTCCGGAGCTTGTGCCGTGATCCGCGCCTTCGATGCCCTGTCGTTGCCGCTGCTGCGGCTGTTCGATGCCGAGGATGCGCACCGGCTGGCGATCCAGGGCCTGAAGCTGCTGCCGCAGGTCAAGCCGCGCCCGGACGATTCGAAGCTCGCGGTGCGGGCGTTCGGCCTGAACTTCCCCAATCCGGTCGGCATCGCGGCCGGCTTCGACAAGAATGCCGAGGCGCCGGACGCGCTGATGCGGCTCGGCTTCGGCTTCGTCGAGGTCGGCACCGTGACGCCGAAGCCGCAGGCCGGCAATCCGCGGCCGCGGCTGTTCCGGCTGGAGCGCGACGAAGCGGTGATCAACCGCATGGGCTTCAACAATGACGGCAGCGAAGTCGTGCTGCGGCGGCTCGCAGCGCGGGCCGGGCAGGGCGGCATTCTCGGAGTCAATGTCGGGGCCAACAAGGACAGTCCCGATCGCGTCGCCGACTACGTGTCGCTGATCGAGACCTTTGCGCCGGTCGCCAGCTACTTCACCGTCAACGTGTCGTCGCCCAACACGCCGGGGCTGCGCAATCTGCAGCAGGCGGCGGCGCTCGACGATCTGCTGGCGCGGGTGATCGAGGCGCGCGAGCGGGTGCGGGCCAGCGCCGGCGATACGCCGGTGCTGCTGAAGATCGCGCCGGATCTGACGCTCGGCGAACTCGACGACATCGTGCATATCGCCCGGTCGCGTCGGGTGGACGGCATGATCGTTGCCAACACCACGCTGTCGCGCTCGCCGCTGCTGCGCGAGCGCAGCAAGCTGAACGAGCAGGGCGGGCTCAGCGGCCGGCCGCTGTTCAGGCTGTCGACCCGGATGGTGGCGGAGACCTATGTGCGCGCCGAGGGCGCATTTCCGCTGATCGGCGTCGGCGGCATCGATTCCGGCGGCGCGGCGCTGACCAAGATCCGTGCCGGCGCCAGCCTGGTGCAGCTCTATTCGGCGCTGATCTACAAGGGCCTGGGCCTGGTCGAGAGCATCAAGTCCGACCTCGCCTCGACATTGCTCCGCACCGGCCGCGATTCGCTGTCCGAAATCGTGGGGGCGGATGCTCCGACGATAACTGCGGAAGACTGGCCGGTGTAGCTATCCGCTTTCCTTGCCAAGTCCCCCATCGTTCCGGGGCGCGCACCCTTGCGCGCCAACCCGGAATCCGGACGAGCTGGAAAAGAACACACCAACATCGAGGTTCCGGGTTCACAAGCTACTCTCGTGCCCCGGAACGACGTGCTCGGGGCGGGAGCTGGCGAGCGCAGCGGACTACAACTCCACGATCAGCCCGTCGCTCGCCGCCAGATGGCTGATGCTGTCCAGCCTGTGCAGCACCTCGTCGCCCATATGGGTCAGGATCAGCCGCTTGGGGTTGATCTGTGGCAGGTGGCTTTCGAGCAGCTTCAGGCTGATGTGGTTCTTCACCGTGCGGTCGTAGGTGTAGGCCTCGCAGACGAACACATCGGCGTCGTGCGCGGCATCGACCAACGTCGGTGTCCACTGGGTGTCGCCGCTATAGGCCAGCGTGCGGCCCTCGGCTTCGATCCGATAGGCGTAGAACGGCCCGCCGGAATCACCATGCACCACCGGGAACGGCGTCACCGTCACCGGGCCGAAGCTGCGCGGCGTCGCGGGATCGAGCGCGACGACTTGCAGGTCGAACGTCGGCTTGACGGCCGACGAATGCTCGAACAGCGCCTCCATCACCCGCGTCAGCCGGATGTCGATGCCGGCCGGCCCGGCGATCACCAGCGGACGCTTGCGCTTGCTGAACTGGGCGTCGAGCAGCAAAAACGGCAGGCCGCCGAAATGATCGCCGTGGAAGTGAGTGATCAGCACCAGATCCAGCGCCTCGCGCGGGATGCCGTAGCGCTTCAGCGCCGGCAGCGAGGTGGCGCCGCAGTCGATCAGGAAATTGGCGCTCTGGCCGGCAACGTGGAAGCAGGTGTTGAGGCGGCCGCCGGAGCCGAACGCGTCGCCGCAGCCGACAAATCGCAGTTGCATCGCTGATCCCCCGGCCGGCGGTCTGCCGTGCCGGGGCACCTCTACGCCCGGGGGATGGGGAGCGAAAGCCCCACCATCGCCGGATTGCGTCTCAGACCAGCTCGACCTTGCCGGTGGCGAGGTCGTAGACGCCGCCGACCACCTTGAGCTTGCCGCTGGACACCATGCCGGCCAGGATCGGCTGCGACTCCTGCAGGGTTTTCACGTTGTGGCGCACATTGGCGATCACCGCGCGCTGCGGCAGGTTATCGCCGGTCTCTTTCAGGGCCGGCTCGACGCCGGGCTTCATCGCACGGACCAGATCGCCGATATGGCCGGGCAGGTCGTTGCCCTTCTGCAGCGCGCCGATGGTGGCGTTGATGGCGCCGCAATTGCTGTGGCCCAGCACCAGGATCACCTTGGTGCCGAGCACTGCGGCGCCGTATTCGAGGCTGGCGAGCCCGTCCGGCGTGACGAAATTGCCGGCGACGCGGACGACGAACAGATTGCCCGGCCCCTGATCGAACGCCAGCTCGGGCGCGATCCGCGAGTCGGCACAGCCGAGGATCGCGGCGAACGGCGACTGGCCTTGCGTCCGGGCCACCCGGCCGACGGAGAAGTCGCGCTCGCGCAGGTCGTTGCCGATGTAACGCGCGTTGCCCTGCATCAGCTTGTCGAGCGCGGCGTCCGGCGTATCGCTCGGGCTCTGGGCCGCCTGGGCATAAGCGGCCGCAGGTAGCGCGGCGGCGGCCAGCAGGCCTAATCCGCCTTGAAACAAGGTGCGTCGGGACAGTCCGGACTCAACGCAGGCGTCGCACATTCCATCTCTCCTCTGAGGGCGTTTCCGAGGGGATGGTATTTCCAGTGATGAGTTTCCGCGAAGAGCTGTTTTGAGCACAACTAACTAGTCGTGAAGACCGACTTAAAACGGAGCTGCAAGCTTTAGGAAAAATCAGCGCGTCGCCATCGGTGGAAACGACAGCCGCAGCATCGCCGGATAGCGCAGCGCCTGCAGCCCGCCGCGCCAGACGTAGTGCAGCAGCAAAGCGAGCCACAGGCCGGTGTTGCCGAACGGGCGGAGTGCGAACCAGCCGGCGAAGAACAACACCAGCGACAGCAGCATCAGATTGCGCATCTCGCGCGCCCAGGTGGCGCCGATGAAGATGCCGTCGAACGCGAAGGCGAACACGCCGAGCAGCGGGGCCAGCGTCACCAGCCATAGATAGTCACGCGCGGCGATCCGCAGCTCGGGGTTCGACGTCATCGCGTCGATCAGCAGCGGTCCGGCGAACGCGTAAGTGACGCTCACCACGAGCGCGAACGCAAAGCCCCACAGGATCACCAGCCGCGTCGCTGCGACGAAGCCGGCCCGGTCTCGCGCGCCGAGCGTGCGGCCGCACAGCTGCTCGGCTGCATTGGCGAGGCCGTCGAGGAAGAATGCGCTCACCATCAGGAAATTGTTGAGCACCGAATTGGTGGCCAGGATGACGTCGCCGGAGCGGGCGCCCTGCGCGGTGAAGAACAGGAACACGGTGATCAGCGCCGCGGTGCGGATCATGATGTCGCGATTGACCGCGAACATCCGCCGGAGCTTGTCGCGATCGAACAACGCCTTGCGCGCCGGCCGCAGGACGCCGCGGAACAGCCAGCCGGCGATCGCCAGCCCGATGATCAGTCCCGCCCCCTCGGCGAGGATCGCCGCGACCGCCGCGCCGGTGATGCCGAAATCGAACCACAGCACCAGCGTCAAGGTGGCGGCGATGTTGACGAGGTTGATCGCAACCTGGATGCCGAGCGCCAGCGTGGCGCGGGCCTGCCCGACCAGCCATCCGAGCACGGCGAAATTCGCCAGCACCAGCGGCGCCGACCAGATCCGGATGGTGAAGTAACTGCGCGCTGCGGCGCTCACCGCGTCGCTGCCGCCCATCGCACCGATCACCGCGCTGGCGAGCGCCGCCTGCAGCGCGACTAACAGAAGCCCGACCGCGCCGGCGACGATCAGTCCGCGCAGCAGATGCGCCGGGACCTCGCCGCTATGGCCGGCGCCGAGCGACTGCGCGGTGAACGCCAGCGTGCTCATCCGCAGGAAGCCGAACAGCCAGAACAGGCAGTCGAAGATCACCGAGGTCATCGCCACGCCGCCGAGCAGCGTGGCGTCGCCGAGTCGGCCGATCGCCGCGGTGGCGACGACGCCGAGCAGCGGCGTGGTCAGATTGGCCACCATCGCCGGTCCGGCGATGGCAAAAACCTGCCGCGAGGTGACGCTGGAGTCTTGTGGCAAACCTGTGGCGCCCGCGGATCAGCGCCCGCGCGGCCCGCCGAACAGGCGCGACAGCAGCCAGATCGGAATGACAATCACAGCGCCGAGCAGGAAGTACCGCCATAGCCCGGTGATCGCGTCGAAGCCGAGATCCCAGATGCGTTCGAACAGCAGCCGGATACTGACGAGGATATTCCACGGGTCGAGGCCGATCGCCGCCAGCACGACGCCGACCAGGATCGACATCAGCACCAGGCGGAACAGCACCGCGAGCGGCGAGCCGCCGAGGAAACGGGTCAGGCCGTCGCCATTGGCTGGCAGGGGGCGGGTATCGTCGCGCATGGCTTCGGGTTCCTCGTGCGGGTCGGCCGCATGATAATCGCTGTCAGGGAAATGGGGAACTGGCTTGGCGGCGTCAATGGCCGGGCGTGGCGGCTTTTTCGCGGTGCGGCGTCTCGGCCTTCAGCATCCGCTCCAGGGTTTCGAGCCGGTCGGCGTCGCGCGGCGGCTTGTCCCAGCGCAGCCGGTTGATTCGCGGGAAGCGCATCGCCACGCCGGACTTGTGCCGCGGCGAGCGCTGCAGGCCTTCGAACGCGACTTCCAGCACCAGGCCCTGATCGGGTTCGTGCACGACATGGCGGACCGGGCCGAACTTCTCGGTGGTGTTGCGGCGGACGAAACGGTCGATCTGCAGCAGCTCTTCGTCGGTGAAGCCGAAATACGCCTTGCCGACCGGCACCAGCTGATCGCCGCTGTCGCCTTCGGTCCACACCCCGAAGGTGTAGTCGGAGTAGTAGGACGAGCGCTTGCCGTGGCCGCGCTGCGCGTACATCAGCACGGCGTCGATGATGTGCGGGTCGTGCTTCCACTTCCACCATTGGCCTTTCGGGCGGCCCGGCAGATACAGCGCGTCGCGCCGCTTCAGCATCACGCCCTCGACCGCATCGGCATCGAGGCCGGCGCCGGCGGAGGCCGGATCGCGCCGCGCGGCAGCGAGGCCTTCCCAATCGTCGAACGCCACGGTCGGCGACAGGTCGATCCTCGGATCGTCGAGCCGCGCAATGAAGGTTTCGAGCCGCGCGCGGCGTTCGGCAAACGGCAGCGTGCGCAGATCCTCGTCGGCGTCGCCGAGCAGATCATAGGCGCGCAGATGGATCGGATAGTCCTTGGTCAGTTTCGGCGTCACAGATTTGCGGTTGAGCCGCTGCTGCAGCACGTTGAAGGTCTGCACGCGCTTGTCGCGCAGCACCAGCAGTTCGCCGTCGATCGCGCCCGGCAGCCGCAGCGACGGCAGCAGGTCGGGGAAGCTCATGGTGATGTCTTCGCCGCTGCGCGAATACAGCCGCACGACCATCTCGCCGTGCTCATTCAGCCCGCTCACAGCCTGGACGCGGATGCCGTCCCATTTCCATTCGGCGATGTAGTCGGCCGGGTTCATCGCGGCGAAGTCGCCGTCCTCGACCGCATGCGCTAGCATCACCGGCCGGAACGGCGCCGGATCGCGATTGACCGGCTGCGGCCCGCGGCCTTCCAGCCAGGCGAACAGCTCGAGATAAGGCGGCTCGAGGCCGGGCCAGATCAGCTCGACGTCGTGCGGATCCTTGTCGCCGAGCGCCGCCGCCGCGGTCTTGGCGAGCCGCGCCGAGACGCCGATGCGCAGCGAGCCGGTGACCAGCTTCAAGAGAGCCCAGCGCCCGGTCTCGTCGAGCTCATCCAGCCACCGCGCCAGTTGCGCCGGCATCTCGGCCTTGCCGAGACTGTGCAGCGTGGTGACGATCTCGGTGAGCGTCGGGGGAGGTGGGTTGTTGTGGCCGGGGCTCACTTCAGCGCTTGGTTCTGAAGCGATATCCTCTCCCCGCGCGGGACGAGCTCCCTCTCCCGCTTGCGGGAGAGGGTTGGGGTGAGGGCGCCCCAAGGATGGCGTCCCGTTGGCGAC
>NZ_LJIC01000152.1 GCF_001295845.1 Rhodopseudomonas sp. AAP120 | reverse complement strand
GGGTGGGGGGCCACGGGTCGCAGCGCTCGCGGACCCCCACCCCCGACCCCTCCCCGCAAGGGGGAGGGGAGAAGAAAAGGAAACGCCGCGTGAAGATCGCGATCCTTGATGATTACTTCAACACGCTGCGGACGCTGCCGTGTTTCGCCAAGCTCGAAGGGCACGACGTCACGATCTACAACGACCACGTCCAGGACACCGATGCGCTGGCGGAGCGGCTGAAGGATGTCGAGGCGTTGGTGCTGATCCGTGAGCGCACGCAGATCCGGGCGCCGCTGCTGGAGAAGTTGCCGAAGCTAAGGCTGATCAGTCAGCGCAGCGTCTATCCGCACATCGACATCGCGGCCTGCACGCGGCTCGGCATCGTCGTCTCGTCCAACATGCATGCCGACACGCCGTCCTACGCGGCGGCCGAACTCACCTGGGGACTGGTCCTGGCGGCGATGCGGCAGATCCCGCAGCAGATGGCCGCGCTGCAAGCCGGCACCTGGCAGATCGGCGTCGGTCATACGCTGCGTGACAAGACGCTAGGCATCTATGGCTACGGCCGGATCGGCAGCGTCGTCGCGGGCTACGGGCGCGCATTCGGAATGTCGGTGCTGGTCTGGGCGCGCGAGCCGAACCTGAGCCAGGCGCGCGCCGACGGCTACCAGATCGCCGGCAGCAAGGAAGAATTCTTCGCGCGGAGCGACGTGCTGTCCCTGCACATGCGGCTGGTCGACGCGACACGCGGCATCGTGACCCGGTCGGATCTCGCGCGCATGAAGCCGACGTCGCTGTTGGTCAACACCAGCCGGGCGGGGTTGGTGGAGGGGGGTGCGCTTTTGGACGCGCTGCGCACCGGGCGCCCGGGGATGGCGGCGCTGGACGTGTTCGACACCGAGCCGCTGCGCGATCCACAGGATCCGCTGCTGACCATGCCAAACGTCATTGCGACGCCGCACATCGGTTATGTGACGCGGGACGAGTACGAGTTGCAGTTCAGTGACATTTTCGATCAGATCGTGGCGTTCGCGGCCGGGGAGCCCAGCAATGTCGTCAATCCGGCGGTTCTGGCCGGACGACGCTGACGCAAAAAGACCGGCCGAGGCCGGTCTTTTCCGCAATGAGCAGGGCCATCGCCCCGCCACGGCGTTGAAATCACAGATTGCGGTGAACCGCGGCCGCAGCCTTATCGGTGGTGTCCTTCACCGCATCCTTGGCGTCGCCCAGCGCCTGCTGGCCCTTGCCCTTGGCTTCCTGCACCACGCCCTCGCCCTGCAGCTTTTCCGAGCCGGTGGCTTCGCCGATGCCCTGCTTGGCCTTGCCGACCACCTCGTTGGCCGCGCCCTTGATCTTGTCCATCGTGCTACCCATGAGAAATCTCCTGACCAAATGAGCATCACCGGGACTGGTGAGCTTCGGACCGACAACGGGCTGCGCGGCAGCTTTGTTCCGCCCCGGAATGTTTGTGATCGTATTGAAATATTGGAACAAAACGCCGCCCTCCAGATCGCACCGCGCGCCCCGATTGTGCGGTTGTCGGATTGCAACGAAGGTGAGAGCTGGTGGTAATTAGTTATCTCGTTGGTCCCGCTCTTCCGACTATCGGGATTAATTTCGATCTTTCGGCGATTGTTAACTGAGGCCGGCATCGCGCCGGGTTCGCCCTTGAGCATTAACGTTGCGGAAGCACCAACTCCGCATGGTCGAACCCAAACCGTGCAAAGTCCGACGTCAGTCCGGGATCTGCTGCGGGCCATGCTCCGGCAAGACCTGCTTTTCCTGCATGACTGTCCTCGGGAAACTCCGGCGGCCGGTGCCGATACGTTTATCTTGCTAGGCCGGTAAGATTAGCGTGTGATTCAGAACCGACGAGATCGGCCGAGAGAGCTTTTCGAAATGTCCGGCCTACGGCAATCGATGACGACGGCGCTGACGCCCGGAAAAGACTGGAGCGCGCGCCTCGATTTCTGGCTGGGCGGCCGTGGTGCAGGCACGCTGATTTCCATCCCCGACGTCGACGAGCGCGAGATGCGCCTGATCCGCGCCGAGCAGATCGCGAGCGTCAGCCGGCTGGTGCCGGTGACGATGTCGATCAACATCATCAACGCGACCCTGGTGGTGCTGGTGTTCTGGGACGGCGGTCGCAACATGTTTCTGGCCGCATGGTTCGCTGCGCTGTGTGTCGTCGCGGCGATGGCCGTGCGCTCGTGGCTCGGGACGCGGCACAATCCGCCGCGCGAAGCATCCGCCAATGCCACCCGCCGGATGAGCGTGCAGGCCTTCATCCTGGGCCTGATCTGGGGTGCAATGCCGATCGCGCTGTTTCCGAGCGCGGCGCCCACCGATCAGCTGATTATCGGCTGTCTGGTCACCGGGATGATGTCCGGGGGCGCGTTCACGCTCTCGACGGTGCCGCGCGCGGGACTCGCCTACACCTGGGCGATGGTCCTGTGTTCGGCGATCTCGCTGATGCTGTGCTCCGGTGCGAGTTACATGATTACCGCAGCCTTCCTGGTGCTCTACGCGGTCTTCATGTCGCGCAATCTGATGTGGCATGGCGAGATGTTCTTCAACAATCTGCGTGCCCAGTTCGAACTCGAACGCAACACCGAGATCATCTCGCTGCTGCTGAAAGATTTCCAGGCGAACGCCAGCGACTGGCTATGGCAGACCGATACGCTTGGGCGTCTCGTCCATGTGCCGGATCGCTTCGTCGAGGTCGCGCATCTGCCGGCCAACATTCTATGCGGCGCGCAGCTGTCCGACGTGCTCGGCATGTTGTGCGTGGAGGATGGCCGCAGCGCCGCAGGCGTGGCGGCCAAGATGGCGTTGCGCGAGTCGCTGCACGACGTGCTGGTGCATGTGCGGATCGCCGGCAGCCCGCGGCTGTGGTCACTCACTGCGCGGCCGATGTTCGACCACAATGGCGAGTTCACCGGCTATCGCGGCGTCGGCCGCGACGTCACCGAGCGATGGCGGGCCGAGCAGGCCGAGGCCGAGAATCGCGCGAAATCGAGCTTCCTGGCGATGATGAGCCACGAAATCCGCACGCCGATGAACGGTGTGCTGGGGCTCGCCAACTCGCTGCTCGAAACCAACCTCGATCCGGATCAGCATCATGCGGTGACCACGATCCGCGACTCCGGCGACAATCTGCTGCGCATCCTCAACGACATCCTCGATCTGTCGAAGCTCGAGGCCGGACGCATCGAGTTCGAACAGGTCAATTTCTCGCCGGTGGTGCTGGTCGATGCGGTGCGGTCGATCGTCGAGCCGAACGCCCGGGCGAAGGGCCTCAGCCTGAAGATCGATATCGATCCCCGGCTGCCGCCGGCGCTGACCGGCGACGTTCAGCGCATTCGCCAGGTGCTGCTCAATCTTGCCTTCAACGCGGTGAAATTCACCGAGCACGGCAGCGTCGCCATCGTTCTGACCTGCGTCCGGCGCGACGACAGCTATGCGACGGTCGAGTGGCAGGTGACCGACACCGGCATCGGTATTCCGCCGGAGCGCGTCGGCTCGCTGTTCACGGATTTCGCGCAGGCCGATCTGTCGATCAATCGCCGGTTCGGCGGCACAGGGCTGGGTCTCGCGATCAGTCGCCGCATCGTCGAGCAGATGGGAGGCGGCATCGACGTCACGTCGCGGCCGGGCGAGGGCTCGACGTTCCGGTTCAGCCTCGATCTACCATGGAGCAATGCTCTCATTTCGGACTACCGCCTCGACCGGGTCGGCAACGACGATCTGCGGACGCGGATCGCCATGCTGGGCCATCCGCTCCGCGTGCTGATCGCCGAGGACGACACCACCAACCAGATGGTGGTTTTGAAGATGCTCCAGGAATTCGCCGCCGATACGCAAGTGGTGGCCGATGGCGCCGAGGCGCTGCGGGCGCTGGAGGCGGAGGAGGTCGATGTCGTGCTGATGGACGTGCGGATGCCGATCATGGACGGTCTGGCTGCGACACGTGCGATCCGCAGCCGCGGCGGAGCTTTGGCCGGCCTGCCGATCATCGCCCTGACCGCCAACGCCTTTCCGGACGACATCAAGGCCTGCCGCGAAGCAGGCATGACCGATTTCCTCGCCAAGCCGCTGCGCAAGCCGGCACTGGTTGCGGCCGTGCTGCGCGCCCTTCGCGGCGGCGGCGCAAGCGCCTCGCAGGAGCCGGCGGCTCCGCGCGCTCCGGTGGATCTCAACGTGCTGGCTGAACTGACCGAAGAGATCGGCCGCGAGCAGGTGACCGAAATGGTGTCGCTGTTCTTCAGCGAAACCGATCGCCGGATCGCGCTGTTTCGGCAGTTCGCCGCCGATATCGATCGCGAGGCGCTGGCGATCGAGGCGCACTCGATGAAAGGCGGCGCGGCGACGCTGGGTTTCGGCTCGGTGGCGGAGATCGCCCGCGCGATCGAAGTGGCGGCCCCGCTCGTGTCGCCGGACGCGCTGAAGGCGCAGACAGCGCAGCTTTCCACGGCGGTGATCGAGCTGCGCCATCACTGCGAAGGCAAGTTCAAGCTGGCGAGCTGATCGGCGGTGCTCCTCCGCTGTCGGAAATGGCTTCGCGCGTTCGTCCTCGGCACGATGCCTCTAGCGGAGTTGTGCCATGTCGAAGATCACCCCCTGCCTGTGGTTTGCCAGCGAAGCCGAGGAGGCGGCGCGATTCTACGTCTCCTTGCTTCCCGATTCCCGGATCGACCATGTCCAACGTAGCGTCGTTGACACGCCATCCGGCCCTGCAGGGGCGATCCTGTTGGTCGAATTCACCCTCGCGGGCCAGAGCTACTTGGCGCTGAACGGTGGGCCGCGAGCCAATTTCACCCACGCAGTGTCCTTCATGATCAACTGCGAGGACCAGGCTGAAGTGGACCGGCTGTGGGACGCGCTGCTCGAGGGCGGCGAGCCGGATCAATGCGGCTGGCTGCGGGACCGCTACGGCCTGTCCTGGCAGATCGCGCCCGCGATCCTGCCGAAGCTGTTTGCAGGCCCTGATCGGGCCGGTGCGGAACGGGCCATGCGGGCGATGATGCAGATGGTGAAGCTCGACGGCCCGGCTCTGCAGCGCGCCTATGATGGTGCAGCGCAATAACGCATGAACGCCACGAGATCGTGATCACTGACGATTATTGACAATCGTCATCAATCAGGAGACGGTTCCCTCAGTTCCGGCTGAGGGGTCTGTCATGCTAGCGCATCCGATGTTCGATGGAATGGTCCGGCTTCTGATCGGCTTGGCTCTAGCCCTGCTGGCGCTGACATTGGCGGGCTGCGACGACAAGCAGGCCAAGAAGGACAAGCCGGAGCGGCCGGTGCTGGTCGAGAGCCTGCGCTACGCCGCGGCGTCGCCGCAGCGCAGTTTCGTCGGGACGATCCGGCCGCGGATCGAAACCGATATCGGCTTCCGGGTCACCGGCAAGGTGGCGCAGCGGCTCGTGGAAGTCGGCCAGACCGTCGACGTCGGGCAGCCGCTGGCGACGCTCGATCAGACCGATCTGAAGCTGCAGGCCGAGCAGGCCGAGGCCGAGTACAGCGCCGCCAAGGGCGTGCTGGCGCAGGCGATCGCCTCGGAGAACCGCGCCAAGGAGCTGCGCGGCAAGGGCTGGTCGACCGAAGCACAGATGGATCAGGCGCGGGCCGCTGCTGACGAAGCCAGGGCGCGGTTCGCGCGGGCCGAGCGCTCGGTGGAGCTGACCCGCAACTCGCTGTCCTACGCGACGCTGAATGCGGATACGCGCGGCGTTGTAACTGCGGCGCTGATCGATGCGGGCCAAGTCGTGGCGGCCGGGCAGGCGGCGTTTCGCATCGCGCGGTTCGGCGAGAAGGAAGCCGTGGTGGCGATTCCGGAGACGCTGATCGGCCGCGCCAGGCAGGGCCAAGCGCATGTCAGCCTGTGGTCGGAGCCGGGCAAAATTCATGTGGCAAACTTGAGGGAGATCTCTCCGATCGCCGATCCTGCGACTCGTACCTATCTGGCGAAGTTTTCGCTGCCGGATGCCGACGACGGTATCGCGCTCGGCATGACGGCGACGCTGACGCTGTCGGATCCGGCGACCGACCGGGTGGCGCGGCTGCCGCTGTCGGCGCTGTTCAACCAGGGCGGATCGCCTTCGGTCTATGTGGTCGATAGCTCCGGCCAGGTGACGCTGACCCCGGTCGCGGTGAAGGCCTATGAGAGCGAGAGCGTGGTGATCGGCGACGGTCTCCAAGACGGCGCCAAGGTCGTGGTGCTCGGCGTCCAGAAACTCGACCCGACCGAGAAGGTCCGGGTCGTGTCGTCGCTCGCGTTCTGACCGGGGCGGGGGGGCGGCGATGCGGTGGTTCAACCTCTCGGCCTGGGCGGTCGCACATCCGGCGCTGATCCTGTTCCTGATCTGCGCGCTGGGTGTCTCCGGCGCTTACTCTTATCTCAGGCTCGGCCGCGCCGAGGATCCGTCGTTCACCGTCAAGGTCGCGGTGGTGTCGGTGATCTGGCCGGGCGCGACCGCGGCGGAGATGCAGGCGCAGGTCGCCGATCCGATCGAGAAGAAGCTGCAGGAGCTGCCGTATTTCGAGAAGGTGCAGACCTATTCGAAGGCGTCGTTCGCCGCCATGCAGGTCACCTTCCGCGACTCGACGCCGCCCGCCGAAGTGCCGCATCTGTTCTATCTGTTGCGCAAGAAGCTGTGGGACGTTGCGCCGCAACTGCCGAGCAACCTGATCGGGCCGACCATCAACGACGAATACGGCGACGTCGACTCCATCCTCTATATGATGACCGGCGACGGCGCGAGCTACGCGCAGCTCAAGAAGGCCGCCGAAGGCCTGCGCCAGCGTCTTTTGAAGGTCGCCAACGTCACCAAGGTCAACGTCTACGGCACCCAGGACGAGAAGATCTATGTCGAGTTCTCGCACGCCAAGCTGGCGACGCTCGGGCTGACGCCGCAGGCGCTGTTCGACTCGCTCGCCAAGCAGAACGCGGTGACGCCGGCCGGCACGGTGGAAACCTCGTCGCAGCGCGTGCCGCTACGCGTCACCGGCGCGATCGACGGCGTCAAGGCGGTGGCCGAAACGCCGGTGGAGAGTAACGGCCGCGTGTTCCGGCTCGGCGATATCGCCACGGTGTCGCACGGCTATGTCGACCCGACCGACTACATGGTGCGGCAGAAGGGCAAGGCGGCGATCGGCATCGGCGTGGTCACCGCCAAGGGCGCCAACATTCTCGACCTCGGCGAGCAGGTCAAAGCCGCGACCGCGGAGTTCATGGGCGACGTGCCGCAGGGCATCGAGATCGAGCAGATCGCCGATCAGCCGCTGGTGGTGAAACACGCGGTCGGCGAATTCATGAAGTCGTTCGTCGAAGCGCTGGTGATCGTGCTGTTCGTGTCGTTCCTGGCGCTCGGCTGGCGCACCGGCATCGTGGTGGCGTTGTCGGTGCCGCTGGTGCTGGCGATCGTCTTCATCGTGATGAACGCGATGTCGCTCGACCTGCACCGCATCACCCTCGGCGCGCTGATCATCGCGCTCGGCCTGTTGGTCGACGACGCCATCATCGCGGTCGAGATGATGGTGGTGAAGATGGAGCAGGGCTGGGACCGCGCCAAAGCGGCGTCGTTCGCCTGGGAGTCGACGGCGTTCCCGATGCTCACCGGCACGCTGGTGACCGCCGCCGGTTTCCTGCCGATCGGCCTCGCCAACTCATCGGTCGGTGAATATGCCGGCGGCATCTTCTGGATCGTGGCGATCGCGCTGATCGCCTCGTGGTTCGTCGCGGTGATCTTCACGCCCTATATCGGCGTCAAGCTGCTGCCGGACTTCGCCGGCCGGAAGGGCCACGATCCCGACGCTGTGTATCACACCCGGATCTATCGGGCGCTGCGCGCCGGCGTGGCGTGGTGCGTGCGCTGGCGCGGCACGGTGGTGCTTGCCACCGTCGGCCTGTTCGTCGCGGCGATCGTCGGCTTCGGCCATGTGCAGCAGCAGTTCTTCCCGCTGTCGGAGCGGCCCGAACTGTTCCTGCAGCTGCGGCTGCCGGAAGGCACCGCGTTCGGCGTCACCATGAACACCGTCAAGGAGGCCGAGACGCTGCTGAAGGACGACGGCGACATCGCCACCTACACGGCCTATGTCGGCAAAGGTTCGCCGCGGTTCTGGATGGGCCTCAACCCGCAGCTCCCGACCGAATCCTTCGCCGAGATCGTGATCGTTGCCAAGGATGTCGAAGCCCGCGAGCGCATCAAGGCGCGGATCGAAGCGGCGGCGCATGAGGGTCGGCTGTCGGAAGCGCGCGTCCGCGTCGACCGCTTCAACTTCGGTCCGCCGGTCGGCTTCCCGGTGCAATTCCGGGTGATCGGACCTGATACCACCAAGGTGCGCGAGATCGCCTATCAGGTCCGCGATGTGGTGAAGCGCAATCCGAACGTGGTCGATCCGCATCTCGATTGGAACGAGCAGTCGCCGTATCTCAAGCTGGTGGTCGATCAGGACCGCGCCCGCGCGCTCGGGTTGACGCCGCAGGATGTCTCGCAGGCGCTGGCGATGCTGATCTCCGGCGCGCCGGTGACGACGGTGCGCGACGGCGTCGAGAAGATCGCCGTGGTGGCGCGCGCGGTGCCGGCGGAGCGGCTCGATCTCGGCCGCATCGGCGAACTCACCATCACGGCGCGCAACGGCGTCGCGGTGCCGCTGTCGCAGGTCGCCAAGGTCGAGTATGCGCACGAGGAGCCGATCCTGTGGCGGCGCAATCGCGACATGGCGATCACGGTGCGGGCCGACGTCGTCGACGGCGTCCAGGCGCCCGATGTCACCAACGCGATCTGGCCGCAGTTGAAAGAGATCCGCGACAGCTTGCAGCCGGCCTACCGCATCGAGACTGGTGGTGCGATCGAGGAATCCGCCAAGGGCAACGCCTCGATCTTCGTGCTCTTCCCGGTGATGGTCATCGTGATGCTGACGCTGCTGATGATCCAGCTGCAGAGCTTCCCGCGGCTGCTGCTGGTGTTTCTCACCGCGCCGCTCGGCATCGTCGGCGCTTCGCTCGGGCTCAACGTCGCCGGCGCGCCGTTCGGCTTCGTGGCGCTGCTCGGGCTGATCGCGCTGGCCGGCATGATCATGCGCAACACCGTCATCCTGGTGGATCAGATCGAGACCGATGTGGCGCAGGGATCGACCCGGCGCGAGGCGATCGTCGAGGCGACGGTGCGGCGCGCGCGCCCGGTGGTGCTCACCGCGCTGGCCGCGATCCTGGCGATGATCCCGCTGTCGCGCTCGGCATTCTGGGGACCGATGGCGATCACCATCATGGGCGGCCTGTTCGTCGCCACGTTCCTGACGCTGTTCTATCTTCCGGGGCTCTACGCCTTGTGGTTCCGCAAAAGCCTCGATGAGCGTGGCGGCGCCGATCTTGCGCCGCAGCATGGCGATCATGCGCAGGGTGCGTTTCCGCTTGCCGATGCGGCCGAATAATTCGACATTGCGGCCCTGATGAGCGTGATTTCAGAGAACACCGAAGCCGACATGCGTCACCGTATTCTGGTGGTGGCGGAACGTCTGTTTCGTCAGATCGGCTACCAGAAGACCACGGTGGCCGACATCGCCAAGGTGCTGCAGATGAGCCCGGCGAACGTGTATCGCTTCTTCGATTCGAAGAAGGCGATCCACGCCGGCGTGGCGCGGCATCTGATGGGCGAGGTCGAGGAGGTCGCCGCCGGCATCGCGGCGGAGAGCGGTCCGGCCGCCGACCGGCTGCGCAAACTGCTGTCCACGGTGCACCGGATGAATCGCGAGCGCTATGTCGGCGACGAGAAGCTGCACGAGATGGTGGCGATCGCGATGGAGGAAAACTGGGATGTCTGCGTGCTGCACATGCAGCAGATCGTCGGCGCCATCACCCAGGTGGTGACCCAGGGCGCGGCCAGCCGGGAGTTCGACGTGCCGGACGTTCCGGTGGCGGCGGGTTGCACCTGCACGGCGATGATGCGATTCTTCCATCCTCAGATGATCGCCCAGACCATCAACAAGGATGGTCCGACGATCGATCAGATGATCGACTTCATCCTCCGCAGCCTCGGCGCGCACCGCAGCGGTGTGGCCGCTTCCTAACCCGGGACCTCCGCGTGACCGATCTGCATTCCTACGAGCCGGCCAACGGCCATGGCCTCAAGCACGACCCGTTCAACGCCATCATCGCGCCGCGGCCGATCGGCTGGATCTCGTCCTGCAGCGCCGCCGGCCACGTCAATCTGGCGCCCTACAGCTTCTTCAACGCCTTCAACTACAAGCCGCCGCTGATCGGGTTTTCCTCGACGACCTGGAAGGACACCGTCGCCAATATCCAGGAGACCGGCGAGTTCGTCTGGAATCTGGTGACGATGGAGCTGGCGCAGGCGATGAACGCGACCTCGGCGACGGTGCCGCAGGAGGTCGATGAATTCGACCTCGGCAAGCTCACCAAGCTGCCGAGCACCAAGGTCAAGCCGCCGCGGGTCGGCGAGAGCCCGGTGTCGTTCGAATGCAAGCTGTCGGACATCATCCAGCTCAAGGGCGCGGACGGCACCAAGGCGCAGGCCTGGCTGACGATCGGCGAAGTCGTCGCGGTGCATATCGACAAGCGGCTGATCCAGGACGGCGTGTATCAGACCGCGCTCGCCCGCCCGATCGTCCGCGCCGGCCGCCGCGGCGACTACTTCGAAATCCGCCCCGACGCGATGTTCGACATGCCGCGGCCGGAGTAGCTGAGCGGCCAGCGCGGCTTCGCTGGCCGGGTCACCGATTTGTCTGAACGTTGCGCACGCCAATCACTCCGTCATGGCCGGGCTTGTCCCGGCCATCCACGCCTTTTCTGCATTTCCGTCAGCAA
>NZ_LJIC01000151.1 GCF_001295845.1 Rhodopseudomonas sp. AAP120 | reverse complement strand
GGGCGCCGGCGCGGCCGCGGCCGGCTTGGCAGCGCCGCCGCCTTCGGTGATCTGGCCGAGCAACGCACCGACGGCGACGGTCTCGCCGTCCTTGGCGACGATCTCGCCGAGGGTGCCGGCGGAGGGCGCCGGCACTTCGATGGTCACCTTGTCGGTTTCGAGTTCGACCAACGGTTCGTCCACCGCCACCGAGTCGCCCGGCTTCTTGAACCAGCGGCCGATCGTCGCCTCGGTCACCGATTCGCCGAGGGTCGGAACGCGAATATCAGTCATCGTTTGCTTTCCTTTTGCGGCGCGGCGGCCTCGTGCCGGCGCCAGCCCGTGAATTCATACTCGGGAATTACGAAGGGCCGCCCGCCGGCGGCCCTTCCGCGGCTCAGCGCAGCGCCTCGTCGAGGAACGCCTTGAGCTGGGCGACATGCTTCGACATCAGGCCGGTCGCGGTGGCGGCCGAGGCGGGCCGGCCGACGTAACGCGGGCGACGGTTGGTCGCCCCGGCCTGGTTCTGCACCCACTCCAGATACGGCTCGATGAAGTGCCAGCCGCCCATGTTGCGTGGCTCTTCCTGGCACCACACCAGCTCGGCATCCTTGAACCGAGACATTTCGTGCACCAGCGTCTTCAGTGGCACCGGATAGAGCTGCTCGACGCGCAGCAGATAGATGTCATCGATGCCGCGCTTCTCACGCTCCTCGTAGAGATCGTAATAGACCTTGCCCGAGCAGATCACGACGCGGCGGATCTTGTTGTCCGGCACGAGCTTGATCTTCTCGTCCGGCAAGGTCTGGGCGTCGTCGAGCAGCACGCGGTGGAAGCTGGTGCCCGGGCCGAGTTCGTCGAGCCGCGACACCGCTCGCTTGTGGCGGAGCAGCGACTTCGGCGTCATCATGATCAAGGGCTTGCGGATCTCGCGCTTGAGCTGACGACGCAGGGCGTGGAAGTAGTTCGCCGGGGTGGTGGCGTACACCACCTGCATGTTGTCCTCGGCGCACATCTGCAGGAAGCGCTCGAGGCGGGCCGAGGAGTGCTCCGGACCCTGGCCCTCGTAGCCGTGCGGCAGCAGGCAGACCAGGCCCGACATGCGCAGCCACTTGCGTTCGCCCGACGAGATGAACTGGTCGAACAACACCTGAGCGCCGTTGGCGAAGTCGCCGAACTGGGCTTCCCACAGCGTCAGCGTGTTCGGCTCCGCCAGCGAGTAGCCGTATTCGAAGCCGAGCACCGCCTCTTCGGACAGCAGCGAGTTGATCACCTCGTAGTGGCCCTGATCCGGGCCGAGGTGATTGAACGGCGTGTAGCGGGTCTCGTCCTCCTGATCGATCAGCACCGAATGGCGCTGCGAGAAGGTGCCGCGCTCGCAATCCTGGCCCGACAGGCGGACGCGCTGGCCCTCGTTGAGCAGCGCGCAGAACGCCAGCGCTTCGCCGGTCGCCCAGTCGATGCCGACGCCGGAATCGATCGCCTTGGCGCGGTTTTCCAGGAAGCGCATCACGGTGCGGTGCAGCCGGAAGCCTTCCGGCACCTTGGTGATCTTGGCGCCGATCTCCTTCAGCGTCTTGAGATCGACCCCCGTGATGCCGCGCCGCGGGTCTTCTTCCTGATCGGCGGATTTGAAGCCGGCCCACTTGCCATCGAGCCAGTCGGCCTTGTTGGGCCGATAGGACGAGCCGGCTTCCAGCTCGGCGTCGAGCCGGGCGCGCCAGTCGGCCTTGGCCTTCTCGACTTCGCCCTCGGTGATCACACCGTCGGCGATCAGCCGCTTCGAGTAGATCTCCAGCGTGGTCGGATGGCCGGCAATCTTGCGGTACATCGACGGCTGGGTGAACGACGGCTCGTCGCCTTCGTTGTGGCCGTGCCGGCGATAGCAGAACATGTCGATGACGACAGGCTTGTGGAACTTCTGCCGGTACTCGACCGCGATCTTGGCGGCAAACACCACCGCTTCCGGATCGTCGCCGTTCACATGGAAGATCGGCGCGTCGATCATCTTGGCGACGTCCGACGGATAGGGCGACGACCGCGAGTAGCGCGGATAGGTGGTGAAGCCGATCTGGTTGTTGACGATGAAGTGGATCGAACCGCCGGTGCGGTAGCCCTTCAGGTCGGACAGCGCGAAGCACTCCGCCACCACGCCCTGGCCGGCAAAGGCCGCGTCGCCGTGCATCAGCAACGGCAGCACCGAGACGCGCTCTTCCGGCAGGTCGCCGTGCTGGTCCTGCTTGGCGCGGACCTTGCCGAGCACCACCGGATCGACGATCTCGAGATGCGACGGGTTGGCGGTCAGCGACAGATGCACCTTGTTGTGGTCGAACTCGCGGTCCGACGAGGCGCCGAGATGATACTTGACGTCACCCGAGCCTTCGACTTCGTCGGGGTTGGCCGAGCCGCCCTTGAATTCGTGGAACAGCGCGCGGTGCGGCTTGCCCATCACCTGGGTCAGCACGTTGAGGCGGCCGCGATGCGGCATGCCGAGCACGATCTCGCGGACGCCGAGATTGCCGCCGCGCTTGATGATCTGCTCGAGCGCCGGGATCAGCGCTTCGCCGCCGTCGAGGCCGAACCGCTTGGTGCCGGTGAACTTGAGATCGCAGAACTTCTCGAAGCCCTCGGCTTCGACCAGCTTCATCAGGATCGCGCGCCGACCCTCACGGGTGAAGCTGATCTCCTTGTCCGGCCCCTCGATCCGCTCCTGCAGCCAGGCCTTCTGGGCGCCGTTCGAGATATGCAGAAACTCGATGCCGACGGTCTGGCAATAGGTGCGCTCGCAGATCGCGACTATCTCGCGCAGCGAGCCGTATTCAAGGCCCAGCACGTGATCGAGGAAGATCTTGCGGTCGAGATCGGCCTCGGTGAAGCCGTAGCTGCGGATATCGAGCTCTTCATGATCCTTGGCCGGCTCCAGCCCGAGCGGATCGAGCTTGGCGTGGAAGTGGCCACGCATGCGATAGGCGCGGATCAGCATCAGGGCGCGGACCGAGTCACGCGTCGCCTGGTTGACGTCGGCGGTCGACAATTCGACGCCCTTGGTCTGAGCCTTGGACTGAATCTTCTGGCCGACGTTCTTTTCGACCTGCGCCCAGTTGCCGTCGAGCGCCGACGTCAGATCGTCGCGCGGCGTCAGCGGCCAGTTCGCCTTCTCCCAGGACGGGCCCTCGGCGTTCTTCTGGATATCGCCCGGATTGTCTTTCAGACTCTGGAAGAATGCCTGCCAGTCGGCATCGACAGAAGACGGGTCGTTTTCGTAACGGGAGTAGAGATCGTCGATATAGGTGGCATTGGCGCCCTGCAAAAACGAAGAGAGGGCGAAAGCGGCATTCGCGTCCTGGCGAGACATGATTGCTTCCTGATTACAATTATCGCGTCGGACACGCGATAAGCTGATCCGGTTACCGGATCAGCAACATAGTGCACCTTTTACCGAATTTCATGGAAATGTAAGCTCGGAACTACACAAGGGTTGAATTAGGACTTCAATTTTTCGGCAAGCGTCTTGCCGAGCCGCGCCGGCGACGGCGAAACGGTGATGCCGGCAGCTTCCATCGCGGCGGTTTTCGACGCGGCGTCGCCCTTGCCACCCGAAATGATCGCACCCGCATGACCCATACGCCGGCCTGGAGGGGCGGTGACGCCGGCGATGAACCCGACGGTCGGCTTCTTGCGGCCACGCTTGGCCTCGTCGATCAGGAACTGCGCGGCGTCCTCTTCGGCCGAGCCGCCGATCTCGCCGATCATGATGATCGACTCGGTCTTGTCGTCGGCCAGGAACATCTCCAGCACGTCGATGAACTCGGTGCCCTTGACCGGGTCGCCGCCGATGCCGACCGCGGTGGTCTGGCCGAGGCCTTCGCTGGTGGTCTGGAACACCGCCTCATAGGTCAGCGTGCCGGAGCGCGACACGATGCCGACTGAGCCGGGCTTGAAGATGTTGGCCGGCATGATGCCGATCTTGCAGGCGCCGGCGGTCATCACGCCGGGGCAGTTCGGCCCGATCAGCCGCGACTTCGAGCCGGCCAGCGAGCGCTTCACCCGCACCATGTCGAGCACCGGGATGCCCTCGGTGATGCAGACGATCAGCGGAATCTCGGCATCGATCGCCTCGCAGATCGCATCCGCGGCGCCCGGCGGCGGAACGTAGATCACCGAGGCGTCGGCGCCGGTCTTCTGCCTGGCTTCGGCGACGGTGTCGAACACCGGCAGGCCCAAATGGGTCGAGCCGCCTTTGCCCGGCGAGGTGCCGCCGACCATCTTGGTCCCGTAGGCGATCGCAGCTTCCGAATGGAAGGTGCCGTTCTTGCCGGTGAAACCCTGGCAGATGACTTTGGTGTTGTTGTCGATCAGGATGGACATGGACGATGTTGCTTTCGCGGTCGAACGGGTTGGTCGGAAGCGAGCGAGGCCGGCGCGGCCTCAGGCTCCCTTGACGGCGTTGACGATCTTCTGCGCGGCGTCGTCGAGATTGTCGGCGGGCAGCACGTTGAGGCCGGAGTGCTTGATGATCTTCTTGCCCTCTTCGACATTGGTGCCTTCGAGGCGAACCACCAGCGGCACCGACAGTCCGACTTCCTTGACGGCAGCAACCACGCCCTCGGCGATCACGTCGCACTTCATGATGCCGCCGAAGATGTTGATCAGGATGCCCTTCACGTTCGGGTCGGCGGTGATGATCTTGAACGCCGCCGTCACCTTCTCCTTGCTGGCGCCGCCGCCGACGTCGAGGAAGTTGGCGGGCGACATGCCGTACAGCTTGATGATGTCCATCGTGGCCATCGCCAGGCCGGCGCCGTTGACCATGCAGCCGATGGTGCCGTCGAGCGTGACGTAGTTGAGGTCGTATTTCGACGCTTCGATTTCCTTGGCGTCTTCTTCGGTCTCGTCGCGCAGCACCTGGATGTCCGGGTGGCGGTACAGCGAATTGCCGTCGAACGAGATCTTGGCGTCGAGGCACTTCAGATCGCCCTGCTTGGTCAGCACCAGCGGGTTGATCTCGAGCATCTCCATGTCCTTGGCGACGAACGCGGTGTACAGCTTGGTCACCAGCGCTTCGGCCTGCTTGGCCTGATCGCCCTTGAGGTTCAGTGCCTTGGCGACGGTGCGGCCGTGATGGCCCATGATGCCGGTGGCCGGATCGACCGTGAACGACACGATCTTCTCAGGGGTCTCGTGAGCGACGTCCTCGATCGACATGCCGCCTTCGGTGGAGACCACAAAGGAGACGCGCGAGGTGGCGCGGTCGACCAGCAGCGACAGATAGAACTCCTTGTCGATCTCGGAGCCTTCCTCGATGTACAGGCGGTTGACCTGCTTGCCGGCCGGGCCGGTCTGCACCGTCACCAGCGTGGCGCCGAGCATCTGCTGGACGTAGTCCTTGACCTCATCGACCGACTTGGCGAGCCGCACGCCGCCCTTGTCGCCGGCGGAGGCTTCCTTGAACTTGCCCTTGCCGCGGCCGCCGGCATGGATCTGGCTCTTCACCACCCACACCGGGCCGCCGAGCTGCTTGGCGGCAGTCTCGGCCTCGGACGCCTTGAAGATCGGATAGCCGTGCGACACCGGTACGCCGAATTCGCGCAGCACCGCTTTGGCCTGGTATTCGTGGATATTCATCGATTGCCCCTCGCCAGATCGCATCCAGCCGGTTGAGTTGTGGCGCGCCCCTTGGGGAGCGCGCCACGGTCAGTTCAGGTCCTTAGTGCCCCAGCAGATCGGGGGCGATCTTCTTGCAGGCGTCGACCAGGCCCTGCACGGCGGCGACCGACTTGTCGAACGCCTCGCGGTCCTTGCCGGCCAGCTCGATCTCGACGATGCGCTCGACACCCTTCGAGCCGATCACCACCGGCACGCCGACATACATGTCCTTGACGCCGTATTCGCCGCCGAGGTGAGCCGCGACCGGCAGAACGCGCTTCTTGTCCTTCAGATAGCTCTCGGCCATCTGGATCGCCGAGGCGGCGGGCGCGTAGAACGCCGAGCCGGTCTTCAGCAGGTTGACGATTTCGGCGCCGCCGTTGCGGGTGCGGTCGACGATCTCGTCGAGACGCGCCTGCGAGGTCCAGCCCATCTTCACTAGATCCGGCAGCGGGATGCCGGCGACGGTGGAGTACTTCACCAGCGGCACCATGGTATCGCCGTGGCCGCCGAGCACGAAGGCAGTGACGTCTTCGACCGAAACGTTGAACTCATCGGCCAGAAAGTAGCGGAAGCGCGCGCTGTCGAGCACGCCGGCCATGCCGACGACCTTCTTGGCGGGCAGGCCCGAAGCCTTCTGCAGCGCCCAGACCATCGCGTCGAGCGGGTTGGTGATGCAGATGACGAACGCGTCCGGCGCGTACTTCTTGATGCCGGCGCCGACCTGTTCCATCACCTTGAGGTTGATGCTGAGCAGGTCGTCGCGGCTCATGCCCGGCTTGCGCGGCACGCCGGCGGTGACGATCACCACGTCCGCACCTTCGATCGCCTCGTAGGAGTTGGCGCCGGTCAGGTTGGAGTCGAAACCGTCCACCGGGGACGATTCCGCGATGTCGAGCGCCTTGCCCTGCGGCACACCTTCGGCGATGTCGAACATCACCACGTCGCCGAGCTCTTTCAGCCCGATCAAGTGAGCCAGCGTTCCGCCGATCTGACCAGAGCCGATCAAAGCAATCTTGTTACGCGCCATGGGGAAACAGTCCTTTGAGCCCGAAGGAGGGAGGGGTGGGAAATCCGCTTGGCTGGTTATCCCTTTCGACCGGAGCGTTCAAGTCGCGCCGCGCCCATTTGTTGGCCAGCCGCCATGCGAACACGCCTCACGTCTCTACCAGGCCCGTAGTCGAGCCGGTCGCGGTGGAGTCACTGCGGCCGTGCGGCAGCGCCAGGTAAGATTCCGAGCCCATTTCAATCAGTCGCGAGACGGTGCGGTTGAATTCCATGGCTTCATAGCCTTCGTCGGCGCGGTAAAGATCTGCCGGTTCGGCGGCCGCCGAGGCCATCAGCTTCACGGCATTGTCGTACAGCGTATCGATCAGCGCGATAAACCGCTTGGCGGCATTGCGGTCGGCGTAGTCCATCACCGGAATGTGGTCGATGATCAGCGTGTGGTACTCGTGCGCCAGTCGCAAATAATCGGACGCGCCGAGCGGCTTCTCGCACAGATCGGCGAAAGTGAACCGCGCGACATGATGATCGGCGCGCGGAATATGCAGCAGCCGGCCCTTGATCGAAATGTCACGCGGCGCACCGGGGGCACTGCCGGTAATCCGGTTCCAGGCGCGGTCGAGCGCGGCGGTCGCCTCGGCGTCGTCCGGCGTCATCCAGACCTTCATGCCGGCGAATTTCTCCAGCCGGTAATCGGTCCGCGCATCGAGCCGGATCACCTGCATGTGCTGCTTCACCTGGCCGATGAACGGCACGAACAACGCGCGGTTGAGGCCGCCTTTGTAGAGATCGTCCGGCGCCACGTTCGAGGTCGCCACCACCACGGTGCCGAGCTCGAACAGCTTGCCGAACAGCCGTGACAGGATCATCGCGTCGGCGATGTCCGTGACGTGAAATTCATCGAAGCACAGCAGCCACGCTTCATCGAAGATCGACGCGGCCGTCAGGCCGATGACGTCGCCGTCGGGAATTTCGCCGCGCTTGATGTTCTGCCGGAACGCATTGATGCGCTCATGGGCCTCGGCCATGAACTCGTGGAAATGCGCGCGGCGCTTGTGCAGCACCGGGCTGGTGTCGAAGAACAGGTCCATCAGCATGGTCTTGCCGCGGCCCACTTCGCCATGGACGTACAGCCCCTGCGGCGGCTCGGGATCGCTACCGCCGAACAGCCGTCCGAGAAAGCCCTGCTTTTTCGGTGGCTTGTAGCTCGCCAGCAGGGAATCGAGGGCGCCCAGCGCCTCGACCGCCCGGGCCTGGGCCGGATCGGCCTCGATGGCGCCGGACGAAACCAGCGACTGATATTGGTGGCGGAACGAGCGCGGAGCGGACATGGACGTTCTTACCGCCCCACCGCGCTGCAAAAAGCAAGAACTGAATGCTGCTGAGAGCTATGCGGTCCGGGCCAGCCGGTGGTCGCCCTGGGATTTGAGCTCGTAAGGCGCTTCGACCACATAGGGCCCGCCGCCGGTCGAGGCCCGGGACGAAAACAACACGAAGCGCTCGGCCGTGAACGCCCTGGTGGGGAAATAGCCCCGGATCGACAGATATTGGGCGACGTCCTGGCAGGAGACGTCGCGCAGCCAGGCCAGGGTGACGTGCGGGGTGAATTTGCGGCCTTCGGGGTCGAGCCCGACCCGCTGCATCAGCCGCTCCAGCTCGGCCTGCAGCTCGATCAGCGGCCGGGACGGCACCACCGAGGCCACCACCGCGCGGGGCTTTCGGCCGCCGAAGCTCGACAGCCCCTGCAGCTGCACCTCGAATGGCCGGCGGTTGACCCGGAACAGCGTCGAAGCGACCTCGTTGGCGGTGGCGCCGTCGATGTCGCCGATGAACCGCAGGGTCAGGTGATAGTTTTCCGGCTCGACCCAGCGGGCGCCCGGCAGGCCGCCGCGCAGCATCGAGAGGGTCTGGGTGATGTCGGCGGGGATCTCCAGTCCAGTGAACAGACGCGGCATCGGAACTCCCCTTTTTTGGGCCCGATCGCGGCGGCTGTCCCTGACGTCCGGGACTTTGCTCCCCGCAAATCGTCCGGCGAATCACTTCGTCAATTTTGTAGCGGGTTTGTGTAACAGCGCTACCGTGACAACGCCGGGGCGTTGAAAAAGTTGAGGGCAATCCGTCCCTTACGCGCCTTATGCCGGGTTTTCAGCGTTTCTGCCCAGCAACCGTTCGAAGAAATGCTTCGACCGTAGGCAGGATATTGGCGACCACACGGTCGACCCCAGCGGCGGTCGGATGAATGCCGTCGGCCTGGTTGAGCCCGGACACTGTCGCCACGCCGTCGAGGAAGAACGGATACAGCGGGACGTCGTATTGTTTGGCGAGGTCGGGATAGATCGCGTTGAATTCCCGGGCGTAATCCGGCCCGTAATTCGGCGGCGCCAGCATGCCGGCGAGCAGCACCGGAATGTTGCGGGCCTTGAGCCGCTTGACGATCTCCTCCAGCGCCTGACGAGGCACCTTGGGATCGGTGCCGCGTAGCGCATCATTGGCGCCGAGTTCGACGATCACCGCATCCGCATCGGCGGGCACCGACCAGTCGAGCCGCTCCAAGCCGCCGCTCGCCGTGTCGCCCGACACGCCGGCGTTGATCATGGTGGTGGGAATGCCCTTGGCTTCCAGCGCCTTCTGCAGCTTGACCGGGAAGGCCGCATCTGCGGGCAATCCGTAACCTGCCGTGAGGGAATCGCCGAGCACCACCACCTTCAACGGCGGCTGCTGGGTCTGCGCCTCCGCGCCCTTCATGCCGATCAACGACAACATCGCGATAACCATCGCCCACGCAAACGTGCGGCCAACCCTCTCGACCGCACCGAAACAATTGCCATATGCACCAGCCATGGACAGCCTTATGGACAGCTTCATCGAACCCTCATCGCGGCCCGGCCAACAGCCGGACTCCATCTCCATTTCGAACGTCAATCTGTCGCTGGGCAGTGGCGCCGCGCGGGTGCACATCCTCAAGGACATCAGCCTGCGCGTCGCCCAGGGCGAAGCGATCGGCCTGATCGGCCCGTCGGGGTCGGGGAAATCCACCCTGCTGATGGTCATGGCCGGGCTGGAGCGGCCCGACAGCGGGGAGGTGGTGGTCAACGGCACCGCTTTCAATGGCCTCGGCGAGGACGCGTTAGCGCGCTTCCGCGGCCGCGAGGTCGGAATCGTCTTTCAGTCCTTTCACCTGATCCCCACCATGACGGCGCTGGAAAACGTTGCGGTGCCGCTCGAACTCGCCGGCGAGCGCGATGCGGCGGCCCGCGCCGCGCGCGAACTCACTTCGGTGGGACTGGGCGAACGGCTGCATCACTATCCGTCGCAGCTCTCGGGCGGCGAGCAGCAGCGCGTCGCTTTGGCGCGGGCGCTGGCGCCGGATCCGGCGATCCTGGTGGCGGACGAGCCGACCGGGAATCTCGATGAGGCGACGGGACGGCAGATCGTCGATCTGCTGTTCACCAAGCATGCCGAACGCGGCATGACGCTGGTGCTGGTGACGCACGATACGGGCCTTGCGGAGCGCTGCGACCGGGTGGTCCGGCTGCGCTCCGGACGGATCGACACCACCCAGCCGGGCACCGCCCGCGCCCGCTCGGCCTGACCGATGACGACGCTGGAGTCTTGCGGCAAACCTGTGGCAGCAGCTGCGAACCTGTCGCTGCCGTTCCGCTACGCGCTGCGCGAGATGCGCGGCGGCCTGAACGGCTTCTACGTCTTCATCGCCTGCATCGCGCTCGGCGTCATGGCGATCGCCGGGGTCGGCTCGGTCGCCGCGAGTCTCGGCGAAGGCCTGGCCCGCGAAGGGCGTACCCTGTTAGGGGGCGACGTCGCGTTCTCGCTGATCCAGCGCGAGGCGACGCCGCAGGAGCTCGATTACCTCCGCGCCCGCGCGCCGGTATCTGTTGCGGCGACGATGCGCGGCATGGCGCGGACGCCGGCGGGGCAGTCGGCGCTGGTCGAGATCAAGGCGGTCGACAATCTCTATCCGATGCTCGGCGAATTGAAGCTGGCGCCGCCGATGCCGCTGGCCGATCTGTTGGCCGAGCGGGACGGCGCGTTCGGGGCGGCGGCCGATGCGGCGCTGCTGGCGCGGCTCGAGCTGAAAGTCGGCGACCGGGTCAGCGTCGGCAGCGCCAACTTCGAGATCCGCAGTGTCGTCGAGTCGGAGCCGGACAAGCTCGCCGGCAATGTCGGCTTCGGGCCGCGCTTTCTGATCAGCGAGGCGGCGCTGCGCGCCACGCAGCTGCTACAGCCCGGCAGCCTGGTGCGCTGGATCTATCGGGTGCGGCTGCCGGACAACCGCGCCGACGATCAGGCGGCGATCCGCTTCGCCGACGATACCCGCGCGGCGCTGCCGCACGCCGGCTGGGAAATCCGCAGCCGCGGCAACGCCTCGCCGCAGCTCGAACGCACCATCACCCGCTTCACGCAGTTCCTCACGCTGGTCGGCCTCGCCGCGCTGCTGGTCGGCGGCGTCGGCGTCGCCAATGCGGTGAAGAGCCACATCGATCGCCGCCGCGAGGTGATCGCCTCGTTCAAGGCGCTCGGCGCCACCGGGCGCGACGTGTTCGCGATCTATCTGACGCAGGTGCTGGTGCTGGCGACGATCGGCTCGCTGATCGGCCTCTTGCTCGGCGCCGCGCTGCCGTTCGCCATCGTCGGCCTGTTCGGCAAACTGCTGCCGCTGCCGGTGGTGCCGGCGCTGCATTGGGGCGAGCTCGGCCTGTCGCTGATCTACGGTCTGCTGACCGCGCTGGCGTTCGGGCTGTGGCCGCTGGCGCAGGTCCGCGACGTCCCGGTCGCGACGCTGTTCCGTGAAGCCGCCACTGCAGATGCGCACCGGCCGCGGCCGCACGACATCATCGGCATCGGCGCGGTGATCGCGCTGCTGCTCGCGGTGGTGATCGGGCTCGCTTACGACAAGCGCGTCGCCATCGCCTTCGTGGGCGCCTCGGTGCTGGTGTTCGCGCTGCTGCGCGGCGTCGCCGCGGCCCTGATGGCGATCGCGCGCCGCCTCCCCCGCTCGCGCATCACCATGCTGCGGCTTGCCGTCGCCAACATCCACCGACCCGGCGCGCTGACGCCGTCGGTGGTGCTGTCGCTCGGCCTCGGCCTCGCCGTGCTGGTGACGATCGCGCAGATCGACGGCAATCTGCGCCGGCAATTCACCGCCGCGTTGCCCGAGAAGGCGCCGGCGTTCTTCTTCATCGACATTCCGTCGAGCGAAACCGACCGCTTTGGCGCCTTCCTGAAACAGATTGCCCCGACCGCGACGCTGGAAGACGTGCCGATGCTGCGCGGCCGGATCGTCGCCGCGCGCGGCGTGCGTGCCGAGGACCTCAAGCCCGCCCAGGATGCCGAATGGGTGCTGCAGAGCGACCGCGGGCTCACTTACGCGACCGACCTGCCGGCCGGCTCCAAAGTGGTGCAGGGCCATTGGTGGCCCAAGGACTACAGCGGCAAGCCGCTGGTGTCGTTCGACAAGAAGCTCGCCGACGGGCTCGGCCTGAAGATCGGCGACACCGTCACGGTCAATGTGCTGGGCCGCGAGATCACCGCGACGATCAGCAATCTGCGCAGCGTCGACTGGCAGAGCCTCGGCATCAATTTCGTGCTGGTGTTCTCGCCCAACACGTTTCGCGGCGCGCCGCACACGCATATCGCCACGCTGACCGAGGCCGGCAGCACGCCGCAGAGCGACGCCGCGCTGATCAAGCAGGTGGCGGACAAATTCCCGATGGTCACCAGCGTCCGGGTCAAGGAAGCGTTGGAGACGGTCGGCGGCGTGGTCAGCAATCTGGCGCTGGCGGTGCGCGGGGCGAGTTCGGTGACACTGATCTCGGCCATCCTGGTGCTCGGCGGCGCACTGGCGGCCGGCCACCGCCACCGGGTCTATGACGCCGTGATCCTGAAGACGCTCGGCGCCACGCGGGGGCGGCTGATCGGCGCCTTCGCGCTCGAATACATGATGATCGGGCTCGCCACCGCGGTATTCGGGGTGATCGCCGGCTCGGTTGCCGCGTGGCTCATCGTCACACGATTGATGACGCTCAGCTTCGTCTGGCAGGCCGGCTCGGCCGCCGGCGTGGTGGTGGCGGCGCTGATCGTCACGGTCGGCCTCGGGCTGGTCGGCACCCTGCTGGCGCTCGGCCAAAAACCCGCGACCGTGCTGCGGAATCTATAGCCGCCGCGGCCCGGCATGGCGGCCCTCCGGGGCCGCTCTCCCGGCGGCCGGCCGCACCAACCGGCGCGGGAAAGTGCGGCGATTTCGACCAAAGTCGCGCCGGCGGTCCGGACCCCGATGCTGCGGAGCGACATTCAGCCGCGCATAAACCCTTGCCCCTATTGTGTTAGTTTCCCACATATCGGAATGGGTCGGACAGCGCGCCGGCGACTGGGTGCCGAATTCGGTGACCGAATTGAGTGACCGAATTCAGTGACCCGAACTTAACGTCCGCCGCGCATCACTGTCCGGATAGTTTTCATCGGCTTCGCCACCCTTCGCGGCGCCGAACCAACTCAGGATCTCGACCATGTCGGACTTGGACCGTAACTACGCCTCTCCCTTCGGCCGGGCCGCCGGTCGCGTCGACAGCGCGACCGTGGATGCCGGTCTGCGCGCCTACATGCTGCGCATCTACAACTACATGACGATCGGCCTGGCCATCACCGGCCTGGCCGCTCTGGGCGTCTATATGGGCGCCGTGACCACCGACAGCACCGCCGCCGCGGCGCGCGTCGGCAACACCATGCTGACCTCGTTCGGCGTGGCGATGTTCGTCAGCCCGCTGAAGTGGGTGTTCATCCTCGCCCCGCTGGCGATGGTGTTCGCCATCTCGTTCGGCATCAACCGGCTGAAGCCGCAGACCGCGCAGATGCTGTTCTGGGCGTTCTCGGCGCTGATGGGCATCTCGCTGTCGTCGATCTTCCTGGTGTACACTCACACCTCGATCGTGCGGGTGTTCTTCATCACCGCCGCCTCGTTCGGTGCGCTGAGCCTCTACGGCTACACCACCAAGCGTGACATGACCGGCATGGGTTCGTTCCTGCTGATGGGTCTGATCGGCGTGGTGATCGCCAGCCTGGTGAACCTGTTCGTCGCCTCTTCGATGCTGCAGTTCATCGTCTCGGTGGTCGGCGTGCTGGTGTTCGCGGGCCTGACCGCCTGGGATACGCAGCGCCTGAAGAACGACTACATCTACGGCTACGCGTCGGAAGGCGGCGAAGTCGCGGAACGCGCGGCGATCACCGGTGCGCTGTCGCTCTACCTGAACTTCATCAACCTGTTCACGCTGCTGCTGCAGCTGCTCGGACAGAAAGAGTAAGCACCTCGTCAGTGCCGACCATCAAAGCCCCGGCCTCGCGCCGGGGCTTTTTTGTTGGGGGCTTTTTGTGGGGGGGGGGGGGGGG
>NZ_LJIC01000150.1 GCF_001295845.1 Rhodopseudomonas sp. AAP120 | reverse complement strand
GGGGGTCCACGAGTCGCAGTGCCTGGGGACCCCCACCCCCGACCCCTCCCCGCAAGGGGGAGGGGAGATGGCGTGCTCCCGGCTCCCGAATACTCTAACTGATTAACCTTCCGACCCAATCCGCGGCGATCACCTACACCACGTGGTCCGGCGCTAATGCACACACCGTGTCGGGGCTCGTCTCGATCTGCACGGTGGTGTGCGCAATGCCGAAGTCGTGGTCGAGTTTGTGCGCGAGGTCGATCAGGAAGGCGTCGCCGGGGGCGCCGGAGGGGATCACCAGGTGGCATGTCAGCGCCACCTCGGTGGTCGACATCGGCCAGATGTGCAGATCGTGCACCTGCGTGACGCCC
This sequence comes from Rhodopseudomonas sp. AAP120, assembly GCF_001295845.1. Taxonomy (GTDB): domain Bacteria; phylum Pseudomonadota; class Alphaproteobacteria; order Rhizobiales; family Xanthobacteraceae; genus Rhodopseudomonas. The sequence continues at coordinate 6,258 of NZ_LJIC01000150.1, read as the reverse complement.
GGCAGGCCGGTCAGAAATGCCCGCACCGCGGCCGGATCGATGCCGCGCGGCACCGCGTTCAGCGACATCGCGGTGGAATCCCGCAGCAGCCCCCAGGTCCCCCAGACGATGACGCCGGCCACGAGCAGGCTGACGGCCGGATCGGTCCAGGTCCAGCCGGTGAACAGGATCACCACGCCGGCGACTACGACAGCAGCCGACACGGCGGCGTCCGCCACCATGTGCAGATAGGCGCCGCGGATGTTGAGATCGGTGTGACGGCCGGCGAAGAACAGCCAGGCCGTGACCGCATTGATGACGATGCCGATGCCCGCCACCGTGATCATCGTGCCGCTGGCGACCGGCTCGGGATTGAACAGCCGAACCACCGCCTCCCAGCCGATCGCGCCGACCGCGAGCAGCAGAAACACCGCGTTGAACAGCGCCGCCAGGATCGACGAGCCGCGCAGCCCGTAGGTGTAGCGCGCAGAGGGCGGCCGCTTCGACAGTTCGGCGGCGATCCACGCCACTGCAAGCCCCAACACGTCGGACAAATTGTGGCCGGCGTCGGCGATCAGCGCCATCGAATTGCCGAGCCAGCCGAACACCGCCTCGGCGATCACGAAGGCGATATTCAGCGCGATGCCGATTGCGAAGGCGCGGCCGAAATCGGTCGGCGTGTGGTCATGGGCGCCGAGGCCGTGCCGGTGCGTATGATCGGCCGTGTTGCCGTGATCGTGATCCGCATGGTCGTGGTGGTGATGCCCATGATCGAGCGTGCAGTCGGGAGCGTGGGACATCGGAAACCTGACGACGTGATGCTGATCCGCGCAAAGCGGCCATGCGGCGATGAACCATCGCACGGCCGATGCGTTGCGGGAAGCAGCGGGTTTCGGCTTTAGAGCGGCTCGAAACCCGTTGTTCATCGATGCAGCGGACCACCTCGGGGCCTGACGAGGTCTGAATCCGGTTTCATTTCCGGCGCGTGGAACGGAGCTCCAAAAATCGCGATCGCATTGGCCTGCCGGGCTCTTCAAACGCTGAACTGGCGTTCCGAAGATGCGAATTCTTCGTTGCGCTCGTTGAACGTCCTTCGTAAATAGGGGCACTCTCGCGAGCCCCGCCCGGGCCCTGTTCGCTCGCCGCCAACCCATAGCAGCCGATGACCGCCAGGATCGACCGACCGCTTTCGCCCCATATGCAGACGTACCGCTGGAGCCTGACGATGACGATGTCCATCGTCCATCGCGCCACCGGCATCGCACTGTATTCCGGAACCCTTCTGCTGGCGTGGTGGCTGATCGCCTGCGCCGCCGGACCGGCGTCTTACGCCACCATCCAGTCCTTCACCGGCAGCTGGATCGGCCGCCTGATCCTGTTCGGCTACACCTGGGCGCTGATGCATCATCTGCTCAGCGGCGTCCGGCACTTCGTCTGGGACCTCGGCTACGGTTTCAAGACCGCCGACCGCGAATGGCTGACCTGGGCGGCGCTGATCGGCGGCATCGTGCTGACCGTTCTGCTCTGGGTGATCGCCTTCTCGATGGGAGCCGCCCGATGAGCGTTCAGGAATCTCACGGCACCGCCCGCCGCAACGAATCCACGATGCGCACGCCGATGGGCAAGGTGCGCAAGTTCGGCCCGGCCGGCTCCGGCACCGGTGACTTCTGGCGCCAGCGCATCACCGGCGTAGCGATGACGCTGCTGATCCTGCCGGTGATCGTGGTGATCATGATGCTGCTCGGCCGCAACCAGGCCGGCGCGGCGCAGATCCTCGGTTCGCCGCTGATCTCGCTGGTCATGATCCTGTTCATCATCGCCTCTGCGATCCACATGAAGATCGGCATGCAGGTGGTGATCGAAGACTACATCCAGAACGAGAAGCTCAAGCTCGTCACTGTGATGGCCAACAACTTCTTCTCGATCGCCGTGGCGCTCGCCGCGATCTTCGCGATCTTCAAACTCGCATCCGGAGTCTAAGCATGGCGGCCAACCTCAACGGCGCACCTGCCGCGGGCGGAACCGCCTATCCGATCGAAGACCACGTCTATGACGTGGTGGTGGTGGGCGCCGGCGGCGCCGGGCTGCGCGCCGTGGTCGGCTGCAGCGAAGCCGGGCTTCGCACCGCCTGCATCACCAAGGTGTTTCCGACCCGCTCGCACACCGTGGCGGCGCAGGGCGGCATCTCGGCCTCGCTCGGCAACATGCACAAGGACGACTGGCGCTGGCACATGTACGACACCGTCAAGGGGTCGGACTGGCTCGGCGACCAGGACTCGATCGAATACATGGTGCGCAACGCGCCGGACGCGGTCTACGAGCTCGAGCACTGGGGCGTGCCGTTCTCGCGCACCGAGGAAGGCAAGATCTATCAGCGACCGTTCGGCGGCATGACGATGGATTTCGGCAAGGGCCAGGCGCAGCGCACCTGCGCGGCCGCCGACCGCACCGGCCACGCGATGCTGCACACGATGTACGGCCAGGCGCTGCGCCATTCGGCCGAGTTCTACATCGAATTCTTCGCCATCGACCTGATCATGGACGACCAGGGCGTCTGCCGCGGCGTGGTCGCGCTGAAGCTCGACGACGGCACCATCCACCGCTTCAAGGCGCAGACCACGATCCTCGCCACCGGCGGCTACGGCCGCGCCTACGCCTCCTGCACCTCGGCGCATACCTGCACGGGTGACGGCGGCGCGATGGCGCTGCGCGCCGGCCTGCCGCTGCAGGACATGGAGTTCGTGCAGTTCCACCCGACCGGCATCTACGGTTCGGGCTGCCTCGTCACCGAAGGTGCGCGTGGCGAAGGCGGCTACCTCGTCAATTCCGAGGGCGAGCGTTTCATGGAGCGCTACGCGCCGTCGGCCAAGGACCTCGCTTCGCGCGACGTCGTCTCGCGCGCGATGACCATCGAAATGCGCGAAGGCCGCGGTGTCGGCAAGAAGAAGGACCACATCTTCCTGCACCTCGACCATCTGGCGCCGGAAGTGCTGGCCGAGCGCCTGCCGGGCATCTCGGAATCGGCCCGGATCTTCGCCGGCGTCGACGTCACCCGCGAGCCGATCCCGATCCTGCCGACCGTGCACTACAACATGGGCGGCATCCCGACCAATTTCCACGGCGAAGTCGTCACCAAGAAGGACGGCGACGACAACGCGGTGGTGCCGGGCCTGATGGCGATCGGCGAAGCTGCCTGCGTGTCGGTGCACGGCGCCAACCGCCTTGGCTCCAACTCGCTGATCGACCTCGTGGTGTTCGGCCGCGCCGCGGCGCTGCGCTGCGCCGAGAAGCTGACCCCGAACGGCAAGCAGCCGGAGCTGCCGGCGGATTCGGCCGACCTGTCGCTCGGCCGGCTCGACAAATATCGCTACGCCAAGGGGGGCACCCCGACCGCGAAGCTGCGTGAAAAGATGCAGCACGTGATGCAGAACAACTGCGCAGTGTTCCGCACCGGCGAAGTGCTGGCCGAAGGCAAGCAGCTGATCCAGAACGTCCACGGCGGCATCGGCGATATCGGCGTGTCCGACCGCTCGCTGACCTGGAATTCGGATTTGATCGAGACGCTGGAGTTCGACAATCTGATCGTGCAAGCGGTGGTGACGATGAACTCGGCCGCCAACCGCACCGAAAGCCGCGGCGCCCACGCCCGCGAGGACTTCCCGAATCGCGACGACGCGCAGTGGATGAAGCACACGCTGGCCTGGATCGGCGGCAACGGCGGCACCACGATCGATTATCGCCCGGTGCACGACTACACGATGACCAACGACGTCCAGTACATCCCGCCGAAGCCGCGGGTGTACTGATCCTAGATCGTCATGCCCGGGCATAGCCGTTCGAAGAACGGCGTTCTAAAAAACGCCTATGACCCGGGCATCCATCATCTTCGCAAGAAGATGGATTGCCGGGTCAAGCCCGGCAATGACGCGCAGAGCCAGAGGCAACGAGATGGTTGAATTCGCACTTCCGAAGAATTCGAAGATTGTCGGCGGCAAGGAATGGCCGAAGCCGGAAGGCGCGAGCGAAGTTCGCGAATTCCGCGTCTATCGCTGGAATCCGGACGACGGCAAGAACCCGAGCGTCGACACCTACTACGTCGACAAGCACGATTGCGGCCCGATGGTGCTGGACGGCCTGATCTGGATCAAGAACAACATCGATCCGACGCTGACCTTCCGCCGCTCCTGCCGCGAAGGCGTCTGCGGCTCCTGCGCGATGAATATCGACGGCGAGAACACGCTGGCCTGCACCAAGGCAATGGACGACGTGCGCGGCGAGGCGGTCAAGATCAACCCGCTGCCGCATCAGCCGGTGGTCAAGGATCTGGTGCCCGACCTCACCAACTTCTACGCGCAATACGCCTCGATTCAGCCCTGGCTGCAAACCGTGACGCCGACGCCGCAGAAGGAATGGCGGCAGAGCCACGAAGATCGCGAAAAGCTCGACGGCCTGTACGAGTGCATCCTGTGCGCCTGCTGCTCGACCTCGTGCCCGAGCTATTGGTGGAATTCCGACCGCTTCCTCGGCCCGGCCGCGCTGCTGCAGGCGACCCGCTGGGTCGAAGACAGCCGCGACGAAGCGACCGGCGAGCGTCTCGACAATCTCGAGGACCCGTTCCGGATCTATCGCTGCCACACCATCATGAACTGCGCCAAGGTCTGCCCGAAGGGCCTCAACCCGTCGGAGGCGATCGCCAACCTGAAGCTCAAGCTGGTCGAACGCCAGATCTGAGCCGCGCAAGTCATCGATCTGTCACGACGGCCGGGCCCACGCCCGGCCGTTTTGTTTTGGCCTCCTCGCTCACCCCGTCATTGCGAGCGAAGCGAAGCAATCCAGCGCCGAGCACGAAGCTGGATTGCTTCGTCGCTTCGCTCCTCGCAATGACGGAACAAAACGAGTCGCGCGCGGCAATTACTCCCGCGAGCCCTCCCGGAACATCGCCGCAAAGCGATCGTTATCGCGGCTGACGCACAGGGAGATGAACAACATGGCCGCGACACCCAGTAACGAAGGCAATGCGCAGCACGCCTGGGACCTGATGAAGAAGATCACCTTCGCGATGCTGGCGACGCGCGACGGCGAGAAGATCCGCTCGCGGCCGATGGCGGCCTATGTGCGGCCCGAAGAAGGACAGATCTACTTCCTCACCGATGCGCGCCGTCACAAGGACGAAGAAATCGCGCGCGATCATCACGTCAATCTCGGCTTCGCCGATGCGAGCTCGCAGAAGTACGTCTCGGTCTCCGGATATGCGGCGATCTCCAACGACCGCGCCAAGATCAAGGAATTGTTCGGCACCGAAGCGAAGGCGTGGTGGGACAATCCGGAAGATCCCAACATTCGAGTTCTCAAAGTGACGCCCGAGGAAGCCGAATACTGGGACTCGCCCGGCACCATCATCAGCTACGTGAAGATGGCGGTTGCGGCCGCGACTGGAGGGCGGCCCGATCTCGGCGACAACCGCAAGGTCGCGATCTGAATGAGCGCCCGCATGCAGGAGCCGCCCGGACCGTCCGAGCCGCCGCCGGAAGTCCCGCCGACAACGCCGGGGACTCCGACCGAGCCGCCATCCGAGTCACCGCCCGGTGATCCAAACCCGGATATTCCGCCGCCCGTTCATGAGCCCGACGCGCCGGCGCCGCCGAACGAACTACCTGGCGACGTCCCCGACGAAATGCCGACGCCACAGCCGCCCGGACCGGGCGCGCCGAATCCCGCAGTCGCGTGAGGCGGCTTCATGAGTCCGTGCGTAGTTGGTCCGCCGTGCGCGATACCGCACGCGACGGCATCGGGATGATCGATACTTCGAAGAGCGGCGCAGCAGTGCCGCTCTTTCTATGCGCGATATCGCACCTTCGCGCTGCGCCTGAACGCGCGGTGAATAGCACAATGTCGCGCAGCCACAGCCTGAGAAATAATTAGCAGCATTCCGATGCGAACCGCCACAATGCGGCCCAACGGGTCATCGTTGATCGCCAGCACGAGCCGGTTCCGCATCGTGGAGCTTATGGTTCGCAGCGTTTGATTCGCAGGGATTATCGATGAGAAAAATTCAATTCGCCTTGCTGGCTACCACGGCCCTCGTGGCGTGGCCTTCCGTGAGCACACCGGCGCGTGCCGAAACGGCACCGATGGTGATGGCACAGGCCGCGCCTGCGCCGGAGAAGGCCGAGGAAAAGAAGGGCCCGCCGGCCGGCGAACACAAGGGTCCCCCGCCGGGCGCGGCTCCGCCGCATGCCGCGCCGCCCGCCGCCGCTCCGGCCCCGCGTGCAGAGCCCC
>NZ_LJIC01000015.1 GCF_001295845.1 Rhodopseudomonas sp. AAP120 | reverse complement strand
AAAGGGACGCCATCCTTGTGGTCCCCCCCCCCCCGACCCCTCCCCGCAAGGGGGAGGGGAGCGGAGGCGCCTCGTTACTGGGCGACGAAGCGGTGAATACACGGGAGCCTCGCCATGCCGCGGCTGAAGCTTCTCGCGCTGCAATTGCTCGTCGCGATCACCGCGCTGGTGGTGTGGCAGGTGTTCAGTACGGTGCCGATTGGCGGCAAGCTGTTGCTGCCGCCGTTCTTCTTTTCGACGCCGGTGGATGTCGTGGGGCAGGTGTTCGCCTGGTTCGCGTCGGGCGTGATCTGGAAGCATTTGTGGATCACGCTGTGGGAGTCGCTGCTGGCCTTCGCGATCGGCTCGGTGGCCGGCGTGCTGGTCGGGTTCTGGTTTGCGCGGCAGCCGCGGGTCGCCGCGGTGTTCGACCCCTATGTGAAGATGGTCAACGCGCTGCCGCGCGTGGTGCTGGCGCCGATCTTCACGCTGTGGCTCGGGCTCGGCATCTGGTCGAAGGTGGCGCTCGGAGTGACGCTGGTGTTCTTCGTGGTGTTTTTCAACGTCTATCAGGGCGTCAAGGAAACCAGCGCGACGCTGGTCGACAACGCGCGGATGCTGGGGATGAGCGAACGGCAGATGATGCGCCACGTGTTCTGGCCGTCGGCGCTGTCCTGGATGTTCTCCTCGCTGCACACCGCGATCGGTTTTGCGGTGGTCGGTGCAGTCGTTGGTGAATATCTCGGCGCGGCCGCCGGGCTCGGCTATCTGATCCAGCAGGCCGAGGGCGCATTCGACGTCGCCGGCGTGTTCGCCGGGATGTTCGTGCTGTCGGTGTTCGTCATCGTCATCGATCTTGCCGTCAGTGTGGTGGAGCGCCGCCTGCTGGTGTGGCGGCCGCAGCCGAGCGGGCAGCCGGCGGACTAGAGCCCGGCGCGGCTTTGGCATATTGTCCTGACCGTTTCGTCCGGGGAGAACAGACGCCATGAAGGCCGGTTTCAAGTCCATTGCCGCTGCGCTCGCCGCGGTTCTGCTCACCGCGGGCGCCGCGTCGGCGCAGAGCAAGGTGACGATCGCGATCGGCGGCGGCGCCTGCCTGTGCTATCTCCCGACCGTGCTGGCCAAGCAACTCGGCGAATACGACAAGGCCGGGCTGAGCGTCGAACTGGTCGACCTCAAGGGCGGCTCGGACGCGCTCAAGGCCGTGCTCGGCGGCAGCGCCGACGTCGTCTCCGGCTATTTCGACCACACCGTCAATCTCGCCGCCAAGAAGCAGGAGATGCAGAGCTTCGTGGTGTACGACCGCTATCCCGGGCTGGTGCTGGCGGTGTCGCCCGGCCATACCGCGGAGGTCAAGTCGATCAAGGATCTGGCCGGCAAGAAGGTCGGCGTCAGCGCGCCGGGCTCGTCGACCGACTTCTTCCTGAAGTATCTCCTGAAAAAGAACGGCGTCGATCCGAACAATGTTTCGGTGATCGGCGTCGGGCTCGGCGCCACCGCGGTGGCGGCGATGCAGCAGGGCCAGATCGACGCCGCGGTGATGCTCGATCCGGCGGTGACCATCCTGCAGGCCGCGCACAGTGATTTGCGCATCCTCAGCGACACTCGCACCGAGCACGACACCCGCGAGGTGTTCGGCGGCGACTATCCGGGCGGCGCGCTGTACGCGACCACGGCGTGGATCAAGGCGCATCCGAAAGAGGCGCAGAGCCTGACCCATGCGATCCTTGGCACGCTGAATTGGATCCACGCGCATTCGGCCGAGGAGATCGCCGACAAGATGCCGGCCAACATCGTCGGCAAGGACAAGGCGCAATACGTCGCCGCGCTGAAGAACACCATTCCGATGTACTCGATCACCGGGCTGATGGATCCGAAGGGCGCCGAGGCGGTGCTGGCGGTGTTCAGCGCCAGTTCGCCGGACGTGGCGAAGGCCAATATCGACGTCACCAAGACCTACACCAACGCTTTCGTCGAACAGGCGAAGACGTCGGGCGCCGCCAGATAGGTGCCTGCGTGACCCCTGAGGTTCCTGTCACGATCCATCGCGTCACGCATCTCGACCTGTGGGTGAGCGATCACGTCTGGTCGTTCGCCGACAAGCGCCGCGCCGAGATCGACGCGCATTTCGCCGAGCGGCAACGCGACAAGCCGGAGCTGTGGAACGGGCGCGTGCTGGTGGGGCGCCAGCCGCGGTTCGACGGCGTGTACTTCAGCGCCGAGTATTTCGAGACCGACTTCGCCAGCTTCATGGCGTGGCGGGATTGGGGCTTTCCCGACGCGTCGGTGTTCAACGGCTTCGGCATGGGCGTGATCCGCGCCCGCGACGGCGCGATCGTGCTCGGCGTGATGGGGGCCCACACCGCCAATGCCGGCAAGGTGTACTTCGCCGGCGGCACGCCAGATCCCTCCGACGTCCGCAATCGCCGCCTCGAGATCGCCTCCAGCGTTGCCCGCGAAGTCAAGGAAGAGACCGGGCTGACCCGGCTCGATTATCACGCCGCCGATCACTGGCACTGCGTCGAGGCCGGCCCGCTGGTGGCGATGCTGCGGATTCTCGATGTCGATCAGCCGGGCGATGCGCTCAAGGCGCGGATCGAGCATTTTCTGTCGCGCGAGACCAAGCCGGAGCTCAGCGGCATCCATCTGGTGCGGTCGAAAGCTGACTTCCTACCGACGATGCCGCGGTTCGTGACCGCGTATCTCACGATGCTGTTGCACGGCGACGATTAAGACGCGTCGACGATTAAGGCACGGCGACGATCAACGCACGTCATTGCGAGGAGCGAAGCGACGAAGCAATCCAGCGCCAAGCACCGGGCTGGATTGCTTCGCTTCGCTCGCAATGACGGGGAGATGTGCGTGCGTGACTAACGGTGGCTCCGGCATCTCGACTTAACTTAGTAGCAACCTCGTCATGGCCGGGCTTGTCCCGGCCATCCACGTCTTGCTACGCGCTCGGTGCCTGCGTCCGTGGATGGCCGGGTCGAAGCCCGGCCATGACGGCGTTTCTGTGGGCGCGCTTCGGCCTCAGCCTCAGGCCCAGTCTCAAGCCTCACCCGTGCGTATGCACCCCGAGGTCATCCCGCGGCGTGATGCCGAGGCGGGCGAACAGCGCGCGGTCCTTGCTGTCGCCGGGGTTCGGCGTGGTCAGCAGGGTGTCGCCGATGAAGATCGAGTTGGCGCCGGCGAGGAAGCACAGCGCCTGCATCTCGTCGCTCATCGCGGTGCGGCCGGCGGCGAGGCGGACGTCGGACTTCGGCATCATGATGCGCGCCAGCGCGATGGTGCGGACGAATTCGAACGGATCGACCGGCGTCGCGGTCTTGGCGATCGGCGTGCCTTCGATTGGGATCAGCATGTTGATCGGCACGCTCTCCGGATGTTGCGGCAGGTTGGCCAGCGTGCGCAGCATCTCGACGCGGTCGGTCGGCTTCTCGCCAAGGCCGAGGATGCCGCCGCAGCACACCTTGATGCCGGCGTCGTGGACCTTCTCCAGCGTATCGAGCCGGTCGGAGTAGCTGCGCGTCTTCACCACGGAGGAATAGAACTCCTCGGAGGTGTCGACGTTGTGGTTGTAGTAATCGAGGCCGGCGTCGGCGAGCTGCTTGGCCTGATCATCGCTCAGCATGCCGAGCGTCATGCAGGCTTCCATGCCGAGCGCCTTGACGCCCTTCACCATCTCGATGATCGGCGCCATGTCGCGATCCTTCGGCGAGCGCCAGGCCGCGCCCATGCAGTAGCGCGTCGCGCCGGCATCGCGCGCCGCCTTGGCGCCTTCGATCACCTTCTTCGGGTCCATCAGCTTGGAGGCGGGCAGGGCGGTGTCGTGATGCGCCGACTGGCTGCAATAGCCGCAATCCTCGGCGCAGCCGCCGGTCTTGACGTTGAGCAGCTGATTGCACTGCACCGCGTTGGCGTCGAAGCTCTGGCGATGAATGGTCTGCGCCCGGAAGATCAGATCGGCAAACGGCGAGTTGTAGATCGCGGCGGCTTCCTCGCGGCTCCAGTCATGGCGCAAGGTGGGGGTTGCGGCGGCCAGCGAGGCCAGATCGATCGAGTTCAACGCGTCGCTCCATGCTGTGGTGTCAGCTCGTCCCAAGCCATAAGCGGTTTCGCCGACTGAGGAAACCCGCCCCTGCGCAAGGCCGCATCGACGATGGTTTAGGTCAGGGTTTCTGACGTTTTTTGACGATTTTTGCCCATCATTTGCCGTTGCGGACCCTTGGCGAGGTCGTCTAGAAAGATAGTTGTTCGGTCCATCGGCGACTTGCGTCGACTCTCCTCGTTACCCTTCCTTTATGGGTTGGCGCGCACGATAGGGACCTCAAGGTGTCGGATATGACGATTCGCGGCGACAAGGCTGGGATGCAGGGGACGGCGGCAATCGCCGCGTCCGCGATTCCGGCTGCGCCGATCGGTCAGGCCGCGCTTCAGACCCTCGCGCTGATCACCCTCGCGCTTGGCGGGCTGCTTCTGCTTATTCGCCCCTGAGGGCCGTCTGGGCGCGTGCGCCTGGGCACTCAGGGGATCGCAAGAATGCCAGACCCAATCGCGCCGCGATCTCCGCAGAGACGGCGCCCTAAACCAAGGAAATCTTTCATGACCACGACTTCGAAGTCCGAGCAGGACCGCGTCATCATTTTCGACACCACTTTGCGCGACGGCGAGCAGTGCCCCGGCGCCACCATGACCTTCGAGGAGAAGCTGAACGTCGCCAAGATGCTCGACGACATGGGCGTCGACGTGATCGAGGCCGGCTATCCGTTCGCCTCCGATGGTGACTTCGAGGCGGTGCACGAGATCGCCAAGCGCTCGAAGAACTCGGTGATCTGCGGCTTGTCGCGGGCGGCCCATAAGGACATCGACCGCTGCGCCGAGGCGATCAAGCCGGCCGAGCGCGGCCGCATCCACACCTTCCTGTCCACCTCGCCGGTGCACATGAAGTACAAGCTGCAGATGGAAGCAGCGCAGGTCTACGAGATGGTGATCTCGTCGGTGACCCGCGCCCGCAACCACACCGACGACGTCGAATGGTCGGCCGAGGATTCGACCCGCACCGAATTCGACTTCCTGTGCCGCTGCATCGAGGCGGCCATCAAGGCCGGCGCCACCACCATCAACTTGCCGGATACGGTCGGCTATTCGGTGCCGGAGGAATATCGCGAGCTGTTCCGCAAGGTACGCGAGACCGTGCCGAATTCCGACAAGGCGCGGTTCTCGGTGCATTGCCACAACGACCTCGGCATGGCGGTCGCCAATTCGATGGCGGGCGTTCAGGGCGGCGCCCGGCAGATCGAATGCACCATCAACGGCATCGGCGAACGCGCCGGCAACGCCGCCTTGGAAGAGGTGGTGATGGCGATGCGCGTCCGTCAGGACAAGTTGCCGTACTGGAATAACATCGAGAGCACGATGCTGACCCACGCCTCCAAGACGGTATCGGCCGCGACCTCGTTCCCGGTGCAGTACAACAAGGCGATCGTCGGCCGGAATGCGTTCGCGCACGAGAGCGGCATCCATCAGGACGGCATGATCAAGAACGCCCAGACCTACGAGATCATGACGCCCGAGACCGTCGGCGTGAAGGGCACCTCGCTGGTGATGGGCAAGCACTCCGGCCGCGCCGGCTTGATCCACAAGCTGGAAGAGCTCGGCTACAAGCTGTCGCGCAACCAGATCGAAGACGTGTTCGTGCGGTTCAAGGCCTTGGCCGACCGCAAGAAGGACGTCTACGACGAGGACATCGAAGCGTTGGTCGACGAAGAAATGACGCACGGCCAGGACCAGATCAAGCTGGTGTCGCTGACGGTGATCGCCGGCACCCACGGTCCGCAGCGCGCCACCATGAAGCTCGACGTCGACGGCCAGGTGCGGATCGAGGAAGCCGAAGGCAATGGCCCGGTCGATGCGGTGTTCAACTGCATCAAGGCGCTGGTGCCGCACGACGCCAAGCTGGAGCTGTATCAGGTTCACGCCGTCACCGAAGGCACCGACGCGCAGGCGGAAGTGTCGGTGCGGCTGAGCCACGAGGGCCGCTCGATGACCGCGCGCGCCGCCGATCCCGACACCCTGGTCGCCTCGGCCAAGGCCTATCTGGGCGCGCTCAACAAGATCGTCGCCAAGCGCAAGCGCGACGTCCGCGAGGATGCGCCGTCGGTCGCCGTCGCGGGCTGACGCCGCGGGCAGATCGCCTTGGTACGCCACCAAACGCAGCGCTTCGGCGCTGCGTTTTCGTTTTGCGGCACAGCATGACACCGCTGCGCGCCGACACCCTCCGAAACGACAATGGCTTTTAGGTCCGAGTCTCTGTAAGGGGACATGAGCCTGTGCGTTATCGCGCACCTAGAAAATCCAGGGGGAAGTCCCATGCGTAAGCTGATTTTGTCCGCAGCCTCGGCCGCGCTTTTGGCCCTGATCGGCCCCGCCGCCGCGCAATCGCCGATCGTCATCAAGTTCAGCCACGTCACCGCGCCGAACACCCCGAAGGGGCTCGCCGCCGACAAGTTCAAGGAACTGGCGGAAAAATACACCGACGGCAAGGTCAAGGTCGAAGTCTATCCCAACTCGCAGCTCTACAAGGACAAGGAAGAGCTGGACGCGCTGCAGCTCGGCGCCGTGCAGATGCTGGCGCCGTCGATTTCCAAGTTCGGCCCGGCGGGCGTCAAGGAATTCGAGGTGTTCGACCTGCCGTATATCCTTCCGGACATCGCGGCGCTGCGCAAGGTGACCAACGGTCCGGTCGGCGCCAAGCTGTTCAAGCTGCTCGACGCCAAGGGCATCACCGGCCTGGCGTATTGGGACAACGGCTTCAAGATCATGAGCGCCAACAAGAAGCTGATCGAGCCGGCGGACTACAAGGGCCTGAAATTCCGCATTCAGTCGTCGAAGGTGCTCGACGCGCAGTTCCGTTCGCTCGGCGCGATCCCGCAGGTGATGGCGTTCTCGGAAGTGTATCAGGCGTTGCAGACCGGCGTGGTCGACGGCCAGGAAAACACGCCGTCGAACATGTACACGCAGAAGATGCACGAGGTGCAGAAGTACACCACCGTCACCAATCACGGCTACATCGGCTACGCGGTGATCGTGAACAAGAAGTTCTGGGACGGCATTCCGGCCGACCTTCGCGCCCAGCTCGACAAGGCGATGAAGGAAGCCACCGAATACGGCAACAACCAGTCGCAGAAGGAAAATGACGAGGCGCTCGAGGAGATGAAGAAGTCGGGCAAGACCGAGATCATCACCCTGACGCCCGAGCAGAACGCCGCGATGCGCAAGGCGATGGCGCCGGTCTATGACGACGTCGGCGGACGGGTCGGCAAGGCGCTGATCGCCGACTTCATCAAGGAGAGCGGCGGCGGGCCGACCAACTGAGATCGCCAGAGGGCGCCCGCGTCGACAAGCGCGGGCGCCCGTTGTATTTCCGGACCGCACCGCGCGTCCGGCACCAATAACGGCCGCCGACGGATCAGCCCGGGCGGCCGATCGATTAGGGGGAGATGAATGTTTCTGCGCATCCTCGACCGGCTTGAGGAGATCCTGATCGCGACCATGATCGGCGGCGCCACGCTGCTGATCTTCGTCGCGGTGATGCACCGCTATCTGGTCGGGATCCCGCTGTTCTATCCCATCCTGTTTCCGATCGACCTGTCCTGGGCACAGGAGCTGTGCATCTACATGTTCGTGTGGATGGCCAAATTCGGCGCCGCCTACGGCGTGCGCACCGGCATCCATGTCGGCGTCGACGTGCTGGTCAACGTGATGCAGCCGCGCTGGCGCAAGGTGACGATCCTGTTCGGCCTGTTCTGCGGCGCGCTGTTCACCTTCATCATCGGCACGATGGGCGCCAAATTCGTCTACGGCCTGATCGACACCAACCAGACCTCGCCGGATCTCGAAATCCCGAGCTGGATCGTCTACCTGTGCATCCCGCTGGGCTCGTATCTGATGTGCTTCCGCTTCCTGCAGGTGGCGTACCACTTCATCCGCCACGATCACCTGCCGCACCACGACCACAGCCATGTCGAAGGCATCGACGAGCCGCATATGCCGGGATCGGCGGCGGCAGCGGCGGAGGCGGTGCGATGAACACCGCTCTGATCTTCTCGCTGCTGATCGTCCTGATGCTGACCGGCATGCCGATCTCGATCGCGCTCGGCCTGACGGTGCTGTCCTTCGTGTTCCTGTTCACCAACGTGCCGGTCGAGGCGGTGTCGTTGAAGCTGTTCACCGGGATCGAGAACTTCGAGATCATGGCGATCCCGTTCTTCATCCTTGCCGGCAACTTTCTCACCCACGGCGGCGTCGCGCGCCGCATGATCAACTTCGCCACCACCATGGTGGGCCACTGGCACGGCGGTCTCGGCCTCGCCGCGGTGATCGCCTGCGCGCTGTTCGCCGCGGTGTCGGGCTCGTCGCCCGCCACGGTGATCGCGATCGGCTCGATCATGCTGCCGGCGATGGTGAAGCAGGGCTTCCCCAAGCGGTTCGGCGCCGGCGTCATCACCACGTCGGGCGCGCTCGGCATCCTGATTCCGCCGTCGATCGTGATGGTGGTGTATTCGGTGGCCACCGGCGGCTCGATCGCGCTCGACCCGGCCGGCAACCGCGTGTCGTCGGCGTCGGTCGGCCAGCTGTTCATGGCCGGCGTCATCCCCGGCATCATGCTGGCGACGCTGCTCGGCCTCACCACCTTCTACCGCGCCTGGAAGCACGACTATCCGCGGCTGCCGAAAGCGAGCTGGGCGGAGCGGTTCGTCGCCTTCCGCAAATGCATCTGGGGCCTGCTGCTGATCGTGCTGGTGCTCGGCGGCATCTATGCGGGCTGGTTCACGCCGACGGAGGCAGCGGCGATCAGCGCGGTTTATGCGTTCGTCATCGCGGTGTTCGTCTATCGCGACCTGTCGATCCGGGATGTGCCGAAGGTGCTGCTCGGCTCGGCCAATATGAGCGCGATGATTCTCTACATCATCACCAATGCGGTGCTGTTCTCGTTCCTGATGGCCAACGAGAACATCCCGCAGCAGATCGCCGCGTGGATGTCGACCGCCGGCGTCAATTGGATCGTGTTCCTGCTGGTGGTGAACATCCTGCTGCTGCTCGCCGGCAACGTGATGGAAGCGACCTCGATTGTGCTGATCATGGCGCCGATCCTGTTTCCGGTGGCGGTCAAGCTCGGCATCCATCCGGTGCATCTCGGCATTCTGATGGTGGTCAACATGGAAGTCGGCATGTGCCACCCACCGGTCGGCCTCAACCTTTATGTGGCCTCTGGCATCGCCAAGATGGGCATTACCGAACTCACCGTCGCGGTAATGCCATGGCTGCTGACGATGGTCGCCTTCCTCGGCGTCGTCACCTATGTGCCGGAGATCTCGCTATGGCTGCCGCGCATGCTCGGGATGCTGTGAGACGGTATGAACGTGTTCTGAACGACTGATAGCAACACGCTGATACACAGCGAAACGTTCTGAACTGGAACTAACAAGGCGGAAGATGACATCTTGGTCATCTTCCGCTTTCTGTCCAAAGCGTAAGTTGATCGGGCAGGGCGGCGACCTCATCTTCGGGACACCTTTGCAAGGAGGTTTCCATGAAGAAGGTTCTGCTCGCCGGCGTCACCGTGCTGGCTCTCGCCGGCTCCTCGGCCGCTTACGCCCAGCATCACGGCTGGTTCGACCATCACCGCGATCACCGCCCGTGGGCCAGCGCGGAGGACCGCGCCGCCTTCGCCGATGCGCGGATCGCTGCCGTCCACGCCGGGCTCAAGCTGACTCCGGATCAGGAAAAGCTGTGGCCGCCGCTCGAAGCCGCGGTGAAGGATTTCGCCAAGCTGCGGATCGACCGCGCCGAGGCGCGGATGAAGGCGCGTGACGAGGACCGCGACAGCAAGGCGGCCGATCCGGTGGCGCGGCTGCGCGACCGCGCCGACTCCATGGCTGCGACCGCCGCGGCGATGAAGAAAATCGCCGATGCCGCCGACCCGCTCTACAAGTCGCTGGACGAGGGCCAGAAGCGCCGCCTGCGCGTTCTGACCCGGTTCGAGGGCGGCTGGGGCGGCGGCCCGCGCCATCACCCGCGGATGCACCGGGATGACGACGACCGCGGCCCGCGCTGGAACCGCGATCGCGGCCCGGATGGCCGTGGCGGCCCCGGCATGATGGACGACCACGACGACGACGGCGGCCCGCGCCGGCTCTGATCCGCCGCCGTTCGACCAAGAAAACCGCCGGAGGGCCGGCGGTTTTCTCCGGTCCACAAGAAATCCGGACTGACGCAAAAATGTCGTCCGGCTTGCTGGACATCTCCGATTCGCTTTGCTAAACGCAGCCGTCCCGAACGGAAACCTCTGGTCGGTTCGGGGGCGCATAGCTCAGTTGGTAGAGCAGCTGACTCTTAATCAGCGGGTCCTAGGTTCGAGCCCTAGTGCGCCCACCAAGTCAAGTCGCTGAGGCGCTTAGACTTTTCTGAACGATCCACCAGAACAAACGAGAACATTCGACACCGCCATTCGACATTCGACATGGCCATTCGACAGAATTGACTTTGTTCTCGACTTGTTCACGGTGCGGGCATGAAGATCTCCATGCTCGAAGAACAGGGCTACACTCATATCGACTGTTGGTGCGACGCCTGCCGCATAAGCGTGTGGGTGCCGTTCGTCATGATCCGCAGCCGCCGCCCGCGGCTTGAGCTCGGCCAGATGACGATCGCAGAACTGGCGCTCAGGATGCGCTGTTCGCGCTGCGGCGGGCGGCCCACTAAATGCCGCGAGGCGCGCCAGAGCGACGCGCCCGGATATCAGAGCCGGTACAGCTACCCGAAGGGGTAGCTGCCGCGATGGCCTTGGCGATGCGCGGCAGCATCTGTCGCGTCGTCCGGAAATCGTCGATGATGTCGCCGGCAGCCATCAGATCGACGACGCAGTCAAAATAATCGTCGCTCTCCGCCTCTGCTCTCGCTCGCTCGAAAGCGGCGTTGGCTTCGGCTTGAGAGCGGGTTGGATAGTTCGCGATCGTGACAGGCTCGATCTCGTCTCGATCGCGGCCGCAGATGTGAACGCCAGTTCGGCAAGGTTTGTAGCTCATCCCGCCATCCCCTTCCTCACCGACGGTTCGCGGGCGATCTGGTCGCTGATTTTGCGAACAGTCCACTCGTCCGGTGCTCCGTCAGGCCCGATCGTATAGACGCCTGAGCTGGTCGCGACTACGACGACATTCCTGAACTTCGTTACGCCAACGATGCTCGCGCCGTCCGGTGGGGCCCAAAAGAATTCTGGTTGCTCGCTCATCCCGTCATCCCCTCTTTCCGAACCTGCAGCACCAGCCGGTCGATACCTTCGTCGGCGCGGGCGGCGTTGCGGGCGCGGTAGTGCTTCACGATGGTCTGCGCCGACTTGTAGCTGTGGCCGGTGATGTCGCTGATCGTCAAGAGATCGCAGCCGGCGCGATCTAGCAGCATGACGCAGGTGTCCCGCAGATCCTGATCGTGCTTGGCGTCGAGCGCGCCGCGGCGATTGACGAACAGCAGCGACGGGGTGGGTGCGAGGCGCCAGCCGGCGGCAGCGTCGCGCCCGGCCGCAGCGTCGAGCCAGGCGCGCAGTGCGCGGCTCCTGTCCTCGATCGCGCGATTGCGGGCGGCGGCATCCAAAGTCTCGAGATCGGGGCCGGCGAGCAGCGTCGGCTCGGCGGAGCGCAGCTCGGCGGCGAGCGCCTGCGCGCGATTGATCGCCTGCTGCCGGCCGATGCCCGCGGGCCAGCCGAACACCGCGATATCGCGCGCGACGGACACCCAATAGCGGTAGGTGCTTTCGTCATAGGGGCGCGCGCCGTCCTCGTTCACGACGATTTCGGGCGGCAGCTCGCGCAGGCCCAGCTTGAGCTTTAATTCGGCGACGCGGGCGCGCGCGGCGTCGAGCCGCGCCACGAGCTGCGGAGCCGATTTGATATCGACCAGCTCGCCGGTCTTGCTCTGGCGGAAGGCGTGGCGGCCGGTCTCCTCGCTCTCGTCGCGCATCGCCAGCCGGTCGGTCTGGCGCTGGCCGGTGAACAGGGCGAGATAGAAGCTGTCGCCGATCGAGAGGCGGCCGATGCCGTCGGCTGCCGCCACCCAGGCGACAAACTCGGTCATCGTCACCAGCACCACGCGGCCGTCGGGTCGCTCGAATTCCATGCCGGGCCGCGGATTGGCGGGCAGCCGCCAGTGAATGTTCTCGGTGCCCCAGCTCAGCGCCGCCGACAGCGTCGTGATGGTCGCCAGCGCCATGTGGTGACCGCGCGCCTCGCGCAGGTAGTTGAAGAACGCGCGCAGCTCGGGTCGGCCGATCGCCGCCGGCAGCGCGCCGGCCATCGCTTCGGCCTCGCGCTGCGGCGCCGGCTGGCCGAGCAGCGCCGCGGCGCGCTGGCGCTTGCGGTGATCGGCGGCGGCGGTGCGATCCATCGGGCGATACAGGATGGCGTTGCAACCGGCCACGTAGGATCGCCGCGTCGCCGGCCGCAGCGCGGCGAATTCCGGGCTGCGCTGCCAGTCCTCGATTAGGTCGGCGACGGTGCGGCGCAGCCGCGGCGCCGGCGCGGCGGCGCGCGGCTCCTTTGACTTGCCCGGCTTCCCCTTGTCCGCCTTGCTGCCGCCAGCCTTGCCGGCCTTGCGTGCCGCGACGATCGCCCCATAGGTGCCGCTGCGGCCGTCCGGCCCGTAGAGCCAGAGGCGGACGTCCTCGAAGCTGTACCAGCGCCCGTCCGGGTGCTGCAGATCGCACCCCGAAAAACCGAGGGCGATCTCACGGGATGAGGGGGCGAAGCGCGGCCGGCAGCTCCGGTCGGGCTGCTCGCGCCACTGGATGAAGGGCGTCTTGGGCTGGGCCATCGGTAGGGCTCCGGTGCAGCGGAGAGGGCGAGGCGAAGCCTTTGCGCTTCGCCCGGCGCTGTCAAGGCGCCGTCGCGCCGGACGCGGCCCGCGCCGGGCCGTAGGCGGCCGCCAGCAGCGTCCGGTGCTCCTCGACGGTGACCGCCGCAGGCGGCGGCGCGGCGTCGTTGGCGGGCGCCTGAGCGGCGCGGGCAGGGTGGTGGCGCGTCAGCCACGCCATCATACCCGAACGCTCCCATGACAGCCGGCCCTTGCGGATCGTCGCTGGCATACCGTCGAGCAGCCGCCAGCGCTCGTGGCGCTTGTAGACGGTGCAGAGCGAGACGCCGAGCCGGTCGGCCAGCTCCTGCGCCGACACAGGGCGCTGATCGGGTTGGGTCATCGCGGCCTCCTCGGCAGCATGGCGAAGGTGAACAGGGCGAGCGTCGCGCAGGCGAATAGGATCTCGGGCCAGCGCGCGACGATCTCGGCGGTATTGAGCGGAGCCCATGCGGCGGATGCAGTCATTGCGGCGCGCTCCGCTGCGGTGACTGCGCCGGGCTGGTGGCGGCGTCGGGCGCGCGCCAGATGCCGAGCCGCAATTCCGGCGGGAGCGGCGTTGCCGGCGGCGGCGCGGCGGCGCTGGCCGCCAGCAGCGCGCGGCCGAACGCCTCGACATGCCGCGGCGTCACGCCGCCGGCTCCCCAGTGAGCTGCAGCACGCCGTCGGCGATCCACGCCGGAACGTGGCGGTAGTTCAGCGTACCGTCGGCGAACGTCAACGCCGGCTGGTACACCTTGCCACGCAAGAGGATCGCCAGCGGCGCGATGCCGCCCGCGATCGTCAGAGTGCCGACCGCTTCGACCTTGTCGCCACGCTCGTCGGTCAGCCGCACTGCGGCGACACTGATCGCAGGCTTATCGCCTCGCCGCTTCGGCAAATTTGTGGTTTGTGGAACAGTCATATCGCCCTCCGCTCAAATCGAACGCGGGCATGATATCAGTCAATTTTAGATATGCAAGAAGTCACATGACAGATGGTTTCGTTTCACATGAAACCTTATTCATCTGAGCTTATGCAGCCTTATTCACAGATCGCAGGCGGTGCCCGAGCACCACTCCCTTGATGTTGACGTTCTTGCCGTCGACCAGCGCCGGCTCGCCTAGATTGGGGTCGAACGACGCTGACACCAGAAGCTGTATATTTCCGCTGGTGCGGAGCCTTCGCCATACCAGATCGGGCTTAGAGCGATCGAAGTCGTAGATCTCCGCCAGCACGGCGTCGCCGTCGCTCGGGCGCGCATTGTGATCGACCAGCACCACGTCTCCCGGTAGGAAGCCGGCGGCTTCCATGGTGCGGGCGCGAACGGTCCATGCGGTCCAATCGATGCAGCCGGCGCGTAAGGCATCGAGCGCATGATCGAGCGGGGTTTTCACGCCCGACGACCTGTAGGGCTGGGCCTCGGCGGCAAAGCTCGTGCTGTCGACGCTGCCCGAAATGGTCGGATCAAGCGCGAATTGCCAGCGGTTGGCGAGCTGCTGCATCGTCAGCGGCGAGATCGTGCGCCCGTCTGTCGACTTGAAGCGCGTCAGGGTCGAGGGGTCGATATCGGCTCCCCGCGCCAACTCAGTCGCCGTCTTTTCCGCGTGACGCTCCAGCGCGTCCAGCCAGGCTAGCTGTGAAGTTCGCAGCGCAGCATTGGTTCGGCTCTTCGGCGATCTTCCCACAGGCCTCACCCTTGTGTGTGGTTGAAATCGTTGCCGAAAATGAACCGCACTGGTCCTTAACGCGACGTGATGATTTTCCACTTGCGTGGACGCCGCAAATCAGATTTGCGTGTGACAGAAGTCATATGAACAGACGGGCGGACCAATCGCAATGGATAAAACCATCCTCGAACGGGCGAAATCTGTCGGATTTAGTCAACTTTCGCTGGCCCGGGCGGCAGGCGTTCACGAACAGACGATTTCCGGTCTGGCCGCAGACCGCCGGCGCGGTCCTGTCGCCGCGAGCTTGCGCAAAGTCGAGGCCGCGCTGTCGGAGCGCGAGCGCGCTGTGCTCGCCGATCTGCTGCCGCGCCATTTCGACGCCGAGATGGCGACGATCGAGCGCCTGCTGATCGCCCGGGGCCTGCGCCTTACGCGGGGGCAGGCCGATGCGGCCTGATGCTTCCGCCTTCCCGAAAACAAACCGGCGTATGACGGCCGCCGAGGCGCGAAGCGACGAATTCCTGATCTCCGCGGCCGGTGATCTGTTCGCCGCCGGGTTCGACACGGCGCAGATCGCCTCGCGATTTGTCGCGCCGGAGGCGGCGATTGCGGCGGCGCTCGCCGTCGCGCGGCAGCGCCGCCGCGTCGCTATCGCGGGACTGATCTGCAACGCGCTCGCCCACGGATGCGCCCGATGACGCCTCGATCCCCGAAACACGTCTCCCCCGAGCAGGCCGAGGACGCTCGTCTTGCGGCTGCTTGGATCGCGGCGGCCGTCATGGCCGGCATCGCCGCCAACTGCCTCGCCGTCGCCGCCGCGGCGGCGAGGCTTTTTCATTCCTGACAGGAGAGGGCGATGGGCGCCGAACTGTTCGACGTGCCGCGGTCGCAGGACAAGCAGATGACGAGCCAGCGCGAGCAGATCCATCCGCTCGATCTCGACGGCTGCGGCATCGTCTACATCCACAAGCGGATGAACGAATTCGAGCTCAAGCAGGGCGGCGTCGCGCACCGCTTCGACACATGGCCCGACCATGTGCGCATCGACATCCAGCGCGAAATCGACGGCTGGATCGCGCGCAATCCGAACGCCGCCATCAAGGCGATCACCATGGGCGTGAACGACGGCGCCTGTACGCTGGCGCTGCACTGGCGGCCGAAATGAGAAGTCCTCTCGACCATCTGTCGGCACTGTCCGGCGCCGCTGCCGCATCGGCGCTGCCGACCGACGACGTCTCGGTACTCAACCGGCTGATCGCTTGCGCCGAGCGCGCTATGCAGCGCCGGCCGAATTTCGAAGAACACGTCATCGACGCACTCGCCGCCGACGTCGCCGCCGCGGCGCGCCGGCCAAGCGAACAGCCGGCGCGTGCGGTCGACGATCACAGCATCGCTTTCGCGGCGCTGGTGGTTCTCGCCGATCGCGCGCTGCACCGCCACGATCGCGAGCTGACCACTTACTACATCTGCGCGATCGGAACGATGCTGCCGCATGTGCAGAACGATCTCATCCGCGCGCTGGAGCAGCGCGCCAACACGAGGCCGACGCCATGAGATGCGTCATCATCCTATTCCCGATCGTGCCGCGGCCCCGGTTCGACTATCCGGACTGGATGGAGCAATTCGGCCGCGAGCGCGACGCGCGACTGGCGATGCGGTTCGAGCCGCCGCCGCGGACGCGGCCAGTGGCACTCACTGCCGCGCCTAAGCGACAGGCAGAGGCGATCGACCGCGACAACTATCAGCAGATGCTCGACAGCATCGCCGCATTCATGAACGAGGGCCGCGCGGCCTTCGAGCGGGAGGCGTGAGGCGATGGCGGGAAACGAGCAAGCGGCGATCGTCGCGAGTGTGCCGCCCATCAGCGCGGAGAACGCAATCAGCTACGCGGTCGATCTGATCGACGATCACTACGATCGGCTGGAATTCCTCGTGTGCTGGCGCGACGGGAACTGGCAGGCGCTGCGCGAGGAATGGCCCGAGGCGTTCAAGCACAAGAGGCCGCGATGACCACGGCTTCCTACCTGTCGGCCCCGACCGATCCGGCGCACGGCCGGGTCGCGCCGCGGCAGCTCGATATCGAAGCCGACACGGCACTCGGCGGCGTTGGTATCCATTCGTCAACTACGCCAAAAATCGCCATTGGTATCCATTCGTCAACCGGCCCAAAAGACGCCGTTGGTATCCATTCGTCAACCGCCCCGAAAAAGTCCGTTGGTATCCATTCGTCAACCGCGTCTTTCAAGCGCATCGACACGCGTCGCGCGTCGCTCGGCATTGCGGTGGCGCGCCTTTGCAGCGCCGCGCAGATCCATCCGAACACCTATCGAGAAATTCGGATCGGCAATTGCGTCGCGAAGTCCGCGACCATCGAAAGGCTGATGGGCGCGCTCGATCGGCTCGCCGCCGGCGCCGTCGTCGATGAGCAGCGCACGCTCTGTCTCGCGCTGCTGCGGATGATCCAAGGGCAGCTCGCCGACCGAACCGGCTGGGACCGCCAGGTGATCCTGTCGCAGGATCTGAAAAACCAGCGGCCGAACGATCCGCTCTATGTGCAGGCAGCGCGGCTGCGACGCTGCGCGGTCTACCTGCTCGCCGAAGGGCTGATGATCGGTAAGGCCGCGCTTGGCCACGCGCTCGGGATCAGCCGGCAGGCCGTGCACAAGACCGTCAGCGAGATCGAGGCCGAACGCGACACCTCGCCGGAATTCGACGCACTGATGCAGAGCATGATGGATCTGGTGAAGGGATAGGGACGATGAGCTGGGAAGCATGGGGCAGTGGCGACGAATTCTACGATGACGATCGTCAGATAGACCGTCTGATGGACGCTGGATGGCTGTCGCCTGACGGCGCTGAGGCGCTCATCAATGCGCTCAAGCAGTGCCGGACGGTGCTCGGCAACATGGCGCTGGAGAACGAGCGTTTCTTGGCGAAGTGGGGCTTCGCCCGTCGCTGGCCGATCAACCACGAACCGCTGCGCAACGACGCGAAGAACCTTCTTCTGATCATCGACGAACTGATCGTGACAAAGCCCGGCGCATGACCATCAACCTCCGCACCCGCCAGGGCTGGGAAGATCTCAAGCGGATACTCGACGACCGGATCGGCGAGGTGCTGAACCTGTGCGGGCTTGATCTGCCGCGGCGGGGTGGATGGACGGTGCTGGACGATCCGCTCGGGCAGGGCCACGACAGTTTCGGCCTGTGCCTGCGCGCCGACGGCCTGAGCTGGAAGCGCTTCAACGGCACCGAGAAGGGCCGGGCGCTGGAGCTGATCGCCTATTGCAACGGCTGGTACGATCTGGCGAACCGCGGCGCCGAGCCGGCGGCGCGGCTGGCGATGCAGCGGCTCGGGCTCGGGCGGATCGACGAGGCGCAGCTCGCGCGCGACCGCGCCGCCGCCGCCGAACGCCGCGCGCAGGCCGAGAAGGACGGCCGCGATCAGGCCGAGCGCCGCGCCGCCGCGGCGTTCGCAATCTTCGTCAATGCCCAGCCGGTGCTGGGCACCGTGGCCGACTATTACTTGCGCGAGCGCCGCGGCATCGACCTGTCGGCGCCGCCGTTCATCGGGCCGCGCGGCGGCTGCCTCGCGCCGGGCTCGCTGCGGTTCGCCCCGCAGCACCGCTACGTGATCCGCGACCGGCGCAATCTGCGGGTCGGTGAGTATTTCGGGCCGGCACTGATCGCCTGCTGCACCGATGCGGAAGGCCGCGTCCGCGCCGTGCATCAGACCTGGCTGCGGCCGGACGGCAGCGACAAGGCGGACATCCCGCCCGCGCCCGATGGCAAGGCGCAGAAGGCGCGGCGCGTGCTCGGCGACTTCAAGGGGCTGGTCATTCCGCTGTGGCGCGGCGACGGGCATCTGTCGGTGCGAGAGGCTTGCGAGCATGGCGTGCTGCAGACGCTCGGCTTGTCCGAGGGCGTCGAGGACGGCCTGACCGGCGTGCTGGCGAAGCCGGACTGGCGATGGTGGGCAGCGATCTCGTTGTCGAACATCGCCAACGTCGCGAGCCGGCTTCCGGACTGCATCGACGCCGTGATGGTGCACCGACAGAACGATTGGGACAAGCCGGAGGCGGTCGCCGCCTTCGACGCCGGTATGGCGGCGCTGCGCGCGTCCGGCCGCGCCGTCGCCGACTTCGCCGCGTTCGGCGGCAAGGACATCAACGACACGTTGAGAGGAGAGGGATGATGCGGTTTCCCCTGCGCGATCAGCGCCGATGGCACCGCATCTTCGCAATCATCCCGCGAGAGATTGAGGGCGAACTGGTTTGGCTCGAATGGATCGAGCGCAGAACGGTCGGCATCCGGTTCAGTTTAGGCTTTTTCGCTGAGGACTACGAGTATCGAACGATCACTCGTTGAGAGGAGAGGGATGATGGAGGACGAAACGACATTGGTGGAGTTGCATGCGCATGGCGCTCCCGGCAGCGGCAAGTCGACGCTACTCAACTACATCCGGGATTTGCTCGGCAATGATGGGTTTGTCGTGGCGAAGTCGTTGCCCAATGAACGCCTCTCCTGCCACATGCCGGCGAACTTCGCTACCGAACGCGCTTTCCGTGATAAGCACTGCTTGAAGCCGCAGGACATCCGCGACATGGCAGCCAAGGTCGCCGAGTTGCAGACGCTGCTGGCGCACAGCGGCCGGGCGCTGTGGATGGCGCACGAGATCTTCGCGCGGGAAAACCAGGACGGAGAACTGGCGTCGTTCTTTTACGCCAGAGGCAAAAAGGCGATCGAAGCCGCCGGCTGCGCCCATCAGTCCGACGACGACATTCCGTGGTGAGGCCAAGACCGGCGGCAGGGACATCAACGACACGTTGAGAGGAGAGGGATGATGGACGCAGTTACTGGTGCATCGGTGCAGGATGAACCGGCGGTGCGGATCGCCAAAGATCAGCTCAAGGCGATCATCGAGCGGATCGAGCGGCTGGAGGAGGAAAAGAAGACGATCAGCGACGACATCCGCGAGGTCTACGCCGAAGCCAAGGGCAACGGCTACGACGTCAAGGCGCTGCAGACGATCGTGCGCATGCGCAAGCAGGACGCCAACGAACGCGCGGAGGCGGAGACGATCCTCGAAACCTACATGCAGGCGCTTGGGATGCTCTAGCGGTGCGCGATCGACGGCCGGGCTCGCCCGGCCGCACCGCCTCTCTCTGACTTTCCGGAATTCCCGTGGCCGATCCGAAGAAAACATCCGCCGGCAACCGCGCCAACGTCGTGTCCATGGACCGGGCGGCGCGGGAGATCGAGCGGCAGAAGAAGATGCGGCGCGACACGCCGCCGATGGAGCCGCGCGGGCCGAACAAGGTGCTGGCCGGGCAGTGGACGCCCGACCTTTACGGCATGCCGTCCGACCCCGAATGCGAAAGCCCGGTGATGCCGATCGGCTTCGAGGGCGCCTACAAATACGTGATCGACAGCATGGGGCAGTTCCGCGTGATGAAGGCCGCGGACTTCAATCAGGTCGGCATTCAGGATCTCTACAGCGATACGCCGAACTATCCGAAATGGATGTGCCCGCGCTGGTCGAAACCCGTCGTCGACAAGAAGGGCGTAGTTACCAAGCCGGCCGAGATCGTCTCGTTCGAGGCCGACGACATCAAGGAAATCCTGTTTCAAGCCTGCGCGCGGATGGGCTTCTTCTCGCCGAACGACAAGATGCGCGGACGCGGCGCGTGGACGCTGCGCTCTGGGGCGCTGGTCTACCACGCCGGCAACGCGATCTGGCAATGCCGCCGCGGCAAGTTCTCGACCCTGCCGACCGGGATGATCGAGCAGCACCTTTACCCGCGGCTGTCGGCGCTGCCCGAACCTTGGACCCAGCCGATCGGGCTGGAGGACAACCCCGCCGGCAAGCTGCTCGCCACCTTCCGCAAATGGCACTGGACGCGGCCCGAGGTCGACCCGGTGCTGCTGCTCGGCTGGATCGGCGTCGCGTTTTTGGGCGGCGCGCTGGACTGGCGCAGCGCCTGCCTGCTGCTTGGCGACCGCGCCACGGGTAAGAGCACACTGCAGGCCGCACTGCGCGACATTTTCGGCGAGGCGCTGTTTCGGTCGGCCGATACCACGGCGGCCGGCATCTATCAGGCGATGGCGCACGACGCTCGCCCGGTGGCGCTCGACGAATTGGAGCCCGACGCCGACAGCCGCAAGCTCGACAACGTGGTGCACCTGATGCGGACGTCGTCGAGCGGCGATATCGGCCGGCGCGGCGGCCCGACCAAGGGCGAGGCGAGCGAATTCCAGATGCGCTCGGCGTTCCTGTTCAGCGCCATCAACAACCCGCTGCGCAGCGCGCAGGACATGAGCCGCGTCGCCGTGCTGCGGCTGTTGCCGCTCGACCTCAATCAGGAGCGGCCGGCGCCGGTGAATGCCGACACCGCCGGGCCGATGATCCTCGCGCTGATGATGCAGGGCTGGGGCGAAGCCGGCGAAGGTTTCCGCGCCGAAAAACAGCGGTTCTCCCGCGCGCTGGCGGAAGGCGGCCACACCAACCGCGGCCAGGACACCTACGGCACGCTGCTGGCCTGTGCGGCGCTGATGCTGGGGCCGGAGCTGGCCGCCGAGCTGGATGTGCCGCTCGGGCCGGAGGAGGAGCGGGAGTGGGCCTCGCTGCTTGCCGCCGACGCGCTGCCCGAGATCGAGGACGCCAAGCCGAACTATCGGCAATGCGTCGACCAGATCCTGACCGCCTCGGTCAAGGCGTGGCGCAACGCCAGCTTCAACACCCTCGGGCAGGTGATTTGGGGACTTCGCACAACCGATGACGACGGCGCCGCGATCGAGCCGGAGATCGACCGCGCCACGGCGAAGCGCCACGTCAACGTCGCCGGCTTTGGTCTGCTCAACACCCACGAGCTGGTTGCCGGCGTGATGCGCGCGCAGGGCATCGGCCTCAACGAGGCGCTGATGCGCTACGGCCTGCCGGCGGCCGGATGGGTGCTCGCCGTGCCGAACAAGAGCACGAAGGTGGCCGAGCATCTGGAAGGCAGCGACTGGCAGCACGGTGCCTGGAAGGACGCGCTGCGGCAATGCCCGGTCCCCGGCGTGATGATCACCAACGCGGACATCAACAAGGTCACCATCGACGGCGCGCAGCAGCGCTGCACGCTGATCGTGCTCGACAAGTACCACGCGGCACCGGAGCGGTGAGTGTCAACCAGAGAGCAGGATTGATCATGGCCCTGCACGAACAATGCGTCGGCAAGTCGGACGAGTGGTACACGCCGCCGCACGTCTTTCAGGCGCTTGGCTGCGAGTTTGACATTGACGTCGCCTCGCCTCCGCTGCGCCAGTATGTGCCGACGCGGCTCTGGCTAACGAAGGAGGACGATGGCCTGAAATATGCCCCCTACTGGCCCGGGTTCGTCTGGATGAACGCACCGTTTGGCGGTCGGAACGGGCTCGCGCCGTGGCTTGATGCGTTCTTCGAGCACGGCGACGGCATTGCCTTGGTGCCAGATCGGACGTCGGCGCCGTGGTGGCAGCGATTCGCGCCGCGCGCAGACGTTGTTCTTTTCGTCGGCCGCAAGATCAGGTTCATCGCCGGATTTGATGACCCTGAGTATGGGATCGAGCGCGGTAAGCCTGGAAAGTCGCCTGCTCAGGGAACGGCGTTGTTGGCGGCCGGCGCCCGCGGCGCTGAAGCGCTACAGCGCGCCGCGTCAAACGGCCTTGGCAGGTTGTTCAAGCCAATCGCTATCACAGCAGAAGAATGACCATCCCCGACCTGTCCGGCACGCCGTGGCGCGCGATCATCCTCAGCGAGCGCGAGGAGGTGTGGTGCCTGGTCGACGCGATCGATTACGGCTGGCTTGTCGAGCGCAATTGGAACGTCTGGCATGCCGGCCGGACGCGCTGGCAGATGTACGCCAAGCGCAACACCGGCAAGAGCCGCGCAACGGTCCGGATGCATCGCGAGATCATGCTGCGCGCCGAGCCCCGCGCCGATGCCGCGCAGCTCGTGGTCGACCACATCAACGGCTGCACCCTGGACAATCGCCGCGCCAATCTGCGCTGGGCAACCCACTCGGAGAACGCCGCCAACCGCTACGGCTTCGGCCAAGCGCCGGCGCTGCAACTGATCGTCATGAAGCTCAAAGCCAACCTGCGCCGCGCGCAGCCGGCCTTGCTGGAGGAGGTGCCGTTTTGATGCAGACCGGACTGATCGCCGCGCTCTATGTCACTGAGGGCGGCTGCTATTGCAATCTCCCACATGTCGACGCATGGCCGATCTCGCGTGATGCGCGCCTGTATGAGGGGCCGTACCCCGTCGTCGCGCATCCGCCCTGTCAGCGGTGGGGACGTTTCTGGCATGGGAGCACCCGCAAGCCTCACCAGTTTCAGCTCGGCGCTGATGACGGATGCTTCGCCGCGGCGCTCGCTTCGGTGCGCAAGTTCGGTGGCGTGCTGGAGCATCCGGCGGAGAGCCGAGCGTGGGCGCATTTCGGGATCAGTCGGCCACCTAGGCGCGGAGGGTGGGTTACAGCAGACTGGCACGGGGGCTGGACCTGTTATGTCGAGCAGGGACACTACGGCCATTTCAGCCGCAAGCCGACGTGGCTTTACGCGGTGCGCTGTCACCTGCCAGAACTGATCTGGGGGCCATCACCGCAGCGACTGCATCCCGTCGCTGTCGAGCGCTACGGATACGAAAAAGCGCGCCGGATTGGCGTCGCCGCAATGATCGGCGGCAAGGACAAGACTCGGATCAGAGAGGCGACGCCGCTCTGTTTTCGCGACGTTCTGATCTCGATCGCACGGACCGCGATCAAACCAACTTTCCAGTTGGCGACGCCAGAGGAGGTGTCTTCTTACACCTGTCGGCGCTCTGGCTGATCGACGATCTCGGCTAGCCGCAAGGTGGGATCGTCCGGGAAGCGCTCACGAGCGCGGGCCATTTCCTGGGCTCGCTCCTCCGCAGACAGCCCGATTGATCGACCAAACCAGAGCAGCATGATACGGGAACACAGTGCACGAATGTAGTGCATTGACCCAAGCCCTTGACGAGACTTCAATGAACGCGCATTTTGAGGGCGGAGCTAGAAACTCCTTCTCTGAGAGCGGATGCTGCCCCGTCATGACGGCCTTGTCGAATCCTAAATCAGACACGACATGCCCCTATGGCGGGGGTGCGACGGTATAAGCCGCGCGAGCGGTCGAAGAAGTCCGCCTGTCTCTCAGCAGGTTTCTAGCCCCCGCCACCAGCGGGTCGAGAAAGCCCATGGTCGCGGTAACCCGCCACTGAGAGGGCTTTGCTATGACCCGCCACATCTCCCCGAACGACCTCAAACTTGTAGGAACCGAGCCTCGCGTGCTCGATCTGTCGCTCGCCAGCGCGCTCGATCTCGCCGATCCGCACAAGATCCGCAATCTGATCAAACGAAACACCCAAGAGCTAACTCGCTACGGCGAGGTTTCCGCCATGGTGGCGGAAACCTCCCCGGCCGGCGGGCGTCCCAGCCTCGCCTATTGGCTCAACGAGCCGCAATCGATGCTGATCTGCATGTTTTCGGAAGGCGCCAAGGCTGCTGATGTTCGCGAGGAGATCATCCGGGTGTTCATGGACTGGCGGGCGCAGCAGGCGGACAGGCCGGCGCCCGCGCCCGATCCGCTCAGCGAATTCCCGAGTGCCGACGGGCCGCTGGCCGAGCATATGGCCAAGCTGGCGACGCTGCGGGAATGCCGGATGATCCACGGTGCCCGCGCCGCGGCGCGGTTGTGGAAGCGTCTGGGGCTGCCGCAGGTGAGCGAAAGCGTCCTCGAGGAAATGGACGAGGGCCGTCGCTGCCTGCTGCATCTGCTCGGCACAGTGGCGATCCCCA
Organism: Rhodopseudomonas sp. AAP120; assembly: GCF_001295845.1. Lineage (GTDB taxonomy): Bacteria > Pseudomonadota > Alphaproteobacteria > Rhizobiales > Xanthobacteraceae > Rhodopseudomonas. Next base: position 213,467 of record NZ_LJIC01000015.1, on the reverse strand, counting down.
GCGTCAACGGCTCGGAGGAGCGCACGCTGCGCCACGCGCTGGAAGCAGCGATGGACGGTGTCGACAACGCCCAGCAGGCGCTGCGCAACAATTTCGGCCTGCTCGCCGTGACCAATGATCCGGAAGGCCTATTCGTGCCGAACTGCCTGATCCACAAGCACCTGTTTGCCGGCACGCCCTGGGCTGCCGGCCGGCATGTGGCGGCGCTGCGGCGGCTCGCCGGGACGCAGCCGCAGCGGCGCACGGTGATCGGCCAGGATCGCGGCACGTTCATCCCCTACACGCTGATCGAGGCGCTGCCCGTGCCAGCAGACAGCGGCGGCAACGTCGTGCCGCTGCGCTGATCCCTCGCCATCTGTCCGCATCTACCGAGGCCCCGGTCACCGCCGGGGCCTTTGCTTTGGCCCGCGCCCAATCACCCTCGCGTCTCCCGCGCCCGCGCCCGATGGCGTTCTAATCGGTCCGCGCGGCTTGTCCCGCCGCCGCGCCTTTGAGGCTTCCGACGACGCGCCGCCGAGCGGCGACGGCGCCGCGCGGGCTCTGATTTGTCTGCAGACAGTGATCGAACCCGGTTGACGGCCTCGGATCGGTGGCAGCGTCGCCGCGCGGCGCGCCTCAGGCCACCGGGCGCGGGGGCGAAAGACACCAAAATAGCCATATGTCTACGCCGCTGGATGGCGCAAGCCGCTGAAACATCATCACAAATCGCGATAGCAGACACTTAAGACACCTAGACAGGGTGCAGCCTCGCATGTGCATGCGCGCGCGGGCGCGCGCGTAAGAGCAAGCGGTGTCTTCTGTGTCTACAGTGTCTGAAAATAGAAATAGAATTGATTGATCAATGATTTGCGTCATCCAGTCGAAAAGACACTGAAGACACTGACGGCCGATCTTCGCCGGTTGCCGGCGCTGCGGCTGAATTAAATATGCCCGGAAAATCAAGCGGAAGGCTGCACATGACGCGAAAACAGTCCTCGGAAGCAGTGTTGGCGGCGGCGGCGCGGGCGGAAGCGCGGACCGGCGGCGCCGAGGTGCAGTTCGATCTGCTGCCGCCGACGCGGTTCCATCCGGTCGACCACGAGGGCGAGCATCGGAAGATGGCCGAGCGCGTCGCGACGAACCGCAGGGGCCGACCGCCAGGCGCGCAGAACAAGACCACGCGCGAAATGCTGGATTTCGTGCGCAAAACGATCGGCGATCCGCTGCTGGAGAGTGCGCGGTGGCTGTTGCACACGCCGGAGAGCCTCGCGGCCGAGCTGGGCTGTGATGTGGCCGAGGCGTTCGATCGGCTGGAGAAGATCCGCAGCGACCTGCGGCCGTACTTCTACGCGAAGCAGGCGCCGGTTGATGCGCAGGGAAAGCCCGTTCCCGGGTTGACGATGATGTTCTCAGGGCAAGGTGGCCCGCAGATCGCCGCCGACGGCACGCCAAGGCCGCCGTGGCTGTACCTGCAGGACCTCGATGCACCGAGCGAGCAAAATCAACGACTTATCGACGTGTCGCCGAGCGTGTCGAATGGCGACGCGCAAGGTCGAACCGAGAAGTGAAACGATATCAGCGCCTTGGCATCGCCGGGACGCTGATCCCAAATCATCGCAGTCGGGAGTGCAGGCCCGATCTGCGGTGATGCGCCGCCGGCCGTCGAGTTGTCCTCCGGCCGGCGGCGCCGTCTTCAACCCGCGAAAAAATCGGACGGCGGACGGAACCCACCCCCCCCGGGTGGCCGGCCGGGGTACCCCCCAAAATCGCGACGCACGCCCGCCGTGCCATGCTTTCCTGAGATTTTTTCCAGCTTCCGCCCTGTTCGCCCCTGCGGCCGATCGAAGGGCACGCGAGATTTGTTCTGCCGACCGGGGGCGGGGGGAGCAGCGCCGATGACCGCTGCGCTGCCTCTAGCGGATACGTCGCTCGCCGATGCGCTCGGCAATGCCGATCCGTACAAAAACCAGATGAGCTACCTGGAGGCCGACGATGAGCTGCGCCGCGCGCGCCCTGATCTCGTCGAGCAAATCCACAAGGGGGAGAAAACCGGGCGGGTGAACCTGCTGCGGAGCGCGGGGCCGATCAGCGACGCCTACATTCTCGGAACGCATCCGATTAGTTGCCTCTGCGGCCCGGTGGGCAGCGGCAAAACGATCGCCAGCGAGAAAAAGGGATTGGTCGAGGCCCAAAGGATCTATCCCGGTGCAGACGGGGTGCGTCGCTACAAGCTCGGCAACTTCAGACAGAAGTACGATGCTTTGTGGAAATCCGCAATCCCGTCGCACTGGAAGCTTTTCCCTAAGGATTTTCCCGGGTCCGAGTGGGCCGGCGCCAGCCCGCGGGCGGCGCGCCACGTGCTGAACTTCAAAGATAAGTACGGGCTGATCCAGATGACCACCGACTTCCTTGCGCACGGCGAGGATGCTGATCCGGAGGATCTGCGCGGCCTCGAATTCACCGATGTGCAGCTCGGCGAGATGGACACGCTACCGAAAGAGCTGCTGATCGGTCTCGGCCGCGCTGTCGGCCGTGAGCCGCCGCGCGAGGTGACGAAGCGCCTCGGCCGCATCTTCGGCGACATGAACGCGCCGGACGTGCTGAACTGGACCTACGAGACGTTCTACGAGAAATGCGCGCTGCCTTATCACCTGTACCGCCAGCCCGGCGGCATGGATGAGGGCGCAGAGAATTTGCAGGCGCATGGCGGCGACCGCGCTTACTACGAACAGATCATCGCCGCCAACGCCGACAACCCGTGGTACGTGCGCCGCATGGTGCACGCGATCCCCGGCGTCACTCGCGCAACCGATCTGGTCTATCCGCAATACGACGACAACGTGCACCTGTCGAAGGCGACGCTGCAGCCCGATCCGGCGTTGCCGGTGGTGGTCGGCATCGACGGTGGCCTGACGCCGTCTGCGGTGTACGGGCAGGAGATGCGCGACGGCCAGTGGCGCACCCTGCGGGAAATCGCGCTGGAGCGCGGCGGCCCGGAGGAGCTGGCGGCGGCGATGCTGGCGCTCGAAGCGCGCGACTTCCGCGGCTGCGATTTTCACGACGTCTGCGACCCGGCGATGGTGGCGGGTGAGGACAAGGACAACGACGCTGCGACCGAACAGCGTGTGTCCAAGGGCTCGGATCGCCAGCGTCTCGCCAAGGCGCTCGGCCGCAAGGTGCACCTCGCCGCCTCGAACGAAACCGGCAGGCGCTGGTCGGCGGTGCGCGGCAAGCTGTCACTGCATCTCGGGCCGGCTCGCCCCGGCTATCTGCTCGACCCGTCCTGCACCGGGCTGATCCGCGGCAAGCGCCAGACCTATCAGTTCCGCAAGCTGCGCGGCTCGAACGAGCTGACGAGTGTGATGCCGACGTTCGATACCCACGTCGCCGATGCCGAGCAGTACGCGATGATGGAATGCGGCAGCGAGGCCGCGAAGCGCCGCACCACCGACATGCAGCGCGAGCGCGACAAGCGCCGCGAGCGGGCGCGCGAGGCCCCGCGGCGGCGCGTGTTCGGAGGGCGGTGATGCGCAACGTCCGCGATGCCACCATGGAGGACATCATCCGCGTCTGCGGCCGGCTGCGGCCGGAGGATCGTGCGGAGCAGTTCGCCCGGCTGCCCCACAGCAGCGGCGCGGCGCTGGCCGATCTGCTGCTGCAGCTCACGCCGCTGGTGATCGGACGGTTCGCTATCTGCACCCCGGACGGTGAGGCTCAGACCATCCTGGCCGCCTACCGGGGTGGCGACGGCCTGGCGCAACTGCACCGGATCTCGACGGATCGCTGGGATGACGTATCGCGAACCGTGTTTGTTTTCGGCGTCCGACACTTCGTGCCCGAGGTGCTGCGGCCGAATGCCCGCCGCGCCGAGTGCAGCGTGATGACGCGTCACACGGCGGCCGGCGACATGCTGCGGCGCCTCGGCTTCCGTGCTTCCGGGATCGAGGCGCAGTGCGGGCGCGGCGGCGAGGAGTTCACCCGGTTCGTCTGGACCAGCAATGGGGGTAGGGATGTGTGATCCAATTTCGTTGATCGCCGCGGCGGTTGGCACCGGAGTTGCGGCGGTTACGCAGACCAAGAGCCAGCAGCAGGTACAGGCCAATCAGCAGCTCTCGGAAACCAACGTCCAGCAACAGAAGCAGCTCGCCGAGCAGCAAGCGCTGATGGCGGAGCAGCAAGCCGCCGCGAAGGCTGATCTGGACGCGGTCAACAAGAAGTCGCAGGACGAAGCCGCCGCGGCGCTGAAGGCGCAGCAGGAGGCGATGAAGGCGCTCTCGGAAAGCGCCGTGGCCGCCGACAGCGCGCAGGCGCGCTCGGCATCCGAAGCGCGGATGCGTCGGCTCAAGGCGCTCGGGCTGCAGCGCCCCACGGCGGCCGATCAGCTTGCGCCGCCGCCGGTCGGCTATGCAACGCTGCTCGGCGGGGTCGGCTCGTGAGCGAAGCGTCCGCCGAGGTCCTGAAGGCGCACGACAAGCTGCGCGAGCGGCGCCGGCGCGAGGAGCCGGTGTGGCGCGATCTGGCGCGGATGCTACGGCCGGACGATCAGGACTTTTCCAGCGCCGAGCGCGTCGACGGGCGATCTGCCAAGCGCGACCTGTCCGACGCCGAGCTGTTCGACAGCACGCCGCTCTATGCGCTCGACGACTTCGCCAAGGGGTTGTTCAAGCAGGCGTCCAATCCAGCCAACCGCTGGTTCGAGATCACGATCGCGAACCCCGATCTGGCGAAGTACCGGCCGGTGAAGGACTGGTGCCACACCGTCACCAACATCATCTATGCGTCGCTCGGCCCATCGGTGTCGCGCTACTACACGCAGGTGATGCCGTGGTTCGGCAATCTCGGCGCCTTCGGCTTCGGCGTGCTGTACAGCCAGGAAGATATCGGCCGCCAGCGCATCATCGACCGCTCGCTGCCGATCGGGCAGATGTATCTCGATGTCGATGCCGAGGGCGAGTACAACACCGCGCACCGCGAGTTCAAGCTGCGCGGAAACCAGATCAAGTCCAAGTTCGGCGACCGTGTCCGCCGCCTGACGCTCGACGACGACAAGTCTTACAGCCTCGTTCATTCGGTGCGGCCGAACCTCGATTATCGCCCCGGCATGATCGGTCCGCGCGGCATGTCGTATCTGTCGAGCTACGTCTCGCCGGACCTCAAGGAGATGCGGCTCGACGACGGTTACTACGAATTCCCGTTCTTCATCCCGGTGTGGAACGAGCGCGACGGCAGCCCGTATCCGACCGGCCCCGGCCACATGGTTCGCGCCGACGCCGCGATGCTGCAGGAGCAGGAACGCTCGCACATCGTCGCGGCGCAGTTCGCCGCCGAGCCGCCGATCCTGCTCGACGAGAACAGCATGCTGACGGCGGCCGATATCGTGCCGAATGCGGCGCTGCACGGCGGCATGAGCGAGCAGGGCAAGCGGCTCGTCGAAGTGCTGGAGCGCAAGCAGCAGCCGGTGCTGTCTCTGCAATTGTCGGAGCAGCGCCGCAATGCGATCCGCAACGCCTTCCTGTTCTCGGTGCTGCAGCTCCTCAACCGGCCGCAGATGACCGCCACCGAGTTCAACGGCTTCTCGCAGCAGCAGCTCGAGCAAGCCGCGCCGAACCTCGTGAACATCCAGACCGGCGGGCTGACGCCGTTCATCCAGCGCCGCTATCAGATTTTGTCGCGCGCCGGACAGTTGCCGCCGGCGCCGCCGGAGCTCAACGGCCAGCGGATCGACATCGACTACGTCTCGCCGCTCGCCAAGGCGCAGAAGATCGGCAGCGCGCGCTCGGCGCTGTCGTTTGCGCAGTCGGTGATCGGGCTGTCGGAAGCCTTCCCGGAGGCGCGCGACAACGTCGATATCGACGAAGTGGTGCGGCTGATGCACGACGGCATGACCGATAATCCGGCGCTGATCCGCGATCCGCGCGCCGTGGCCCAGGCGCGCGAGGCGCGCGGGCAGCAGCAGCGGGCGATGATGCAGATGCAGCTCGCCGAACAGGCGGGCGGGGTAATGGCGGACGTCGCCCATGCGCGGCAGGCCGCGACGCTTGCGGACGGGCGGGGCGGCAAATGAGGGACGCGCTGATCCGCCTGATGGCGCAACGCTGGCCGCGAGCGGCTGGCCGTCTCTCCGTCCTGCGCGAATGGTCGGCGGTTGGCGAGCTGACGCACGTCCTCGCGGATATCGCGCTGCGCGGCGGCGTCTACAGCCAGCCCGCCCGCATCCCTGGCGACGTGTTCGGCGACGGCATCAACGAGGGCCGGCGCCAGCTCGCGATCGAGCTGATCGAACAGGCCAACGTTCCATTCGAGAAGATCTACGCGCTGCTTGAAAAGGCTGCACCCACCACCAGCGAGAGGACTACGCGATGACCGACGAACCGAACAATCCACCGCCGACCGGCGGCGAGACGTCTCCGCCCGCCGGCGGCGACGTGGCGTGGTACGCCAAGCCCGAACTCGGCCTGTCCGACGAGGCGGCGCTGTTCGCCAAGGGCCACAACTTCACCGATCTCAACGCCGCGCTGAAATACGGCGCAGAAGCCGAGGCGATGGCGCGCTCGCGCAACGTGATCGAGAAGCCGGACCCGGCCAACTTGTCGGGCTGGAAGGGCTGGTCCGAACTCGGCTGGACCGAGAAGGTCGAGGACTACAAGGTCGAGCCGTCGAAGGAGCTGAAGAACTTCAACGCCGACCCGACGCTGCTCGACGGCTTCAAGAAGCTGGCGCACGAGCACCGCGTTCCGCTGTCGGCCGCGAACGGCATCTACAACGGCGTGGCGCAGATGATGAGCCAGCGCATCGCCGATGCCGAGGCGCAGGCGCGGACCGAACAGGAAGCCGCCGCCAAGGCTGCGAGCGAAGCGCTGCGCAGTGAATGGGGTAGTTCCTACGATACCAACCTCGAACTGGCGAAGCGCGCGGCGCGCGGCGTCGGCCTGTCCGAAGCCGCATCGACGGCGCTGGAAAAGGCGCTGGCGGGTCCCGACGGCAAGGGCGGCTCGGTCGAGCTGCTGAAGCTGTTCCACGGCCTCGGCAAGCGGATGGGCGAAGCGCCGCTGGTCGGCGACGGCGCCGAAGGCGGTCGCTCGGCGATGACGCCCGGCGAGGCGCGGCTCGAACGCCTGGCGCTGGAGAAGGACCCCGAATTCATCAAGGTCCTCAACAACCCGCGCGACCCGCTGCACGCCGACTACACGGCCAAGCGCCAGCGCCTGATCAAGCTCGAAGCCGGCAATGCCGGGTAGCAAGGGAGACCGATGATGGTCGACGACACGAACCAGACCCCCGACCCGGACGCCGCCGCCAAGTTGAAGGCCGCGGAGGAAGAAGCTGCGAAGCTGAAGGCCGCGGAGGAAGAAGCCGCCAAGTTGAAGGCCGCTGAAGAAGAAGCCCGGATTGAGGCGAAGGCGCGCGAGCTGGTGGCGAAGCAGGAAGCCGAGCGCGCCGCCGCCGCGCAGGCCGCGGCCGACAAGCGCCGCAAGGCGCGCGAGGCCCGCATCGCGCGGCGCGGCCCGGAGGACGCGCAGGCGTTCGCCAAGGAGCGTGTTCGCTCGCTGAGCGAGGCGGTCCATCGGGCGGTGCCCTACGAGGCGCGCCAGCACGGCTGGATGGCGATCCCGCCGGAGCATCCGCTGAACGAGCAGGAGCACGACGTTCCGGATGCGGTGTTCCGGGTGCTCGGTCGCGACTGGCTGCTGCGGTTCGCCGACGGCCGGCTGGTCGAGATCATCAGGGCGACGCCGCGGATGGACCCGTCCGACTACATCGAATTCGCCTGATTTCCTCCGCCGCGCCCGGTTGACGGGCGCGGCGCTCGCTTAGCGTTGCGTCGTGTCAGGGGGAGGGCGGCCGCACCGGCCGCCGCTTGAGCCCGCGTCTCGCTTCTCCCCGGCGAGCCCGGCTGCTGGCGGGAAAGTCCCGTCGCCGATCGCAGGCGCAAAACGATAGGCAGGCCCGCTGATCCTTCAGCCGCGTCCTGGCCGAAACAAACCCGTCCCGTTGTTTCGACCGGAGATGAGACCCATGGGTCCGATCACTGACGAATATAAGCTCACTTACGCGGCCAACGTCGCGCTCGTGGTGCAGCAGACCGACAGCCGTTTCGAGGACACCTTCACCTATCGCCCCGGCCTCAAGGGCCGGCAGATGCAGCTCCTCGATCTGATCGGCAAGACCGACATCATCGTCGACGGCGCTCGCGGCGGCGACACCCCGAACATCGACAACCAGACCGAGCCGGTGTGGATCCGCCCCCGCCAGACCGAGTGGGGCAAGATCATCGAGAAGGAAGACTGGATCAAGGCGCTCACGGACTACCAGAGCGAATATGTCCAGTCCGCCGGCGCGGCGATGAAGCGTGGTCCCGACAAGGCGATCTACATCCCGGCGCTGTTCGGCCCGCGGGTGATCGGCGCGGACGGCGGTGCTACCGCCGCGTGGGCGGGTTCGACGGTCGCGAAGGAAGTCGGCTCGTCCGACGGCGCAACCGACACCGGCATGAACGTCAAGAAGCTGGTACGCGGCATCCGCCTGTTGCAGGCCGCCGACGTCGACATCGACACCGAACAACTGTTCGCGCCGATGAACGCGCAGCAAATCGAAGATCTGTACAACGACATCACCTACGTCAACAAAGATTACCGCTCCAAGGCGGTGCTCGAAGAGAAGCAGGTCCGGGAAATCCTCAACGTCAAGATCATCCCGACCGAGAACATGCCGGACTACGACAGCACGCACTACACCTCGGCGCTGTACTGCAAGTCCGGCATGCACTGGGGTGAGTTCTCGCCGCTCGATATCAACATCGGGCCGGCTGTCGGCAAGAAGTTCCGGCCGCAGATCTACATGGAGCGCTGGCTCGGGGCGACCCGGTCGGAAGACGCCAAGGTCGTGAAGATCGTCACCAAGAAGTAGCACGGCGCCGCCCGCTTCGCGCGGGCGGTGTCCGCCCCCGGATCAAGCCAATGGAGACACAGCATGGCTGTCAAGACGTACTATGGCGACGGCTACAAGGACCCGTCGTCGGTGCTCGCGGTCAACGCCATCAAGGCGGAAGCGACCGTCAAGAACATCTACTCGAAGTTCATCTTCGCCAGCGGCGACAGCTCGACCACGACGCTGTTCGTCGGCCAGGTGCCGTCGAATGCGCGGCTGCTGCGCTCGTCGACCCTCAAAACATGGGGCGTCGCCGGCCTTACCTCGTTCTCGCTGGGGTTTGGCAAGAACGGTGCCGTGGTGAACAGCAAGGGTGCGGCGCTGATGAGCGCGGTCGATATCGCTTCGGCCGCCTCGAAGGACCCGCTCGCGGCGCTGACGGCCGGCGACATCGGCAAGTTCGCCTGGCAGCTCGCCGGCTACAGCGCCGATCCGGGCGGCATGCTCGACATCATCGGCACGACCGGCGCCGACACCAGCGGCGCCGGCACCATCGAATTCGAGATCAACTACGCGAAGTGAAGAACCGCGCCGCGGCGTGAGCTGCGTTGCGTCCGGCGGTCCCCGGAAATTGCGCCGGGGCCGCCATCCCTCTGACCGGACCCTGCCATGAGCGACCGCGCCCGCACCGAAGCCGACATCGCCTCGATCGCGCTCGATCATATCGGCGAGGACCCGATTTCCAGCCTCGACGACGGCTCGGCCCGCGCCGTCACCTGCCGCATTCATTTTGGCTCCGTCCGCGACGACGTGCTGCGCGAGCACTGGTGGAATTTCGCCAAGGCGTGGGTGCGGCCGTCGCAGGACCCGGTGCCGTCCGAAGGCCCGCTCAAGAACCGCTTTCCGCTCCCGGCCGACTGCGTCGCAGTGCGCTTCGTCAAGGATCTCGGCGCCGACGAATGGGAGCTGGAAAGCTCGTATCGGCCGGGCTCCAGCGAGATCGAGGCGCAAGTTCTGGTGTGCAATTCGGCCGAGCCGTTGGTCTGCTATACCCGCCGCGTTACGAACGTGTCGCTGTGGGATGCTGAATTCTGCACCGCCTTCGCGTTGAAGCTGGCAGCTAAAATCGCGGCGCCGCTGGCACGCAGCTTCTCGCTTGCGTCCCAGCTCGACGCCCGCGGCGACGTCAAGGTTGGTGGCGCGCAGCGGCGCAATGCTCGCGAGAAAGCCGGATCGACGATCTCGCGCGACGTCTCGTGGATCAGGGCGCGCTTCGTTCGCGGGTGGGGCCGATGAAGGCTTCCGGCCTGGTCGAGCGCAACACCTTCGTCTCCGGCGAAATCTCGCCGGAACTACGCGAGCGACCGGATCTGGCAAAGCACCAGACCGGGCTGGCGGCTTGCGAGAATTTCATCACACTGTTGGAAGGCGGCATCACGCGGCGGCCTGGAACGTCTTTCGTCATCCCCCACAAGGCGGAGGATGAGCTGTGCGCCTTCGTGCCGTTCCGATATTCCGGCGCCGACAGCTACATGCTGGTGTTCAACGGCGGGGTGATGCGGATCGTCTACAATGGCGGCGTGGTGCCGTCGGTCGCCGATCCCTACGAGCTGGAAATCCCATATCTGTCGGACGATCTCGCCAGCCTGCGTTATGCTTCCTATGGCAATGTGATCTATCTCGACTGCGATGGCTATCCGCCGATGCTGCTCACGCGGCGGGCTCATCTCGATTGGACGATCTCGCGCTACGACCCGGACGGCGGCCCGGTGGCGGATCAGAATATCGATCAGTCCAAAACGGTGCAGTCATCCTACGTCGTCGGCAATGTGACGCTGACGGCCAATGATGCGCGGTTCCGGCCAGAGGATGTTGGACTGATCTGGCGTCTCGACGAAAGTGACCTGTCGATGACGCCGCTTTGGAACGCCAATGAGAGCGTTCCGATCAATGTGATCCGGCGCAACGCCGGCAACGTCTACCAAGCGCTCAACGCGGCGTCGGCCGGCATCAATGCTCCGGTGCATACCGAGGGAGATGTGTCCGCCGGGTCCGACAAGGTGACGTGGCGCTACCTGCATTCCGGCTACGGGCTGGTGCGGATCACCGGCTACACCAGTCCGACGTCTGTGTCCGCGACTGTGCTGAATTATGTGCCGGCCAGCGTTTACAACAAGCCGACGTTTCGCTGGTGGCGCGGTGCTTGGAACGAGATCGACGGCTACCCGAAGATCGTTCGCGCTAACAACACCCGTCTGCTGCACATCCGCAACGACGAGTTATGGCTGTCGCAGCCGCAGGCGTTCAATTCGATGCAGGAAATGCCCGGCTCCGATGACAGCGCATTGCACTTCGCCATTACCTCTCCGGATGGGGCCAGCGTCGAGATCGTGTGGGCGGCGTTCATGGGTGCGCTGGTGCTTGGCACCCGCGACGGCGAGTGGATCGTGCGAGGCTCCAACCTAACCGATCCGCTGACGATCGACACTGTGCGGCCGTCGCCGGAAACCGCCGAGGGTTCGGCGCCGCACATTCCGGTCATCACTCCGGAAGGCGTTGTGTTTATCGGCCGGTCACGCCGCCGGCTGCACCTCGCGCGTCTGGACAAGCTCGGCGAGACGTTGTCGCTGTCGGAACTAACCAAGACGGCGCGCCACATCCTCCGCGGCCGCGCGCGGGCGCTGGCCTATCAGCGCGACCCTCACCGCGTACTGTGGATCGGCTGCGAGGACGGCAAGCTGATCGCCGTCACCTTGCTGCCATCGGATGAAGTGGTGGGGTGGCACCGTCACCCGATGCGAAACGGCTATGTCGAAGCGCTGATGTCTGTGCCGACCTCGGACGAGGCCAGGAGCGACGTTTATCTGAGCGTCCGACGGACGATCAACGGCCGGACGCGGCGCTACATCGAGCGCCTGGCCGATTTCTTCGACCCGCGAGATCAGGATATTCCGACAGCAGAAGGCGCGCGTTTCGTTGACAGCGCCGTTGCCTATAGCGGGGTTCCGGCGGTCAGCTTGCTCGGGCTCGATCACCTCGAAGGCCAGACCGTAACCGTATTTGCCGACGGCGCGCAGCAGGCCAGCCGCGTAGTGCGGGCTGGCGGCATCACGTTGGAACGCGAGGCCTCCGATATTGTGGTTGGCCTGCCGATCGTAGCTCGCGCGCGGCTTCTGCCGCAGGACCTGAAGACGTCGGCCGGATCGAGCCGGGGCCAGATGAAGCGGTCGTCTCACGCGCTGGTACACGTGCTCAACAGCGCCGGCGGTACGGTTTCGTGCAACGACGGTGAGCCCGAGCCGATCTTCGAAACCGGCTCGCTCGACTACGGGGCGCCGCTGTCGCTGTTCAGTGGCGGCAAGCGTGTCACCATGCGGGCTCCAATCCGGCCGGAGGCGACACTCGAACTGGTTTGCGACAACGCGCTGCCGTTCACGCTGCTCGGCCTGTCGCCCGACCTGTCGGTGATGGAGGATTAGCCGTGTGCGACGTCTCCTCACTCGCTAGCGCTGCCGGCATCGGATCGCAGGTGTTCGGCGCCGCGACCGCCTATCAGGGCCGGCAGACGCAGGTAGCGGCAGCGGAGCTAAAGGGACAGGCGGCCGACTTCGCCGCCGGTCGGCAGATGCGCTCGGCGGCGATGTCGGCGGACGCCGAGACGGTGCGGGCGGAGCAGGCCGGCATCAATGCCGATCTACTCGCCCGGCAGGTCGACCTGTCGCGCCTCGCGACTGATACGATCTATGCCAAGGGCGTTTTCGACGAAAACAACTTCCGCGACAAGCTGGCGCGTGTTGAAGCGAAACAGAAGGCCGGGCTCGGCGCCCGCAATATCGACGTCTCGACCGGATCGCCACTACTGCTCGCCGGTTTCACCGCCGCGCAGGGGGAGGTCGACGCGCGGCTAATCCGCGCCAACGCCCACAAAGACGCCGCCGACAGCATGATAACCACGGCGTCGATCGCCGCCAACGAAGCCGGGATGCGCAGCGCCAAGCTGACGGCGCTGATGCGGGCGAACCAGTATCTCACTGCGGGCATCGATGCTGGCGAGGCCGGTGTGTTTTCGATCCGCGCTGCGGCGCTGGAAGGGGAGGCCGCACAGATATCGGCAATGTCTGAGCTGGTGACGGGGGCGACCGGCATCTGGAAAGGGCTGCAATCCGCCAAGGGATCGTTCTCCTCTGGCTCGTTCGGAAGCGGCTGGTACGGCACCTCGGGCGGCACCGGCGGCGGGCTTGGAGGAGTGTACTGATGGTGGTCCCGATCTATATCTCGACGGGCGAGCCGTCCGCGACGCCGCCGCGCGCGCTGGGTCTTCAGGCGTTGCCGGATCAGCCCGGCGGCCAGATCCTCGCCGCGTCTTCGGATCGGCTCGCCGCAGCGATGGGGAGCGAAGCGGGTGCGCTGTCGCGGGTCGGCGAGGCGCAGGCCGGGCTCGGCCGTGCCGAGCAGCAGGCCGGCGGCGCGATGGTGGCATTCTCTGTCGCGCTGACGAATGCCAAGAATGAAGCTGTCGCGGCCAACGCGCACACCGACTACCTGACGCGGCTGCAGAGCGCGCAGCAGAAATGGGAAAACTCTCAAGACTATCTCAATGCGTCGAGCGGCTTCGCGCAGGATCGCCAGCAGGCCGAGACCGACGCGCTCGAACAGATCACCGATCCGGAGATCCGCGCCAAGACGCAGCTTCAGATGCGCCGCGTCGGCCTGACGGCGCAATCAGCCGTCGACCGCACGTCGCTGTCGCGGATGGTCGATGCCCAGCGCAGCGGGCTCGACGTCAAAACCGACGAATATACCACGCTCGCCGCCATTGCGCCTTCGCCGGTCGAGCAGCAAGCGTATCTGAAGAACCTCAACGAAGAGATCGACCGCAACGCCGCTACCGGCGTGATCAGTCAGGCCGACGCCGTCAAGCGCAAGCTGACTGCGGCCTCGACGATCGACTACGTCCGCGCCCGCAGCGCGATCATGAGCAACCCGGACGGGGCCGCCGCGGCGCTGGCCGATCCCGAGCAATTCCCCGGGCTCGGCGCGGTGCAGCGTCAGCAACTGATCGAACAGGCCCATGCTCAGCGCGACGGGCTGATCACCCGCGACCTGACGCGATCGGCCGCGACCGGCAACGGCGCCGGCGCCATCGCGACCGTCGGCATAGTCCAGAACCCGGCGCAGATGTCGCTGATCTTCGATCGCGGCATTCTGGCGATCGAGACCGCGGGCGATCCGGCCTCGATCAGCCCGAAGGGCGCCGCCGGCCTCGCCCAGATCATGCCGGGCACCGCGCGCGATCTGCTGCGCGCCCGTGGCCGCGACGATCTGGCTGCGCTCGACGATGCGGCGCTGACCGCGAAGCTGACCGAGAACGGCAGCCGCTTGTCGGTCGAGCTGGGCCGCGACTACTGGATGCAGATGGGACGGCGCTATGCCGGCGACGTGCCGGTGATGGCGGCGGCCTACAATGCCGGCCCCGGCAACGCCGACCGCTGGCTGCAGGCGGCGAACGAGAAGTTCGGCCCGCATTTCACCGCCGAGCAGTTCGCCAGCGTGATCGACTACAAGGAAACCCGCGACTATGTCGGGCGGCTCTACACAACGCTCGGCGCACCGATGAACGCCGCCGGCCTGTCGCCGAGCGCGCGCTACCAGGCGTCCGGCGCCGTCGGGGCCGCGGTCGCGCAGGAAGATGCGGCGCGCCGGCAGATGTACAAGGCCGACGCCGCGTCCTCGCGCGATGCCGCCGACTTCGGCGAAATGTTCCGGCAGGGGCAGACCCCGGACCCGGTCGCCTACGGCTCGGCGCTGCACCGGAACACGCTGGCGGCGCAGGCCGGCGACAGCTCGGCCGCCGAATGGCTGACCAAGACGCAGTTTCAAGAGCGGATGGCGCCGGTGCGTGACGCCGGCTACCGGATGCCGCCGGCCCAGCTCGCCGACACCGTCGCGCGGATCGAGGCCGACCAGCGCTCGCGCCCGGTGACGCAGGACGAAATCGACCGCCTCGGCGTGCTCAAGGAGACGCTGGCGGATGTCGGGAAGCGGGCCTCGAACGATCCTGTCGGCCTCGCCGAGCGCGCCAAGCTGATCGGCATGCCGGTGACGGTCGATCCGCAGGCGCGGGCGGACGACCCGGCCTTCGCGGCGTCGCTGGTGGCGCGGTCGGCCCATGCGCAGACCGCGCAGGCCTACTATCAGGGCGAGTTCAAGGTACTCAAGCCGGCCGAGGAAGCGGCGTTCCGCAATCGCTGGGCATCGGCCTCAGCCGATGACAAGGCGGCGCTGCTGCGCACTGCCGGCGCCTCGCTGCCGCCGCCGGCGTTCCGCGCCTTCATCGGGCAGGTGGCGGGCGACGACAACAAATCGGCGATGCCGGTGCTGACGCTGGCGGCCGGGCTGCACGCCGCCGATCCGACGCTCGGCGCCAGCCTGCTCGAAGGCATCAAGGCGCAGAAGACGGACGATCGCTATGTGCCGGACAGCGGCGCCAACAAGCTGCTGTGGCAGAAGCGCAAGGACGAGCTGCTGCCGGCCGCGGCGTTCAACCGCGCCGCGCGCACCGATCCGGAAGGCCCGCTGGCAGCGATGAGCGCCGCGATCGACGCGCGCTACGCGTTCCTCTCCGCGCAGGCCAACGATACCAGCGGATCAATCAATTCGGCGCGCATTAAGCAGGCGGCCGAAGACGTCACCGGCGGCGTGCTCGCGCACAACGGCGCGCCGGTGCTGGCGCCGTGGCGCGGCGCCAGCCAGCGCGATCTCGACGCGACGCTGACGGGCCTGACCGACGCAGACTTGGCCGACGCGCGCACCACGGGCGGCAAGCCGATCGGCGCCGACTACGTCCGCTCCCAGGCGAAGCTGACGGCGTTCGGAGACGGCCGCTATCTGGTTCAGGTGAACCGCAACGACGACGCGCCGCAATACGCCGCGACCGCCGCCGGCAGGCCGTTCGTGCTCGATCTACGCAACCGGGCGCGCGGCGCGCCGCCGGCGGTCGATCCGTTCAACAACGGAATGCCGCTGCCATGAGCCTCGATCTGTTCGGCGGAACGCAGGATGCGGTGCTGGCCGACGCTTCCCGGCATTTGGCGGCCGATCTGCCGGCAGGTTTCGGCGAGACGCTGGATATCGCCTGGCGCCGCGCCTCGGAATGGAACAGCGCGCTCGCCGAGAGCAACGCGCGGGAGCGCGCGCTGGCGAGCTATTACGACGACGTCAAGGCGCGCGCCGGGGTGCAGCTCCCGCTGTACGGCCTAGGCGGCGCGGTGACGCTGGACGATCTCAACAAGAAGATCGGCGAGATCGCCGACAAGGACCCGGAGGGCGGCTGGCTGCCGCTGTCGGAAGACGATATTGCGACCATGACGCGGCGGCGGATGGCTGCCGCCCATGACGACGCCAAGGCGCTCGACAAACGCGAGACGACGTGGGGCGGCACCGCCGGCACCGTGCTCGGAACGCTGTGGGGCGGCATCGCCGACCCGGTGACGCTGGCGACGCTTCCGCTCGGGCTCGGCGAGGCGGGCATCCTGCTGCGCGCCGCCGAATTCGCCGGGCTCGCCGCCGGCACCGAGGCGATCAACGCGGCGTCGTCGTTTCAGGCGCGCGAGGCGGCGGTGCCCGGATCGTCGCGCGAGATCCCCGGCGAGATCGCCGGCGCCGCCGCGATGGGCGGCGCGATCGGCGGCGCCTTCGGCGCGCTGGGCAAGCTGCTCGGCGCCGGCCGCCGGCCGCTGCTGACCGAGGCGCGCGACGATCTGAACGTCGCGACGTCGGAAGCCCAGCTCGCTGCCGGCAACCCGTTCCCGACAGTAGCAGGCGAGGCGGCACACCGCGACGCTGTCAGCGAAGCGCTGACGGCGCTGGCCAAGGGCGAGCGCGTGACGGCCGGCGACGCCTTCCCGGCAGCGCATGTCGGCGATCTGGCGACGGCGTCCGGCGCGCGGACGATCGACGACCTGGCGCTGGCCGCCGAGCGCGACTATCGCCCGCTTAGTCACGCCGACATGCCCGACGTCGAGCGGTTCGATGCGATGCCGCAGGCTGGCGAAGATGCGGCGAGCTATTGGGAGCGTCGGCTTGCGGAGGCTTCGCCGGAAGAACGCGCGGCGATGGGGGCGACGGATGCGGCTCCGTTTCCGGTCGCGCCGCGCGCTATCCGCGAGCGGGTTTCTATCGGGCCTTCAAGTTTCGAGACGACGCCGCTGCTCGGCAAGACGGTCTGGCACGAAACATCGCCGGATGCCGCGGCAAAGTTGTTTGCCGAAGATGCGACAAACTATGTCGATGGCGTTTGGACGTCGAACATTTTCGTAGCCGACAACAAGGACATCGCGATCGGTCAAGGTGGTTCGGGCGTCAAGATCGAGTTTTCGGGCAACCTCGTTTCCGCGATCGAGCATCGCAAACCAGGCACCGGCGATCTGACGGGGCGGGAATATCGCGTCAATGCGATTGCGAGCGGTGCGATCAACGCAATCGAGTTGCAGCCCGGTGTGAAACTGCCGCTGAAGCCGTCGATGCGCTCCCGTTTCGATGCAGAGTTCATCCGTGCTGATCTGCCGGATGGTTCGGTGCGCTACGAGCGAAAGAGTGCGCCAGCGCCTACGCCTGCCGCTGACGCTGCGGCGCGCGGTGCCGTCGATGCCGCGTTCGATACGACGCGGGAATTCTGGCACGGGACCACGCGCGGCAAGTTCACCGAATTCAGGGATAGCGCGCAGAGTAACGACGTGCTCGGGCCGGCGGTCTATCTCAGCGCGAGCAAGTCGGGCGCCGAATTCTATGGCCCCGGTCGCGGCGGCGAATTGCTCGGGCCGTGGCATGTCCGCGGCAACATCGTGACGCCGGAGACGATGGTCCGGCTGAATTCGGACGGGTCCGGCCCGATGGCGCCGGCCGGCATCTTGCTCGGAAAGCTCAAGCACGCCCTGACCGATGCCCGCATGCGCGAGCCGTGGGGCCGTGACATGAGTGGCGCTGAATACGCCCGCGAGTTTTGGAAGCGTCGCGGCGTCGACGGCTACAGTGCGTCTGGCGGCGCCGAAGTGGCGATCTACGACCCGAATAACATCCGGGCCGGCTTCCGGCTCGAACCTGACACGGTGCCGCAACAGCCGCGGGTCGGTGCGCCCGCTGCCCGCGACCTATCGCCCGAGGAGGTCGCGAAGCTGGCCGCCGATCCGGAGACCGAAAGTGCGGTGCTACGCGATCTCGACCGCTTCCGGGTGTCGCGTCCGGATGCCGTCTATACCGAAGCCGTGCGGCTCGACGACGGCAGCTATCGGTTAGACGCCCGGCCGCTCGAACAGGTGATGGACGAGCTCGATGCGATCGACGGGCTCGGCAAGGAATTGCAGGCCTGCGCGACCGGGCTGATGGCAGCGGAGTAATCGGATGAGCATCAAGGATTGCCTCGCCAAAATCGTCAAACAGGGGCGGGCCACAAAGGAGCAAGCGGCGGCGGCAGAGGCGTTGTGGCGGCGGTATCAGGGCAAATTCTCGCTCGACATGCCGCCGGCCCGCGCCGATGCGGCGGCGGCATTGCAGGCGGCGCGCGAGATGATGGCGCAGAGCCGGCAAAAGAAGAACGCGGTTGCGTTGCAGGTGAAGCGCCAGACCGACGCCGAGCGGCTGCAAATGGAACATCCGTTCGGGCCGGCGGCCGGCGCGATGGCGGTGCTGACGCGGGACATCTACCGGCAGGGCGGCGGTAATGTCGACACCCGGGCGCAGGCGCTTCGCGAGATGCTGTTCTCGAAGTTCAACGCCGGTATGGAAGCTTACAAATCATCGTTTGCCGGGTTGAAACAGAACACTGCCGGCATCCGCAACATGGTGTCGGAACTGTTCGGCGTGTCGACCGGTGATCCGGTCGCCAAGGCCGCGGCCGAAGGCTGGACGGCGGCAACCGATTGGGGCGTCAAGTACGTGCAGAGCGCCGGCAAGATCTTCGAGGAGATGGAGAACTGGCGGCTCCCGCAGTTTTGGAGCGCCGACCGTGTCCGCCGCTTCGGCATGGGCGAGGAATTCCGCCGCGATCTGCAGAACGCGGTCGAGCGCGGCGGGCTGAAAGTCTTCGACAAAGAGCGGCTCGAATTCGCAACCAGCCCGGACCGCATAGGCGCGCTGCTCGACAAGGCGGTGCGAGACGTCATCACCGAGGCCGGCTCGGCGCCGGCGTTCTCCAAGGAGATGCGGACGTTCCACTTTCAGGCCGGCACCGAGGGCCGCGACGCCTTCATGGCGCTACAGGACAAATACGGGCAGGGGCAGGACATCCTATCGACGCTGTCCGGCCACCTCGGCGCGATGGCGCGCGAAGCGGCTCTGGTCGACGTGCTGGGGCCGCAGCACGCCGCGACCGTGGCGATGCTGACGAAGAATGCGCGGCAGTGGGAAGCGCTCGGCAAGCCCGGCCAATCCGGGCTGCGGCCGGCGCGAATGCTGGGCATGGAAAGCGCGGGCGCGATCGAGCGCACCTATGCGGTGCTGAACGGCCGCGCCAACGGCGTCGACAATCAGTTCTGGGGCAGCGTGCTAGGCTCGGCGCGGTCGCTGATGGCGGCTTCCTCGCTCGGCTCCGCCGTGGTGCCGGCGACGATCGGCGACAGCCTGACCACTCTGCTGGCGGCGCGCTACAACGGCATGGACGGCGGCGCGGTGCTGAAACGCGCGGTTGAAGCGATCTTCGCCGAGAACCCGAAGATGCAGGAGGATGCCGCCCGGCTGCTGATCACCGGCCATGCCGTCAGCGATCATGCGGTGTCGACGGTGCGCTACGCCGACCAGCTCGCCACCCCGGAGCTGATGCGCAAGACCACGGATTTCGTCATCCGCGCCTCGGGGCTGACGGCCTGGACCGAAGGCGTCAAGAAGGCCTTCACGATGGAAATGCTGGGCTTCATCGCCCGGCAGTCCGATCGCGGCTACGCCGATCTGGAGCCTGCGTTCCGAGGCCTGCTCGACCGCGCAAGGATCAGTGCCGCCGAATGGGATCATCTGCGGGCGCTGCCGCCGTTCGAGATCAAGGGCGCGACGTTCTTCGACAGCAGCCGGGCGACGTCGGACGAAGCGGTGCGCAAGCTGTACGAAGCCGTCCTCGAGGAAAGAGCGCTGGCGGTGCTGGAGCCGGACGCTCGTGTGCGTGGCGTCACCACGCAGGGCTCGCGATCCGGCACCTTCCTCGGCGAGGTGTCGCGCTCGCTGACGATGTTCCAAAGCTTCTCGATGACGATGATCGCCACCCACATGCACGCGCTGGCGATCCGCGACGGCGTCGCCGGCAACCGGGCCATGAACAACGCGCTGTTCTACATTTCGCACATCCTCGCCGGCGCCGCGATCGTACAGGCCCGGCAGATCCTTCAGGGGCGCGACCCGGTCGACATGAGCAATCCGAAATTCTGGTGGCAGGCATCGACACAGGGTGGCGGGCTCGGTTTCTACGGCGACCTGATCGGCGGCGTTACCGGCGCGGCCGACCGCTCGATCACCGGAAAGTTCTCCGGACCGCTCGGCGGCATTATCGACGACGCCGGACGGTTCGGGGCCGCGCTGGCGAAGGGCAGCGAGGGCGCGATCGGGCAAGGCATCCAACTCGCCAGGCACCTCACGCCGGGGCAGAACCTTTGGTTTTCGCGGCTCGCGACAGACCGGCTGCTGTTCGACCAGCTCCAGCGCGCGATCGACCCGAACTACGCGCAAAGTTTCGCCCGCCGAGAGGCGCGGGCGATGAAAGAATATCGGCAGGAGTATTGGTTCCGACAGGGCGAGCTGGCGCCGCAGCGCGCGCCCAGCTTCGCCGCCGCGATTGGCCAGCGCTGACGGCCGGTTGACGGCGGCCGGCGGACCGTAAGGTCTGCCGCGGAGCAGGGCCGATGACCGTCAACACCGAACGCTGCTACAGCGAATTGATCTGGACCGGCGGGCAGACCTCGTTCGCTGCCGGCTTCGTTGCCAACGATGCGCTGCACGTCGCGGCGCGCTATCGCAACGCCGCGGGCGTCGTCTCCGATCTCGTCCGCGACACCCAGATCAAGATCCTGCGCGACCCGATCACGGGCGCGATTTCGGCTGTGCCGCTGGCGATGCCGGCGGCGCCCGGCAGGGTGATCCTGTCGCGCCACACCCCCGCGCAGCAGGACACCGACTTCGCGAACCTCAAATCATTCAATCCCAGCATTCACACGCGCCTGCACGACGCCGCCGCGATGCGCTCGGCGGAAGCAAGGCGGGACCATCCAGTAACGGTCGATCTGCCCGAAGGCGAGACCGGGCGGATCGACTACGGTTCGGCTCTCAATGTGGCCGGCGCCGCCCCGCGCGGCCCGCGCGATTTCATCACCATGGCGTGGGCTGCCGCGAACCTCGGCATCGACAATCTGCAGGCGCTGTTCGACGGAGCAGCTGCGACGCTGTCCGGAATGATCGCCTCGGCGCAGAGCGGCTTCAACGCTACCTTGGCGGCGTGTCAGGCGCTGATTTCGGACGCGACCGCGTCGTTCGGCGCCCAGATCACGGGGCTACAGGATCAGTTTCAGACCTACATGGATGGCGCCTCCGCCGCGCTGGCAACCGCCGCGGCCTCGGCGACGGCCGCGCAGGTGCAGGCAACGGCCGCGACGGCTTCCGCCGCCACGGCGCAGGCATGGGCCGAAAGCCCGACTGACGTGATCGCCGGTCATCCTTCCGCCAAGAGCTGGGCCGGCACCGCGCAAGCCTTCGCAACCGCGGCTGCCAATTGGGGGCAGGCGCTGGCGAACACTGACTACGGCGATTTCAGCGCGGATGACGGCACCGGGCCGTCCGACTATGGGGATTTCTCATGAGCGGCCACGTTCTCAGGATCAGGCGCGACACCACGGCTGTGCTCGGCACGCGCACGCCGGCGCTCGGCGAGCCGTTCATGAACACGACCACAGGTGATCTCGGGCTCGGCACCGGCGCCAATATCGGGACCGACCCGGCGATCCTGCTCTCGAAGCAGACCCACATCCACAACGCCAGCGTGATCGACGTCACCGCCGCCGGGCTGATGCAGAAAGCCAAGGTCGACGCGGCGCTGCTGGCGCTGTTCGGCCTGTGCCCGAAGATCCTCTCGCGCGTCACCACGGCGCCGCCGGCGACGCCGTCGGTCGGCGACAGCTACATCGTCCCGACGGGCGCCAGCGACGCCTGGAACGGGCAAACCAACAAGATCGCGACCTGTTCGGCACCGTCGCCGTCCGTGGCGTGGGCGTTCACCGCACCGGCCGCCGGGCAATACGTGATCAGTGATGAGGATCAGAAGCTATTTCGCTACACCGGCAGCGCCTGGAAACCGGCCGGCACCACATCGTTTCTGCAATCGTCGGTGACACCGACGCAGATCGTCGCCAATACCAACAACTACGCGCCGGCCGGCGCCGACACCGCGCAGGTGCTGCGGATCTCCGCCGACACAGCACGCGACCTCACCGGCATCGCATCCGGGGTCGACGGCCGTCTGCTGGTGCTGCAGATGCTGTCGGGCTCCGGCACGATCACGCTGAAAGACGAAAGCGATTCGTCGAGCGCGGCGAACCGCTTCTCGTTCGGCAGCGATATCAAGCTGAAGGCGATGGAGCAGGTGCGGCTGCGCTACGACGGTACGTTGTCGCGCTGGGTGCTGATGTCGCGCAGCTATGTGGTGCTGACCGATCTGCCGCAGGACATCGCCTTCTCGGGCGTGGTAACGGCCGCGCCCGCGGCGAGCCAGAACGACTATGCGCCGCCCGGCGGCGGAGCGGCATCGACCTTCCTTCTCTCGCCGACGACAGTGCTGGACATTACCGGCCTGGCTGGCGGGCGCCTCGGCCGCGAGATCGTGATCGTCAACATGGCTGCGGCGACGCTGACGCTGAAAGACGCCTCGGCGTCGTCGGCCGCGGCGAACCGCTTCTCGTTCGGCGCCGACGTGCCGCTGTCGCAATACCAGAGCGCGACGCTGCGCTACGACAGCGGTGTCTCGCGCTGGCTGCTGATCGCCTCGACCGCGGGCGCCGCCGTCGCCGACGGCGCGGTCAGCCCAGCCAAGCTGTCGTCGGATGCGACCGGCCTGCGCGCCAAGATCATGGGCGCCTCGATCGCGGCGGCCGCGCCGCTGGTGCTGGCACTGAACCCATTCCATCGCCTGGCGCAGAAAAACGGCACCGCCGTCGTCGGCAATATCGGCGCGACCGCCGGAGTAGAGGCCTACATCACCGACGGATGGAAAGTACGCGCTAAGGGCAGCCTGCGCGTGTCTGGCCAGGGGCTTGCGATGGCTGGTCTCGCCGGATTTGTCGGCGGCACGCAGATCACTGTGACCACCACTCAAAGTTCACTCGGGAGCGGCGACTATCTGCAGTTGCGGCAGTCGATCGAGGGACGTAATTGTGCGCAGCTCGGTTTCGGCGCAGTCGGCGCTAATCCGCTGTCGCTGGCGCTGTACTTGCTATCGAGCATCTCCGGCACCTTCGCGGTCGAGCTGTCGAATGCTGCGGGCAACCGCTCGATCGTCAAGACGTTCACGCTGGCGGCGAACACCTGGACCTTCGTCAGCTTCGCCGGGGCGCCCGGCGCTGGCCAGACCTCGTTTCCCGGCGACACTTCGGGCACGTGGCTGACCAACAACGCGGCCGGGCTCAACCTCTCGATCACGCTCGCGGCCGGATCGGCGCTGCAGGGCACCGCCGACGCTTGGCAGGGCGCCGAGATCATGGCGACCTCGGCGCAGACCAACCTTGCGGCGACCTCTAACGCTACCTTCACCGTGGTATTGGCGGCGCCGCTCGCCGGCACGGAAACCTGCGACCTCGCCAACGCACCGTTCATCGGGCGAACTTGGGCCGAGGAGCTGATGCGCGCGCAGCGCTACTGGTTTAAGACCTACGATTACGACGTCGCGCCCGGTACGGCCGGGAACTTAGCCGGTTCAGTGTCGTGGACTGGTTCAGCCGTTGCCGGCTATGCGCAGTTCCCGCTGACCCCGGCGATGCGCTCCGGCCCGACGGGGGTGGTCTACAGTCCGGATACCGGCGCCGCCGGCTATCTATGGAATGGCGGGGATCGCACGGCAATCATCGCTTTTGCCGGGCAGAACGGGGTTGGCATCGCCAACACGGCGCCGACAGTCAACGACGTCATACGCGCCCACATCACGCTCGACGCACAGCTCTGATCGCCGGTTGACGTCGTGCATTCGGCCGCATCCTCGCGCGACAGGCGAGCGAGGATGACGGCGATGCAGGCAACCTACGACAGCGCGATGGCGCGGGTGTTCGCGGACGAGGGCGGCTACACCAACCACCCGAAGGACCCCGGCGGCCCGACCAATTGGGGGATCACTATCCGCGACGCGCGGCTGTACTGGAAGGCGTCCGCGACCGCCGAAGATGTTCGGGCCATGCCGAAGGATGTGGCTGCTGAGATCTATCGCAAGCGCTACGCCGCTCCGATCCGCTACGACAAGCTGCCGGCCGGTTACGACTACACCTGTCTGGACGCCGGGATCAATTCCGGGGTCGGCCGCGTAGTGCCGTGGTCCGCCAAGGCGCTTGGGCAGCCGGTGCAGTCGATCGGCGAGGTGGTGACGGCCGCGAATGCAGCGCCCGACAAAGTGGCACTGATCCAGAAATTCTGGCGCGTGCGGATGAGCTTCCTGAAATCGCTCAAGACGTGGTCGACCTTCGGCAAGGGCTGGGGGCGTCGCGTCGTCAACGGCGAGGCGGCGGCGGTCAAGATGTGGCTGCAGTTCGGTGCCGGCCTGGCGCCGGTCGCAGTCGGCGCTTTTTTGCAAGGCGAAAGCGCCAAGGCGAAGTCGGCATCGAAGAAGGCGGCGGCCGGTGCAACAGCGAGCGGCACGGCTGGGGGCACGGCTGGCGGCGCCTCGAACGATCCTTCCGTGCTGGGTATCGACCCTGTGCTGCTCGGCTCGTCCGGCAAGGTCGCCGCCGCTGTCGTGGCGGTTTTCCTGATCGGCGTTGCCATCGTGCTGTGGCGCCGGTCGGTTGTGGACAAGCAACGCGCCGACGCCTACGCGGCGGCCTGACAGGAGGCTTTCATGCTGTGGTGGATCTTCGCACTGTTCGGTCTTCTGGTCGGCACCTATCTGGTGATCCGTCCGATCCTGCGCGCCTCGCCGCGCTTCGCCAACTTCTACGCCAATGCCGACACCTTCTGGCAGAAGGTCGCGGCTTTCGGCTACAACTCGGCGACCGTGGCTTTGTCCTATGCGCTGGCGGCGCTCGGCTTCCTCACTTCGCAGATCGACGCTCTGGCGACACTGCTCGGCGATCCGCAGGTGAAACAGCAGATCGCCGACGCGCTCGGCGCCAATCCGAGCGTGCTGGGCTGGGTGATGATCGCGATCGGCGTCATCACCTTCGCGGCGCGGATGCGCTCGATCGTGCGAGGCTGAAATGCTGTCGCTCGTCACCGCGCTCGCGCCGCTGCTGATCGGCAAGCTGGCCGACGCCTTCACCGCCTACAACAACAAGCAGATCAGCGCCGCCGAACTGAACGCCAAGGTTCAGCAGGCGTTGATGGAGTGCTTCGCGGAGGTGATGAAGTCGCAATCCGACGCGCTGGCGAAGACCTTCGCGACGTTCGGCCAGGTGCTGATCAACTCCAAGTTGGTCCGCATCGTGTGGGCGATCGTGGTGCTGTCGCAGCTCTGCGTGCTGCTGTGGCTGCAGGTCGGGATCTCGGCGCTGGTCTACACATTCGGCGGAACCTGGCCCAGCGCCGGCGCGACCGGGGATTGGGCCTATCTGCTGATCGCCGGCCTGCTCGGGCTCGGCCCTGTGGTGCTGAACGGCGGGCCGGGCAAGGTTAATCTCGATGCCGTCAAGCCTCCGGGGAGATAGGGCGATGTCGGGAGAGACGCTTGCCGAGCGGCTGCAACTCGACATTCTGCAGACGCTCGGAACGTTGCAGAACCAGGTCGGCGTATTGCAGGCGCAGTGCGCTCACATCATTCAGTCTCAGGACGAAGCCGCGGTGCGGCGTCGCGCCATGTACGAGAAGATCGATAAGATCGCCACTATCGAGAGTACGCTCGACCGGATCGCGCCGCTGGTCGACGCGCACGAGCAAAAGCATCAGCGCTCGATCGGCGCGCTGTGGCTGATGCGCGGCGGCTGGACCGTCGGCGGCGGCGCGGCCGGTGCTGGCTTCGCTTGGCTGGCAAAGTGGATGAGCGGCGGCGGTCCGCCCCACTGAGGAAGGGCACCTGCGGGGCGAAGTTCCATTCGACAGATGCCGGAAAACGCCAAAACCCGCCAAGTCGAACGGTGCCAAGTCTTTGAAATCGGCCGTCCGGTGATTAACTCTTAATCAGCGGGTCCCAGGTTCGAGCCCTGGTGCGCCCACCATCAAAATCCCTGAAAACATTGACGAATCGAAGCGCAGGCGAACGCCGCGCTGAGGCGCGTTTGCGCTGGGTCCCACCTAGGTCCCGCACGCGTTCAGATGGTTTTCGGCGGGAGCTTCCGGCCGCGGAGATATCCCCAGGATCCTGCCGCCGCGTAGACGCGTTCGGCCTCTTCCTCGAGCAGGCTATTGGCGACAATCAGGGCCCGCACGGCGGCCACCGGGTCGCCACCACAGGCCTCGATGGCCTGGCCGGCCGCTGCCTCGAGCTCGGCCGCCTGGGCCTCCAGATCAGCTTCTGACGGGACCTGGGGGCTATCGGTGGTCTCGGCTGGCTTCGGCATGTCGGCGATCTCGGGTTGACGGTGCATCAGTTTTGTTCTCGTTTTGTACCATCGTCAACGGGAGGGTGTGGACATGGCTGGGCGAAGACCTGCGAGCTGGCGGTTCCCGACGGAGAAGCAGGCGCGCGTCGAGGCAATGACCCGGCGCCTGACCGAGGAGCAGCGCAAGCGCGACGCCGAGGCCGACGAGGAGGCCTGGTGGGCGGCCGTCCTGTCGGACCATGGGGCGCTGGGTGAGGGGGACCGGTAGTAGCGCATGATAAGACGCGGTCACATGCTCGATTCACGGACGCCGAGTACCGGCTCTCCGGCGACGTCGATCCAGTCGAGCTTGGTGGCGGTCTCGAGGACGCTTGCGAGCACTTCGAACATGCGGTCATCGCACACCGCTGGCCGCGTCATGACCTGGTCGAGGGCCGCGAGCGCCCGCGGAGACTGATCGCGCAGGATCCGGCGGAGTTCATCGGAGGCGATCTGCGCGCGGCGCCTCGGCGTATGAGATCGGCCTCGGCGGCGTTAAGGTGAAAGACAGTGGTCGCAGTGGTCATGACGCGCTCCCATTGCCGTTGAGATAGTTCTCTCGATCTCTCAAGATCGGAAGGATGTTACGCAACGGCGGCGGCGGAGTGATCTTCTCAATCCAGTCCTCTACGGCTAGGCATTCGATCATGCAAAGGTCGCTCCATCCGTCCATCTCGCGGATCAGGTAGCTTCCTTTCGTTTCGTGCTGGTAGGTAGAACCGACGGCCTTCCATCCAGCGGCTTTCGCGATGAGCCGTGCCAGTCCTTCTTGCGCGGCTCTCTCCGGAGACGACGACGAGAAGTCTCCCTCGAACAGGGCCTGCAGGTAGTTGATCTTCTGACGAAGAAGAAATGCTTCATGTGTTGGTACCATCACTCGCTCCTGTTGCCCATGTCGGCGCACATCTCCGGCACCGGGTTACGGCGCTCTTCCGGATCGATCTCGCGGATCTCGTCGGCGAGCTTTCGCATGTTGTCGCACTCATCGACGGCGATAGCGTCGATCTGCCGCCGGACGTGGACGTAGATCGCCCCCGCGAAGTGCGCCGTCGTGCCGGCAATCACGGCTCCGACGGCGAGGACGAAGGAGACCTGCTGCATCAACTCGAACTCAGCAGCGATCTCCTGGAGTCCATTCTTCTGCAGCATCCCTGGGATCTCGTCGATCGTTGTCATCCTCACCTCCCTGCTTCGGCAGCTTGGCGCACATCTCCGGCATCGGATCCCGGCGCGCTTCCGGATCGAACTCGCTGATCTCGTCGGCCATGCGCCGCATGTTGTCGCACTCATCGGCGGCGATCTGGTCGATCTGCCGCCGGACGTTGACGTAGATCGCCCCCGCGAAGTGCGCCGTCGTGCCGGCGGCGATGGCGCCGACGGCGAAGACGAAAGCGATTAGGCGGAGGGCATGCGTCAGCAGCAACGCGTACGATCAATCTTCCAGTCAGGAGGAACCTTGGTTGCGGCGCCTGCATCCGTCGTGTCGTCGGTCTGAGTTCTGAACTCGAAGACGGAGGGCTCCATCAAGACGAATCCCATGCTCTCGAATTCCTTCAGCTTCGCAGCACGGCGCTTCTCGTCGTTCAGGTAATGGATCACATCGGCGAGTCTGCCGTTCGCGCGTTGCTTACCGAACAGAACGGAGATCTCGTCGAGATACTTGGTGTAGTCGGATCCATTCAGGCGAAGCCACTCCGAGAACAGCTTTGCTTCTGCCACCGAGTGAGCGATCTGCGTCGCGAGCTTGTCGGCCTCGCTGAAAAGGGCCAGAGAGCGGATCGAGAACGAGAAGTTGTCGAAGTTACGGTCTTTGAGTGCCTGCGCTGCTGACCTGAGGTGGTTGCCGATGAGTTCAGTGATGGTCATGGCTTCTCTCCCGTGTTGACGATCTCGAGAATCGTCACCCGGTTTCCTGAGAGTGCCAAGCGATACTTTTGCGACCGATTAGTACGACGTTGCCATCATTACTGATCGTACGACGATGCCATCATTGCTACGTCAATTCCCCGTCGGCTGGGAGTCTTCGGCGTAGTCGAGGCGCCATAGCCGGTCTGTCGCGCGCGCCCACCGCATGTGGGGATCCACCCACACGAGCCGTCCGGTGCGCATGTTCTCGCCGTCCTCGATCTCGGGGTGCCCGTGGGCGCGGCCCATCAGCTTCAGGACTTGGCGGCCGTTTTCGTTTGTGATCAGGGTGGCCCATTCTTTCATCCGCGGAGCGATCTGCATCTCGACCTCGGAAGGCGGCACGTTGCGCAGATAGCCGTCGAAATCGTCGTCGAGCAGCTTCGCCATCACCTCGTCCATGCCGGCCTCCGTCAGTGCCGCGGCGCGCAGGCGTCGCGCGCCTCGAGGGTCGCCTCGACCAGGCGCGCCAGCTTGCGCATCGAGAATTTCTCCCGGGCCCACGCCCGGCCGATCACGTCGAGCTCGTCGGGCGCCAGTGGTGGTGCCCCGGCGCGCGCGTCGTCGTCCCGCGCGATGTCCTGCAGGACCAGCGCCGCCAACGCCGGCAGGTGCGCCAGCGTGGGGGACGGGACGCGGATCAGCCTGAAGCGGTCGCGCAGGAACGACGGCAACCGCTCTGTCGTGTTCGCGGTGGCGACATGGTTGACGTGCGAGAGATCGAGCTGGGCGTCGAGGCCGCAGTCTCTGTAGCTACGCGAGGTCTCGCGCTCCAGAAGAGGCGCCATCGCCGACCATAGGTTTCCGTTCATAGTGCTCTCGGCGGCCTTCTCGATCTCGTCAATCATCACGATTGGGTTTGCGCGCATCGCCGCCGCGATCGCGCGCGCGGGCACGGAGGGGGCCGACGAGTGCCATGCGCGGTTGGTGCCGGCGAAAAATCCGTCGGCGCTGGCGGTTGCGTCGAGCCTGTAAACATAGACGCCGAGTAGTTCCCCGATCCGGCGCACCAGGCGCGACTTGCCGGAGCCTGGGGGACCAACGAGGAGGGTCGGCCGCATCCGGACCGGCTCGCCGTCCCGCAGATCCTGCGTCAGCATCGCCACGGCAGCGCGCGCGTGCGGGTACTCGGCCTCCAGTGCCTGCCGGACGACGGCAGCGTCGCGGCAGACTACCAGCGGCACGTCGGCGCCTTCCAGGCGCTTCCAGACGTCCGGCATGTGCTTCTTCTCGACCGGCGCCTCGGTCATCACGACGACAGCAGGGCCATCCGGCGCCGGCCTCGGCCTGGCCGGCGACGACGGGAGGCGCACTTTCCGGCGACTCAGCGCTGCATGGGCGCGATTGCAGAGCTCTTCGACCGCCGGATCGTCATGACCCTCGTCGGCGTGCAGGGACTCGGACTGCTGCGCGGCGATCACGAACATGTCGCGCGGATCGCGGCCGTACTCGCCGGAGGCTGCCAGGGTCCATATAGCTAGGCGCGCCGTCAGCTTGGACTTCTGGTCATCCGACCATGTGCACCGGTCCGCGAGATGCCTCAGAGCCGGCAGGACCGGCAAAAATGTCCGCGTATCGGCCGGGTCGGCGGCGAGCATCCGCCACGCGAGCGCGGTCGCTCCGGCGAGGCCATCGTCGGCGCGCTCGGATAGCCGGGACGACATCCGGCGGCACTCAGTGCGCCACCAGATGCGCCGATCCCCGTCCTTCGGCGGCGTGCTCACCAGGAAGTCAGGAACATCGACGTACGGTGGTCCCGAGATCTTCCGCGTGTATTTGACGACCAGCGCGACGGCAGACTTCTCGTCGTCGCAGAGTAGCACCGAGAGCGGAACTGACCCGTAGTTCTTCCGCATCGTCGGATTCTTCGATCTCATAATCTCTTCCTCGGCGATGGCGAAAAGGTCGCGGTTGTCGTCCACGTACTTGCCGGCGTAGGCGCGCCTCCAGACACTGAGTCGCGCCTTGATCTCGTCGGCCTTCTCCGGCCACCGGATCCGCGGGGCGATCTTCGCCAGGTCGACAGCGACCGCGCACGTCCCGGGGTCTCGCGGCGATGACGACAGCATCCACCAGAGGAGGGCGGCTTCGTTAGCTGCGGCGCCGCCGATCGCTTCGAGTTCAGAGGCTATCGCGCGGCACTCGGACGACCACCGCAGGCGATCGATGGCATCGGCCTTTGGCGTCCGCATCTTGGCTAAGTCGACCTGCAGGCGATCCGTCCGGCCGCGCAGCGCGACCTCGGCGCGCACGATGGCGCAGTCGACCGCCTCGCGCTCCGTCGGGCACAGCATGGCGTCGATGGCCGCGGTGGGGAGCTCGAGGATGTCGAGATCAGCCGGATCAGCCGGCGCCGGCGCGGACTCTGCGCGGTCCTCCTCAACGGTTGTCAGCCAGTATTCTTCCGTCTTGCTTCTCGAATCGCTGTCCGACATGCTATTTGTCCGTACGACGTTGCCATCATTGACCGGAAATGTATGACAACGAGACCACGTTTTTCAAGGACTCGGGAACTGCATGGTTAAGGATTCGAAACCGAAGGTGGCGGCCGCCGCGGCCCCGCGCGCGAAGAGACAGGCGCGCCCGGACGACGCCCGCTCGGGGCGGCTGATCTTGCGGGCCCATCCGGATCTCCTGCAGGTCCTCACTGTCCGGGCCCGGGTCGCTGGCATCTCGAGGTCGCGGTACGTCGAGAGGCTACTCATCGCCTGGCTCAATGCCGACCCCAGGAATCCGAGGATGGACGCTGTCGGGAAGATTCGGACCGGCTTCGACCAAGCCAGGCACGCCGCGCCGTCAGCACTTGCGCGGGCAGAGCGTTGGACACGATACAACTCGGCTCATGCCGCTCTTTTCGGCGTCCCCCTGCCGGACTCCGATTTCGAGGATCCGGAGCAAGAGTGGGACGCGGCCAAGACGTTAATCGATGTCGACGCCGGCGGTGATGACGACTGATATTTCGAGAGTCGAAACGTCAAAATCTCAAAACGTCACCGAGATCCTCGGACATCCATCCGAGAAACTGAACCGATATCAATAGCGTAGTTCACGCGTACGACGTTGCCATCATTAGTAATCGCGCTCGGACTCCCGGATAGACGGCGCCGGTGGTCACGGCTGATGACGACATTTCGACTCTCGAAATGTCTCCGAATTGCCTTGGTCAGTCGTCGACTTTTCCACTGAAATGGTGGCAATTTAGCACAGTGAAATCAACGGCTTGACACTCTCGGTCC
This sequence comes from Rhodopseudomonas sp. AAP120, assembly GCF_001295845.1. Taxonomy (GTDB): domain Bacteria; phylum Pseudomonadota; class Alphaproteobacteria; order Rhizobiales; family Xanthobacteraceae; genus Rhodopseudomonas. Next base: position 181,738 of record NZ_LJIC01000015.1, on the reverse strand, counting down.
TTGCGGTGACGATGCCGGCTTGATCGCCTGACCCGGACATCACCCCGTTGACCGACGCCGCAGCAACCACCGCCACGAAGCCAAAGCGTCCGCGCCCGCCGCGGATGCGGCCGATGCATGCGCATCTGTCATGGGACCTGCCGAAGGACTACAAGTCCATCGTCCACCGCGACGGCGACGATTACGATACGATCGAAGACGCAACAGATGCGGTCGATGTCGACGTGCACCGTAGGAGGAGGTCTCCAGATGCGTGATCCAACGGAAGACGAGATGAAGAGGATCAAGGTGATCCGGAAGGTGGCGTTGGGCTTCCGGACACCGGAGCCTCGGTCGACCGGCCCCCGCGGTCGTCAGCATCCGGACGTGGTCCGGGCTCAAACGGCACTCCGGACAGCCGCTTACCGTGATCGGATCAGGAACGAGAACAGGCCGACGGTTGAGGCCTTCGGCAGGGCGTTGGTCACCGCGATCGCGATGGCGCCGGACGACGTGCTCTCACGGTTGACGCGCGACGACGCGCTCATCGTCGGACCCGCGCTCCGGACCATGGCGGAGAAGGGATACGATCCGAGTGACGTAGTCGCGCTCGTCAAACGTATACGACGGATGCGTCGCCGCGGTGCGCGCGTAGAAGAGACCGTCGAAGAGTAGTCCGATTTTTTCTTGACGAGGCCATTGACGCTCTCAGAACGATCGCCGAATCTCTGACTTGTCAAGGGGTTTGGCGATCTCCGGCACAACGCCCATCGCGGTTCCGCAAGGAGAGCCCCACCGCGATGGGCGTTTCCATGTGTGCTATTAGTATCGACGTCGACCGGATCGTTTGATGACGCGTCACTGGTGACAGTCTCCACCATGACGACGAAATCGACACCGGGACGGGATCGGACGGCGGCGTATCGCGCCCGCCTTGCCGCGTCGCGCGAGCCGCCAGCCTACGTCGTCGCCAACGCGATCATGATGACGGTGGCCGCCACCTTGGGTACTTTGCCGATCTCGTACCCCGTGAACATCGGCAGCCTGGTCGTATTCGCCGGCCAGAGGTAAATCGTGCGAGAAATCGAGGAGAAGACCCAGACCCTCCTGGTGGCTGCCCACCATGGAGGCGTTGTCCCTCGGTTCGAGCGAAGCACGATCGAACCGGCACATGACCGGCTGATCGCGGAGATGAGGGCCGCCTACGAAGGTGGTGACGTGCCGCCCTATCTCGACCAGAGCGGGAGGGACCTTCTGTCGGAGGGCCGGGAGACCTTCCGCGATTGGAATCTCGATGCAATCATCCTGGTGCAGGAGGAAGCCGACCTGCATCTGCTCCTCCGGCGCGGTACGCAGGCGACGGCCGTGTTCGGTGCGGTGCTGTCGATGGCAGGGCTCGAATGCGAGGTCCACGATCTCGGCCTGATCCTGCCGAACACGAAGGGCGAGGAAGTAGCCCCGATCCTTGAGAAGCTCGTCACAATGGAGAAGATCGACCCGATGGATGTCGCCGAGTTCGTCAAGAACATCGGTGACGGAAGGTTTCGCGAATCTGTCCCGGAATGGCTCGCACGTAAGCAGTGGGCTGATCAAAATGCCTCACTGATCAGGACGGTGCCAACTATGGCCAAGGCTGTGTTGACGAACGCGACCTCGACTTGGACGTAATACTTCCGCTTTTCCAATCAGGTGTATTTATTTTAGATGCAGTCGGCAACCTTGCCGATGCTGATCTTGGAGTACTGAGGCAGCAAATAACAATCTAGACCTAATGTTCGGTCCGGAAGTGCTGGTCGGTTATCGCGGCCGTACGAGTTTCGGCGCGGCTCGTGGCATGTACCTAAGCGCTCCGAAGCCGTGCCCGACGGCATCGGAGCGCATTATAGCTCTCGGAAAAAGGAGAGGCGTCCATTTGAAGGAAGTCGACTGGGACGATCGCATATTGTGCTGCATTCACATCTCCCCGATTTGAGGGGGCAGAGGCCTTAGTACCCCAAAATTCCCCGCCACCTGGGCGATGGGGTGCCAGCCAGCGGGTACACTTCGTGGCAGATGTCAACAACCGTAAATGCGACCGGTCTACGCTCGGGTTCATTCGCGAGCCAGCAACGGGACTATCTTCAACCTTAGCTCGCGCTTTCCTGGTTCCATACGGTAAGATTGCGGCGCGAATCTGAGGCAGAAATGGAAATCAAATTCTTTCTTCCGCAGGGCCCCCAGCCAACGGAAATGGCAGGGCTTGAGGACATTCGCGCAACCTTTCCAAAGCATTGGAAGGGCTACGCGAATTTCGTCATGCGCCAACCGCAGCGGCGGGGCCAGGACCGCGAAATCGATATTGTGATCGTCACACCAGATCGCATCATTCTCGTTGACCTCAAGCATATTCGTGGGCGCATCGAGAATCGAGGAGGCATCTGGCACCGCGACGCAGACATTATCGGTGCGTCACCAGCTCATAAAATCCGCGACAATGCCAAAGTGCTCGCGTCGTTGATAAGGTCGGAGATCCACCATTTTCCCGCAGTGCCGCCTGTCGAAAGCCTTGTCGTCCTCACACATCCGCAATGCGATCCTAGCGGTCTCGATCAGGTCGAACGTGATCGAACGCTCAAGCTTTCTGATTTCCTGAAGATTACGCGTGAACAGAATTTTCGGAACCTCTTCACCGGTCCAACCAAGTACTCTGAGTCCAACTCGCTCTGCTCGGGGCAATGTGGAAACGCTCTCCAAAAGTTCTTCAGCAACGGAAAACTCTTTGAGCCCCGGAAGACGCGTTTTCATGGCTTCATGCCAGTTGGTGATCCGGCTTTCAAGCATCCTCTTTTTGAAGAGTTTTCCTGCCATCAATCCGAAGATCCGAACTACACGGGCCTTCTTCGGCTGTGGGACTTTAGTGTCGATGGCGAATTTATCGTTGAAGAAGCGCGTCGCCCGATCGCTGAGCGGGAGAGAGCGGTTCTGGGGCATATTCGGGTTCAAGATCCAGCCCTCTATGAGAACTATGTTCTCCGCTCTCTCCATTTCGATTCCGAATACACGCTGAGATACTCTGAAATCTTCGATTGCCTGCCCGATTTAGAGCGCCTCAGCCGTTACCATAGCGTACTAAACGATCTCACATTTGAACGACGGACTGAGCTGGCCAGGCTTTTTTTGGATCGCATTGCGAGTTTGCATCGTATCCGGGTCGCTCACCGGGATTTGGATCGGCATTCCATCTGGATCGATGAGCGACGCAGCAAAGTGGTGCTGTCGAGTTTCGGGGCCGCTCATTTTCCAGAACGAAAGTCCATCGGGGGCGCCCGTTCAAAGCTGCTGGCGGGTGGTTATCGAGTCCCGGAGGACGTTGGCGAAAGCCAAAAGGGAACTCCGTTCCAACAGGATGTGTTCCTTGCAGGAGCGGTTGTATGGAATCTTCTGGTAGGAGCCCGACTGGAGGAGATAGACGGTGTGCCGGTCTGGAGCTCTCGCGACCTTGAGGACGTTGGCTTACCCGATGCATTTCAGGGATGGTTTGAGCGTTGTTTAAAGATCAACGCAAACGAGCGCTATGAGAGTGGCGTCGATGCGGCTGACGCGTTCGCTGAGCTGCTTCGGAAAACTGAAAAGGCATCGCTAGAACGGCAGTTGGATGCCTATCGGCGTGATATCGATCCTATATCAGACTATGAGCCTTCGGACTGGATAAGTAAGAAACCTTATCGCATCTACAAATCTTTGAAGGATAATGAGAGCCACTTCGTCAAGAGTTGGCCAGAACGAATTCTCGGTGAGCGCAGAAAATCGGCCGCGCGACTGATCGAGTTCTTCGGCAAAGCCGATGCGTTACGACGGATCGACGCCAAATGGCTTCCGCGAATAAGTGTTGCGTGTCTTTGCACCGACGGTCTTCTGCTTATTCAAGATTGGGTTGATGGGGAAAAGCTATCCGCTTGTGACGTCTCGACCTGGACACCTGAAGGCTTGCGTCGCTTCGTTGTCGGGCTGATCGACGCCGTCGACGAGCTTCATAAGCTTGAACTGAATCACGGCGACATCTCGCCGGAGAATATCCTTGTCTGCTTCGATGGGGACATCCCCCGACCTGTACTAGTTGATGTAGTCGATTTTTCTGCGGATGACATCGGACGCAGCACCCCTGCTTATTGTCCCGCCGAGGACAATGATTTGAGGAGTCGAGACCGATATGCCGTCGGTCAAATTGCGTTGGAGCTTGCAGAAGCCTGCACGGACGCAGAGACGAAAGCTCTGCTTCGATTGGGTGCCGGCAAATGCGCCGAAGGGGCCGCACCGTGGCTCACGCTCAAGGCCCTGAAGGATGCAGTCGTATTTCGCCGAGTGGCACCAACCAAGATCAAACTCGATATCGAGATCGAGACTCCCCGCACAACGTTCGAAGGCGCAATGCTGTCAGACAATGGCGTATTCCACATTGTCAAGTCGAAGAGGGCGCCTGACTCGATCGAAGTGTTCGGGTTCGATCAACGCGTTACGATCGATTTTGATCCGAAAGATGCCAAGCCGGTAAAAGCGATCGCGAACAGAATCGATATGGGGCAGGCGGCGTGGGCTCAACGACACCGGCTCCTGTCCTTTGAGGGGTCGCTCAAGATCGTGCGAAGCAGATCAAGGAGATTTGTCGGACTCGACCATCTGCCCGAATTAGTCGCGTCCCATCTCGGTTCAGAGCCTGTAATCGCAAAGTCGGAGGCTGCGCCGAAGGTCACCGATGCCCCAGATCCTGCCGCACCGACCACAAAACCTGCCACACAGAAGTTTCCAGTCGAGGATTTCTGGAACGGGACTATTCTGGCAGAAGATGAAATCAGCCCGGAGTTCACGCTTGCGCAGGAGCCGAGTTATGACCGCGATGAAAGGACTCTGCACCTTATAGCGGAAGATAACCTGCCGGAATTTGAGTCCGGAGATGGCCAGTCGATCAGTATACAATGGAACGGGTATAAGCTCGGCGATCTAGATACGGAGAGATCGCGGGGGACCACGGTCGTCGTCCGGAATGTACGTAACGTGCGCGGGTTGAATAAAGGGGCAGTGTTAAAGATCCCGGACGACCTTGTCAGCTTCCAGCGGCGGTCTCGGGCAGTGGGTCGCATTCTGGATCGAAAATCGCAGATCCCTAATCTTATTGGATTTTTCGATCCGGCTGTCGATCTTGCGCCTCAGACGTTCGGGCCCGAAATCGACGACGCGATCCTATCGCGTTATGGACTGAATCCAGCGCAAAACGACGCGTTCAAACATTTGTGGCGTTATGGACCGCTTGGGCTCCTTCAGGGCCCGCCGGGTACAGGCAAGACGACGTTCATTGCTGCATTCGTGCACTATGCGTTGACTGAACTCCGGCTGAAAAATGTGCTGGTTCTTTCACAATCCCACGAAGCTGTTAACGCGGCCTCCGAGAAAATCCTCCAGACGGCTGCCAAGCACGGCGGCAACATCGAGATGCTGCGCGTGGGGCAGCACTCGAAGATTTCGCCGATCCTCCACAATTATCACGCCTTCGCGATCCAGGATCGATACCGAGAATTGTTTAGAGCTGCGGTGAAGGAGCGTGTTCTCGCTCCGCTAAGTCGGTTGGGTTTGGAAAGGGACTACATTTACGCTGCTGTCGAGATCGAGAATTCACTCGGCTCGCTACTTAAGCAGATCGAGTTTTGCGAACAGGATATTGCGACGTCGCGGGATCAGGACACCGTTGCGGCGGCGCATGAACGCCTGGAGGGCCTGAACCTCGCGTGGGCAGACGCTGTGGAAGAGCACGGCGTCTCACCTGAATTGGATCCAAGAAGCGCGCTTGAGGAAATCCGGGATACGTTGGCTGACCAGTATTCCGTCCATGACGTCGATGCACGGCGCAGACTCCTGCGCGTCCACGGGTTAGCACTGGAGTGGGGAGCAACGCTTGGAATGCGAGGGCGGAGTTTGGAAGAGCTCATTGCAAGGAGCCGCAATCTGATCAGCGGCACATGTGTGGGTATTGGGCGATACGGTATCCAAGTCGATCGGAATGTGTACGATCTTGTGATCATCGACGAGGCCGCACGCTGTACCCCAGGCGAACTTGCGGTTGGAATGCAGTCTGGCCGACGAGTAATTCTGGTTGGCGACCACAAGCAATTGCCGCCCCTTTATGGTCATGAGCTGATCGCCGCTCTCGGGGAAAGGCTGAATATCCGCTCCAAGAGGGAGCTGAACCGCAGCGACTTCGAACGAGCTTTCCATTCAGCCTACGGGAAGGCTGTCGCTCGAACGCTGACAAGCCAGTATCGAATGGCGCCGAAAATCGGAAAGCTTGTTGCTGAGACGTTTTACCCAGGCCAGGAGCTAGAAACCGAGCGGGGTGGCGCGCCGAAGTATTACGAGTATCTGCCGCGGCCGCTCGACGACGAAATGGTATGGATTGATACAGGTCACTCGAAACATTCCAGACGAGAGAGAGAGGCCGGAAGCAGTTTCGTCAATAGGACGGAAGCTGCCGTAGTCATTTCACTTCTGAAAGTGATCGCCGGAACGAAGGGTTTCGTTGATGAGGCGCTCGTCGATCTTCGGGAAGAGGAGCCGCTCGTTGGCGTGATCTGCATGTATGCTCCTCAGGTCGGTATGATAGAAGAAATGTTGATTACGTCGGATTTGTCACCTGACTTCCAGAAGCTGGTTAAGGTCGGGACGGTCGATAGTTACCAAGGCAAGGAGAATCGAATTGTGATCCTGTCTCTTGTAAGAAGTAATCCGGAGAGGAATATGGGTTTCGTGCGCGCGGCTAACCGCATCAATGTTGCACTGTCTCGAGCCATGGAGCGTCTTATCATCGTCGGAAGCACGGGCATGTTCGAAAGAAATGGAAATGCGCTTGCTCCAGTCATTAAGCACCTCAAAGCAGGCGGGAGAGTGCTTCCAAGTGCGGGTGTGTTGCAATGACCGGCTTGGCGGAACAGATTGATATCGATGTCGCGGCTTTCGCAGTCCGTTGTCAGAAATTCAGGATCGCGGCGCTCGTTATGAGGCGCACTTCGATCCCGCTCGCAACGGAATATGCGACGCGCTTGGTTCATCTCGTCCCTGGGATTAGGTTAGACGATCTGCTCGGTTTCTTCGATTTCGAGGGCCCGGAGTCAAAGGTCCTACTGCAAGACGTGCTTGGCACCGGGCTTGTGGAGGAACGGGGCGGTCAGCTATTTCTATCTGCTCGTGGACTGAAGTCGTTGTCGCCGTTGTCCGACAAGCTCGATCTGTTTGAGATCGAGCAGATCACCCCCACAGTGACGTTTGAACTTGCCGCGCTAACGCCCATCGACGAAGCATCGCTCGACAAGCGCGAGGCAAAACTGGTAGAAGAACTCAGGCTGCCGGATCGCGAGAAGGCTGCGACTGCCAGCAGTGCGGCGGCGGACGCATTCGACTTCCACTTTCAGGAGTGGCGCCAGACACAGTCCCGGAAGCGTTGGCTGGATGAAGAAGCCCGCCTCAATTCGATAGAGGATGTGCAGCCTGTTGCTCCCGCTACCGCCGTCATTCAGATCCCCATTCGTTGGAGACCGACGGAAGGAGCGGGCGTGTTTCCTGACTTTTCGGAGCTATCAAACAAGGGCAGACAGGGATCGAGAGGCCCGTTGATCGCAGCGATTAGCGATCAAATGAAGTCGGTTGTGGCGCCACCAGACCACCAGTTGGCCTTTGATTTAATCGATGAAATGGATGGTGGCGTCCTCCGCCGAGGAGGTGCCAGGTCTTCGCTCGATAGACGACAATGGATTTGTGATGCGGTGCAGCCAGCGAACCGGGCGTTAAGTGGAGCAGGCGCACCAGGTTTGCGTTTGGTTGGCTCTGTGGCTTCGGAGAACGTTCGGGCTGGTGTTTTGGACTGGACAAAGTCTGCTGGCGATACCTCGGCCAATACTGTCCGCACGCCTGTGTTCTGGCTCCCCCCCGGGACTAATTCTTGGGGACGCAGTCCATCCTTCGTGGGTTTGGCACGGGATTTGTCCAAAACGAACCAGACAAACGACGGGACAGTTCTTCTCGCGAGGTCAAGCGGGGAAAGCGATAACAGGCGATGGATCAAGCGTTATGGTCAATCGGGAGCCTTACAGCCATTGTTCGACCGCTGCCTGGCCGTACCAGCGCAGCAACTTCCTCTTTCTCTTGAAGTTCTCTTTAAACCAGGAAGTTGGGTCGCCGTCATAATTCATTCTCCAGATGTAGGTTCGGACTACCCGTTTCCGTTCGGGTACATTACCGCCGACATAGATATCGTGGTATCGTACAAGAAAATGATTGCGGAGCTGGCAGCCGCAGCCGACGGTACGAGTGGTTTGCTGTGGACGAGATCAGATGAGGATTCCCATCGCGCGCTCCACGCTATCGACATGTCGCTTGATATCGGCGTAGCGTGACAATTCGCCTAATCGTTACGGCATCGGTGCGCTTAGACGGTGCGCCGGGTCTCCGAATTGTGCCAATCTTCCGCCACATTCGCCGAACTGCGAAATTGGGAAGATTTTGCGCGCACGTCGAGGATGCCGCTGACTTTCGACCCACCGATGCTCCTTGCCGAGTCCTTCGCTTCGTCGATCCGGACAGAGGCGTCTCTTGAGATGGTCGTGTCGGACGCCGCGATATTAGCCGCGCGCGATCGTGTCAATTTTCGTGGCGTAGCTGGACGGTAGCGGAGCCGCTCGCGAGCGCGCTCCCGTCAGGCCGGCCGCATCGTTTCGGTCGCGGTGATCGTGGCCGTCGGCGTCAACAGCGACGGGCGCCGTGAAATTCTCGGGCTAGACATCGGCCCCTCGGAAGCCGAGACGTTCTGGACCGCGTTCCTGCGCAAGCTCGTCCGCCGCGGCCGGCGCGGCGTCAAGCTGGTTATTACCGACGCCCATGAAGGCCTCAAGGCCGCGGCCAGCAAGGTCTTCATCGCCACCCGGCAGCGCTGCCGCGTCCACTTCATGCGTGACGTCCTTGCGCACGCCGGCAAGAGCGGACGCCGCGTCGTCTCCGCGTTCATCGCCACCGGGTTTGCGCAGGACGATGCCGAGGCCGCGCGGGCGCAATGGCGTCGCGTCGCCGATCAACTGCGCCCAAAACTGCCGAAGCTCGCGGCGTTCCTCGACGACGCCGAGACCGACGTGCTGGCCTATATGAGCTTCCCGCCGGCGCATCGCACCAAGCTGCTTTCCACCAACCCGATCTAGCGCCTCAACGGCGAGATCAAGCGGCGCACCGAGGTGGTCGGCATCTTTCCCAACGAGGACGCCATCATCCGCCTGGTCGGCGCGATCCTGCTCGAACAAAACGACGAATGCGGTGCAGCGCGCCCGCTACATGACGCTGGAAACCATCGCCCCGATCGGCGATGATCCCGCCGTCAGCCTCCCGGCCTTTGCCAGCTGACCGGCCCGGACCCACCCGGCCATCGCGGTGACCCGCCGCCAGCTACACCACGTCAGGGGACACGATCCCGCGCACGTACCTCGTGAAGTTCACGGAGACTTGCGAGATCAGGCCGTAGCCGTTGCGCCACCCAGACGCCGAAGAGGGGTACGGAAAACATGCTGCCGCCGAGGTCCGTCATCGGTGTTCACGAAAAACCCCGCCAGCAACGGCGGGGTCTTTTTCACTATCGCTAAGGGAATAATTTATCAGGGGACATTCATTCGCGGTTCCACACCAGTCTCGGCACCGAACTATGGTGTTCAATTACCCGTTCGTCGGCTGAGGCGTAGCTAATGTGCCCGGATTTGGCTTTGAACGTCACTGAGGCAGACCTAAAAGACTCTCACAGTCGGACGCTGCTTACTTGGCGGGCGTGGCGGCCAAACACAGCGGGGTGAGCATAGATCAGGATTTCGCCGAATGTGGCGAGGTGCTTGTCGACAAAATTCAGATCCAGCAGGTGATGCTGAACCTTGTGCGCAATGCCGTCGAGGCGATGGCCAATTCGCCTAGGAAGCTGTTGACATTGAAGCTCCTTCCCCAGGTTGGGGAAATCGAGATGAGCGTCAGCGACACCGGTCCAGGTCTGACGGTCTCCGCGCGGGATCGTCTCTTCAGTCCGTTTTCCGGCACGAAGGATGCCGGCATGGGGATCGGACTTTCAGTCTGCCGTGAGATCATCGAAAGTCACGGCGGGAGGATATCGGCCGGCGAAAATGCTGATGGCGGCACGGTGTTCAGGTTTACGCTGCCCTTCGTGCGGAACGACGACGGGGGTTAGCTGCGCGGATCGGTGCTATCGCTTTCGCCACCACCGGTCCGGCCGCGCGATCGCGACGGTGTCGCCGTCTTGAACAGCTCGGCTACATCGCTCCCCAGTGCCTCCGCAATCGCCTCCAGCATGAGGAGGGTGGGATTCGACCGTTTGTTCTCGATTAGGGAAATGATCCCCTGCTCGACCTCCAAAGCCGCTGCGAGTTGGTCCTGCGTCCAGCCTCTGGCCAGCCGAAGACGGCGAACGTTCGTGGCAAGTAGCTTGACGGCCATACCCTCCCTTTGAGGGAAGCGACGTCCGAATCCGGTCTGCGCCATAACGCGGACCGTCCAGATTTCCCTCAAAACTGGCCATGTGATTTATCAGATATTTTACGGCTGGCTCGGTACGCTTTCTCGCTCAACTCGGAGGGTCAAACATGGGACTGTACGCAGTCAAGGGCACCATCTCGCAATTCGGCCAGTGCGAGGTCGACAACGATCTCATCGTCTACGCCTACATCGAAGTGGTCGATGCTGCCGGCCGGCGAACCTTGGTCAAGAAAGTCGCGGTCAGCGTCGACGTGCAAGCTGTCATCGAATTGGGTCTTGAAGGGACCTTCTTCTTCGACGAGGTGTTTGTGGTCGGCCGCCGTATCCTCTCCCAGTTGTGGGGCGCATCGACGAGCGATCGTGACGTGATCGACACCACAAACCTACGAACTATACTCGCGGTTACGAACATGCTTAGGGGCATCGTGTTCACTCCCGTTCTCGGCCTGGGAATTCCGTACCTGCTTGCCGGCATCGGGCAGACCTGGTCGCTCATCGACGGTTCTGCCAATCGAAGGCGCTATTTCGACAAAGTAATGACCGGCGATGTCGAAGGACGATCCGGGCCGCCTCTGGCGGAGCGTTTGGGGCTGGCTCTTGGAAGAGCCGTTGCCGACCTGACCCGGAGACATGCGGGCAGCTAGACCCCATCGCAGAGCACCTGACCCCGATGGACGTCGTTGTTCTCGACAAACTCGGCTATTAGCCGTTCGCCAAGTCCGGCGGTCAGTTTCTGTTCCACCTGATCAGCCGTCTCTACGAGCGCACCTCGATCATTGTCACAACAAACCTGGCGTTCGGCGAGTGGCCCAGCGTGTTCGGCGACGCCAAGATGACAACTGCATTGCTCGACCGGTTACCCCTCACTGCGATATCGTGGAGACCGGTAACGACAGTTGGGGCTTCAAAAACCGAGACGACGATCAAGCTACCCGCGCTCGCCTCGTCTCCGCAATCCCGTTCAGCTCCGACGAGGCGAGCGCTACCGCCCCAACCCGCCGAACAAGGGGGTCAAAATTGGAAGCCGATACGGGCGGAATTTGCGAGCCGATTGACAGAGAAGTCGTCGACTGACTCGAATGCTGGCGCGTCAACGGTTACCACGCTGACACGACAACGAATCGACACCGGCAGGGGATCGAACAGCAGCGTATTGCGCTCGCCTCACCGCGTGAGCCGCCGTCCGACATCATCGCCGACGTCATCATGATGACAGTAGCGCAGTCGATACTGTCCGGGAGGGGCCGATCGACGTGCTGACTATCCTGCGCGGACATCTTTGTCCGTCACCGGTGGCGGAAAGTACGGACAGGTCGGGCTCAAAAACGCAATCTCGAAGCTCTCTCAGCCGCGCGCGGGGGCCGGCAGGACCCGTCGCGTCAAAAGGGAAGCGAAAGCATTTGGATAGGCGCTCAACCAAGAGCGGCTCTTTTCGGGGCCTGCCGCTCAGGTCTACTCTGCCAGAAACGCTAGGTTGGCTGATGCGGCGGATGCCGATCAAGGCCGCGCGCCGTTCTATGAAGGCCATCTTAGACAGCGATGCTCTTCCGGACGTAGAGAGCATCGCGCAACAATGTGGTCGACTGCATAATAGGTGTCGTGCTAGGGTGGAGGCAGATCGAGAGACGCCGCTTGACACCTTACCATACGATCCCGGGCTGCAGCCGTCGTCCGCTTTCGCTACGCGGAGTCGCCACGATTGTCGTCCTGGCGGCATACATGTTCTCGTCTTTCCTTCACTCTTTTCACGACCGCGATTTTGGTGCATTCGATGCTTCTTCCAAAGTCGCCTACCAGTCTGTCCCGTCCGATAAGATTGGCTTCCCTGATCTAGGGATGGCGGTCGGACATTGCCATGGGTGTTTTTCTCAGGCTGTCCCAGCAACATTGGTCGCTACCTCGGCCCCAGTCGCGATCAAGGATGATGCGTTTGCCTTGGTTGCGATCCCTCTGACCTGCCCGGCACGAGGGATTGATCCTCCGCCTCCCAAGTCTACCGTCTGACCACTTGGCGTCTTCTCGCTGGGTTGCGCCTTTGATTGGGCAGCGTCCACGTTAGAATATCAGGCGCCATGCGAGCGGCTGTGTCTGGGGTCGTCGAGGCCATGCAGTTACACGCCTAGCGGATTAAGGCAACCGGTCGCCCTCTAACCGCGCCGGGAGCGGTCGTGTGAATCGCCGAATCTGGTCTGACGGCCACGATCTACGGATCGCTGGGGAGCGGCTCGGTGAATTCAGGATAATCGCGCATTCAACAGGGAGCCGAGCGCTTCCAGGATCCGACACGCCGATCTTGCCCATCTTAAGAGAACAAAATTCGTCCTTTCTGGAGTACTTATGACAGGCGACAAACAACCAAAGGATTCGATTGCAGCGGGGACAGCGGCCTCCCGCCATAAGGGTAAACTTATCGTCGCATTCGGCCTTACCAGCAGTTTCATGATTCTGGAGGTGATCGGCGGACTATGGACCGGCAGCCTCGCGCTGTTGGCCGATGCAGCGCACATGCTCACGGACGCAGGTGGCTTGGCGCTCGCGCTGATTGCGATCCAATTCGCTGAGCGAGCGAGAACGCCGAAGAACACATTTGGCTATGTTCGACTGGAAGTGCTGTCCGCACTAACCAACGCTGTCGTACTTCTCCTACTCACGGTGTACATCCTTTACGAGGCCTACCAAAGGTTTAAATCCCCGCCTGATATCATCGGTGGTCCGATGTTGTTGGTCGCCTTTGCCGGGCTTGTGGTCAACTTCATCAGCATGAGGCTGCTGGCCGGCGGCTCGAAAGAAAGCTTGAACGTTAAAGGCGCCTACTTTGAGGTGCTCGCAGACCTTCTTGGTTCACTCGGCGTCGTTGCAGCGGCTGTGGTGGTATTGCTGACCGGCTGGAAACCCATTGACCCCATCATCGGCGCCGGAATCGGGCTCTTCATCGTTCCGCGTACTTGGACGCTGATGACCCAAGCAGTCCATATCCTGATGGAAGGGACGCCGCCCCAAGTAGACATGAAGCTTCTTGAGCAGACTTTGCTTTTGGTTCCCGGCACTGTCGTCGTCAAGGACTTGCATGTCTGGTCCGTCACTTCGGGCTTCGACGCGATGAGTTGTCACCTTGTGGTGGATGACTCGGGAGCGAGAGACACTATCCTTGCCGCCGCGCAAGCGGCCATGTCGACATTCTTCGGACTAACGCACGTAACAATTCAGATCGAGGGGACACCCCACGACCGAGCAGAAATTGAGCAGCGGTTCTGACAACTCGTCGGCGCCGGCAATGACCTAAAGAACGACCGCCGTTGTGCTCAGGCAACCTGAGCGTACAAAGTAACCAACTTGGATGGAGCTTGAGATGGGATCAGATTTCTTCGAACGGCTGATGCGCAACGTTGGAGCCGGCCACGGGCGCGGACGGGGAGGGCGCAGCCATGGCAGATACTACGATCCGCCAGAAGAATATGAAAATAACCGCGAATTTGCACCCCAACGGGTATTGGTTTGTCCTACCTGCCGTTCTGACAATCTGCCTAACAGCAGGTTTTGCGCCCAATGCGGACAGCGTCTCGGCACCGCCGAAAGGAACTGTGTCGATTGCGGTTCAAAGCTTGCCGCCGAAGCAAAATTCTGTCCCTCGTGCGGCAAGGCTGCTCCGTGAACGGGACGGATCGTTGGACGTGACCATATTAGATGTGCACCCCCAGGATACTGGGTTATTCGCCGCGCTCGGGCTGCGTGGGCGGGACGGTGAATGCAAGTCGAGTGGCGAGCGGAGACAACGATAGATGAGAATGAGTGCATTTAGTTACTGGGAGATCGCCTCGCACTTAGTCGACCTGACCATTGCCTATCTGTTGGCGCTTCCGATCGGGTGGGAGCGCGAGCACACCGCGCGTAGCGCCGGGATAAGAACCTTTCCCTTAGTCGCAATTGGCGCGTGCAGTTTCGTGCTTATTGCCATCCGCGTGTTGGGGGATACGTCGGCAGCGCAAGCCAGAATCATAGAAGGACTTATTACTGGCGTTGGTTTCATAGGTGGTGGTGCAATCTTGAAGACGAGCCGTCAAGCATCTGGAACTTCGACTGCTGCCGGACTATGGGCGACTGGTGCGATGGGGGCGGCAGTAGGATACGGGCTCTATGATATTGCGGCAATTCTAAGTGTCGCGACATTTGCTACCTTGCGCTTCTCGACCCCTCTTAAGAAAGGGGCGCATCAGACTGAAGCGCCCGCAGAAATTGCACCCAAAGCGGATAGATGATCCGTCGGCGACGCGGGGCTTGCGGTGCTCGGCACGCGCGAGGCCGGCGGGTGCAGCTGCCGTGCGCCATGGTGGGCAACAACACCACATCGTCCGGCGACGGTCCTGCGTATCCACACTAGCATCGAAACCCGACGGCAAGGCCACGGCAATCGGATATGGACATGGGTCGCGCGATCTTCTCCGACGGCACACCGGAAATCCCAGCCAGGTGCGGCTGTCCACGCCGGCGATGTTGCAAGAATGACGATAGCATGGAGTAATACTTTCTCCGTTAACTGTCGGCGTGGAGTTAGCGACGCTGCCGCCTCATCGGAGAAGCGGCGGATGGGTTGAATTACGCTCAATCGGTCTGGCGCGGAGCTCCAACGATTGCTATGGGGGATGCATGCGACTTTGTCCCTCGAAAGCTTCCAGCGGCTCGAACAGTGATGTCGACCCACGGACGCACCTTCATGATGCCCCCCGCCGTGTGGAAATTGGGCCATTGCTCTACCTTAGAGGACAATGTGACGAACGTATCCAACTGTCGGCCATCGTTATTACTGAGCGCGATATAGCGCCCGTCCTGATAACGGACGAGGGCCGTGCTATCCCATCGACAATCTACGAGTGCGAGGGAAAACGGGTCGTCCGATACAAGTTCAGCTTAGAGACGTGCGCTGACGCGTCGTACGAACTGGATGGTCAGCGAGTCTACGTGAACACCGCCCTCGGCAGCGACCTCAGAATTGCGTTCGTGTCCTGTAATGGACAAGAATCCGGAGATCACAAAAGGGATCTGGGTGAACGGAACGCGATGTGGCGTAGGCTTGCGTGTCAGCACGAAGAAGATCCGTTTCAGCTACTAATTCATGGCGGTGATCAGATCTATGCGGACGAACTCCTCGATAGGCACCCGCTTTTGCGCAGGTGGGCGAACGAGGGTGGGAGGCGGTCGTATTGTCCGAGCGAAGCAGAGCGTGATGAGTTGCGAGCGACGTTGAGGCGCGCTTTTATGGATTGCTATATCGGAGTGTTGGGTGCTGCCGAAAGCTCGTGGTTGATGGGACGCGTCCCATCTGTCGCCATGTGGGACGACCACGACATCTGCGATGGATGGGGGTCTATGCCCGCGGGCAAGCTGGATGCGCCTGTTGGCCGCCTGCTATTCGAAGTCGCGCGTGAGAGCTTCCTAGTTTTCCAGTTCGGGGCAGCGCCGGATGAATTACCGGAGATCGTCGTCGACCCAAGCGCATCCAACCTGACGTGGCACGTGAAGCTGCCGGGCCTCCATCTGATCGCCCCGGATCTGCGATCGGAGCGTCGGTGGGATCGGGTGATGGCAGACAGGGGATGGCGGGCATTGACGACTGCCCTATCGGCAGTCGACGAGGGCCGCGTACTTCTCATTTCCAGCGTTCCCGCGCTCGGCCCCCGCTTGTCCTGGATCGAAGCCCTTCTGCATCTTTTACCGGATATGCACAAGTATGAGGACGATCTGCGGGACCAATGGCAGAGTCGCGCCCATCGAGCCGAATGGCGCCGGCTGCTCGAAAGTGTCGCCAAAGTTCATGCCGATCCTAGAACTCCTGTAACTGTGTTGTCCGGCGAAATTCATCTTGCCACACGCGCAATCTTGGATGTCAGCCCGACGCCAATTCATCAACTCGTCGCCTCTGGAATATCGCATCCGGCACCTACGATCTTCTATGCCTTAGCGCTCGATTTGTTGGCCCGTTTTGGCGAAACCCCGTTGCCGGGACACGAGATCCGGCTGTGCCCTCTCCCGGGCAGGATTTCAATCTATACGTCGCAGCGCAACTTTCTTCTGCTTGAGCGTCGGTCGGGAAGGTGGACGGCTTGCTGGGAACTTGAGAGAAGCGGGCGATCTCCGCCCATTGAAATTTGAGGCACGACAGGGAGGGCTGCGGACTGTTGGTTGGTGGTTAGTGAAAACAGGGAGTGGCCAGTTGGCCTCACCCTGTCCCGACGTTGCGTCAATGGTGGATCCCTAAGCCATTGCCGTGACCGAAGTAACCGTAATGCCCAGTGTCGTGCCCAAAGAAGCTGCCATGGTAGCCGAGATGACTGTGGCCGGCTCCTCCGACGAACCCTAACGACGGTGCATAGTAGGGATTGGCATAGTAGCGAGGTGGAAAGTCCTGGCTGTAGTATGCAGTTGGAGGAATATATTGTTGCCGGTGTGGATGCCCGTGTCTGCCCGGGTGACCGTAGTAATGCGGGCCGTGGCGGTGCCAATGATGACGGCCGCTTGCGCTTAGATCCGTGCTCGACGCCCGGTTCGATGAGTGTAGCGCCAAATGGGGAGATGCGAATGCGCCTGTGCTGAGAAGCCCGCTCCAGGCAATAGTAGCGGAAAGTATCGTTGCACCCATCAACGAAGTCATTGGCGTGTTCCTCTACGTAAGTCAGTTCGAACGAGTGGCCGCCCACGAACAGCCGGCCCCCGAGAGTGAAGAACTAGGCGACGGCGATCCTACTTTTGATCGCGCGCTATCCCGATGGGGCGTTCACTCCCCATCGGCAAGATCCCGAGCGAAGCACCTTGACGTCGGCGCGACGCGGTGGATGAGGTCGGCCTCAGTGGCGGCGGCCGTGCATGCCGGGCCTTGGGCCCATCACACGGCCGTGCCGGCGGCCCATGTCGAACCGATTTATCCCGTGACCTCGGTTGACGATCCAGGGGCGGTTTGCGCGATGGCCGCGCTGCCAGTCGCCATGGGAAGGGGCTGGGCGAACGACTGCGTGCTGAGCTTGCGCGCGCGAGATGAACGTCGACGCAGTGGCTCCAAATGTTGCCACGACTGCGATTGCTACGGTGAGTTTGCGCATGGTGTCCTTTCGTTCTGTTTCGAGTATGGTGGTTGAATTCTATGGGGGGAAATGCGTTCCACGCCGACGCGCTCGCCGACGGCTAATTCAAGAACTAGCACGTGGATTGACGGACGTTGTTGCAGAAGAACGAGGAGAAAATACGTATGATTCTGACATGCGGTTTTCTCGCAAAGCGCTTCGCGAAAACAGCATCGGCGGGGCGATCATCTACCCGCCGCGACGAGCAGCACCGCCCGTTCCAGCCTGAGCCGTACTGTCAGCAATCCACTCACGAGTGCCTTCAACATGTCATTGTCGAATTCGCCTCTCAGATTTGTTTCGAGGGCATTGTGCGACGGTCGGACGTCTTTCAGGCTGTTGATCGCACCCTCAGTCAGGGACAGAAGAACAAGTCTCCGATCGGCTGCCTTGGCATTGTGGCGGTGGATGAGGCCTCGCTTTTCCAGTATCTTCGACTGTGCGGATAGGAAGGATCTGTCGACGTTCAATAAAGCAGCAACGTCTTTTATGGCGACGCCTTCGCCGTTGCCGAGAGCCTCAATAGCCTTCAGCGTGATCCATTGCGATCCACTGATGCCGATCTGTTTCCCGAGGAGTTCGGCGATGCGCAAAATAGAGCTTCCAATCGCCGAAATATCCCACATCAGTCGAAGTCCGAGTGCGTCGAGTTCGCTACACGTTGTTTCGATCGCCTGATCGGCTGTGCCGTTGAGGCCTGCATTGGCGGTCGTCATTATGCGAACCTTTTTGATTTGTGTTGAGATTGGGTGCGTGAAAATCGCACGAGAAGGGAGGGAGCTGTTCCGCAGCTCGCCGTTCGACGAACTGGTTCGTTTGAACGGCTGCGGGAGACATCGAGCGTCCATCGATCACGGCGGCCGTTGGGTCCTGAGGGCGCGACGCCGATCATCGACGGTCCCGTTTATGTCCGAAGGTCACAACGCGATAAGCGTATACGGCTGCCGCAAGTATCAATAGCCAGTTCGAAACTGGCTCAACAAAACGTCCGATCAGGGCGTAGTTCTGTCCCATCCCATAGCCTGCAATAGCAAGGGCTGCCGTCCATAGCGCGGTCCCTACTGCCGAGTAGGAGATGAACCTCAAGATGGGCATTCCCGTGATGCCCGCTGGTAACGAAATCAGCGTGCGAACGCCTGGAATCAACCGTCCCAAGAACACCGCCCAGGTACCATATCGGTCGAACCACACGGCTGCGCGATCGATTTCCTCCGGTGTCATGGTGAGCCATCGACCATGTCTGATTGCGAAGATCCGGAGACGTTCGGAGCCCAACGTGCGGCCGGCGTAGTACCAAACGGTCGTCCCGATGAGAGATCCTAGCGTTCCCGCGAAGACGACGGCGTAGATGTCCAAATCTCCGCGAGAAGCTACGTAGCCGGCAAGCGGCATGACAACCTCGGACGGAATTGGGGGGAAGATGTTCTCGGCGAGCATTAGAAGGAAGACGCCGACGGCTCCCGCCTTTTCTATTCCACTCACGATCCAGTCGAACATTACGTCATCTCTTCGTTCTGAGGCTCAAAGGCCAAGCGACGCACCGGTCGTCGCGTAATCACAACGTCGGGAAAAGGAAGCGTCGGAGGGTCGGCGAGGGCCTAGAAGTACGGACGTGCCGCATCGATCGCCGGCCGGCAGTTGGGGGACGCTTGGTCCAGGACGCGCTCGGGCGGCGTTCGTTTTAGCCACACATCGAGAGCTATACCGACCGCCCATCCGGGTTCATTTGACGCTCGCTCCACGAGCGAGGGAACTCCCCGGCTGAGGCACGATTTGATCTGCGCTCCGAGTTCCGCTGGTACGCCGGCTTTGGCCAACCGACTATTGAGCTCGCTCTGTAGTGGGCCTGCGATCAACGTTTGCACCAGCAGCGCGAGGAGGATGGTGAGCAAGTTCATGTGGGACTCTTCTGATCGCTGTCGTAAGGAGCCGAAGCCGACCAGCACGTGGCAGCCGAAGCGCGGCGTAAGAAGTGTTCAGGCATCGGGCCCCGAGCCGTATTCGCTGTCCGATTGCACGTTCCGCTTCGTGTCTCTATAGGCGAGCAGACGAAGAGCATTCACCACCACTAGCAAAGTGGATCCCTCATGCATCGCGACGGCCGCGCCGATACTGAGGCCGAAAATGGTGGAGGGGACCAATACTGCGACGACGCCCAGGCTGACGACGACATTTTGGAGGATGATGGATCGCGTCTGGCGGCTCAATCCGACGGCAAATGGCAAGTGACTTAGATCGTCTGCCATCAGGGCGACGTCCGCGGTCTCAAGCGCGACGTCCGAGCCGGCCGCTCCCATTGCTATGCCCACGGTAGAATTCGCCATCGCCGGCGCATCATTGACCCCGTCGCCGACCATTGCGACTTTCTGTTCGACGCTCAGTTTCTTGATCGCAGCGACCTTGTCCGCCGGCATGAGGTCTCCCCATGCTTCGTCGATCCCAACCTCCCCGGCGATCGCTTCGGCGACTTTTTGATGATCGCCGGATATCATGATCAATCGTTTTATCCCGAGTGCGCGCAATTCAGCGAGGGCGCCGCGGGCTGCAGCGCGTGGCGTATCCATCAGGCCGATCACCCCGAGATCTCTGTCGCCGTAACGCACGACCATGGTCGTGCGGCCGGCTTCGCGCAAACTGGCGATCGCCGCGAGCGCCGCTGCACCCAATGGGGCGATCTCGTCGATCCCGAACATCTCCGCCTTGCCGATGGCGACGGATACCCCTGCGAGTTGTGCCGTCACGCCGCGGCCTGTCAGGGCCGTGAGGCCGAGCGCCTCCGGAACTTCGCGCTGCCCCAATCGCAAGCGGCCGTCGCGCACGATTGCGGCGGCGAGCGGATGGTCACTCAGCCTTTCGACGGCCACCGCGACGGTGAGTAGTTCGTCCGTAGAGGTCCCGTCGACCGCCACAACGTCGGTAATGTGCGGGCGTCCTTCGGTCAATGTCCCGGTCTTGTCGAACGCGATCGCCTTTAGCGAACCGAGGTTCTCGAGGGGCCCCCCTCCTTTCACGAGAACACCTCCGCGCGCGGCGCGGGCCACCCCGGAAAGGACGGCACTGGGGGTCGCGATGGCCAGCGCGCAGGGACTGGCCGCCACCAGAACTGCCATGGCCCGGTAGAAGGTGGCGCTGAAAGGCTCATCGATCACCAAGCCCGCGGCCAGCAGAAGCGCCGCCAGGGCCAGCACGACCGGAACGAAGATCCTTTCAAATCTGTCGGTGAACCGCTGCGTCGGCGATTTTTGGGTTTCTGCCTCGCTGACCATCTGGACCACCTTAGCGAGAGCGGTCTCATGGGAGAGGCGGGTGACCTCGATCTCGATCGCGCCGGCGCCGTTGATCGTACCTGCGTACACGCGCGAGGACGCGTCGACCTGGTCTGGTCTCTGTCGCGCGGAGCCGGCATCCTCCACCGGCCGTTTGTCGACGGGTATGCTTTCGCCCGTGACGGGCGCCTGATTGATGCTTGTCTCGCCTTTTGCGACGAATCCATCTGCTGGCAAACGTTCGTTCGGACGGACGAGGACGAGGTCTCCGACCAAAAGTTCTTCGACGTGGATCTCGCGGCTTTGCCCATCGCGGAGCACCGTGGCGGTTGGGGGCGCAAGCTGTGCGAGCGCCTCGATTGCCTGCTTCGCCCGGCCCATGGCGTAGTGCTCCAGCGCGTGGCCGAGGCTGAACAGGAACAGCAGTAGCGCTCCTTCCGCGAACGCGCCCAGAGCAGCCGCGCCGGCTGCGGCGACCAGCATCAGGGTGTCGATCTCGAACCGTCTCTCTCTGAGGTTCTCGAAGGCTTCCCGCAGTGTGTAGAAGCCGCCGAAGACGCCCGCTACGAGATACAGCGTGGTCGGCAGCCAACCCGGTGCGGCGGGTACGAGCTTCTCCAGAGCGAAGCCAATCGCCAGAAGGGCTCCGCAGGCGAGCGAGAATATGAGTTCGGTGTTCGGTCCCAAGAGAGCGCCGTGCGAATGCTCGTGATCCCCCGCGGCACCTTCGTGCTTCGGATGATCGTGTTCCGCTACATCTTTCGAAATGGGCTCGTTCGCATCGCTTGCGTCGACCGATTTGGATGCCCCGCGCGCTGCATCCTTGCGGACGGGCGTTACGCCCATCGACGCAAGCTTATCGAACAGATCTTTCTCCGTTACTCGGGTGCGATCGAATTCGACGCGCAGCACTCCGTTGACGGTCACTTCGCTCTCGACCACACCCTGCAGGTCGCGCAGGCTTTGCGATATCGTGCGCGCTCGGCGTGAGTGACGGACGCCTTCCACTCTTCGTAGGAGATGACCGAAACGATCGGAAATCTCCGCGCCTGTGCCGACGACGAATTCGCGGATGCGTGCGAGCGTGATGACTTCCGGATCGTAGTGAACGCAGAGTTGCGATGGCTCGCCGCTGCGCCCCGAAGTCACGTGGACATGCTCCACCCCCGGCCTCGCCTGGATGCGAGACATCAGCCGTTCGACGCAGGCGTCGTTCACGTCGGGGATGCCGGGCAGAATGATCGGAATGTCTACGCTAAGCGTTTCGGTCATGTTCTTGTCCTTCCTTCGCTTTTCGACGTCGACCTGTCGCTTCGAATGGCAAAATCAACTCCAGCACTCAGGCGGTTGCCGTCCGATGGATGCAGTGCGAAGAGTGCCTCATCGGGGTAAGAGCGGGCGGCCGCGGATTGTTCGCGGCGGTGCCATCGCAATTCGTCATAGATCCTCTCCGGCGAGCGTTTTCAGCTCGTTTGGATCGCCGTCTTTCAGAACTACATTCGCGACTTGCTCGTAGGCGCGGGTCGCGGCTACGAGATCGCTCATCTCGCGGATGGAGTTTACGTTCGATCGTTCGAGGGCATTTGTAGCTAATCGAATGCTTCCCGCATTCAGCTCTATCGGCGGGCTCCCTGACGCGAAGAGTCCCGTACCCTCGGCGACCAGAGAGCGGGGATCGTCAAATTTCACGACCCGAAGCCGCCCGATGATCGATCGCGCCGTCGAAATAGTTCCGTCCGTGCCGATGCTGAGGTTCAAGTCGGTCAAGGGCACTTTGATTGTGCCGTTGGCGGCGAGCACGAGATCCCCCGACAGCGTGACCAGGCGCCCCTGTTTGTCGAGGGTGAACGCCCCGTTTCGGGTGTAGCGATCCCCTCGACTGGTCCTGACGACGAAGAAGCCGTCTTCAAGCACGGCGGCATCGGTGGAGTTTCCGGTGAGCTGAAGCGAGCCTGCGGAAAAGTCAGTGTATCCGGTGACCGCTACGAGCGATCTCTTTGGCGCCGAAGGGATATCATCGGCCTCTTTTGCGTCTGTCAGATATTCGAGAAATCGGATGCCCTCGCGCTTGAAGCCGGTGGTGTTCTGGTTTGCGACGTTGCGCGCCAAGTTATCGACCTGCTGTTGAAGCGCAATCAGCCGCGAAAGCCCAATAACGGTTTTGTCCGACATGAAAGATAACGTCCCTTCATCGGCACCAGTCACTCGACGGTCCTTTCGAGAGCTGGGGTGGCTGAATTTCTTTGGCAAAGGCCGATCCATTTGATTTGCGTCGCCGGGCGTCCGCGTGACTATCGTGGACAGCCGAGCGGCGAAATCGGGCAATGATCGTCGACGGAGTTCCTGAGACGAAACGACCTTCTACGCGTCGCTGCGAACGAAGCAGAGCGGCGAAGCTGATAGACGGACGGCACAAAGCGCTCTGATCGGGCACTGCCGGCCACGATACTACTGCGCTCCGGAGTTTCCGGGCGCCGTGCTATATCTTGAGATCAAGCTTTGGGGGGAGGGGTGTCCAGCGCGACAAAATTGTCGGGCATCTGCCGTTGTCTCGACACGTCTGGAGCTGCAAGGCGGGGGCCCAGCGTCGACATGGAAGAGAGAACAACAATGTTTGCAGAAAAGCATTCGTGACAATGCGGGTCAGCGAGCGAGAGACCGTCGCCGTCTGGCCGGGGGGTATTGGCGAGAATTGACTTTAGCGTTGTCGTTGGCACGCCAGCCTCAGATGGATGCACCGAAAGTGAATCCAGAGGAAGCACCATCGCAACGATTGACCTTGATGTGGCGACGTCGCTCAGATGATCGGAATTCGCGAGGTGAAGAAAGCCCAGGCCAATTTGGCTGACCAACAGGAAGATGGCGATCGAGCCGCGCAGCCGTCCTGTCAATGTTTGCTTCTTCGTCGTGATCGACATGACTGCGTTGGTTCCGGAACGTGCCGAACGAATGTCGTACCGGATACACCCATCCCGATACGTGGCGCAACGGCATTCATCGCAAGGAATGGGTACGACAATGTGACGCGAAGAAGGTCCCTGCGTCCCGTCAGTACGACACAAGCGCCCTGGCATGCCGATGCGTTTCGCTCTGTACGGCAATTATCGCGCGTTGGCAGTCCCTTTTTTTGCGGATCGCCGATCCCGAGTGAGCGGACAATTCGCTGCCGCCGCGGAGGTTTGCCGGGATGGAGGATGCAATCATGTGATAAACTCCTCTAAGTAACCTCGGATATTGTTTCTATGCTCCGTGCGGTCGAGTTGCTATGTAGTCACGATGGAATCTAAGCGGCGACTGTTGCGCTTCCTCCCTTCGGCGGCCACCGTGCGCGGCCTGCTGTCGATTGCCATGTTGTCCTCCTACTTATTCGTCATCATATTTCATCATACGCTTTGTGTGCGCGTCGCTGTGTCGCCGAACGCCGTCGCGGTAGAAGGGTCGATTGCACCGGACCGCGATCATGCGGGTCCTATCGGCGTTTGCGAATCCTGTCCGGTCTGTGCTCCGGGCTTGATGACGGAGAGTGCTAAGGCGCTACCGGTGCCCAACGGTGCCATATCGGGCCTAGCCGTCTCCAGATTGTCCCCGACGACGTCTGCAAGTCCCGATACGCCGCCTCCAAAAATCCCGGCGTGATCGCAACATACAGAGCGTCGTCGCAGCAGCTATCTGCTGTTACATCACAAGATCCGAGTTTATCGGCGCAACGATCGGGCGACTTTGCCGGCGGATGCGCGTGCGAGTTCTCACGTTGGCGAGAGCGTGCGACACCTATTTATGCTCGGAACTCCGCTAGGAGATACGTAATGAGACACGGAGCGCCTGAATTTGACCCCATGGATGTCGGGTTTCCAAATTGCGGAGACAAAACCAAGAGATCTGATAAGCATCTTATGTGGAATTTGATGGCGGTCAGTTCTTCCTTGGTGAGGGTGGCTGAGTTACTTGGCCGGCGATTGGGGATTACAGGTTCTCAATGGCTTTTGCTGGAGGCTATCAGGTTCCTCTCGCGCGGCGACGGCGTACCCGTTGGCGAAGCTGCCGCTCTGCTCGATGTAAAGGGTTCCTTTATTTCTTTCCAAGCAAGGAGTTTGGAGGAGAGGGGTTTCCTTTGCAGGAAACAGTCCGGCAGAGACAAACGTGTTTTTCTATTGTCTTTGACCGAGAACGCGGAAGCAAAGCTGGGTAGTCTTGAGGCGGTGCTGTTTAGTATCGAGCCCCTGCTGCGGGGAGGGCTTGACGATGACGCCATTCGAGAAACTGCGAATAGGTTGGACGGCATGCGCCGCCGCTTGGCGCGCGCGAGAGGGAGAGCGAAAGAGAACTGACTGGCCGCGGCGTCGCACGAAGAGTGGCCTTTTGTCGCATAATTGTGGACGGTCGACGGCGGCCGGTCGCGGCTATATCAGATAATGCCATGAACCGGTTGCCACTCGTACCGCTACCAATCGACATCGAAGGCGAGGCGTGGTAGGCAACCTAGGAAACAGAGAAACTCGCTTGTCGCTCTTCCTCCGCTATATCGGCCAAGGTCTGTTGCGCAGTTCGCGCAACGCTTTGGTGTGGGCGGTGATGACTGCCTACCTTATCGCTGGTATCCTACATGGTGTCGACCACCTCGACCTGGCTTCGTCCAAGGTCCAGGTGGTCGTAGCGATTGGCGATAAGGGGGACGCCGTTCCTGATAAGGCCGATGTTGCTGGGCAGCATTGTCATGGGTGTTTCTCGGTGGCTATTGCACATCATGTCGCGACGCCGCTGATGACGGACGCGTCTGATCCGACCGGAATGGTGCGCGTGATGCCGCGGCCCGGAGAACGGCGCGGGATTGATCCGCCTCCACCGAAGTCCTGATCTGAAAGTAGTCGCCGGGCGCATTGCGCCCTGAATCCGTCATTCGGCAGGTCTCAATCATGCTTTCCAGGATCGCCACGCGGCTTGCGTGGGCGGTCGTGCTCTTCGTTGGCGTCTCGCTGACCGGAGAAGCGCGCTCGCAAACTCTCACCATGGGTGGTGCGCTTCAGCGCGCGCTCGATGCCAGTCCTCGGCTGACTGCCGCTGAGCGGGACGTCGGCATCGCGCGCGGCCAACGAATTCAAGCGGGTGCGTTCATCAATCCGAACGTTTCCTACGAACTGGACAATTCGTTCGGTTCTGGGCCTTACCGCGGCACCAGGTCGGCGGAGTCTACCCTGCAGATCAGTCAGATGTTCGAGTTGTGGGGCAAGCGGGATGCACGGATCGCGGCCGGTCAGGCCGGCTTCGATGCGGCTGCCATCGGACGCCAAGCAGTTCGTCTTGAAGTGCTTTCAGAAACGGCAATTGCCTTCGTTACTGTACTCGGCCTTCAGCGCCGGATTCAGATCCTGGATGAGCAGGTCCAAGCCATCGACAGGATCACGCCGCTCCTGAAGCGTCGGGTAGAAGCCGGTGCATCGTCTGTGGCCGAGACCGGCAGGGCCGAGGTCGCATCCTCTTTGGTCAAGGCGGACCGCGAGCGAACAAAGTCGGCGCTTTCGAGCGCACGCCGCGAGCTCGCGATCTTGATGGGAGACAGCGCGCCGAAGTTTGCGGTGGTTTCCGGTCGCCTTGATGTCAACGGGAAGCCGCCTTCGTTTCATTCGGTCATATCGGCGATCGAAGCAAATCCGCAGTTGGTTCGTTGGAAGGCTGTCTACGCCCAACGCAACGCCGAACTGTTGCTGGCACGACTGCGGCCCTATCCCGACGTGACGGTCTCGGCCGGTCTGCGCCACTACAACGAAACGGGCGATAGCGCTGTCCGATTGTCGCTTTCGGTGCCGATTCCGGTGTTCGACCAGAACCAGGGCAACATCCTATCCGCGCAAGAGACGCTGGCGAGGACCGCCGCTGAACGCCAAGGCAACCGCAACACGCTGATCCTCGTGGCGGGACGTGCATACGATTCGCTGCAGGGATCGCTTCGCGAGCTTGCGATCCTGCGCGAAGTCGCAATTCCGAAGTCCAAGGACGCTGCGGATGCGATCTCCGAGGGGTACGGACAGGGTCGATACACGCTACTCGAAGTGTTGGATTCTCAGGCCAGTGTGGCGCAGGCGCGACTTCGAGAACAGGAGGCGCAGCAGAACTTTCACATCGCTGTCGCAACCATCGAAGGGCTGGTTGGCAATCCATTCGCGTTGGCGCGGGAGAGCGCAAGATGAAGAAGATCGTTCTCTCGCTTTTGACCGCGGTGGCGGTCCTGGCTTTCGGCCTGGCGATCTATTCGTATGTTCCGTTCAATTCCAGTGATCCAATCGCCCAATCTGCGAAAGACTCCAAGTCGGAAAAGGGCGGTGGTGGAAAAGCTGACGGAGAAGGGGCGCACGAGGAAGAGGGCGCAGTCGAGATGAGCGACGCCAGGGTCGCTTCCTCGGGCATAGAGATAGCTGTTGCAGGACCGGCCACGTTGCACGATTCACTGATCCTAAACGGCATTTTGCAGCCCAATCAGGAGACGCTGGTTCAGGTGACACCTCGCTTTCCGGGCATCGTCCGGGAGATCCGACGACGCATTGGCGACAAGGTAGAGAACGGAGATCTCCTCGCTAAGATCGAGAGTAACCAGAGTCTCACCGTATATGAAGTGCGCGCGCCGATCGCCGGCACTGTGATCGACCGGCAGATCTCGCTCGGTGAGTACGCCTCCGAGCAGAAGCCGGCTTTCACCGTCGCCGACGTTTCGACAGTTTGGGTTGATCTTTCGGTCTATCGTCGGGACCTCCCGCGGGTTCGCATCGGCGACAAGATCCTGATCGATGTCGGTGACGACGGTAAGCCAGTCGAGGCGAGCCTTTCTTACATCTCGCCCGTCGGTAGCAGCGACACCCAGAGCGCTCTTGCCCGAGCAATTGTTCCTAACACGGACATGCGTCTACGCACCGGTCTGTTCGTCTCTGCTCGACTGATCCTGGCCGCCCGCCAGGTACCGTTGGCGGTCAGGACGTCGGCCGTCCAGACCATCGAGAACCGCAATGTCGTGTTCGTTCGGAAAGGCGACAAGTTCGAGGTCCGCGACGTCGAACTAGGCGCGCGTGATTCCGAAAACGTGGAAATCGTGTTCGGACTTATCGAGGGTGATCGCTACGCGGCAAAGAACAGCTTCATCGTAAAGGCGGAAATCGGCAAGGGGGCGGCCTCCCATGAGCATTGATACTTTCGAGAGTCAGGCTCTCAAATGTAGCGCTGCGGCCGGCTACGGAGTTAGCGAATGATTGAGAAGCTGCTCGCATTTTCGGTCCGCCAGCGCTGGTTAGTGATGATCGGTGTACTGATGATGGCAGCGTTCGGTGCATGGAATTTCACGCGCCTGCCGATCGACGCCGTGCCGGATATCACGAACGTCCAGGTCCAGATCAACACCAACGCGCCGGGTTATTCGCCGCTTGAGGTCGAGCAGCGGATAACATTTCCAATCGAAACCGCCATGGGCGGGCTGCCGAACCTCGTCAACACCCGGTCGCTTTCGCGCTACGGGCTAAGCCAGGTGACGGTGGTGTTCAAGGATGGCACCGACATCTACTTTGCCCGCCAATTGGTGAATGAACGCGTCCAGCGAGTGAAGGATATTTTGCCGGTAGGTATTGAGACCGCCATGGGGCCAGTCTCAACCGGCCTTGGCGAAATCTACATGTACACGGTGGAGGCGAAGGAGGGGGGCAAAAGCGCCGAGGGCAAGCCATACACGCCGAGTGATCTGCGCACCGCGCAGGACTGGATCATCAAGCCGCAATTGCGCAACGTCGCCGGCGTCAACGAGGTCAACACCATTGGAGGCTTCGAAAAGCAATTCCACGTCCTTCCCGATCCCGCGAGGTTGATGGCGTATCGCCTGAGCTTCCGCGACGTCATGACGTCGCTCGCGAGCAACAACGCGAACGTGGGTGCCGGCTACATTGAAAAGAACGGCGAGCAATACCTGGTAAGGACGCCGGGGCAGGTCGCAAACGTCGAAGACATCAGGCAGATCGTAATTGGATCGCGTAACGGCGTCCCGGTCCGCATTATGGACGTCGCCGAGGTCAAAGAAGGCACTGACCTGCGCACCGGCGCAGCGACGGTGAGCGGCAAGGAGGTGGTGCTGGGGACGGCGATGCTGCTGATAGGCGAGAACGGGCGCACCGTTGCGCAGCGGGTCGCGGCGAAACTCGAGCAAATTCAGAAGTCGCTGCCCGAAGGGATCTCGCTGCGCGCGATCTACGATCGAACCCATCTAATCGATGCCACGATCGCGACCGTCGAGAA
The DNA here is from genome assembly GCF_001295845.1 of Rhodopseudomonas sp. AAP120. Lineage (GTDB taxonomy): Bacteria > Pseudomonadota > Alphaproteobacteria > Rhizobiales > Xanthobacteraceae > Rhodopseudomonas. The sequence goes on along the minus strand of NZ_LJIC01000015.1, from coordinate 152,577 downwards.
GAACTTGATCGAAGGGGCGCTGCTGGTCATCGCAATTCTGTTCCTGATCCTCGGCAACATCAAGGCGGCGTTCGCTACCGCGCTTGTCATCCCGCTGTCGATGCTATTCACGATCACGGGAATGTTCGAGAACAAGGTCAGCGCCAACCTGATGAGCCTGGGCGCAATCGATTTCGGCATCATTATCGACGGCGCGGTCATCATCGTCGAAAACTGTCTGCGGCTGCTTGCCCATGAGCAGCAGCGGCGCGGCCGTCTGCTCACCCGCGAAGAGCGGTTCGAGACGATCATCGCAGGCGCCCGTGAAGTCATCAAGCCGAGCCTGTTCGGTACTCTGATCATCGCAGTGGTTTACCTGCCGGTGCTGACGCTGACCGGTGTCGAAGGCAAGATGTTCACGCCCATGGCTTTGACGGTGCTGATGGCATTGCTCGGCGCTAGTTTGTTGTCGATGACCTTTGTTCCGGCCGCGGTCGCGTTGATGGTTACTGGCAAGGTCTCTGAAAAGGAAAATTGGTTCATGCGCCTCGCGCATCGGACCTACGTGCCACTGCTCGATTTGGCGGTCCGTCTTCGCGTCGTCGTGGCTGCGGCGGCCGTTCTTCTCGTCATCGTCAGCGGCTACGCCGCCACGCGGATGGGTGGCGAATTCATACCCAGCCTCGACGAAGGTGACGTGGCTATACAGGCCATGCGCATCCCCGGAACCAGTCTCACCCAATCTCTTGAAATGCAGATGGCGCTGGAAAAGCGGCTACTGGCGATTCCCGAGGTGAAGGAAGCCTTCGCACGAACGGGTACCGCTGAAGTCGCAACGGACCCGATGCCTCCATCGATCTCCGACGGCTACGTGATGCTGAAGCCGCGCGATCAGTGGCCTGATCCGAAGAAGCCAAAGCTCGAGGTAATGAAGGAGATCGAGACGGCTTCCGAGGAGGTGGCGGGCAGCCTCTACGAGCTGTCGCAGCCAATCCAGCTTCGCTTCAATGAGCTGATTTCCGGCGTTCGCAGCGACGTTGGCGTCAAGATATTTGGTGACGATCTCGATGTCTTGGCGCAGGTAGCGGCGCAGGTGCAGGCTATACTTCAGACCATCAAGGGAGCTGCCGATGTCAAGACCGAGCAGGTCGCGGGCCTGCCCGTTCTTACTGTGAAGCTTGATCGGCAGGCGCTGGCGCGTTTCGGCATTAACGTTGCCGATGTTCAGAGCCTGGTTGAGATCGCGGTCGGCGGCAAGTCTGCCGGGTTGGTGTTCGAAGGCGACCGCCGCTTCGACTTGGTTGTTCGGCTCCCTGATCATCTCCGGACTGACGTGGAGGCGATCAAGAGGTTGCCGATTCCGCTGCCACCGGCGGATGGGCAGGCGAAGGCTACTCCGGCCGTTTTCGGTAACTCACCACTGGCCCAGATGCGCTATGCGCCGCTGGCGGAGCTCGCCGAAATTTCAGTCTCGCCTGGGCCGAACCAGATTAGTCGCGAGGATGGCAAACGGCGCATCGTGGTGTCTGCCAACGTTCGTGGCCGCGACCTCGGCTCTTTTGTTGGCGAGGCCCAGCAACTGGTCGCAGGTAAGGTGAAGCTGCCGGCGGGCTATTGGATCGGGTGGGGCGGCCAGTTCGAGCAGCTCGTCTCGGCGACCGAGCGCTTGACCATCGTGGTTCCAATCGCGCTGCTGCTGATCTTCTTGCTGCTGTTCATCAGCCTTGGTTCGGCGGCCGATGCCCTTTTGGTATTCAGCGGAGTACCGCTGGCGCTAACCGGGGGCATTTTCGCGCTCCTGTTGCGAGGCATCCCGCTTTCGATCAGTGCCGGAATCGGCTTCATCGCCCTTTCGGGGGTTGCCGTGCTCAACGGTCTTGTCATCATTACCTTCATTGAGCGTTTGCGTGGCGATGGACGTAAGATCGTCGATGCCGTTCGTGAGGGCGCGCTAACCCGCCTGCGACCGGTGCTGATGACCGCGTTAGTCGCCTCTCTTGGTTTTGTACCAATGGCACTTGCCACCGGCGCTGGCGCTGAGGTGCAACGGCCGCTGGCCACTGTGGTGATCGGCGGCATCGTGTCGTCGACTATCCTCACGCTTCTCGTCCTTCCGGCGCTCTACATCCTGTTCCGCCGCGAAGCCTCGCCAGCCGAGTTGGCGGCCAGTTCTGTTCCTACAAAACAAGGAGATCGTTGATGAGGAAGTTGGTGCTCGTTGCGTCGGCGGTTTTGTTGGCTGTCCCAGCGATGGCACAACACGTCCACCAGAAGGGGCCAAACGGCGGGCCGCTTGAGGACGTCGCTGGCGTGCATCTTGAGATGGTGGCGTCCGGAAAGACGTTGACTTTCAACGTTTTTGACGAAGCCAACAAGCCGGTTTCGACGGGGGGCTTTTCGGGCTCGATCCTATTGGTTTCGGGGGGCGATCGCGAGACCATCCCGCTCGCAGCGTCGGGGACAGCACTCAAGGCGGACGCGAAGAATGAGATCGCCAAGGGCGCAGCGGTGAGCGTCACGATCAAGACCCCCGATGGCAAAACCGGTCAAGTCAAATTTAAGAACTGATCAAACGATTTAGTCATACGACAGCGCGAAGCGCCTACCCACCGGCGCTTCGACGCTACCGAAGATGATAGATGAGCGAGAATCAATCGAACCGGGACCTGAGGCTGGATCTGTTCCGTGGGTTGGCGAACTGGGCGATCTTTCTGGATCATGTGCCCAACAACCTCATCGCTTGGGTCACCGTCAGGAATTACGGGTTCAGCGACGCTGCTGAACTATTCATCTTCATATCCGGATTCACCGTCGCCTTTGTCTACGGCCGGATGATGACCGCAAAGGGGTTCATCGCCGCGTCGGTCGGACTGCTCGGACGTGTTTGGAAGATCTACGTCGCCTACCTCCTCCTTTTTATGTTCTACGTTGTGGCCGTCGGCTATGTAGCCCAACGCTTCGGGCACGCGCATCTTCTGGACGAATTCAACATCCGCCGCCTGATCGCAGATCCGATCGAGTACATGAAGCACGGTATGTTGTTGGAGTATCGACCGCTGAATCTGGACGTTCTGCCCTTGTATGCCGTACTGATGGCCGTTTTTCCACCGTTTCTGCGCTTGCTGATGTTTGCCCCAAATGTGGCGCTGGCCTTGGCGGGGGGCCTTTACATAACGGCTCGACAGTTAGGCTGGAACCTGTCCGGTTATCCGTCTGGACAATGGTATTTCAATCCGTTCGCCTGGCAGCTCCTATTTGCGATCGGCGCTTGGGCCGCGATCGTCGATCGCAACAAGCTCCGAACGATACTTCGCTTCGAAGCGATCTTGCCGATCTGCATCGCCTTCTTGGTCTTCTCGGCGGTCGTTACCATTGCGGCCCGTACAGGAAACGACGGACTGCTTCCGATCTCGTTGCGAGAAGTCTTTATTCCGAACGACAAGACCAACCTAGCGCCGTATCGGATATTCCATTTCGTCGCTCTAGCCGTTGTAGTCACCTGGCTCGTTCCCAAGGACGCCCAGGCGCTAAATTGGCGCGTCTGGCGACCCTTGGTGGTATGCGGTCAACAGTCGCTCGAAGTTTTCTGCGCTGGTGTGTTTCTGGCCTTCCTGGCCTATTTCGCAATCGACCTCGTCTCGGACAGCTTTTCGTTCCAGCTTGTGATCAGCGCGGGAGGGATCATGGCGATGACCGGAGTTGCCTACTTTCGTCGGTGGGCGAAGACAGCCGGATCTCGGTCGCTCAAGCGGGGGGGCGGTGACGGAGGGCTGATTGTCAGGTCATCGGGGCACGTTAGACGATGAAGGTCCGGCCTGCGTTGTCGCGATGGTGTTGGCCGAAGGACAGGGCCATGCCGAGATCATCCCCTCGAGCCGCCCCTCTTTTATCAGAGGGCCTTAGCTCCCGGGCGACTCTCCCTTCTTCGCTTGGTCCGTCCCCTTTTGCTGCCCAATATGCGGAAACTGAACCCGATGGATATTTTCGAAGGATCGGAAACATGAAGCGCCGAAACCGACGGTTGAGCAACGCTGCCTTGCTTTCGGCAGGGGTCGCCGCAATAGTTCTGCTCAGCAGTCTGCCGTCCCACACTGCGGCAGCAAATGCCCTTCGATGGACGGCCGAGGCTCCTGAGCGGGGAGCCCGCGGCTGGACCTGTATCGCGTTCGGCCGTCTTAGCGGTTGGACGTCCTATACGGGGGGCCGGAGAGCGACCAAGGATGCTGCACGCCGCTCCGCCTTGGCCTACTGCCGACAGCGGGCATTCGCCTGCCAGCCGAGCCGATGCATGGTCAATTGACCGGCCATGCCGATTTTCAGCGCCACAGTCGATGCGTTGCGACGGCTACCTCGACCGTCACGTGACGTCCATCGGCCAGCCGGGGGATGTAAAGTGCTGCGGTCGCTCACCGGCGCGAGATTGGCCAAATATTGGGGCGTGGCGCTTTCAACGGCATACGGAAGCTTCCCCAATCCGGAAGGGCGTCCGCGCGGGACTCGTAACTGGCTTTGAGCCATATTGGAATTTGGAGATCGATGTCGGCTAAGCCGAATTGATCGAACGTTACGATGAGGTCGCTCCCGCGATACTTTCTGAGATGGTCGCACCTCGGCTTCTGCAGAATAGGCCGTTGCGCTCGGTCTTCGAGCCTAGATGGGCCGTGGCGAGATCAAGTTAGCATGGCGAGCCGTTGGCGACGGGCGCCTACGCGGGCCGTTCTGCGTGCCTGATCGGTTGTCTTCAGCATTGACGCGACACCGCGGAGGCAAGCCCCATCCGAAGAGTGGCTTTGTCTTGAGGCGCGCGCTAATCGTCACCGGCGTCGTGATCCGCATCAACAAGGCCGGCGAGCAATGCGTGCGACGCCAAAGTTCAGGCGGGCAGTGCCGCTGCGGCGAGGCTGGACCTTAGGAATCACTAGGTCTCGGCTATATTGGACTTCGGTACCACCCGCGGTGATCGTGGCGCAGCAAGAGGCCCGTCCCCACGTCCGTCATCACCATGCACACCACGCGGCCGCGCACCACCGGCAGCACTATGTCTACCATCGCCGCCACCGCGCGCCGGCGCCGGCGTCCGTCCGGGCTCCGCAGGATCCGATCTCGAGCTTCTTCGCTGGACTGATCGGCGGCGTCGCCTCGTCGGTGTCGTCGGCGTCGTCGTCGCTCGTCTTGATCGCGCGGCGCGACACCGGCGCCGTAGCCAGCCAGCTTGGACTGCCTAGCCGCCTATGGTGCGCCGACTGGGTCAATCGCGTACTGCGCCATGCCGGCCTGCGCGGCACCGGATCCCGCGCCGCGTTGTCGTTCGAGAGCTACGGACACCGAGTCCGAGGCCCTGTGCCCGGAGCCACCGCGACGATGTCCCGCCGCGGAGTTGGTCATGTCGGCATCGTCACCGGCGCCACCGCGGCGGGGACCCGATCATCATCAGCGGCGACCATGCTGGGCGCGTGCGAGAGGCCGTCTACGCGGCCGGCCGCATCCGTTCATACGTCGTCCCGAACTAAGGATCGCGCACATGGGCGGCCGTCTCGACATCCGCAGTCCGCAAAAGGCCAAGCTCGACCCAGTCAAAGTCGCGCTGATCTGCGATCAATACGGCGCCGCCGCCGCGCGGGAGCGGTGGCCGTCATGGTCGTACAGGAGGCTGAAAATTGCGGCCGCTGAGGGCCGCGAGATCATCCAACGCCGCCGGGCGGAATCGGCCGAGAGTCGACAGCCCGCGGGTGGCCGCTGCGGCCGGGACGCCGCAGCGGACCTTCTTCTCGATGCCGACGTCGGACTGGCGCCGGCCGAGGTTTACAATCCGCTGTCGAGCGCCGGCGCATTCGGCGCCGCCGACATTCGCCATATCGACGGCGGCTTCCGCGCGCCGGCGCCGCATGCGCTGTAGAGGGGCCGGCATGCGGATCTCGACGACGATAGCCGCCGCGGTCGCGCTCATCGGGATCCGGCCGCTGGTCAGCGTCGGCCAGGCCGCTCCGGACCCCGCGGCCGATGTCGGCATCGAGCCGGCTAGGACGTCCGATCAGCCATGGCTCGACGACGACAACGATTACGTCGCCATCGAGACGCCAAGGCCGGCGCCGGCCGAGATGCGGAGATCCGGCGGTGGCCGACTGGCTACCCTGCGCTCCGAGCGCGAGTGGATCCTGGGGCGCTACGATCACGGCGCAATTCCGCATGCCGTCTACAGCGTCGTCCGTGATCTCGAAATCGAGATTTCCGAGCTCCAGATTAAAGCGAGCCGGTGATGCGCGTCGTCGTCCTGAAGGAAGAGGATGCGTGGGTGATCAGGTCGACGCGGCCGGGAGCAGAACCGCTCTATCTCGAGGCGCCGTGGTCCTGGAATCACGCCGCCGCGGCGGTGATCTTCCGGACGTATGAGTCCGCTCAACGCCAGCTTGCGGTGATCCCGAAGAGCGCGCACCGCGGCGCCGTGCTCGACGTCGTCCCGCTCGCCGGCGCGATGATCGCGCGACATCAGCAGCGGTCCCGATAACTGTCTCAAGATGCCATCATTGGTGTGAGTGATCCGGCCGGCCGACCGACGTTGCCGCGCTCGCGGTGGCGGCTTATTGAGCCGGGCGGGCGCCTGCCGAAGCATGATGACGGCGCCTGCCGGCGGAGTAGCTGGCTGTGGTACGCTCAGCGTGACGAAACCATCTGCTATTTGGAAGGCAATCGATGGAAAGCGAACTCGGTTTAGCTTCCCTCTATCGCACGCTCACTTACCCTGCGATAGCTCAGGGCGTCGAAGATTGCGTCACCGTGTGACGCGTCACGTGGTGACACCGCTCTTTGTGTACGCCCCCCGTTACATACCCCCTTTTGTAACGCGTAAATTAGATTTGGAAACGCTTAAATTATGCGGCGGCGATGGGCGCGCGATCCGCGAAAACGAGCCATGTTCCCATATGTTCGCCCGGCTTCTTACCGACCTTGACCGAGCGGAATTTGTAGGCCGTATCAGGCGTCGATAGCAGGGGGCTGACGACTTCACTGAGCATCGCGGCGTTCTCCGGGTCGATACGCTTCTCTCCGGCGAGGCCGTAGCCGGTGCCGGCGAGTTGGTAGGTCCCCCAGGACGTGCTCAGTCTATGCACCCCGAGCCGGCTTTTGTCCGACGGCTCAAGGACGGTCTTATAGACTGGGTCGTGTCAGCCGGACGCCGATCTTTCCAGGGGTTTCTTTGTAGCGTGCGGCAAGCTCGTGCATGAAATCGTTGCCAGGGTGCCTCCCCGGATCGACGTAGACATTACGCGCTCGCCGCGGTCGTCGATCGCCGGCGGGAGCGGGTCCGGCTCGGTCCATCCAGTCCGCTCGATCATCGCCTCGATCGCCTCACGCTGCTTGCGCGACCGATAGCTTGCTGAGGTGAGAAATAGGGCGACGCTCGTCGCAAAAGGCTCGCCGATTTGAATTGGACGGCTCTGGAGAAATTTGACAGCGCGCGCATTGCGCGGGTCCAAGGTGTAGTCCGTGACTTTCATTGGTGGCCTCAAAACGGGATGTCGTCGGGCGTCAGCAAGGGCGCCTTCTTCGGCTCCGCAGCCGGACGTCGGCGCGGGATTGTCCTGCTGACACGCTCCTGCCACGCGGCGCGCTGAGCCGCCCGCTTCTCCGCCTCCGCCTTCTTAGCCGCGGCCTTATCGGCTTCACGCTGCGCGAGCATCGCGTCGATCTTGGACTCCTAATCCGCGTACCAAGCCGCCTTCTGCTCCGTCGTCAGATGCCTTGGAGCGGGCGGAACCGGCGGACGGCGCGCTCCTAGAACAAAATGCGCCCGCACCGGCGGCAGAACCGGCCTTGCCGGCGCCGTGTTTCCGGATCCCGGAGGATGCAGGATGGTAGTCGCCGGCCGCGGCGGAGAAGCGAGCGGCTCCGTCATAATCCGGCGGCCTTCGTCGTCGTACTCGATCGTCGATGTCTCGCGCCGCTGCTCAAGCTGAGATAGAGTCGACATCGGATCCACGTCCGGCGGCCGCGGCGCCGGCGTGGGCGGCCTCGGCAGCGCCATCGGTGGGGCCGGAGCGTGAGCAGACGAAGTCGATGGCTTCACTGGCCTCGGGGGACGCGGCGGGCGGACGATGCGGGGGAGACCTGTTGCCTGCATCACGCGCACTCCATCAGGCCGGCGTTGCTCGCGTAGCAGGCGGGGCACTGGCGGTGCCCGATCCAGGAGCTCGGGAAGAGCCGCTCGCAGCCGCCGAGGCATCGGCGCATCTGCACTTTTTCGCGCTCAGTCATCTTGAATCGTGAGACCCTGTTGCTGATCGACGAGAGCGATCGGCCCATCATCGCGGCCAACGCATCGCGGTCGAGGCGCTGCTCGACGTAAAGGGCGGCCAGCTCCGCATCGGCGCGGCCATCCCACTCCTTCCAGTTACTAATCTTTGACATTGGCGATCTCCTGCTGCTGCTTTGCCCGCTTCCGCGCGAGCAGTCTCATGACTTTCGACAACGTCAGGTCGCGCTCCATCAGGCGGACGCGCTCACGCGCGACGAGTCCGTGGAGGGCTTCGACGAGATCACGCCGCGGCGCCGCCCCGGCGAGCCACAGGTGGAGCGTCGATCACGAGATCCCGAGCCCACCCGCGAGGTCGCGCTTGAACAGCGGCCCGTATAGCGCCTGTCCGACCGCACGGAGCAGCCGGGCTTCACTCGTCGATCTGACGTTTTGCGTATCACTTGTCATACGACAAGATTCGTAAACGTTGTATTCGATGTCAACTGCATTAACAAAAATTAACGTTTGCGACTTGCAGGGATCCAGAGCTGGATGGCTGCCATCGATAACCACGGGAGATCGTCATGAGAATCTTGTCAGCTATCGCCGCCGCGCTGCGGTCCGTTTTCTCGGCCGGCCGCGCTGTCCTGTCCTTGCCGTTCCGCGCTCTCGGTGCGATCGGAGGAGGCGGCTACGCGCTGCCGCCGGAAGACGACGAGGATGAGCCCGTCGTCGCCCCGTCAGTGCCGCCGGCGCCGGTTGTCGATCTGCAGGAGGTCTGGCGCGATCACGCGATCGCTCTGCAATCGTGGTGCGCCGACGCCGTCGCGATGGGCGGCCCGATGCCGATCCCGCCGCGCCTCCCCAGGGCCGTCAGGGAGTGGGCTCCGGGCCTTTCTCCGGACGAGTGCCGCGCGATCTACCGGTCTCCAGAGACGGCAGTTTCGGCGCATTTGCAAGGACTTTTCGACATCCCCGGCGTGCGCAAAGTCGGCCGGCTGCCGCTCGCGAACTGGCCGGTCGACGTCGCCGATCGCCTGACAGACGACGCCGAGCCGGATCTCACTGTCGCGACTCTGCTCGCGCGATAGCAAGGTCGCGGGTGAGGCGGGCGTTACAGCGGCGGAGGCCATCGGCTTCCGCCGTCGCCGTCTTGGCGCGCTCGTGATCGCGCGCCCGCAGGGCCTCGGAGAGCTCCAGCGCCGTTCGCAGATTGCGGGCATTCCACCGTCGCCAGGCCCGCTCGGCGTGCTGCCGCTGCGCGAGGCGGTAGCGCATCACCCCGTCGATGAGCGCGCCCGCGATCGTCAGCGAACCGACCGCGGCGCCGAGGCCGAACGAGGTGGTGTCGAAAGAAGTGTGGGGGCCGCCGACGCGCATCTTTGATCTCCTGTATCCAGCTAAATCGTACTCTCAATGTACGATCGTTGTGGACACAATACGACCACCGAGCTATCGTGGAGTTAAGTCCGTCGGTCGCATTTTAGCGACCGGGCGGATTTCAGATCGCCAGCCGGGCAGACCATGCGCATCGCAGTCCTTTCCGACCTCCATGTGGATTTCGCTGAGTTCTCGGCGCCGTCGATCGACGCCGACGTGCTTGTCGTCGCCGGCGACGTCGCGCTGCTGACGCACGCGCTGCCCTGGGTCTCTGAGACCTTCGGCGGTCAGGTGCCGCACATCATCTACGTGCCCGGAAACCACGAATTTTATCGCGGCCATCCGAAATCCGGCGAAGCGAACACGTTTTACGAAGACCAGATGGCCAGGGGACGCGCTCTCGCCGCGGCGCTCGGCATCCATCTTCTCCAGAACGACGCCGTCGAGATCGGCTGCGTCCGTTTTGTCGGCGGCACTATGTGGTCTGACTGGAGCCTTCTGCCGGCCGGATGGTCGCGCAAGATGGCGATGATGATGTCGCAAAAGGGGTGGGTCGACCGCAGCTACGTCAGCGAGCGTTTCTACCATAACGACTTCAGAGAGATACTCTACGGAGGACGGACGAGCCGGCACCGGCTGACGCCGTCGCAAAGTATCGAGCTCCACCGCGAGTCATACGATTTCTTCGCGCGGACGCTGTCGGAGCCGTTCTTCGGCGAGACGGTCTGCATCACGCACACCGCTCCAGCGTCGTCAGTGCGAGAGCGCGGGACGCACTCATGGCTCTATGGGGCGACGGACATCGAAGGCCTCATGCAGGGGCCGACGGCGCCTGCGCTCTGGATCCACGGTCACGTGCACGACTCATGGGACTACGAGATCGGGGGGACGCGGGTGCTGTGCAATCCGAGGGGATATCCTGGCGAGAACCCGGCGTTCGATCCGACGTTGACGGTAGACGTCGGCGTTGGCCTGGCGCCGAGGATCCGCTGATGGTCGTCCGCCTGCGATCACTTCGCGGTCTGCGCCGCCGGCGTCGCGTCCAGTCACGCACGGTGTCGCCGGCGATGGGCGGGGCGCCTCGCAAGAAGCGGAGTACGGAGGAGCATGACGCCCAGGTCGCCCTTTTCCGCGAACACATCGTGCCGCGGCTCCATGCCGACGCCGTAGCCTTCGCGGTCCCGAACGGCGGTCATCGAGCAAAGAGAGAGGCGATCAAGATCCGCGACGAAGGCGGCTCCGCAGGAGTACCGGATATCTGCATCATCTGGCGCGGGGTAACGTATTTTCTCGAGATGAAGGCGTTGAAGGGGCGAGTGCGGCCAGCGCAGCACGTGATGATGGCGCGCCTACGCGGCGCCGGAGCGATCTGCGCAGTCGCCAAGGGACTGCATGAGGCAATCGCGCAGCTGGAAAAGTGGGGCCTGCTGAGGCCGGCAGGAGAGGACACTGGAGCACGGGAGATCGCCGCATGACCATTGTGCACTATTCGGTAGACAAGATCACGTCAGTTTACGATGTCAGCCAATACGACAGGCGCCGTCTCGAAGCTCGATTTCTTCGGAAGCCAGAGGGTCTCTGGTTCGCGGAGGACGGGAAGTGGCAGGAGAGCGCGGGAGGATGGCGCGGCGATCCGGCAACTGCGAACAGGTACTTGATCGACCTGGATCGCGCCAACGTCATTACGATATCGGACTTCAGCGAGATGGAGCGCTTCACGGCGCGCTTTTGTCAGGGTCTAGGTAACTCGAGGCACGATGAATGGTGTCCGTTCATCAGGTGGCACGAAGTCGCAGAGGTCGCCGACGGCGTTCAAGTTGCCATAGACCCTTGGGAATTCCTTGACCCATACGAATACAAGCGCCGCTTCGACTGGCTCGCCGGTTGGGACATCGCATCAGGTTGCGTCTGGAAACTCGACAAAGTCCGCGTTCTGGATAGTTCAGGTGCTGCAGTCCCGTACGACCGGACAAAGGTTCGTGCGGTAGGCAGTGAGTGCAATGGCGTCCTGGTCGACAAATCAAGCAACTCAGAGATCGCCGCATGACCGCAGTCCATCAGATTGAGCTATTCGACCCACGCCTGACGCCGACGGCGACATCTGAAATGCTCGGAGACGCTGGTCTCCGACGCGCGATCGCCTGGATGCGGTCGCCGTCCGCCGGCCGGTATCGGTCGCGCGGGCATGGGTTGCCATACGTCGAGCGGATCGCGGAGTGCGGCGATGGCCGGCCGGCCTGGCTGATCGACGACGGCGGGACACGCATCGTGGTCGTCGGAGGGCTCGTCTGGAGGCCCGAAGACCTCGTTTTCGCTGCTCCGCACCTGCGCACCGCGGCCGCGGAGGCGGTGGCCAGGCTGGATCTGCCGTCGGCCATTGCGTCGTAATAGGAAACTGTCAAAAACTGGTGGTTTCCTATTACGGAGCCTTCGCGAGCCCCTTGAAAGATGCGTGGCGCAGATGACCGCTGGCGGTGATGTCGCGGTATTCGACATCGGCGCTCATCACCGGCCGGACCCACCGCGGCCGGTGCCGTGGTGGCGGCTTGGCGATTGGCGGTGCTGCTGTCTCGATCTCCGCCAGTCGCCGGCGCAGATCCGCGCCTACCTTGACCGAGAACCCGGTGCCGACTTTTCCTGCGTAGACCAAGCTGTCGCCGTCGCGCCTGGCGACGTGCAGCGCGGCGATGCCGCCTGTCGCCGGCACGTAGCCGACGATGACGAGATGCTCGCGCTTTGAGGTCTTGATCTTCTGCCAGTCCAAGCTCCGGTCGCCGCTGCGATAGGGCGCGTCGGCGCGCTTGCTGACGATGCCTTCCCACCCGAGGCGCCCAGCCCCATCAAACATTGCTTCGCCGTCGTCCATGCTGTCGCTGTAGACGACCGGTGGCTCCAGGCCACGGTCGAAGAGGCCCTTGAGAAGCCGCTTGCGCTCGGTCAGGGGGACCGGCCCGAGGTCGTAGCCGTCGAGGTGCAGCAGGTCGAATGCGTAGAACAGCATGCGGTCGGCACGTCTTGCCGCAAGGTCGGCCTGCAGGGCTCCGAAATCCGTCCGCTCATCAACGACCACCACGATCTCGCCGTCGATCACCGCCTCGTCGACGGCGGCATCCGACAGGGCGGCGACCAGCGGGGCGAACATCTTCGACCAGTCATGACCTCCGCGGGTGTAAATGCGGGTCCCCTGTGGGCCGACGTGCGCCTGGCCGCGGTATCCGTCCAACTTGATCTCGTGGATCCATCCGGCACCGGACGGTGGACGTGTCCGCAGGGTGGCAAGCTGGGGCTGGACAAATCCAGGCATCGGGGCAGGTACGGCCCCCTCTGCATGTATTCGGACAACACGCGCACGCTTCGCCATCACCAAGCAGATAGTGCGATTTCCACAGAATCCGAATCCCCGGGTGGAAAGCCGCCGGTTGACGTGGAACCGGGGTTGTAGATGGAACCAGCGATCGTCACGATCAGGCTGTGATTCGCACAACCACAGGTATTTCGATGACGAGCAAGGATTCAGAAACTGACGTCTGGCTGCCGGTGATCGGTCGGTCGCTGGCCCGCATGGCACTTGCGCAGGCAGCGAGCTCAGACACAGCCAAGTTCAAGGACACTCTCGCGCGTGTCGACTTCCTTGAGGCCCTCGGGCTTCCAGCCAAGGACGCCGCGGAGGCGGCCGGATCGACCGCGGCGTCGGTCGCAGAGCTCAAGCGTCAGCGTCGTAACAAGGCAACCAAGGGTGCAGGAAATGGCAAAAAAGTCAGCAAAAAAGCGCGTCCCGGCGCCCGCCGCTGATGAGGCGTCGGACGTCGCGCATCCGGCGCTCGACAAGATCGCCGGCCTGCTGGCGCTGATGTACGTCAAGACCGTCGACGACAAGGAGGCGGCCGCGCTCCGCCTGGACGCGATCGGCTTCACATCGCGCGAGATCTCGTCGCTTCTCGACGTCAACGAAAACTTCGTCCGCGTCGCACGTCATCGGAAAAAGAAGAAGTAGCACGTGGCCAAGATCAACCAGGACCTTATCAGTAGGCTGTCCTACAAGCTCGGGATCAGTGCCAAGGCCGTCTATCCGCGCATTCACCGCGTCGTAAACGAGACGGGTCTCGAGCGACACCTGGCTGCGTTGCTGCTCGCGATGCGCAACGACATCAACGTCAACCGGTTCTCGACCAAAGACGAGCGGGCGGACGTCAGCACGTTCTTAGGATCCTCTCCCCGGCGGAATCATGATCCGGCTCCGGTGCAGCGTGTGGAGGCTCCGGCGAAGCGCGCTGCGCCAGCCAAGAAGTCGAAGCGTAGAACGACCGGAAAGACGATCTTCGTGGTGCATGGGCGCGACAACGCGCTCCGCGAGTCGATGTTCGCGCTGCTGCGCGCCCTCGATCTTGACCCGCTCGAATGGGACCAAGCTATCCGTCGCGCGCGCCGCGGCGCCAACCCGTTCGTCGGAGACGTCATCGATACCGTCATGGACCAGGCGCAGGCGGTGCTGGTGATGCTGACTCCAGACGATCTCGTCCAACTCAAGGGCGTCTTCGTCGAGCCTCACGAACTCGACACCGAGGGGCGGCAACAAAGCCAAGCTAGGCCGAACGTGCTGTTCGAGGCAGGATTGGCGATGGGGCGTCACCCCGAGAAGACCTTGATGGTGCAGATCGGACACGTGAAGCCGTTCTCGGATATCGGAGGCCGCCATATGCTCAGATTCAATGGGTCGCCGGCGAGCCGCAACGACCTTGTCGGACGCCTAGAAATGCTTCGTTGCGACCTGGTCAGGGACGGTAGAGATTGGCTCAACGTCGGTGACTTCGATCCAACACCTGATCTTCCAACGAAGAAGGCGAAGACCACGAACCGGCGGAAGGCTAGATGAAGCAACGCCGCGCCCGCATGAAGGAGAACATCCTTGCCGACATCATCGGATTCAACGGTGACAGGCGGGATCTCTATTGCGAGATCGGGCGCTTCATCTTCGAATACAGCGCGCTCGAGCAGGATCTCCGGAGACACCTCCGCCGCAAGGCGCAGGTACCGTTCGACTTCGACGCTCCGATCATGTCGGCATTCGACTTCGCCAGGCTCTGCAACGCAATGAACGCGGTGTCTGCGATCGAGGAGGCGGATGGACTGCCTGACCCTGCCATCAAGCACCTGATGTCCAAGGCGCTGAAGATAAACGACGCGCGTGTCGCCGTCGTCCATGGAAGCTGGATGTCGACCTACGCTGGCGACCGTGCGCGCTACGTCTCCAGGACGAGTATGAAGCCAGCCAACCATTTCGAGTTTGCCGGTGATCTCGACGAGCTATCTGACAGCATCGTAAAGCTGCGGCGAGAGATCTCCGAAGCGATCAGCGCCGGTGACGAGCGCCGCGGGCCGAAGATCGTGAAGAAGCGTCGCAAGATCGACTGACTTCGTCTGCTCAATCGAATCCCTCAAGATCGACCAACTTTCCCTCAAACTTTCCCTCAACGAATGAGTGAAAGTCTGAGGGATTTAGGCTCTGCAAAATCCCTCACAATCGGCCGACTTTCCCTCAGACTTTCACTCACCGTTTGAGTGAAAGTCTGAGGGATTATTGATAACGCTCGCATTTTTCGACCGCGAAGGCGCCGTCCTGCAGCATCTCCGCCGTCAAATCCCTCAGATCAGTGCTGTAGCCTCCGGCGTCCTAAGGGAAGCTAACTCGATTAGCTTCCCGTGGCATCACGAAAGCGTGTACCATAAAATATAGTACATTCATTGACGCTCCGTTAATAGCGTACTATGTTTGCCAGTACAGACGGAGGCAATGACGCCGCTGTCCATCTCCGATAACAAGAGGGCTCAAAGATGACCGACATCACCGACAGATACGCCGACGAGGCCGAGCAGATCGCCGACGGATATCTCGATGAGTGCGACAGCGAGCACTAGCGGCCGACGATCGAAGGCTTGCGTCTCTACGCCGACGCAGCGTCGGGAACGACGAAGATAGCTCGTACGGGCTCGACGCCGCGCTGATGGTCACACTCGGCTGGCCGCGCTGCGAGGAGTGGATCGAGAGCCGCGACGAGCACAATCGCGACGTCGCTTTGAGCGCGCTCGGATACATCGTCTACACGCCGGACGACCTCGCGATCCACGGCATCGGCGAAACGCCTAAGACCGCGGTCGCCGACGCCGTGGCGGGTTTGGCAAAGGCAGGGATTGTAGTCACCGAGGTAGATATCATCAGCGGCTACAAGGTGACAGGCGCCACGCGAGGCATGATGTCAACGATCGAAGACCACGGCGGCTGCGTCGGATGGCGCATAATCGACGGCGTCGCATGCACACCGGAAGAATACGCCAAGTATTCTGCCTGATCGACAACACATCGACCCACGCCGGGCGGCCGCGAGGCCTACCCGGATTGGGACGTCAGGAGGTACCGTCATGATCATTTTCAATCTGACGTCACAAGCCAAGACACGCATCGCAACCGCGATCCGCACTATCGACGGCGACGAACCTCTTCTCTCCGGCGCGATCGGCCGGCGTGCGAAGACCGACGCCCCGATCATCCTCGCCGGCGTGATCGACGTGTGGCCGGCCGACTCCGACGGTATCCACCGCGTCGCTCTTTCCGACGCCGCCGGAGCGGTCGTCTGGAGGGCCTTCGCGGTCACCGAGATCACCGCCGGCCGCGGACGCCTGAAGGCGGTCGACGAATACACGGCGCTCTTCGGTATCCGGCATCCGGAGCCGGCTTACGAATACGTCTGCGCGCAGATGAAGGGGCGCGGGATCCGGCCGTGCTCCGATGTGGACCACGACGATTGGGCCGAGGCGACGCGGTGGGTGGTCGCAGACGGCGGCACTCGAGATCCGCGGAGGTCCTGGGCGAAGTCGGCGTGGCGCGGGCGCGCGGTGGCGCATGAAGCTTACGCCCAGGCCGGGCTGACGCTGCCGATGCTGGGGACCTGGGACCCGCGCCCGTCGATTCTCTTCGTCACGCCGTCTCCGGAACCCGTTAGGCCATCGATGTCGCTCGAGGACGACGCGGCGCTGGCCGATCTTGCGTAGGGGAGCAGGCATGACGAAATCGACAAGGCATTCCAGGATCGAAGCCGCCGGCCGCCTCCTATATGGCGACAGGTGGCAGCTACCGATGTCGCGTCTCGTCGGGGTGAGCCAGTCCCTGATCACGAAGATCTTCGCGCGCGATGACAGCGACCGGCGCGCGGTGACCGATGACGTCTACGGAATGGTCGCCGATGCGCTGATCGCGGAGGCTGGCCGGATGAGGAAGGTCGCCGATCGCGTCGAGGAGGCCGGCCGAAAGATGCGGGCGGAGCTCGGCGACTGATCTACGGAGTAATAAATCTGCTGCAGATATCTTACGCCGCCTCGCTGTCAGCGGCGCCGCGCCGGTACCGAGCCCGCCGGATCTCAGTTGTCATCAGATCGCGATCGCGCAGCGCGGGGGCCGCGGATCGCGCGGTCGCGCCAGTCTTCGCACCAATCCGTCCATGCCCGCATCATCTCACGCTTGCGGCCGATCTTCGGGTCGCTCGAGCAGAAGAGGCCGGTGACGTCCGTAGGCTCGACTCCCTCGTGATGATCAAGGATCAACTTCGCCTCGCTCGGGGCGAAGCCGAGGTCGCGCTCTACGTAGCTCGCGAACGCATAGCGCACCCCGTGCGGCGACCAGCCGACGCCGGGCATCGCGGTCAAAAAATCGTTCAGCAGGCCGGCCTCGGCATGCGGCTTGGCAGACTTGTTGGTCGCTCCGGCTGGGAAGAGCCACCCCTGCGATCCTTCGAAATCTGACAGGCGATCGAGGCGCTCGACGACGTCCGAGACCCACCCGACGCACGGGACGAGCTGTCTACGGGTCCCGCGCTTCGTTCCGCTCTTGCGAAAATACGGCGGCACGTGAACAGCCGGCGGTCATCACGGTTTGTTATCGGCGGCGCGAGGATCGCGCGCCATCAGCAGCGGTCCGCTCGCTGACTGTACCAAGATGCCATCATTGATTTGCGTGATCCGACGGCCGGCCGACGTTGCCGCGCGCTCGGTGGTGTCGGCTTGTCCAGGGGGGCGGGCGCCTGGCCGCCGCTTGATGATGGCGCATGCTGGCGGAGCAGGTGGCTCCGTGTCTCTCCGCGGGACGGAACCATGGGTGATCTGGAATGACTTCGATGGGAAGCTAACTCGGTTTAGCTTCCCTCTATCGCAGAGTAACTCACGCTCACTTACCCTGCGATAGCTGATGGCGTCGTAGATTGTGTCACCGTGTGACGCGTCACATGGTGACACGCATCTTGGGGTACACCCCCCGTTACATACCCCCTTTTGTAACGCGTAAATTAGGAACGGAAACGCTTAAATGACCTCGGCTTCTGGCATTGGCCGGATGGGCTCTAGCGTCGTCGGATCACGTAGGAACAGCGCCGGCGGCTACGGCTTTGTCGGGCACGCGGCGGAGGTGTGTGACGTAGTCCGCGGGACGACCGCGCTTGTATTCGGCTGTGATGGGCCGCAGGCGTGGGTCGTCAGCGTTCCAGGTTCTGTCGAAGAAGTCTCCAATCGTCACCTTGATCGGCATGGGGTGCTCGATGATGTATGCCTCCGCCTCCGCGGCGACACGCAGGAAGACGTCTTCGTTGCGGTTTCCAGGGCAGACGTAGATCATGTGGTGATCTTTGCCGCCGAACTCCTCGACGAGGCCGAACGGGTCCAACTTCGGCGGCTCGACGCAATTCTGCTCGCATATGATTCGTTCTAGGGTCCGCGCGTCGGATTGGGTGGGATCACAGGTTTGACGCCGCGCTCTGCCAGCCAGTCTCGTAGGCTATTCGCGTCATAGGCCCCTGTCGGCCAGCAATCGTCGGGGGGCAAGACCGTCGGCAGCAACTCGGTCGCTGCCGTCAGGCTCGCGACCGCGCTCCCAGAACCCGTTCCGGTCGTCAAACGCAATCCGAATCCTGACGGCCGGAAATTCGGCGATCCGCTCCTTCCGTCGCGCTCCCGCCACTGCGCCACCGCCAGGTGCAGAAACAGTTCAATAGGAAGATGGTCTTAAAGATGTCGCTCATCAGCGCGACGGCGCGCCGAGCAGCGTCAGCCCGAAGCCGCCGCGAACGAGTTGAAGCGGCCCGGATCCGGCCCACCGGTCGTAGCGTGGCCCGCATGGATGCCGTTCTCCGCGTGTCGCCGGTACTGAGGTTCTGTCCTTGGTCGCGTGATCGTCTCGGTGTTCAGGATCGCTGTCTTTAAATAGCACACCGAAAGTAAATCAGTCGTTGGCGCTTCCTGTGGAAATTGTGGAGAGCACTATTCCCTCGCAATCTGGTTACTTTGTCTCGAACCGTATCCCATATTTGAGGGAAAGTCTGAGGATCATCAATTTTGCTCGTTGTTTTGGAGCGTCGACCTTCTCAATTCCGACTTCGGCGTCACTTATTCCATCCACCATCTCTGACCAGTCCGCATCAAAAGCAGGCTAACTGCAACTAGCTTCCAAGCCGATCACCGCGGCGTTTACGACAAACATATCTATGCAGTTGACGTATCGTCAGTGCCGTACGAGTACAGGAAGTGCGGCAACGAAGACGGAAGTGATACAGGAGAGGACGATGCGCTGCATTTTGATCGACAGCGCCGGTAACGTCTGCCACAACATCGCTGACATCTCCGGAAAGAACATCGAGATCGACCACGGCACCTCGCTTACGGCGCGAGCGTATCCTGCTCGGATCCGTCGAGATTGGAGAGTGTCGGAAGAAGTCGTCTGATCGACCATTCATCGACCTCACTCCGGGCGGCCAAGAAGCCTTGCCGGATTGAGGTATCAGGGAAACGAGAAGTTTGAGGTTGGCTATGTCGAAATTGATCGGAATTTGCAACCAAAGTCTGGAGGTGTTTGATGTCCGTGATGCTTCTATCGATCAAGATGATGCCATCGGAGCCGCAAAGGCTTTAGATATCGATCGAGGAATCGACGGGCTAAATCCGAAATATAGAATTGTCAGTGAGCTCTGGGACCGCGACAGCGGATATATCATCGCCTCGGTAGACGATTCCGTTGACACCGAAAACAGTGCTGCTGTTGAAGAAGCTATTGCTGATGCGGGGTATTACTACGTCGCGACATCGTACGACATTTAGGAAGTCTCGGAGTATCTGATGACGTAGTCCAACCGCAGCGACCGCATAGTATCGGTGGGGCGGCTGCTCTACGGTTACCGCTTGGGGAGCGCCGATGTCGCGTCGCTTCTTAGGAATATCGCGGCCAGAGGCGAGACTCACCAGCGACCGGTCACGGACAACGTCCGCCGTTGGCTCGCTGATGCGCTGATCGGTGAGTCGTCCGGAAGAGGTGATTCGCCGGCAAGGTCGAGGGGGCCGGCCGGAAGATGCAGGCGGAGCTCGGCCACTGATCTGCGCCGCCTCGATCCCACTGGTCGATCAGCGCCTCGAAGCTGTTCGCGGCCATCAGCGTTCCATTGTTGTCACAGATACTCGATGCAAGCCCGACGACCAAAAGGATCCGCAATGGCCCAAGCGAGATAATCTGGTGCCGATACCCGCGATGCGATATTCGACCCACCTATTTTGAGGAGTGGTCTTATGGTTTCATACACTGCTGAACAGGTCGCTGCGTTTGTGAAGGACATGGCCGCTTGGCGCGGAATCGGTCGATTTCGCGAGGTAATCGTTTCTGTTGATAGTTTTCTCAATCATCCGATGGCGGAAGATGCTTCTAAAGTCGCTCTAATCCTGGAGGGATTCAAAGCGGCGCGGGAATCCGACGACAATGAATCGGCCGTGAAATTCGCCGTGCTTATCGCCGCAGAAGACCCGGAAGTACCCTCCGTGAAAGCTTTCCTCAGGGACATGAGGCCGTAGGACGTAAGCTCGCTGGCGAAGGATTCTCGTCCAACATCTCTTCGGGGGCTGGGATCTCGGTCGCCATCGCATTCCTCACATCCGTCCCTGAATTTCCCAGACGGCTGTAGCCGGATCGGTGCTGGTCGCGTTCGCCGTGAAAGTAACGCCCCGCACCGCAACCCGATCGCCCGGCAACGGCGTCACCCCCGAAAGGCTGGCGGCCAGCACCAGAACCTGGCGGTCGTTGGCCTGCACGATGCCATTTGCTCGATAGTAGGCGTACGCGGTCCCAAGCGTCTTGCATGGATACGACGCAGCCCCGGCGGTAGCGGGTCGGCCGGATCGGGTGAGATCTGCGGCACGTCCCGCGTCAGCGCTGCGTCGAAGAAGAGATTCTTCAATGCGCCATAGACGGTGTGCGGGACTGACGCTTATGGAGACGCATCGATATCCGAGGCGCCGAGAGGAAGCTATGGCGAGACGGATGGGGTACTTTCGGGTTCGTTTACGTGGCGGACGGTCGAACAAGAACTACTTCGATTGGATGAACGTCGTCCAAGCCGATCTAAGCAGCGCTACGATAGATTTCGCGAGTGACAACGTCAGGGTGGTCAAGATCTCGATGGGTTTAGAACAGCTCTTCAGTTACTGCTCCCGTGCGTCGGATGGACCACAGTTCGCTGACGATGTCGAAATCGTCGAAGTTGCTCTCGCAAACGCAACAGAGCCCGAGCTTGCCTCGTGCACAACCACGAATCAGCGCTACTTTAGGGGCCTTCCTCGACGTGAAGTTCTCCGACGATTAACGTCGCGATATCGTTCCGAAGAGCCTCTCGCTTCCCGCAACGAGTATTGGAGCCAGGATGGTTTCGATGATCGGGTGGGTGGTGCCAGCCCGTGCGCTGCCGGCTTAGGTGATCGATACCGAGCCGACCGTGATCTGCTGATCGCGCCGCCTCGCTCGAGATCTTGCATCAGCGAGCTAGGCGCGGCAAGTTCGCGCACCGCGGTTTCGCAGGTTGCGCGAATGATCTCCGCCGGAACCTCGTCGGATGGGATGTGGTCGTAGCCCGGGTTGAAGGCCCCGCCGCAATAGGCGCATGGACTGCGGCCCCCAACGGCACGTCGCTGTATGCCGCGGCGCGCGGCCACGCCAAGGCCTGACCGCGACGCTTGACCCGATAACCTGGGAGCCGCGCCCGATAGGCATCCACAAAGGCAGTGGCGCGGCGCAACGTCGCTTCCGTCGCCACCGTGTCGGTGATGTCGAACGCGAAACCGCGTGAGACGGCATAGGACGCGCAATTCGCGGCGCTGACGTAGCTCTCCGCTTCGGCGCGCCCCGTGTCGTCTTCCAGAACCAGCGGCATCGATCAGGCCCCGGTGCCGGGCGTGGCCGCCGGCGCGGCATCGCCGGTCGGCTGCTGATCGCTCGAGCCTTCGTTCTGCTCGACCCACTGCGCGGCATCGTCGACGCCGTCGCTGGCCATCGCCACCTTGGCCTTCGGTCTCGGTCTCGAACGGGCCGGCGGTGCGGGTGGTGCCGTTCTTGGCGTACCACTTGCCGCGCGGGCCCGGCGGTCGGCGCGATTGCGCCGATGAAGCGGCCGGGGGCAGCGTTCGCGTCGTCTGCGTCGTCGGGCGAACAGGCGCAGCAAATCCTCTCCCCCAGTCTTCCGCCAGCGCGGAATTGTCCTCGGTGACAGCCGAGCGCAGCCCTGCAGCCGGCACCAAGCGCCGCTTCCCGCTGAACAACCAGCTGAGCCATGCCCATCCCATGTCGTCACCTGGACGTGCCTGAGTTGCCAACGCAATGTCGCTAGGATTTGACGCATCCGCGCGTCGCGAAGCCCAAGGTCGCGGGGCGAAGCGCCACATTTAGAGCGTCACCAGGAATCAGGGCAGCGGCCGCCGGCTTCAGAGCGCCGGAGACCCGCCGACGGACACCGTTTCGAGCGGGCTGCTGCTTCGCGGCGACCGCCGTCTGGTGGAGCGTTGCGGTAATGGCCGCGGAGACCGGCAGACAACGTCATCACCTTGCAACAAGGCGTTGCACGATCAGCGTCTGATGACCTAGAATTTCGTAGTTGCACGGGGCAAGGCGATATGTCGCGGCGCGCCTTGGACGAAACACTTCACTTTGTCGGTAACGTGGAGCGCGCGGACACACCCGACGCCGTCGCGCTGGCGTTGTTGGCCGCCGTGCAGGTTCATGGCTTCTCGCACGTGATCGCGGGCGTTATCCCGACTCCCGGCACATCGGCCAAAGAGCAGATCGCGAACGTTGTACTTCATCAATGGCCAGATGTTTGGAGCCGGCGCTACTTCTCAAAGGGGTATATTTTCACCGATCCAGCAATTCGGAGGGTAACGAGCTCTATGGTCCCGTTTTCCTGGACCGAGCTTTGGGATCACGATTCGCCGGCAGGCCACCGCATCCTCGGGGAGGCTGCCGAGTTCGGGCTCAAGGAGGGCTTCACCGTGCCGATGGTAACGTTGGACGGTCATTCGGCAGGTCTCTCGATCGCGGGGGCGATGACCGAACTGCCGCCGCACCTCAGAGGGCCAGTGCAGATGATGGCGATCTATTCATTCGCCCGCGCCGCGCATCTGAGAGAGCGGCCGCCCGCCCCCGTCACTCTCACGATCCGAGAGGCCGACGTCCTTCACTGGATCGCCGAAGGCAAAACCGATTGGGAGATAGCACGAATACTTCAGGTGTCGGAACACCTCGTTGATAAAGTGGCCCGGCAGATCAAATCGAAATTTCAAGTTGTGAATCGGGTCCAGGCGGTCGTTCAAGCGATGCGAGCCGGCGTGATTCACTAACTGTCAAGGTACGGAAAAGCGTACTTCTCAGAAAGTATGATCATGGCGACTATCCGTCCCAACAATCACGTTGGAGAGGAGATCTCGGAGTGATCCACCTTGTTACCGCTGAGAATTTTACGCAGTACGAGGGCCTGATGGAGCAGGCGTTCCGGCTGCGCCACTCTGTGTTCGTCGACGAAATGGGTTGGGAGGAGTTGCGGCGAGCAGACGGTCGCGAGGTCGACCAGTTTGACGACGGCCATGCCGTTCACATGCTCTATGTGGAGGACCAGAAGCTGCTCGGATATCAACGGCTTCTTCCGTCGATCCGGCCCAATTTGCTCTCGACCGTTCTTCGTCATCTCTGCGATGACGAGCCGCCCGCCGCCGCCGACGTTTGGGAGTGGACGCGCTATTGCGTTGCACCGGGGTGCCGTGATCGCGGGCGGATGCTGAGCCCAATCGGCAACATGCTCCTCTCAGGAATCGTGGAGTGGGGAATTCAAAACGGGGTCTCGAAGATCATCATCGAGATGAACCCCATCTGGCTACTTCGCCTGGTTCAACTGCACTTTAGGGTCGCTCCACTGGGAGTTCCCCACGAGGTCGGTAAGGACAGCGTGGTGGCTGTGACGGCGGCCTTCGACCAGCGCACTCTGCTGCGTCTCAGAGAGACGCGCGGCGATGACCGCCCAATGCTCGCCGCGATGGAGAAGAGCGGGTTGAGCCGAGCTGCCTCGAACTGATCAGGAGAGTTGGCGTCCCGGCGAAGATCTCGCCTGCTGACACAGAAGCGCGGCCTCCGCCGCGGCAATGACTCCGCGGCGGAGTTCAACATCTCGAATCTGTTGGAATATACGCACGAGTTGCAGCCCGTCTTCGATCAGCCGGGCTTCGCCCTCGGCACGCGAGTTCGTAGTGCTATTAACCATACGCATCCACCGGATCGAAGACATGAATCGGGACGATCTATTCGAGCAGCTAATAGACGGACTCGAGAAATGCCTCGGCGCAGCCCGGCAACTGGAACTCGAACATGCGGTGTACCTTCTTCAGATGACTGTGCTGGAGACAGCGCTCCGCCGGAGGCACGATAGCAGAACGTCGAACGAAGGCGAGCCTCGAACCGAAGCGCCCCTCTAGATACGACAATTTCGGTCGCGGCTTACCGCCAAGGGGTTGGTGTTTTGGGATAACTCGTTGGGCCGCACAAGGACCGCACGGCTAACCCTTCTTTTCTCGGGATCTCACCAACATCGACGCCGTTTGCCTTGAGCGCTCCGCGGCGCCGTCGAAAGTTGCAGGGCATGGTTCCTTCGGTGCCCAGCCTGCAGGAGCAAGGTACCTTCGTGTAGTCGAGCTTACTCGCCTGTGTGATCTCCCCAAGCCGAGCAGTGGCGGGACGCCGAGCTCGCGCTCGGAGCGAGTCTTTGCTTGACGGGTTTCGGGCGGATTGAAGCCATCCCAGCCTTTGATAGGGCAGCCTACGATCGACCCGGATGGTGTCACCATCGATCACGCGGATCCTGCTAGGATCGATGGGCTCGGCGGACGCCGTGGCGACAAGCAGCCCAATGATTGGCGTCATGATCAGCCGATTCATTTTCGCGTCCGCACCGTTGTTTGTGGTAGCCCCGCCGGGAGGCGCCTGCACGTTCTCCGCGGCGCTCCGTTTTTCTGCCTGTCGATCATCACCCAAATGGGCCCCCGTTTTTCGTTCAAAAGGGACCGCTCTGGTGAACTCGCGATTGTGTGCTTGGCGGCTTAGCTGGCCGGGAATTCGAAGCCGGCGCGCGCGGATCAACGGGGGATGTCAGACGGCTTTTGAAGCGCCAGCTGTCGTTGCCGATTTCGACGATGTCACAGTGATGGGTCAGGCGGTCTAGCGCTCTGTGGTCATCTTCGGATCTCCGAACGCCGTTGGCCATTTGCCGTACGTCAGATTGGTGGTGACGATGATCGCGGTCCGTTCGTAGGGCCGGCTAATCAGGTGGAACAGGAGCTGGCCGCCAGCCTGGGCGAACGGCAGATAGCCGGGCTCGGTCAGGATGACGAGGTCGAGGCGAGGAGGTAATCGGTCAGCCTTGCCTGGCGCGCCTTGCACCACGCACATACCGGAACTCGGTCGCATCGGATCTGACGACCTTCCGGACCACCTTGCGCGAGACCCGCAGTTCCCGGCAGATCTGCTTGATCGATTTGGCTTGGCTTAACTGCACCCGGCGAATCTTGGCGATCGTCTCCACAACCAGCATCCAAATCGCGGCGTCCAACTGTCCTGGAGACCAGTGTGCACCCGTCGCAACGTGCGGCCCCGATTGGATGAAGATCAGCCCCGTAGCGGGATCTCTATTCCAAATACAATCACAGACAAACTGGCTCAAAGGGCAATAGCACTCTCAAACGGGCACATCACAGAGCCGGATAAATAGCGGCCGGCATTTGCTGGGATCTCACTCACTTAATCGGTCCGCGCTGGAAGAACCGAGCGCGAACAGCAAGACTCCCTGCGCCCCGTTCCCGGCGACCACGTCACGCGCAAGTGGGCTTGAAGTTGTCGCCGATCGACCAATTAACCAACCTGACCGACAATCAGGACTTTCAGGACAAGATGCAGCGTTGCGGGCTCTCTTCGCTTAACCTTGCCAGCATCTTCCGAACAACGACAGAATCTACAATATGATGAGAGCTCGCCGTCAGCCTTGCTTCACTGAGGCCTACTTGACCGGCCGCGCCGCGAGCTCTTTATAGGTCGCATTTAGCCCAATGCGTCATGATGAATAAGGTGCTTTGAGTACATTCAATCGATCCGCATCTCTCTCAACCGATGGCGGCCGAACGTCACCAATGTCATGCAATGCTCGGTAGAAAGTTGTGCTTGCTCACTGTGAGCCACCGCACTTTGTGACCCCGGCCGCCGCGAAGCTACTGAATTTACACGACCGGTCAGCCGACGCGAACTCCGGCTGGAGGCTCTACGAACTACAATTGGCCCTCGGACGAAGAGTATTCGGGGGGCTGCGTAGGCATAAGCCCAGCCTCTCCGTCGGGGAGCCCGGCCCGCCGTCGATATTTGTTGATGACGAGCGTTATCCTCCGGAGCGATACCGCGGCGGAGGGTCGCGCTTCGCGCTTTCGCTCAACTAGCCTTGGGGAGCGCAGGAAGGATCTCACTGGTATTTTGAGACATGCGTCTGCTAACGGTGTGACCGAGGGTGGATTGCGGTCCGAAACATCAGACTATTTTGTGTCTTGAGCCGCGTGAAAAGCCCGTCGTTCGGGACATCTTCGGTCGGGCGGTGCTCCTGGAAAGGTTGCCCGTGCGCGGAGTAAATACGGAATTTGGTTACAGTAGGTTTTCGGCATGTTGGCGCCGAAAGGCACGTCAACTTCGGCTCGAGCTTCAGTCGAAGCTGCACTTGGGCTGGGCGGCGCGAGAGGACTCAAGGTTCGACTCACCGCCCGCGTAGGTGCCGTGGTCACCCCCCGCGCTCGCTCTTTGACAGACCTTAGGCCTCAGCCCAGTCTGATTGGAGCGGCCGATCCGGCAGTGCCGTCCACATTGGCGCAGCCTCCGGGGCAGGATCGCGAAAACCTCGCGGAATGAAGCCTCGGATACCCATCAAGGGCGCCTGAGGTCGAATGGCCCCGCCTGGACGTCGCGTGCGCCCGCGATGAGGACCGTCATACGTCTGCACTTCCCAAACCTCGACCGGCCCAAGAAGGCCGCCAAGGGCGCTGCCCGCCTGCTCGCCGGGCCGGCGTCGCTCTCCAGGATACAGGACGGCCTTGCCGTCGCCCTGGTCTATCGCGATTGGCTCGACCTCTAAGGCGCCCATGCCGGCCAGCTGCCGGCGCCCCTCGACCAGGCACTCCCACTCGAGGACTTCGCGCAGCGCGCCATCGTCCTCTCGGTGCGGTTGGCAGTACGCTCGGCATCTCCGACGACGACGCCCGGTTCGCCGCTCGGCTCCAGATGGCCTAAGGACCAATTCCGAGCGAGGGCGCCAAGCGGCCATCCTCAGGCGATCTTCCAGCGATTTGCTCAAAGAGCTTGGCTGCGCCGGTCGCTTTTTCTCGATAGTCGCCATACTCGGTCGGAGCTTGCCTAATCGCGGACTGCAGATCGGGAGGTGGGTTACCGGGCGTCAGTGCTGACTTTCGAAATTTTGCTTCGGCTTCCCTCAGCTCTGTTACGGCCGCATCAAGCCTGGCGGCATCATTAGGACTGACTAATTTCCCCGCAATGTAGACTATCTGGCTCAAGCCAAGGATTCCGAGGATGTTCTGAGGGATCGTAAAGGAGGCAAGTTGCGTTAGTCCGCCGATCAACAGGGCCACGCCTACTGCGACGGTAAACACGAGACTCTGGAAGCGATATACGTCGAATGCGTCGTCACTGGAGATTAGATCGT
This sequence comes from Rhodopseudomonas sp. AAP120, assembly GCF_001295845.1. Taxonomy (GTDB): domain Bacteria; phylum Pseudomonadota; class Alphaproteobacteria; order Rhizobiales; family Xanthobacteraceae; genus Rhodopseudomonas. Next base: position 124,902 of record NZ_LJIC01000015.1, on the reverse strand, counting down.
AAAACGTCGGTTCCCGCGGGGGGGTTACCGAGGGGCTGTCATACCAGCCTTTGTTGTGGAGCCAGGTGAGGTTCGCAGGGGATAGGTTGCCTTTCGAACTATCGGTTCCTTTGGCAGCAGCGGCGCCAATGCCCGAGATCCCGATAAGCTCCAAAATTGTTGTCGACAGATCGGACAATATACCCGTTCGCAGCAGGACGACGAGCAGCATCGAAAACACTATCATAGTGAAGAAGAAAATTTGGAAAGAAGACAGGCTTCCTCGACGGTCTTGACCGGCGGTGATTTGGATGGGGTTCACGGCGTCCCACCCGCTCAGCTTCTTCTTCGAGACGAAGGCGAATGCACGCGAAACGAGCCAATATACGCATACTACCATAACAATGGCGGCCGCCCAGCTGACGCCCTGGGGGCTTATATAGACTGGCGCATAACTGACGTTCACGGGACGTCGGTCGCTACATTGGTAGATGTACAGATTGCGCTTCGACCACCACCAAGGGGCAACGTCTGTGCGGACGTAAAGCGAAACAATCCTCTCCCCTGGAGAAAGTAACTGCTTGACGACCAGGTCGTCGTTAGGGCCAGCTTTGCGCACTTGCGCACGATGACGACTGTCGTCGCGAGGGGTTTTGCTATCGTCCGTCAAGATGGCGAAGTAAAAGCCTTCTGCATTTGCGGTATCTGAGAGTCCAAAATCGACGGTTTCTCCAGCGGGCACAAATTTGGCATTATAGACAATCGCCGGACTGTTTGCGGAGGCGGATAACTTGCGCATGTCTTCGCCTCCAGCGCAGTCATTTCCGGAGTCTTTAGATGTGCGTAGGCCAGATGCTGCGTCCTTGAGTTTCGCTGCCGTGGGCGCCGGCGCCTCCTTGCCTGTCGCGGGCTGTGCCGACACGAGGACACTCAGAGGCGCGGGCGCAGGCGGTAATGATTGTGCCATTGCCCGGGATACGATCGCCTCTAGGATGCAGAGTGCCAATAAGGCGCACAGCCTGAAGTGCGACTTTGGGATGCGGCTCACCATTGCGCGGGACCCTTCGGTACTTAGAAGACGTCCTAACGAGGCAGCCGATTGACATCGTGTCAAGTGCGACTGTCACTCCGCTGGAAAGTCCGGTGAAGACTCACTAAGTTGTCAAGTTTGAATTATTCAGCGTCCCAAGGTGATACCGATGACCGATCAGTTGCTCAGCGATACAAAGCGCTATCCGGGAATGACGCGATGGTTCAGTCCGTGGCTGTTGCTAAAGCTAATCAATAACGTAGTTGTTTCGTCGATCTTTGGCCAGTACGCGGACAGGCGCCTAATTATTGCGGCACTCGATACAGTGGAGCCGGCGGTCCATCTCCAGCGAGCGGAGGCCTTTCGCGGAAAACTGGACGGGGATGGAGACGAAATCTGGATCGATTGGGTGGCAGATCTTGGCGACGGATTCGACAGTACATATGCCGTTGCGAGCCTGCTTAGCGCGAAGACACTGACTGTAGAAGGTGTCACTACCCCCTTGCCTCGCGGGCAGGCTCTGATCATGGGCGGCGACGAGGTGTATCCGCTGGCCAGCAGACAGGCCTACTACAATCAGCTTCGACAACCCTACGCATGGGCATCTCCAGACCATGACAAATCGGACGATAAGGGGAGGCCGGTTCTTGCTATTCCAGGAAATCACGACTGGTACGACGGGCTGGTTCTTTTCTTGGCGCTGTTCTGCAAAGAAAAGCCTTGGCACATTGGAAGTCTAAGAACGTGCCAACGTCGAAGCTACTTTGCCGTTCGGCTAACCGAAGACTGGTGGCTTTGGGCGACTGACGTTCAACTTCTGGACGACATGGACAAACCGCAGGCGGACTATTTTACGACCATCGCGCAAGGAATGCCGGAGAATTCAAATATCATTTTGTGTAGCGCTGAACCCGGCTGGCTGTATACAGATACCAACCGCAGCTCCTGGGAGATCATGGAGTATGCAGCTGGCATTGCTCGCAAAGCCGGTAAGAACCACTCAATCCCACTCATCCTTTCGGGCGATACGCACCACTATAGTAGGTATGAAAGCGATCGCGGCCGGCAGTTCATAACGTCAGGTGGCGGCGGTGCCTTCTTGCACCCGACGCACCAACTCGAAAAGGAGGTTTCAGTCCTTTTCGTTGATCACAGGGAGACTCTGAAGCTGGGCGTCATGACCGATCGTTCGGACGCCAAAAGGACCACTGAGGCAGCGTACCCGTCGTTCTCGAAAAGTAGAGCGCTCACGTTCGGCAATATATTCTTTGCATTTACCAATTGGGATTTCTCGTTGCTCATGGGGGCGATCTATTTTCTGTTCGCCGTTCTGATCTCACTGCACGACTACCCTGACGCTTACGTTGCCATCCTGGGCGCCTTCGCAGCGGGGCTGATCGGATACTCCTTCAAGCAAGAGGCTTCGAAGAAAGGAAAGATCTGGGGGTCATCCTTTGCGCATGCAGTAGTTCAGACGGCGGTGACGATTGCGGCGTCTCGTTGGTTTGCGGATTTCAACGCTCATCACTTCACCTGGACGGGAAGGTGGTGGGAGCTGTGGGAATGGCTGGGAATTCTTGCGATTGAGATGGTTCCTGTCGGGTTCGTATTCGGCGGCACTATCTTCGGGCTGAACATGCTGTTCACCTGTCTGTTCTTGCGGATGAACCGGAATGATGGTTTCAGCTCACTCAGGCTAGGCTCATACAAGAACTTCGTGCGCTTGAAGCTCAAGAAGGATGGCTTCGAGGTGTATGCTATTGGCTTGGATCGAGTGCCAAATCGTAGCGATTGGTATCCAAATCCAAAGCACCAGAGGAACAGGCCCGATCCAGAGGTGCCAGTGTATTTATCGAAGGTGGGGATACAGCCTCACCTTATCGAGAAAGTCGCGTTGAGTTTCCCGGCCAAAGGGGATTCACCGCCAACGGCGGCCGTTTGAATCATGCGATCTGCGTAGCTCCGCCTGAACAAGGTTGGCGTCTCAGATCCTCGATCTGATCCCTCACACGGTGCTGGCCGGCCGCACGGCGCGGACGGCGGCGGCGCGTTCGAGCGAGCTTGGCGTGCAGATCATGACGATGGGGCAGTTGGTGGCGCGACTCGCGGGCGGGTTGCTGCGCCCCGTTGATCTGGAAGTGCTGCAAGAGGCGATCTCGGCGGCCCTGCCGGTGGTCGACATGGGCGAACTGGAGCGATCGAGCTGCTGCCCGGGATGCCGGGCGCGGTGACGGCGACCTTCGACAAGACGTGGCGGGCGGGCGTCGACCTTTCGGCGGCGACACATCCCCGGCTGGCGGCTGGCGGCTGGCGCCCTGGAGCAGGAGGTGGTCGTCCGGTTGCCGGCGTCGATGAAACGACCGTCCGAGCTGGTGGCGATGGCGAGGGAGCGCGTCGCCCACGCCCCAACGGTGGTCGGTCCCCTGGAGATCCAGGAGGGCATGCGGGATGACGAAAACAACCCGGAACGACCGCATCGTATCGGTGGCTAAGCTTCTTTACGGCGATAGGTGGCAGTCTCCGATGTTGTGGCTCGTCGGCGTCTCGCCGTCCCTGCTGACGAAGATCGCGGCCGGTGCCAATAGCGACCAGCGCGCTGTCACGGACGACGTCTACGGGCGTGTCGCCGAGTCGCTGATTGGCGAGGCTGGACGGATGCGCAAGGTCGCCGACAAGGTCGAGGGGGCCGGCCGGAAGATGCGGTCGAAGCTCGGCGACTGATCTGAGGCGTAAGATATTTGCTGGAGATTTCCTACGCCGCCTCATCGTCGGAGCCACGTCGGTACCGCACCCGCCTGATCTCGTCGGACATCAGATCGCGATCGCGCAGCGCGGGATTTTCGCGGATCGCGCGGTTGCACCAGTCGTCGCACCAGTCCGTCCATGCCCGCATCATGGATCGCTTCCGGCCAATCTTCGGGTCGCTGCTGTAGAACTGCCCGGTGACGTCGGTCGGCTCCACACCTTCCATGTGATCGAGGATCAATTTTGCTTCGCTCGGAGCGAATCCGAGGTCGCGCTCGCCGTATGACGCGAAGGCGTACCTGACGCCGTGCGGCGACCAGCCGACGCCTGGCATCGCTCCAATCCAGTCGTTTAGCAGCCCGGCCTCGGCGTGCTGACGCTTCGACTTGTTCGATGCTCCTGCAGGGAAGAGCCACCCCTCGCTGCCCTCGAAGTCAGACATGCGATCGAGGCGCTCGACGACATCGGAGACCCAGGCGACGCACGGGACGAGATGGCTGCGGGTCCCCCGCTTCGTCCCTGATTTCCTGAAATAAGGCGGGATGTACCAGGCGCACTCGCTGTTGACCTCGGCGTAGCTGCGAAATCTCCAGCGGTTCGCTCCGGTGACCGCCCGCCGGCGCTGGACAGTCCCGATAAGAAGCTGGATCCCAAGCCCGATCCGATCTGGCAGGCAGCCGAGGCGGGCGAGGGCCAGTGCGCGGCCGATCTCGATCTCCGGCGGCGCGTCGCCGGCCTCTGCGTCTGGGTCGAAGGCTTCCTCACCGATTTCGGATCTTGTGCGGGCAGGAGCCGCGAGCTTGATCATCACGCCGTCGGCCACCGACGTCGCGTCCTGGCGGACCGCTTCAGAGAGCCAGGACCACAATCGTTTGATGACGCGGACCATTCCCTCGGACATGACCTCAGCGCCGCGGCTGTGGACTGCGGCGATCGCGGAGGCCATTTCGTTGCGGGTGATTCCGGCGACCTGCCTGCCGGCGAACCGGCCGAGTTCGGGGACCCGGAGCTTGCCGCGGTAGTCGCGATGGGTGTCCGGGCGATTGGTGCGCATTACGTCGGCGAGGAAGGATTCGACCGACGTCTCCCAGGTCCAAGACGGCTTCGGCCGTTCGGCCTCGACGCGGCGCTGCGTCTCGATTGAGACGCCGGCGGCCGTCGCCGCCAGGTAAGTGGCCGGGTTATGTCCGGCCCGGACCATCTCGGCGATCCGCGCTGCGCGGGACCTGGCCCCATCGATCGACAGGCCGCCGATGTCCTGGTCGCCGGCGACGGCCGGCCCCAGGTCGTAGCGCTTCCGGTCGCCATGGAGCCGGCACCGCATCGACCACCGTACGCCGCGCGGCTTCACGCGGAGCTCGAGCCCCGGGACCCGGCTATCGATGATGTCGTAGCGCTGGCCTTCGCGCTGGTCGCGGATGGCTTTGGCCAGGGCTTTGGCGGTGATGAGGTCGGGCACGTCGTCGTCTCCAGATCACTGGGTCCCAGGCCAATCTGGGTCCCAACTGGGGCACGCTCGCGCGCAGATGTGCAGCGGTCAATATCCCGCTGGACGATCTCCGCAATCCGACGTTTTCTTGGTAAATGCCTGAAATCTCATGGGAAGCTAATTCGAGTTAGCTTCCCATAGGTGGCGAACTGGGAGGCTGATAAATGGGACCCGGACTGACTCTTAATCAGCGGGTCCCAGGTTCGAGCCCTGGTGCGCCCACCAAGTCTCCCCTTGAAGCAGAAATTCTGACGATCAAGGGCAGACGCCGGTGGTGTCTTGGACGCTTCCAGCCACGATCTCATTTAAATCGGATTGATACCAACCTTCTCGAAACGGATGCGTTCGAGATTGATGGTGCAGCTGTTGCGGCCACGCCGGCGGGGCATGGTCGCCCGGCGACGCTGGCGTGAGCGATGCCCCCCCATGTCACCACACTGTCACACAACGCAGCGAGAGAGTGTCCGGCAATCAACCGGGCATCCTCATGGACTATTTCAGGCGCTTCACCTTCCTGTTCTCGGCTCCCACCTTCGACGCGGATGATCTCGAGGGGCTTCGCTTCAACCAGATTGTCGCCGAGATCGAGCGGTCCGGCTTCGAGATCGTCAAGGCGCGCAAGCTCGAGGATGCCGAGATCGCGGTGCAGACCGACGCGGCGATCGGCTGCATGGTGGTCGACTGGGGCAAGAAGGGGCTCGAGGGCAAGACCGCCGCGCTGATCAATTTGATGCGCCGGCGAGGTCTCGATTTCCCGATCGTGCTGCTGATCCGCCGCAAGCGGTTCGAGGAAGTGCCGGTCGAGGTGCTCGACTTCATCGACGGCTACGTCTTCCTGTCCGAAGAGACGCCGACCTTCATCGCGCGCAATCTGATCAGCCGGCTGAAGCAATATGCCGACACGCTGAAGACGCCGTTCTTCGGCGCGCTGGTCGACTATGCGGAAGAGGGCAACCAGCTGTGGACCTGCCCGGGCCACAATGGCGGCATGTTCTACAGCCGCAGCCCGATCGGCCGGGTGTTCATCGAACATCTCGGCGAGGCGGTGTTTCGCGACGACCTCGACAATTCGGTGCTCGACCTCGGCGATCTCCTGACCCACGAAGGGCCGGCGCTGCGCGCGCAGCAGGAAGCCGCGCAGATTTTTGGCGCCGAGAAGACCTACTTCGTGCTCAACGGCACGTCGAGTTCGAACAAGGTCGCGCTCGGCGCGCTGGTCACCGACGGCGACCTCGTGCTGTTCGACCGCAACAACCACAAGGCCGCCCATCACGGCGCGCTGATGATCGCCGGCGGCATTCCGGTCTATGTGCCCACCGTCCGCAATGCCTGGGGGCTGATCGGGCCGATGGCCTGGGATGCGCTGGACGAGACCGCGCTGCGCGAACGCATCCGCACGCATCCGCTGGTCAAGGACCCGGAGGCGTGGCGCAAGCCGCGGCCGTTCCGCGTCGCGGTGGTCGAACAGTGCACCTATGACGGCACCATCCACAGCGCCGAGATGATCCTGCGCCGCATCGGCCATTTGTGCGACTACATCCTGTTCGACGAGGCCTGGGCGGGCTTCATGAAGTTTCATCCGCTCTACGCCGGGCGCTTCGCCATGGGCCTGGCCGATCTCGGCGATGACGCGCCGGGCATCATCGCGACGCAGTCCACGCACAAGCAGCTCGCCAGCTTCTCGCAGGCCTCGCAGATCCATATCAAGGACCGCCACATCCGCGGCCAGAAGCGGCGGGTCGAGCACCGGCGCTTCAACGAGAGCTTCATGCAGCACGCCTCGACCTCGCCGTTCTATCCGTTGTTCGCCTCGCTCGATGTCGGCGCGCAGATGATGAAGGGGCGGTCCGGCGAGGTGCTGTGGGACGATACGATCCGGCTCGGCATCGAACTGCGCAAGAAGATCCGCGCGGTGCGGCGTGAGTTCGAGGAGAAAGAGGCACGGCCGGACCGGCGCTGGTTCTTCGATCCGTTCGTGCCCGACCGGGTGACGATCGCCGATACGGCGCGCGAAGGCGCGGTACACGACGTCGCCTGGGAAGCGGTGAGCACCGATCAGCTCGCGACCCATCCGGCGTTCTGGCAGATCGCGCCGGACGCCAGCTGGCACGGCTTCGCCAACATGACGCCCGGCTTCGTCATGACCGATCCGAACAAGCTCACACTGCTGACGCCCGGCTTCGACCGAACGACCGGGCGCTATGCCGAGCACGGCATCCCGGCCCCGGTGGTGGCGCAATATCTGCGCGAGAACCGCATCGTGCCGGAGAAGAACGACCTCAACTCGCTGCTGTTCTTGCTGACGCCCGGCGTCGAGGCCAGCAAGGCGGGGACGTTGATCAGCGGCCTGGTCGCCTTCAAGAAGCTGCACGATGACAACGCGCCGCTCGAGGACGTCATCCCGGAATTCTGCCGGCGCCGGCCGCTACGCTATACCGGAGTGCGATTGCGCGATCTGTGCGGACAGATGCATCGCTTCTTCCGCGATGCCGACGTCAGCGGCCTACAGGCCAAGCAGTTTCTTCCCGAGCATCTGCCGGAGATCGCGATGACGCCGCGGGATGCGGCGCGTTGCCTGGTGCGCAACGATGTCGACTACCTGCCGATCAGCGAAATCGCCGGCCGCATCGCGACCACGCCGTTCGTGGTGTATCCGCCTGGCATCGCCACGATCGTGCCCGGCGAGCGGCTGAGCGAACGCGCGAAGCCGATGCTCGACTATCTGCAGATGTTCGAGCACAGCTTCAATCAGTTCCCCGGCTTCGAGGTGGAAATCCAGGGCGTGTACCGCGAGTTTGACGAAGCGGGACGTGTTCGGCTCTACACCTATGTGGTCGCCGAATAATCGTCCGACGTGTACGGGAGTTGCCGTGGATAGCGTTTTGCCGATCCTGATCCGTCCGTCGCACGACGGCGACGTCGAAGCGATGCTCGACATCTATCGCTACTACATCCGTCGCGGACTCGACGAGGGGATCGACGACCATGGCACGCCGCAGCCCGACGATCTCAAGGAACGGCGCAAGAACCTGCGCAACCGCCGTTTTCCGCATCTGGTGGCGCTTCGCGGCGGGGTCGTCGTTGGCTACGCTTACGTCGTGCTGTTCCGCAAGCGTCCGGCCTATCGCCACACCGTCAAGCACTCGATCTACGTCCATCCCGATTATCTCGGCTGCGGCATCGGACGCCTTCTGATGCGCGAGCTGATCGATGCCTGTGCGGCGGCGGGCTCCCGGCAGATGATCGGCTATATTGATGCGGACAACGCCGCTTCGCTGGGGTTGCACACCAGCTTCGGCTTCGTAACGGTGGGACGGCTACCGGGGGTCGCCTATCGGTTCGGGCGCTGGGCGGACACTGTGATGGTGCAGCGCTCGCTCGGCGCGGGTGCGACCTCACCGCCGCCGGCCTGAATGACGGTCGTGAATTCTCTTGCAGGATCTCGCGCGCCACATCGCGGGCGCGGAGGAACGGACATTAGGTGATCGTTGCCAGCTGCGACGGATCGACTGAGATGCGTCACATGCTGAACGGTCCCATGGATGTCCGCTCCTCCAGGCTTACGACCCGCGCTCCCGGGTGAGAGCGATCGTTGAGGTCCTCAGCCTTCCCCTAAGTAGTTTCGATCCACGCTTCACTGCGGAAGCGACCTGGCGGGATAACTTTTTAGATCCCGATTTGGATCCAGGCCGCCACGCGGAAGCTGTGGGAAACGTCTATTGATGTCGCTGTGGTAAACTAGAACCTGCAGAGATGGCCTCATTCGTTGGCTCGACCCGAGGACAGATCGATCAGAACAGTTCGACCACTTCGATTCCCTGGGGCAGCCCGTCGCGGTGCACCGTGACTTGATAGTCTGCATAGCGTCTTGCCGGCGGACACGTGTCGAGGCGGGCATCGCCGGGGTCCACCAGATCGTCGCCGACGCGGCGATGGACTTCGACCCGGTCGAACAGCGCCTGCGCGTGAGCATTGCCGAGCGTCGACGCGTGCTTGAACGCGATGGCGCGGCGCGACACCATTTCGCCCCGCGCCGCCGAGCGGTCGTGCTCGAACATCACCGAAAGCGAGGTGAAGAGATGGTCGAGATCGTCCTCGCTGAACCCGGTGCGTTCGGCGAGCTTGGCGTTGACGAACAGATGAGCGCGGTAGAGCCCATAGGGCACGATGTGTTTGCGACCCATGGTGCGATTCTCGATCCGCTCGTCCTCGCCGTCGGTTCTCTCACGCTCCGCTTTCTCCTTGGCGCTGGTGGCAGCCATGCGGGTGATGGAAATCTCCAGCGGCAGGATCCGCTCGATCGAGGTCGCGAACGTGACCTGAACCGGGCCGCGGACCTGTCCGGCATTGATGCCGGTGCTCATCACCGCACCGAAGGCTCGCACGTCGAAAAAATTCTCGCACATGAACTTGGTGACGGCGCGCGCTTCATCATCGCTCTGTGGATTGAGTTTGTCGGCCTTCGCCACCTTGTCGCCGATGCCGCGCACCGCCTTGTAGGCCTCGCGATGCTTCTCGTTCAGGATCGCACCTTCCTGCACGTAGATGCGATAGCCGGGCTGGTCGCCTTTCGCCAGTTCGGTGTAGTTGCGTATCTTGCGTTTGAGCGAGACGTCGGTAACCAGGCCGAAATTGGTCTCCGGATCGATCCGGGGCAGGTTGCCGGCATCAGGATCGCCGTTGGGATTGCCGCGCGTGACGTCGAACAGAAAGACGATGTCGTAACGGTGAGCGAGTGGATTCATGCCGCGATCTCCGGCACGCCGCTCCCGGTCTTGCGGAAGAACTCGTTGCGCTGGTGGTAATAGCCAAGTGAGAACATCGCTTGCTCCTTCTCGGAGAGGATCGCCGGGAAGGGATCGTCGCCCGGCGACATCGCCTCCATGATCGAGCCGACAGCGTTCTCGAGGTGGGCGCGATGACCCAGTCGCTGTTTGCCGATCTTGGAAAGATGATTGGACGAGCCGTTGTCAAGTATTCGGAACACCTTGCGCGGCTGAGCGCTGGCGGCTCCGTAGAATTTGTCCTTGATCGTGGAGTTGACGTTGCGTCCGAGCGCCGCTGTCTGGATGTGCTCGTAGACGGCGAACAGCCGCCCGAGCAGATACCCCTTGTTGGTGCAGTCCGGATCGAGTGCCACCGGGACCTCCATTCTGAAATTCTTGATCAAAATCGCCTTCATCAGGCCGACGCGCAACGCGTTGACGTCATGGTCGGCGCGGAGCCGCGTGATCAGGGCCGACAGCAGTGTAAGCGGATAGTGCGAGCCGGTGAGGATCGCGCGCAGCCACTCGCCGGCAAGATGGGGCGAGATGTTCTCGCTCTTGCGCAGCACGGCGGTCTCGATCAGATAACGCCGCAGCGAGGGAGTCGGTTCGCGCGGCGGCGGACTGATCCGAAGTCTCTGCAGATGCTGAAGATAGCGCTCGGCAATGACGTCGAAATCGTCCTCGACGTAGAACCTGAGCGAAAGTCGCGCGGCGTTTGGCGCCAGTCCGAGCACATGGAAGCGGACGCCCGCGGGAAGGCCCAGATCGAGTGCGCCGATCGGTCGGCCCTCGGCGACTTGCTCCAGGATCGCGCCGACGCGGGAGAACTCGGTGTTGTCATCGGCGTTCAGCAAACCGGCGAAGATCAGCTCGGCTGTCGTCGCCGCGGCCGGAGTGGCCGCTTCGGCCCAGAACACGCTCGTGGCATCGCCGATCTGCAGGCGATGGCCGCTGCCGCGGTCGAGGAGCCGGTTGAGCGCGGTGCCATAGGCGAAGGCCGCTGCTTCCGAGATCGGCGCATTGGCGCCCTGCTGATGGCCGTAGGAGGTAAAGGCATCGAGATTGAAAGACACGATCGATGCACCCGACGATTGCGCGCCGGTCACTCCCTTGATCGCGGGATGCAGCCGGGCCAATGGGCCCCGTTCGCCGGACAGCAGACAAATCGTATCGGCCTTGTCTCCACCATCCATCAGCCGCGTCCATGCGGCACGGGCCGCCAAACGATCATGCAGAAAGATCGAGAGCGGACGTTCGCCCTCGAGCGCGAACACCACATTCTGATCGAGCATCTCGGCGGACCAGCCACGCTCCGCGAACTGCTCCGGTCTCCACCTGTCGAGAAAGCGCAGGAGCGCTCGCAAGCCTTCGTCGTGGCTGTCGTCCAGCCAAGCGTGGTGCTGGTCGCGAAAGGCGCAGTGCTCCTGCGCGGTCCGTTTGGCCTCGCTCGCGGTCACGCCGAGCACATAGGCGGTCTTGTCCCACAGGAAATTCGGCGCGATCGCCGACGTCCGCTTGGCCGGCTGCGGCACGGCCAACAGCCGCGAGGTTTTCTTGCGACCGGTGCCGATGCGAAGATCGATCGGCTTTCCGGCCACGGTGCCGTCCGCATGCAGCGAAATCAGAAAACCGATGCGTTGGTGCGAGTACCCGAACGGCGGGAGCTCGCCGCGCGCCTCCATACGCGCGTAGACGCGAACGAGGGCGGCCAGCGCGCTCACCGCCGCAGCTCCGGTGAATCGGGCGGCGGCACCTTGACGACTCCGCGGTCGAGCGTGGCGCGAAACAGCACCGAACCGCCGTCGCCGCCGTGGTCGATATCGTAGAGCATGAAGCCGAGGTCGCGCGGAATTCCGAAACCGAGCCCCGCCGTACGATCCTCCGGATCCGGCTGCGGCAACGGCGTGTGCGGCTCCAGAAGCTCGAAGCTCGCCGGAAACTCGCGCGTGCCGAGGCATGGCTGATGAAACGCCTGTCCCTTGCGGGCTCGCCGATTGAACGTGTCGAGGTGCTTGGCTTCGTTGTCGTCGATGCCGGCCTTCGTGGTCATCGCAAAATGCGCGCAGATCACGTAGTCGACGTTCGACAGCAACGTCGCTGCACGCTGCTGCCGATGGTCCTCGATGACCAGCGCGAGGTCTCCGATCTCTTCGCTTTTCATCGCCCTCCGGATCGTCGCGACCGGTGCCTTGGCGCCGACCTCGTTGCGGCGGATCGACTGAAAGCGGATCGGCTTGAGGACGTGGATCTCATCGATGATCCAGCGGATCGCCGGCTTCCAGTGGATCGCTTCGAGAATGCCGCGCGCGGCGGACGGGGTCATCACGTCATAGGAGACCCGCTCGACCTTCATCTCCGGCCGCGTGAACAATGCCCATCGCCCCTTCACACGGAGGCGAACGCCATACGCCATACTCGATCCTCGGCCTCAATCCGGCGGCAAAAAGTAAACATGACAAGTCGCCACTGGCAATTCACCGGCCCCTGAAGTCCACATACGCGTCGAGCTGCGCAGGTGCTCCGACGTCAGCGCAGAGGTCGCTGAGATCGCCGGCCGTCGTCGTTCGAAGCCGAGCAACGTGGAGGCGTCCTGATTTGGTACGGCTGCGCCACGCGTGGCACGCACGCCTGCCGTCCCGCCAGAGCCGTAACCAAGTCTAGACGACCCCGCTCGTGTAGCGCGCAGTCGGAAGCCGACGCAATTCGAACCCTGTCCCCGATACATCAGACGGATGATGGGCACGATCGGGTGCAGGCACAAATTCACCACGATCAGTCACCACAGACGGCGTTCACGCGCTCCGCCGTCGTGCTCGGCAAGGTGTGTGCGGGCCGGATGCGACGACATGATGAGATTGGGCGACGAGTGTCCGGTCGGCGGATTGGCTCGGTGCGGGATCTGCCGCGTGAAGCCGGCGGCTTGACCGACCAGTTCGTGTTCGATTTCGCGAGATCTGTGTTGTAAACGAGGTCATGGCGCTTCTCCGATTTAAATCCAGCACGCCCAAGCCGCGCCTTCCATCCGGCGTCCGGATCTACGCGGTGGGCGACATTCACGGACGAGCCGACCTGCTGGCGCGGAATTTCGCCGCCATCGACGCCGATCTTCATCTTCGGCCTGTCGCTCGCGCGATCGAGGTGTATCTCGGAGATTATGTCGACCGCGGACCCAACTCGCGCGGCGTCCTCGATCTGTTGATCGAGCGGCGAGGCGCTCGCGAGACGATGTGCCTCAAAGGCAATCACGAAGCCTTCATGCTCGACGTCCTGGCGGAGCCGCGCAAGGTCGCGGACTGGCGGCTGTTCGGCGGTTTGCCGACGCTGCTGTCTTACGGGCTGCGGCCGAGCGTCAATCCCGGGCCGGACGAGCAGGCCGATCTGGTGGCGGGCCTCGCAGTGGCGATGCCGACCGAACATCTGGCCTTCCTGCGGGACTTGCAATCCTCGTTCAGCATCGGCGATTATTACTTCGTCCACGCTGGCGTGCGGCCCGGCGTCGCGCTGGAGGCGCAGCGGGACGAAGACCTGCTCTGGATCCGCGATGAGTTCCTCAACAGCTCGGCCGATTTCGGCAAATATATCGTTCACGGCCACACGCCGGTGGCCGAGCCGGAGATCCACCCGAACCGGGTGAATATCGACACCGGCGCCTACGCGACCGGAAAGCTCACTCTGCTCGCCATGCAGGACGACGGGATGGTGGCGATTTAAATCGGGGGCCGATGCTGCAAATTCTCGATCGCGATGCGTCGCCGATGCCGCCGGGGCGCCCGATGCGCAAAGTCGGTAGCGGACATGGCGCCGCCACCTGGCGGATCGCCACCGCAGGGCTGGGCGCGGTGTTGCTGCTGTATGCGGCTGCGCGGATCGCGCTGCCCTGGAGCGCCGAGCATGGTGAATTGAACGGGGCGGGTAGGGCGGTGGCGCTTTGGTCGCTCGACGGACCGGCCTTGTCGCACGATGCGGAGGCGCGCGCTCGCCGGCTGCTCGCCGAGCCGTCGGCCGAAGCCTCAGGACTGCGGATAGCCAATTCAGATGCGCAGACCGCGCTGAGGGCGGCGTTGTCTGTTTCGCCACTCTCGGCCGAACACTGGCTGCTGCTCGCCTTATTGAATCGCCAAGCGGGCGAGCCGGCGTCGACGTCGTTGAAACTGTCGTTCTTGACCGGGCCGATCCCGGCCGGCGCGACGGCCACGCGGCTGCGGGCCGTGGCGACCACAGCGGCCGCCGACGACGAAGAGATCCGGCTGTTGGCACAGGCGGATATCCGGACGATGCTGAACCCGACGCCGGCCGCGCAGGGGGACGAATTGCGCGCGATCTACCGCGAGGCCACGCCCGCCGGACGCGCGTTCTTGCGGGCTGCGGTGTCCGCAGTCGATGGCCGGTTTGCCGCGACGTTGCAGTAGGTCCGCCCGCATCGCGGCCAAGCCGGCAGAAACTGCCAAATTCGCCATCCACTTTACGCCGCGTCAGTGGTGTCGCCGGGTGCCGACGGCGATCGGGATCGGCCGGACACGGCGGGGATTTAACCATCCCTGCGTCCTCAGCCGAAATCGCAAGATTTAATTTGGGGACGAATTGCGTTCCTCCCGGTCCTGTGGTGCAAATACGCCGGGCAAGAGGGGGAACGTCTTTGGCACGGATGTTTGGCTTTGTGCTGTCGCTCGTCACGGCGACCTTTTGGATAATCATGGCGGCGTCGCCCGCTTCGGCAATCTCGGCGGCGGTGGCGAAAAAATGCCAATCCGCCGCGCTTCTCGCATTTCCAAATCAGCGCGTCGGCACCATGTCGGGCGTCGAGGCACGCGAGAAATTTCGGCGCGATTGCATCGACAAGAACGGCGAACTGCCGTCTCCAGCGGCCGACGCATCCCCGGCCAAGTGAACTTCGCTTTCCGACTCTGCGCTCGCAATCGGCATTCAGCGCAGGTGGGACTGCAATTTTCCGTCCCGGTAGGTGCGTTGAACGGCTCTGCCGGGAGGCAGCGCGTTGTTCGGAATATTCTGGATCGCGGTGGGACGCGAGGGTTGGACCGTCGCACTCTGGCCGGTCGGCCTGATCGCTCCCGAGGTCGCGGTTTGCCTGACGCCCTGTGCCTCGGCGGCCGTGACGCTCGTCATGGCGGCCAAAATCAGCGTAATTCGGAGCATTTCGATTTCCTCCGCATTTAAAGTTGATCGGAGTGTAGCGAGGGATCACAATTGTTTCCAGATATTAAATCTGCCGACGCGGTCCGAGGCATGACGGCACGCCGAATAGCCACACTCCCATAAATTTAAATAGTGAAAGCGGGTTCGCGCTGTTCGAAGCCGGTCGGATTTAATATAATCCGCATGCGTAACCCGGCGAACCGGCCGAGCCGTTTCCTGGCGGTTGCACATGCCGATGGCGAGGGGGTGTTGGATGGTGCGGAATTTGGTGTCTGTTGGAGTTCTTGCTGTCGTGGCTGCGATCGCCGCGCCGTCTGTCGCGAGTGCCGCGATGTCGCCGGTGCCCTTGGCGCACCGCGCGGACGTCGTTCCGGCGTCGTTCTGGGCACGGCCCTATCCGCAGGGGTACACGGGCTGGCGGCGCTGTCCGCTGGTGCGAGTTCAGACTGAGTATGGCTGGTACTGGGAACGCGTCTGCTCCGAGCCCAGCGAGCCGGTGCTGCGCCGCGCCTATTGAGGGAAATCTTGCTCGGAGGAGCGCGGCGGGCCGTGCTTCTGTCCGGCCCGGCCGGAAGGCTCGTTGCTATCTGTCGCGCGGACGGCCGTCTTGCCTGAAGTTTCGATATTCGCGAAGTGGCGGGCGAATGCCGAGCGGAATGCTGGATCTCGGAGGGCCGAGATTCGGTGTCGACGTCGGGCGAGACGGCGTCGAGGCGGACGCGCCGGAGTTGGTCGGGCCGGAAGCCGAAGTTGGCGGATCGTTGACGCCCTGCGCACGGGCAACCGAGCCGCAGATCGCGAAATGGAGCGCTGCTGCCGCGACAATAATCCGCATGGTGAACTCCGGGCGTCAGTGGGGCGGCACGACCTTCGCGAGCCAACTCTCGGATGCCGGCGACGTTCCGATCGGGGCCCGAATGCACCGCGGGCTTTAAATGTCGCAGGCTCCGGACAGAAATGATTTAAATGTGTTGCGTCGCCGTAACCGGCGGACGGCCGTCGCAGGGGCGCGATGTCGAGCGGCTGGGCGGATTTTTGCTGCCTCCGAACGCCGAGCGTTCCGGCAGCCGATACAACTCAAGTCGAGACATGACCGAGAACGCTACGAAATTGGTGTTGCCACCGGCAGATGATCCGCTGCAGGTGCATTTTGCGCTGGTCCTGTCGCGTCTGATCGAAACCGCCCAGGCCGATCAGGCGCAGCTCCGTCATACGGTCTACGAACTCGCGCGGATCAAGCTCCGAGATGAGTTCCGCAGCCGGGACGACGGCGACATCGCACGTCTGGCAGCAGCGCTCGACGGCGCGATCGAAGGCTTGGAGTGTTGTTCGGAGGGGCGCGTGCCGGAGCCGCGCTGGCCGTCGGCATTGTCACGACTGGCCGCGCCAGACGATGTGGTGCCGCCCTTCGTCGTTGCGCGCGCGCTCTTGCAGGGCGACGTAACGGCTGACGCCGGGCGCGAGGCTGGCGCCGGCAATGCGAGGCAGCGCGATCCGGTGGCCACGGCGCGAGGCCGGCGATTGTCGCAAGACGGCTCCACCATCGCGGGTCTTGCGGTGGTCGGACGACTGGTGCTGATTGGCGCCCTCGTCGTGGTCAGCGGCGCTGTGGCTGTGAACTGGAGCCGGCTGCACCGGGCCATCGTCGAATTAAGGGGGGCGCCGGCCGTTGCCGATGCGCCACTCCGTTCGGTCGTGGGCCAAGGCACCGCGCCAGAGGTTATGCCCCAGACGACACCGGCGTCTGCTGCGCCGGCCGGGCCGGGCTTCCCGTTGCCGACAAGTTTCGGCGTCTACGTGATCGACGCGGACCGGCTGGTCGAGCTGAAAGCGCTGCCCGGTCGTGTTCCCGATCCGCGGGTTGCGATTTCCGCGGCCATCGCCACGCCGAGCGACGCGCATCTTGCCTCCAGCCGACCGCGCTTTGTGGTTTTCAGGCGAGATCTGGTCGCCAATGTACCCGATGCCGTGCAGCTCCGGATTGTAGCCAAGGTGAAAACTGCCATGGCGGGGCGTCGAGACACTACATCAGCCGCCGCTCGGGATCAGGACGTTTGGGTCATCCGCAATATCTCGTTTCCCTACCGGGCCGCGCCGATCGAAGGACAGTCCGAGATGGTGATGATCCAGCCCGAGGCCGACGACCGGCCGCTGCCGGCGGGGCGCTACGCTCTGGTCATCAAAGGGCAGGCCTACGACCTTTCGATCGACGGGCCGGTTACCGATCCGCAGCAGTGTTTGGAGCGGGTCAACGCGACGAACGGCATGTTCTACATGCCTTGTCCAGGAGGCTGACGCCGGCGTTCGCTACCTGTTCGTCGCGAGCGCGTCCGCGTGCTCCGGAAAGCTGGCCACGAGCGTGGCCTTCAACGTCTCGAAATGACGGATATTCGCCTCCAACTCACGCAGGCGGCGTTCGCCGTTGGCGATTTCGAAGCTGAACACGTTCTGCAGATGTGTGTTGGCGGGCTCCCGATCCAGATATTCGTCCGCATCGTTGCCGACTGTGATCGCGGCACGCGCCAGCACATCGTTCAGTCGTCTGTCGAGCCCGGCATGCTCGACGCGGGAGGCCTGGAGGGCGGCGTCGATGCTGCCGGCGATCGAGGCGACGCGTAGCGCGTCGGAGCGGCGGTCGCGTTCCGGCGAGCGGGCCCGGAACATAGCATCCGGCTGTGTGCGTGCGAACAGCTTGAACATCACTCCGACTGCGCCTCCTGTTGCCGAGCCGACTGCGACTGATCGCGAGCCGGAGTTTCGTTTCTGTCCGGATGTCGTGGGACCTGCGGTTCAATGTGCGCCGGGCTCGTTGCGCACCCATGTCCAGGCGATCGCGCCGAAGGTAACGCCGGCTACGGCGATGTAGGCGATCAGGCAACCCGCCAGGAAAATCGCGGTTCCCACCCCGGTTCGTATCCTCCGCGCAATGTCCGCCACGTTCGCCCCCGAATTAAATCGCGATTATAATAGGGCGCTTCGCTGCGGTCGCCAATAGATTCGACTCTAAGTCGCGCCCCGGGAGAGATAAATTTGAGAATTAAATATAATATAAATGTTTAAGGGGGCCGGAGAATGTCCAGGATGGCCCGGTCGGTCCCGGAGCGGAACTGCGACACGTTCCCCGAATGATCCTGACGGCGGCCGGGGGAGGCTGAGCCGGATGAGGGAGGGATGAATGATTGTAGATGAGCGGCTGCAGTTGTTGATCGGATCTCTCGCAATCGCTTGTTTGTCGCTCGGCTTGGTCGTCTGGCAGCTCTATCAAGCCGGCCAGAATGCGTGCGCAGGAGCCGGCTAGGCGCGCTGGTCTGGTCTTCTCTCGAGGTTGGATCCACCGGCTGGTGGTCATCCGCGCGAGAATGCGCCGCGAACGCTCCTGGCGCGCGTTTGTCAGTCGTACGGGGGCGTACGAAGCCCGCTGGGCCGACCGCCGAACATCACGCGGCTGTGAGCGGGCGCCTGCAGTTGTAAGCGATGTTCGTGAGCTGCCCCATGTCGGAGCGTTGCAGCCTCACAGCTCGCCCGTTGGCGGCGTCGGCGCGCTGGACGTCATCGAGCGGCGGCTGTTCCTGGAAGCATTCCGCGATCCTCGCGCTTAGTTGCAAAGTCCGGGGCTGCGGTTCTGCCGCGCAGTCGCGTTGAACCATCTGGCTCGATCGCTGTGGCTCTCGGTGAGTTCCTCGTCGGGCATTCGCCGCGACGCCGCATGAGGCGAGGACAAGATCGCCACGCTCAAACTTAGTCGAGGTTCGAATGCGGATTGAACTCGGCACTGCGCGCCGCTCTCACGGCGGATGCATCGAAGTTTAGGCAAATCCTCGTAATACTACGTAGTCCGTATTGCGGACGACGATCGCATATCGTCCGTCGGCGTTCAGAAATAAATATCCGGCGCGGTTGAAATAAATGCCGCGTTCGGCTCGCGGAGTCGCGTGTCGAGTTTTGTGTGCCGGCTAAATTATCGTGAAGGCGTTCATTTAAATTTTCGAGTAGTTGCAAAAAGACCGCTAAAACGGGCGCTTTTCGAAGATCGCCGCGCGCTGCTATCGGTCGATATAAAATGCGCCGTTCGTCTTCCCGATGAGTTTGTTCATTTTCACGATTGTTTTGTTCATCTTCGCGAAGGCGCGGGTATTGGGCGCGACGCGCGTTGCGAATTGCCATTCTTCGAGCACGATTGGATTCCAACAACCGGTTAGGAACGCTTGTACGGAATCGAATGGACTCGACATTTTTGGAAGTTTACGCAAGCATCATGCGCGCTGAGCAACTCGCTCGCCCTCTTGGCTCACGCCATAGCTTTAATCGGTGCCCGCCGGGGGAGGACGCAGAGTCGGGATGCTCGATCAGGTCAAACAACTCGCGATTCGCGAAACGGACGACACATCGCCTGATGGCGATCGTGGCCGCTTTCGTTTTCCTCCAAGTTTAGGGAAAGTTCCAGACTTTCGATGCCGCAGAAAGAGTACAACTTCGATCCACACGCGATCCCGGCGGACTTGCTGGCTGCGATCGGCGAGGTTGCGGTCGCGTCGGCTCATACCGAGTACGTCGTGGAGCTGGCGATCCGAGGCTGCGGGCGTGGTGACACCACGGCTGCCAAGGGAATGACCGCGCGCGCGGCAACGCGTTCGTTCGAGAACGCGTTGAACAGCCTCGCGGCAAGCGCGATCGTGGATGCCGACCGCGATCGCCTCGGTGAACTCCTCCAGCAAATCAGTTACGGTTTCGAACGCGCTGCGATCTACATCCACAACTCGGTCTGCCTCGATCCTCAGACGGGTGAATGTCTGATCGCGACGCGAGGCGCGCGAGGTGAACTGAGTGGAGAACTCATTCCGGTCACGGCTGCCGAAATCAGGGCCGAGGCCGACTTCATCTATCAAGGCGGCATCGCGTTGCTGGCTTTCTTGATGCAGAAGAAACTTCTTCCGACGCTCCGGCGTAGCGCGCGGTCTCCTGCGCAAAAGGGGCAACCGTCGAGGAAGCGGAGAGACCGTCGAGTCGTGGGGGAGTGATCGTCGGCTGGCAGTCCCGCCGGTGCGTCGGCCCAGCCGTACTGATGCATCCCGTGGCGCAGGCCGAGACGGTGGTGCTTCGAGTTGTGAGTTGGTGGGCGCCGCCTGTATCTGGAGGGACACGCCGTCGCAGCGGGAATTGCTTAAATGGCCACGTGCGTGGCGAGGAGAGGTTATTGGCGGCGCGCAGCGCTGTTGGAACTCACTCACATTGTCGCGCATGAGATGTGCGGGGGGACCGCTACACGGACACGCGATTTTGTTCCGCCTCACAGCAACCAATTAAGCGTCAGAGTATTCACTACCTTGGGACGACGCAGAGGAGCGCGGTTATTAAATATGCTCCGAGCGAAGTTTGGGGCGTATCGGTCGTAAAATGGACGCGCTCCGAGAGGCGATGGGCGGCGGAGAGTTATGAATGAGCAGTTCGGAGATTGGTTTTGCGACGCAGCATTGGAACTGCGGCTCAGCCCGGGTCCGCAGTCCCCGAGTGCGCAGTCAAAGTACACTCGCGTTAAGCGATTTTAGTTATTATTTAGACGAATAGTTGCGGGGCGGCATTTTGTATAATAGTGCACACGTCCGTCGTCTCACAAAAAGTCACCGAGTTGTAGCACGCGTGCGCGTTCTACTTCGGAGAAGCATCAGACGCCTAAAGCCATGGCACGTGGAAACAGCAGGCAAGAACGAGTCGGAGGGTCGATCATGAGGGTGCACTATCTGCGCTCTACCGCCGCAGACGCGGTGAGCGGCGGATCGGAGAAGCGCAACAGCCGTTTGGAAGCTGCTTGGAAGACGCTGGATCCGACAGTGATGACAGTCGATGAGTTGCTGTTGTTTCACGAGCGTGTTGGGCAGATGCTGTGCACCAAGCTCCAGTCGCTGAGTTCCAAGGTCCGTTTGGATCAGGAGAAGCTGCAGGCACATCTCTCCAAGCTGCGTTCGGGGCTGGTGACGGTGAATGAGGCGGAGCCCGAGCCGGAGGCGGCTGCCAAGCCGGCGCGGCGGCCATATCCGAAGGTTTATCCGAAGTACCGCAGCCTTCGGAATCCGTCGCTCACCTGGGCCGGCCGAGGAAAGCAGCCACGCTGGCTGCTGGCCGAGATGAAGGACGGTAAGACCCTGAACGATTTTCTGATAGATAAGCCGACCAGCAAACGCAGGAAGGCGCGCTGAGCGCTGACCGAGCCGAGCTTTCAAGGGCCGTTGCATCACGCAGCGGCCTTTCGGTTTTTAGGCCGCTTCAAGTTGCGCTGAGGCATGCTGCCTGGCGTCATCCCTCCTGGCGGCGTGGGTGTTTGGCGCGAGTTTCTCCCGCAGGGGCGCACCACTGACGCGGCCTGGGTCTCATGAGGCACTCACCCACGCCCAGCGAGGCGACCCTGGAAGCCGTCTAGACAACCGGCATCGCTGCGAGCCGGGAATTTTTTGAAATCGCGTCATACGTGTTCAGAAAGGCCGCTGTAATCTCGACGTGTTGGCGCCCGCGAGAGAGGGGCGCAAACGGCGCCGACGCAAAATCGCGCCGCGCAGGTTCGCGCGAGCAGCCGTCGGCACGTTCTTCGGCCGATTCGTTCGCGCGAGTCGTTCGGCGCATGCAATCCAGGATAGGGCCGGATAGAGGTTCACTTATCCACCGCACGGGAGACGCAGGGGATGCGCAAAATGCGACAAATTGTCGCATCAACGCGTTCTTCTTCCGCGAAGGATAACGCGGACGAACTCAGCAGGAGGGAGGCTCCGGAGAAACCTGTTCTCTTTAACTCACCGCAATAGGGGCGTACTTTAAATAGCCACCATCTTGATCAGCCCTGCATATAATTTCGACAGATGGTTTCTTGTTCCATTTTATACAGCGGCTTGGATCGCAGTTTCCCAAGCAGCTCCGTTCTTGATACCGGATGCCACGTTCGGCCGGCGCCCTATGTCGCGCTGGCGAGCTCCGACCCTGATCGAACTCCGCTTCGGCGCCTGCGATAAAGCTGGATTGCTGTCCGGGGCGGTGGATGAATATTTAATGTATTTAATTCTGTAGTTTGTCTCGTATTATATTGTGCTGCGCACAAGTTTTATTTAATGGTGGTCTGGCGGGTTCCCGCGAGTGCGTGCCGAGACCTGCGGCGAGTGCTCCGGACCGACGGCCCACCTGGTGAATCCAAGCGTCTCAGGTCGACCTCATTGATGCAGCAGAAAAGGTAACCGATGCGAATAGCGATGATTGGGACGGGCTATGTGGGCCTGGTGTCGGGCGCG
The DNA here is from genome assembly GCF_001295845.1 of Rhodopseudomonas sp. AAP120. Taxonomy (GTDB): domain Bacteria; phylum Pseudomonadota; class Alphaproteobacteria; order Rhizobiales; family Xanthobacteraceae; genus Rhodopseudomonas. The sequence continues at coordinate 102,465 of NZ_LJIC01000015.1, read as the reverse complement.
TGTTTCGCCGATTTCGGTCACAGCGTCGTCTGTGTCGACAAGGATGCCAACAAGATCGCCGCGCTGCATCGTGGCGAGATCCCGATCTACGAGCCCGGGCTTGACGAGTTGGTCGCCACGAACGTCAGGGCGGGGCGACTGGGGTTTACGACTGATCTGACCGTGCCGGTCGGTGAAGCGGATGCCGTTTTCATCGCCGTGGGAACGCCGTCGCGCCGCGGCGACGGTCATGCCGACCTCAGCTACGTCTATGCGGCCGCGCGCGAAATCGCCGCCGCCTTAAAGGACTTCACCGTCGTGGTCACCAAGTCGACCGTTCCGGTCGGCACCGGAGACGAAGTCGAGCGGCTGATCCGCGATGCCCGTCCAAGCGCGGATTTCGCGGTGGCGTCGAATCCCGAATTCCTGCGCGAAGGCGCCGCGATCCGCGATTTCAAGTTTCCCGATCGTATCGTGATCGGCACGTCGGACGAACGTGCGCGTAAAGTGCTCGGCGAGATCTATCGGCCGCTGTCGTTGAATCAGGGGCCGCTGCTCTACACCACCCGTCGCACGGCCGAGCTGATCAAATACGCCGCCAATGCATTCCTGGCGACCAAGATCACCTTCATCAACGAGATGGCGGATCTGGCCGAAAAGGTCGGCGCCGACGTTCAGGACGTCGCACGCGGCATCGGCATGGACAATCGGATCGGTCCGAAGTTCCTGCACGCGGGCCCGGGTTTCGGCGGTTCGTGCTTCCCCAAGGACACGCGGGCGCTGGTGAAGATCGGTCTCGACCACGAGACGCCATTGCGCATTGTCGAGGCCGTCCTGGCGGTCAACGACAATCGCAAGCGCGCGATGGCGCGCAAGGTCTCGCAGGCTCTCGGTGGGCAGCTGCGCGGCAAGACCGTCGCTTTGCTGGGGCTGACCTTCAAGCCGGACACCGACGACATGCGCGAAGCGCCGTCGATTCCGCTGGTGACCGGCCTGATGGACATGGGCGCGCGTGTCCGTGCCTTCGACCCGGCCGGCATGACGCAAGCGCGCGACGAGCTGCCGGACATCACCTATTGCGAGGACGCCTATCATTGTGCGCATGGTGCCGATGCGCTGGTGATCGTCACCGAGTGGGTTCACTTCCGCGCGCTGGATCTGCTCCGCCTCAAGCAGGCGATGAAGCAGCCGGTGATCGTCGATCTCCGGAACGTCTATCGTCCCGACCAGATGAGCGAATCGGGCTTCGCTTACTTCAGTATCGGACGGGCGCACCATCGGACAACGATCGTTCCCGAACCGGTTCCGGCTTGACGAGGCGGGCGTAGCAGGGCGGGCGCGCCGATCCGCGCGCCCGGTTCCAGTGTTCAGGCGGAGACGCTTGCGCCGGCCGTTTAAGGCGAGGCCGCTTCCGCGCCGCGGCGCTATTTGACGACGCTCGACGTCGATTCCGGAAAGCCGACCGCATCGCTGCCGCGCCCGATCGCGGCCGACGACGCGGTCTCGCGCGCTCGTCGATACGCCTCCCGTAGCAACTGAAAATCGACGGATTGCGGCAGTGGGACGGTCTCGTCGCCGACCTTGGCGAAGATCAGAACGTCGCGCAGCGTGCGCCAGCGGCTGTCATCATAATCGCCGATCCGGCCTCCAGTGGGCAACACCAGGTCGCGCTGTTGGTCGAGGTCGAAACGGACGCGCTCGGCCCGCAACCGGCCGGGATCGCTGCCGACGATGACGGGCACGCTTCGCGCGTAGTCGGCGTAGACAAATCTCCACCCATCGATCAGGGCTTCGAGAATAGCCAGCACTTCGGCGCGATGTTCCTGGAGGAGTTTCGTGCTGGTGAAATAGACCAAGCCCGGAACGTGAATGGCAAAGTCCTGAGGCGCCATCCGGTTGGTGCGAACGAAGTCGGCGTCCGAGGGCTGCGGCAATCGGTCGACCGACGAGATGATCGCATCCACCGTTCCCGTACGCAGCGCCGCGATCGAGTCGGCCCCGTCGATCTTGCTGATGCGGCTGCGGGGAAGGCCGAGCTGCGTCAGCATCGCGTCGACGACGATGTCGCCTTCACTGCCCCTGCGATGACCGATGGTTTTGCCGATCAGATCGGACGGGCGGCGAAGTCCCGACGATTCCAGCGTCAGGATCACCGTAGGTGTCTCCAGAAGACTCGCCGCAAAAGCTGTGACGGGAACGCCGCGCCATGCGGCGGCCAGAAAGGCGGCGCCGGTCGTCACGCCGATCGCGCCGCGCCGGACGACGTCCGCGACGAAATCGGGAGCGCCTGGCTCGGCTCGTACATCGACATGCGGCGGCAGCAGTCCTCTGCGATGGGCCACGATCTCGCCGGCAAAGCGCGGTCCGAGTTGCCCATCGATCAGCAGGGCCGATGGTATCGAATCAGCACGCTTCACGACGCGATGAGGCGAGATTCCATCGCGGGGTGGCGGCGATTCCGGTCTCACGATCAGCCAGCCCGAGCCGAGCAACGCCATGACGGTGAGCAGGGCTGCCGCGATCCGCAGCAGTCGCCGTTGTGTTCGCTTTTTATTCTGCTTCCGTGGCAACTTTGATCCCGAATTAAATGGTGCATTTAATTTAAACATAAAAATTAAATAGGCAAAACGGGCGGATTGAAATATCTGTTGGGTGGGTCGCGAGCTCGACGAATTAACTCGAATGCAGATCGTTCGTGAGCCAATCTTCCGGAACGGAAAGTTTAATCGATGACAATCACCACCTCGAATAAACTGCCCCATCCCGACGACGGCGCGACGGCAGGGGTGTTGCCGTTGGAGCCGCGGCGAAACTGGCTGAGGCCCGCCGTGATCGAGCGCCTGCTGCCGGTGGCGGACGGCTTGATCAGCATCATCTGCGGTGTCGCCTGCGTTCTGTTCTACGATCTGTTCCCCAGCACAGGTCCCTTCACGATCGAGACCTATGCGTCCGCGAGCCTGCTGATCGGGGTCAACTTCTGCCTGCTCATGATGTTGCAGGACGGCTATCGGGTGAAGAACCTGGTCGAGCTGTCGCAGCAGATCAAGATGACGATCGCGACCTGGACGGCGGTGTTCGCCGCACTGCTCGCAATCGCCTTCGCCATGAAGGTCAGCGGCGAATTCTCGCGGGGCGTCACGCTGTCGATGTTCGTGCTCGGCTTGGTCGCGCTGCTCGGCTGGAAGGCTCTGGTGTCGCGCCTGACGGTCTACGCACTGCAGTCGGGCGCCTTTGCCAACGGCCGTGTCGTCGTCATCTCTGAATCCGACATGCACAAATCCTCGGATGCCATGCTCGAATTGCGGCGCCACGGGTACCGCGTCAACCGTACGCTGGAAATCAACTCCCACGATCTGACGTCGCCGTTCATGATGTCGGCGATCGCGCCACGCCTCAACGATCTGATCGGCTACTGCCGTCAAAACCGGATCGACCAGATCCTGCTGTTGATGCGCTGGGATCGGCAGAACGCCATCGACGGTCTGCTCGATATCCTGAAGATCCTGCCGATCCCGGTTTATCTGGTTCCCGACGCTAATGTATCGCGGTTTCTCAGCTATCCGCTGGTCAATGCCGGCAGTACCTGGACGGCCGAGTTGCGGCGCGCGCCGCTAAGCTGGAGCGAGCGGGCCGTCAAACGCGTCGTCGACATCGTCGGTGCATCGGTCGCTTTGGTGCTGTTCGCGCCGGTGATGCTGATCGCCGCGGTCCTGATCAAGCTCGGCTCGCCGGGGCCGGTGTTTTTCCGTCAGACCCGCAACGGCTTCACCGGTCGTGATTTCAAGATTTTCAAGTTCCGCACCATGCGGGTGCTCGAGGACGGTCCGAAGATCGTTCAGGCCACTCGTAACGACCCGCGCGTGACGTGGATCGGGGCCTGGCTGCGGAAAACCTCGATCGACGAAATGCCGCAGCTGTTCAACGTCCTGAAAGGCGAGATGTCGCTGGTCGGACCGCGGCCGCACGCCACCGCGCATAACTCCGAATACGAACAGATCATCGCCAATTACGCGTTCCGCCACCACGTCAAGCCCGGCATCACCGGTCTCGCCCAAGTCAACGGCTATCGCGGCGAGACCAACACACTGGAGCTGATGCAGATGCGCGTCGAGTACGATCTCAGCTACATCGATAATTGGAGCATCGCGCTCGACATCGCGATCTTGTTCAAGACTCTGCTGGTCGGCTTCCACCAACCGTCGGCGTACTAAGGCCGTCAGCCACGATCGCTTGGAAATGATGGAAGGACGAAGCGTGAGCCCGGGAGCGTCTCTTTCGCAAGGCCGCGGGCTTCGGCGAGGCCCCTCGAAGCGCTGGGCGTAAGGCGACGCAGCGGCCCGGTGCGCGTGTGTTGTCGGAGGAGGCGGGAGCGCTGGCTGTACTCGGCACGCCGTTAAGGTGCGCCCGAGCGGAGCGATCTTTGGTCGATAGCGGCGCGCCGCATTGGAACGCTGCCGAGGACGCGATCGTGAATCATGCAATGAAGGCGTCTGTTAGCCGCGTAGCGGCGCAAGCGTTCCGCAGAAGCGGTGCGATGGAGCACCGCAGTTACTGATTGCAGGCCGATGCGTCTCCGCTCAGTCGCGAACTGGCGGCGATGTCGATGGTGCCGCCGCGCAGGAAGCGATTTCCGGACACGATCGTGTCGGCGAGCGTCGAGTCGACGCTCACGAGCGCGGTGCTGGGCAAAGCCGCCACGTCGATGACATTGTCGGCAAAGATCGTGCAGCGTGTCGTCCTCAGCCGCGTGCCCGGCTCCAGTTGCACCACGCGTCCACCAGCCGGCCGCTCGCCGCGGAAGCGGTTGCCGACGATCCGATTGCCGTTGCCGCCGTGGATGCGCAGAATCCAGGGCAGGTGGGTCGCGTCTTTCCAGCTGAAGTCGTTGTCGGCGATGATGTTGCGGGTGGCGCCGGGAGCGAAGATCAAGATGCCGCCCGCCGCGTTGTCGACGAAGGTGTTGCGGACGATCTTGTTGCCGGAGATCTCGGCATCGCCCTTGACGATCTGAATCGCCATCCGCGGACCGTCTCGGAACGTATTGCCTTCGATCAGCGTGTTGGTGACCTGCTGCCAGATCACCGGTTCGCCGGGGCGCATCTTGATGCGGTTGGGCTCGAGGTCGATTTCTGCCGATTCGTACACCGCGGGTGAGTATTTCGGAAAGGAGTCGGGCGTTGCGCACGGCTCGCCCTTGGCGGGCCGAGGCTCGCAGACGATCCCGATTTGATTACGTTCGAACAGGTTGTTGCGCAGCACGTTGCCGTCGCCGTGCGCGATCATCATGCCGTTGCGAAGATTGCCGCGGACAATGTTGTTTTCGATCAGATTGCCGACGGCCATCGGCTGTCCGTCAGGTGATTGTCCGTGCGGCCAACGCAGCTTGCCGTTGCCGATGTCGATCGCGCCTGGATAGACAGTGTTCGCTCCCAGATAGATGCCGTCGCCGTCGAAATCTTCGGCGCGGACGTGATCGACCGTCCACCCCTTACCGCCGAGAATCGCGATGCCGTGGATGGCGCCTGACAGCGGCATCGGCCGCCCGTTGTTTTGCGCCCGGCTGTTGCCGAGCAGCGTCAGCCGCGAGATCCGGACGTCCTCCACCGCCGCCACGGCGTTCATGGCTTTCGGCAGGAACATGTGTCCGGGCCGAAGCGGCGAACGACCTTCATGCGCGAGCGGCTGCGGCCGCAGTGTCAGCACCGAGGCGTCGCCTTCGCCTTCGATCGCGATGTGAGAGGGCAGTTCGATCGACCCCACGAGGTAGCGACCGGCGGGGACGTGGACGGTGCCCTTGATCTCGGCGGCGCGATCGACGGCGGCCTGGAAGGCCGCGGTGTCGTCGCTGGTCGCATCACCGCGGGCGCCGAAGGCGCGAACGTCGAGGGATGTGCCGGCTGCTGCGGCCCGGGCCGCGGCGGCGAGCTGCAGAGGGACAATCAGTCCGAGGGCGAGTGCGAGAAGGAGGAGGCGTGAAGCGGTCGGGTGCGGGCGGTCGGCGATCATGCTGAGCTCAGCTCCGGAGGCGGGGGCGGTTCGGACGGATGCCGCTAGCGTCGAAGCGGGTGGGAAGCCAGGCCATCAGCGGACGCTCGATCAGGATATGGAAGACCAGCCCCGCCGCCACGGCGGCGACAAACACGATGCTGAAGACGAGCCAGTCCGGAAACGGAACGTGAGCCTGAAGGCGCGTGAGAGCCTTGCAGAGTGCCGAAACCACCGGATAGTGCGCCAGGTAGATCGCATAGGAGGCGTCCCCGAGCAGACGCACAAAGGGCGGCGCAGCGAAGCCCGAGCCTCGCTCCAGCGCGGCAGCTCCGACGATAATGAGCGCTGCGCCGATGCCATAGGCCCAGATCACCATCATGGATTTGTCGTAGAGCCCGACGGCGAGGGCCGCCCAGTTCGACACAAACACGGCGAGCCCCAGCGTGAGCACGGCGCGCGGATTGGCCACCGCGTCACGCCGATACAGCAAGGCCGCGGCAACGCCGAAGCCGAACAGCAAATTGTAGCCGGATACGACGCGGTCGAACGGCGCCGGCATCGTGACGAAGTGCCCGATCGCGATCGCCGCGATCGCCGCGCCGGTGACCACCCAGCGCCGCTCCGGCGCGAGCAGGATGATGGCGAACGCGATATAAAACAGGACTTCGTGGCGCAGCGTCCACTCCACCGACAGCAGCGACGGGCCGCCCCAAGGCAGGATCATAAAATCCTTCAGCATGATCCAAGGCAGCTCGGCGGCAGCGATGCGGTCCTGCGGAATCATCAAGAACAATGCCGCCTGCGAGGCGAGCACGACCCAGAGCGCGGGGTAGATGCGGCGAAACCGTTTCCACAGGAATGGCAGAACGACGTCGCTGCGGCCGAGATCGCGCGCGTGGGCCGTCACCATCACGAAGCCGCTGAGCACGAAGAAGTAGTAAACGCCGGCTTCACCGGGCTCGAACACCGGAAAGATCTCGCGGCCGAGATATTTCGGCAGCCCGAGCGTGGTTTCGACGTGAAACAGCACGACAGCGAGTGCCGCAAACGCGCGGCCGATCTGCAGGGTCTCGATCGAAGCCCTGGTCGATACCTTGGACGAAGTCTCCATACAGATCTCTGTGTTCGCCGATGCGCGGATGCCCGCAATCGGAATGGACGAGATAACCGGCGAAGGAACGCTCGAAGGATTGGCCGGACCGCTCTGCCGATCTCGAACGGACGACGGCTGCAGGCGCCACCATCAGGCGTCGAGGCTGCTCCTCGGACTTTCGTGCGCAGGCGCCGCGCGGACCTATTCAGCCGTCGGTGTCGCGTTCGCCTCGACGCATCGAACTAGGCGGATCGAGCTTCGCTGCGGTGGGTCTTGCTCCGCTCGGACAAAACGCGCTCGTAGAGCGCCTCGAGCCCATCGAGATGCCGATCCATCGTCGCCGGAGTCTGCCAATAATTGCGATAGGCGGCTTCGCCGAGGTCGGCGACGAGCCTGTCGTTCGCGGCGAGGCGGGAGAACAGATGAGCGAGCGCACCGGCGTCGCCGTTCTCGAAAAGAAGACCGGTCACGCCGGGTTCGATTGCAGCCGCCGGTGCGGTTGCGGTCGCGGCGATCACCGGGACGCCAGCACTCAGAGCTTCGGGCACCACCATGCCCTGGGTCTCTCGCCACAGCGACGGCACGACGACCGCGCGGCTGGCGCGAATGGCTTCGCAGACCTTCGCGGCGGGCAGCCAGCCGGTGATGGTCGCGGACGGCGCAATCCGCGCGACGTCGTTCCGCAACTCTCCATCGCCGACCAACACCAGCGGCACGCCCGCCCGTTGTGCAGCTTCGGCCGCAATCAGCACACCCTTCTCACGCGAGAACCGTCCGACATAAGTGAAGTGGCCGGATCGGGCCGGCGCGGCCGGGCCGAGATCGGCCACATCGATCGGATTCGGGACGACGACCATCTCCAGTCGATCGGAAACGAACGGCTGCATGATGCGGCGCGAATAGTCGGTCACGCAAACCGCCGCGGCAAGCAGCCTGGAGGCTCCGGCAACATGCGACAGGCTGATCTGCCGCGCCACGCGCCACAGCTTGTGGGCTCGCGCGCGTGCGTCGCAATCGGCGGCGAGACATCCAAGCGACATCGGCGTGCGAGAGCAGGCGGTCCCGGTCGGAAAATCGTGCAGCGCGGCGTTCGGGCAGACGAAGCCGTAGTCGTGCAGGGTCGCGATCACGGCGTGCCCGGAACGGCCGGCAGCGGCGAACACGCTCGCCGACAGCGCCTTCGACCAGCTGTGGATGTGAACGATGGTGCGCCCGCGTCGCATGCGCTCCAGCACGCTGCCGAGTTGCTCGGCCGCCTTGCTGTTCCACAATCCCTGCGCGGCCATCCTCAGCCGCCCGCCGCTGGCGAGATCGCTCTGGCCGAGCAGATGGAGGTCGATGCCTGCGGCGGTCAGGTCGGGTGCGGCCGGCCCCATCGCCGCAAACACCGTGACGCGATGGCCACGCCGAGCCAATCCAATAGCCGACTGCAACGCGACCTTCGAGGCGCCGCCGCCCGGGAAGGCGCGATCATTGACGACCACCACATCGGGCAGGTCAGCGTGGCGCACGGCGTTTCTCCTGCGCGACCTGGTGATAGACCTCGATGGTCCGATGCACGCAGGTCTCCCAGTTCAGGCGACGGGCCTGCAGCCGCCCGCGCTCGCGAAGCGAGTCGCAAAATGCAGAGTCGGTGGCGAACTTCATCAATGCGACGGCCACATCATCGCTGCGCCGCGGATCGACGTAGACGGCCGCATCGCCACCCACCTCCGTCATCGGCGCCATGTTCGACGTCACGACAGGGCAGCCCGAGGCCATCGCTTCGAGGATCGGCAGGCCGAAGCCTTCATACAGGGACGGATAGAGAAATGCTGTGGCGCGCGCATACAACGCTCTCAGCACCGCGTCGGACACATAGCCGAGTTCGACGATGCGATCGGCGATCCCGGTCGCGGTGATCGCCTTGATGTCTTCGGTCGTATCCCATCCGCGCGCGCCCGTGAGGACAAGTCGATGCGGCAGGCGGCCGGCGACGTTCGCGAAGCCGGCGATCACCCGGGCGAAGTTCTTTCGCGGGCTCAGGGAGCCGGTGAACAGAAAGAACGGGCGCTCGGAGAGGATCGGCGGCAATTCTTCCAGTGTCTCGCTGCTCGGCGGCGCGAAGAACTCTTCGCCGACACCTTCCTCGATCACGTGGATACGGTCGGCCGCGGCGGCGCCGCCGAATGCCATGACTTCGTCGGCAGTCGATCGCGACACGCAGATGATGGCAGCCGCCCGCCGCGCAGCGGCAGCGATCGACGATCGCAGCAGCCAGGGCCTCGCCTTGCCGAAATACTCGGGATGAACCAGCACGCCGAGGTCGTGATAGGTGATGATCCAGGGCTTGGCGGTAGCGATCGGATAGTCGACATCCAGGGAGTGAATGATATCGACGTGGTCGAGCCAGTGTTCGAGTCGCGGCACGGGCGAGCCTGACGCCCACATCGATGCCAGCACGCGCCGGCTGAGTGGCAAACGACGGAAGCCGCTCTTGGTCAGCCAATCGGGCTGGTCGTCGCCGAAATCCGAAACCGCGGAGATCGGCACGGTGTCGATGCCGTGCGCGGCGAGGCCGCCATGAATCTCGTGCGAATAGCGACTGAGTCCGAAACGCGCGCGCCGCGCAAAATTGTCACTGTGAAGCGCGACGCGCATCTGAAGGCACTCCCATTCTGATTGGTCTCAGCCGTCTCGCCGGGGCAGCCGCGGTCGTCATCGCGGTGATCATCCCGACGAAGATCATGATGTGGTTCAGCAGTTCCTCCGACAGCACCGCGTGGTTGTCGGCGAACACGATGAAGGCGAGGGCGAGAGCGCCGCCGCTGGTGATCGGCCGGATCGCTTTGGGAGCCACGAAGCCTTGATGGACGACCCAGATCCAAAACGCCGCCATGACGAGGAACCCGAAGATTCCGAAGAAGTAGATGTACAGCAGGTAACCGTTCGAGACGAAGCCATCGAGAATTTCGGATGGGATGTCGACGTTGAAACGCGTCAGCTTCTGGATCTCGAGGCCTACTCCGGTGAACAGCAGCGTCGGATCCTGGACCAGCATCTCCCAGAAGCGTTGCGGTCCTTCGCTGAGGCGGGCGCTGACATTGGCCTCGTCCACGCCCGCGGAGAGATTTCCGAGGCGGTCGAGCAGCGCGCTGGGATCCACGAAAATCAGGATCGGGGCGATCAGCGCGGCGCCGAGCAACAGGCGCGGAAGGGCCCGTTCGGGAGCCGTGGTCATGACGTAGCCGAGGCCGACGAGGCCCGTCGCGATGATCACCTGACGCGATCCGCAGGCGAGGGCGACGATCGCGAGGCTGGCCGGTACGACGTAGCTGAGCAGGCTTTGGCGGCGATCGATCACGCTGATCAGCCAGTAGTTCAGCGCCGCCATCAGGGCGACGATGCCGAACGTGTTCGGCGAACCGAACGGCCCGGAAACGCGGCCGAGGGCGCTCAGAACCTCCGCGGCCGCGACGCTGCCGCTCTGGTCGGCGGTCTCGTCGCCGGCGCCGTAAAACAGACGAACCAGCACCGCATTCCAATCCGAACTCGACTTCTCCAGGATCGCAATGGCGGCGAGGACGATCAGTCCGATGGCGATGCCGAGCCGTATGCCGTTGCGTTCCGCCGGGGTCGCGCCGCGCAGCAGGAACGCGCCGAGCACAATGGTGGTCATGGCGAGGCCGGTGTGGCCGAGATTCCAGACCATCTCCGGATAGAAGCCGTAAGTCAGCGTCGGCAGCAGGGTGCCGAAGATCGTCAAGATGCCGACGAACAGCACGCTCCAGGGCGGAACCTGCTGCGGCCATGCGGAGATGCCTGGGCGAGTGAGAACGATCGTCCATACCAGGCATACCGCGACATCGAACAGATAGACCGGGATCGGGCCGATCAGACCGCGTAGGAGCGGCAGGCCGGTGATCAGGAAGCCCCAGCCGAAGAACAGCCAGGGCGTCCGGGACGTCCTGGCCCAGCACAGGAACACGAAAACCGCGAGGAAAACCGGCAGCGACTTCATTTCGAGCCTCCCAGTCCCTCCGGCGTCGCGCCCACAGCAGCCGCGCTGACGCGCTTCGACCCGGTTCGTCGCCCGAGCCATGCGAGCAGCGGCCGTTCGAACCACAGATAAACGGCGATCGACACCAGCACCGAGCTGACGACGGCGAGCGCGAAGTACGCGGCGACGGAATTGAGGTGAAGGCTCGACCACAGCACCCCGACCGCCCGCAGCGTGAACAGGTGCGACAGGTAAAGCGCATAGGACGCGTTGCCACACAGCACCAGGACGCGGCTCCAGCTTCGATCCGGAAGATCGCGGCCGAGCACCGTCGACGCAACGATGGCGGCCGCCGGAACACCCCAAAAGAACCAGCGATCCTGAAACGCATTGAGGCCGGCCTGATTGCCGAACGACAGCGCCAGCAGTGCCGCGAGGATGATGGCGACACGCGCTACGCCGGGCAGCCGGATGTTAGCGAGATACAGCCGGCCGACCAGGATTCCGAACAGGAACTCGACGGTGATCGGAAAGCCCCACGCATCGAGTTGATCGCCGACCGCATTGGGAAACAGCACGCGCGGAATCATCAGCGCGAACAGAATGGCGACGATGGCGGTCAGGCCGACTGCGCGGCGAAACAGGAGGCCGAAAGCGAATACACTGTAGAACAGAATCTCGAAGTTCAGCGTCCAGCCGACCGAGAGCGGCGGCACCAGTCCGCCCGAGGGCGCCCGCCACGGCACGAACAGTAACGATGCAACGATGTGCGGGAACGACAGCTGCGTCGATTGAACCCGCTCCGGCAGAACGATGACGGTGAGCACCGCCAGCAGCGTGAAAGCCCAATATAGCGGCGCGACCCGGATCAGCCGGCGCCGGATGAACGCGGCCGGCGCGCCCGGCCGCCCGAACTGATCGGCGGCCATCATGTACATCACGAAGCCGGAGATGACGAAGAAGATGTCCACCCCGGAATGCCACGGCAGGCCGGTCGGATCGTCGAACGGCGCGAGGCCGGGTATCCGGCCGCGGCGCAAGGCGTCCTGGAGGTGGCCGATCAGGACCATCGCGGCGGCGACGAAGCGCAGGAATTGCACGCTGCGGATCGTGGCGCGCTCCCCCCCGGCCGGTCGGCTGAGCGTGCTCATCGGGCCTCCCGGCGCCACAGCCGCTCGATCCGTTCGGCGACCGTGAGATACAACGTGTCCCAATTGCGCGTCGCCGCGACGGCCCGCCGGCTCAACGCCAGTTCAGGGCGCGGATCGTCGATGCGTTCGGCGACCAGACGGACGAAGTCGTCCGCGGTCGAAGCGAGTTCGACCACGGGCCGCAGCGGTTCGAGCGATCGCAATGCGACCGAGACGATCGGCCGACCTGTCGCCAGATACTCGATGACCTTGAGCGGATCGGAGCGGTGACGAAGTTCATTGATGACGTGCGGCTGGATGCAGACATCGAAGGCGCGTAGATAGGTCGGCACCTCGCGGTGCGGTACCGCGCCGACCCGGACCAGTCCCGGAATGGCGGCAAGGCGCTGCTCGACCTCCGGTTTGACAGGGCCGACGATGACGACCTGCTTCGGCCACTTCGCGGCCAGGCGGGAGAGCAGGTCGAAATCCATCCATGACGCGACCAAGCCGACAAAGCCGATGCGCGGATGCGGCACATCCTGCAGCGGGTCGTCCCTGGGGCTGTCGTTGAAAAACATGCTGTCGACGCCGTTCGACACCGGCGTGACCGGGGTCGAGGCCAGGCTGCACAGCTTGGTGCGCAGCTCTTCGCTGGTGGTGAAGATCTGGTTGGCGCGTGCGGCGAGCCGCTGCTCGCGCCGGCGCGTCAGCGCGCGCTCGGCTTCCGAGGTCGCGTAGTAATCGTAATCGTCGGTGACGTCATAGACCACACCGCGGGGGGCGAGACGCTCGAGCGTGTGAATCGCGGCCGGCAGACGGCACCAGACCAGCGGGCAGCCGAAGCCGAGTCTTGCCGACTCGCGCTTCACCGCGCCGGCGAACCGATGGCCGTTGATGGCGCCGATCAGCGAGGACGTGCGTGATCCTGGAAGCTGCAGCGGAAGCTCCATCACCGTGATGCCGGGCTCGACCTCCTGGGGTGCGGCAGCCCGTAGTCCCGCCTTTATCCGCGCGCGGATCGCGACGGGATTCTCGACATAGAGAATGCGAGCGCCGTCGGCGGCGAGGCGGCGGGCGAAATGGTTCTGCCGCGTCCAAACGCCGTGCCATGGCGGCGATTGCAGCCAGACGATGTCGAGGCCGGCGAAACGGCCACGTCGCGCAGTGGTCATTCGGCAACCGTGCATTCGAAGAAATAGTGATAGCTGTAGTCCGGGCAGAACCACTGCCGCTCGATCTGCAGATGGCGGCGGATCACCTCCGCCGCATGCTCGATCGAGTGACCGCGGGTGCCGAGCTCCCAGTGATGCTGGCCGTCGAACACCCAGGTCTTCGGCCGCGCCAGCTTGCGCGAGAAGATGTAGCGGAAGCGGTCCTTGAGGAAGCGAAAGCGCAGCTCGAGCGGATAGCCCCAGTGCGGCAAGGAGATGATCACCGTCCGCCGTGCGACTTTGGTGAGTTCGCCGATCGCGGTGTCGAAGTCGGCGAAAGGCAGATGTTCGAGCACCTGGAAGGCGCAGACCAGATCGTGCGACTTGGCCGGGACGATCTCCGACAGACGACGGACGTCGCCGACATAGTCCGGGGCGAGTTCGGGATCGAAATCGAAGGTCTTGACCGCGATGCCCGATTTCTGCAGGGCAGCGGTGGTCAGGCCGTTGCCCGGTCCGATCTCCAGAACGGTGCGCGGCGCATGACGTAGGATCGCATCGATCTGGTACCAGTAAGAGATCCAGCGTTGCAGATGGACGTAGCTGGTGAACTGGTAGAAGTCGGCTTCGACCTGAATGTCGTGTTGAACCGAGCCGTTACGCGTCATCATGTGCCGTTGCCTTCATCCAGTATGCGTTTTTCGAGCTCATCTCGCGCGATCCGGTTCTGGTCGTCCCAGGCGACCGCATAGCCGTTGAAGGTGCCGGCAAAGACGTAGAGGGCGAAAATCAGCCCGTGCTCGCCGTAGCGCCACGCGCCGCCCCACGTCCATGCCTTCACCGCCCGCCACATCGGTATGAACAGCAGGTGCCACCAGCGGACCGGCCCACGCCTGGCGATCTCGCGCGCGGTCGGCTGCGCATAGTTGACGTTCTTGCCGATGCGTTCGACGAAGCTCTCGTCATTGAGGTGCCACATTTCCGCGGCGAGTTGGCCGATTGCGGCCGCGCCGCCGTCGACTTCGACCTGCTCATGGATTGCGCCGACGAAGCGATGCCGGCCGCGGCGGCCGAGTTGCACATTGTTCCAGTTCTGCCAGCCTCCGGCGCGGAACGGGCGGTGCAGAAAGAAATTCAGCCGGCGATAGCGGAAGCCGTCGAACTTGGTCGACGACAGCGTGGTGGCGATTTCGGCGGCGAGGCGCGGCGGGATGCGTTCGTCGATGTCCATGTGCAGCAGCCAGTCGGCGGTCGCGAGCGCGGAGCCGGCATTGCGCTGCGCGGCGAAGCCGCCGGCCGACTCCAGGCGGCGCTGCAGCACGCGGACTTTCGAGCCGCAGCCCTGCAGATATTCCAGTGTGCCGTCGGTCGAGCCGTCGTCGACGATGATGACCTCGTCGGCAACGGGATCGACATTGGCCATGAAAGCCGCAATGTCGCGGATCTCATTCCGCGCGATCGCCACCACGGCGAGCGTCGGTTTCGTCGGGCTCATCGGCAGACACCCTCGAACAACGCTGCGAGGGTGCGGATATGGCGCCGCGAGTCGTACTGCTCCTCGACGGTTTTGCGTGCGGCGCTTGCCATGCTGGATGCGGTGTCGCCGGCTGCAAGCGCAGCGAGCGCGGCGACGAAGCCCGGCCGATCGTCCACCGCAGACAGGATGAAGCCGTTCACGCCGGGCTCGATGATCTCACGCGCCGCCGGCAGCGGCGAGACGATCACCGGCCGGCCCGACGCCATCGCCTCGACCACGACATTGGGCAGGCCGTCGTTGAAATCGTCGGACGCCAGCAAAGCGAAAACCTGACAGTCGCGCATGTAGCCGGTGACCTTGTCGTGCGACACCCAGCCCGGCAGGTCGAGCCGCTCGGAAAAACCGGTCGCAGCCGCGACCTGGCGGATCGTCTCTTCTTCCGGCCCACGCCCGAGAATGGTGAGGCGGACATCGAGCCCCGTAGCCGACGCGTCGGCGCAGGCGCGGACAAGACGGTCGAAACCCTTCGACGCGGTGAGCCGGCCTGCGGACAGAATGCGCAGCGGCGGCGGCGTTGTCGCCGCCGGCTGCACCGAGAAGGTGCCGACATCGACGCCGTGGTAGACGAGGTGGGACTTTGCGCGGGCGCCCGGCCCGAGCCGCGACAGGAGATACTCCATCGCTGCGCCGTTGCAGAACGTGGCAAACTGCAGTCGTTCGAAGCAGGCGGCGAAATGGCCGTTGTCGTGCGCGACCTCATGCGCATGAATGCTGACCGAATAAGGCAGGTCGGTCGCCAGGCTGGCGAGGTGGGCGCATTGCGTCGCGTAGGGCCAATGCGCGTGCATCAATGTCACCCCGTCGCGGCGGGCGCGGCGCGCCAGCGCGGCTGCGCGGCCGAGGCGCAGCAGGCGATTGCTCCGATCGGTCGCGGTGCGTGCCAGCCGCTTTTCTTCACCGAACATTGCCAGCGTCGAGATCGACGGTAGCGCGGCAGCGGCCTCATTGCGCGAGATGTATTGCGTCTTCGCCTTCAATTCGCGGGCCTGATCGCCCAGCAATTCGGCATCGCGGCCTTGCGGTTCGTCGAACGAGTATATCTCGACCTCGTGGCCGAGCCCGATGATGTCAGCGACCTCCCGGCTGATGAATGTTTCGGACGGCCAAGGGAAGCGATGGATGACGTAGCCGATCTTCATGTCAGCGATCTCGCAGCAGTTTCAGGAGAGCAGGATCTGCAAGAAGAGCCGCCGGGTCGTCGGGAGCGAGAGCTAACTTCAAAGCAAGGCCTTGGTACTTGACGATGATACGGGGATCGCGGACGCGTCCGTCGCGATCGACGGCCTGAACCAGGCCGAGCGGGGAGTCGTGCCGCGCCACGACGGCCCGGGCAGTCGCGCGGGCCCGGTCGGTGAAGTCCGCGAGGCCGGTGTAGCCGCCGAGCTTGAGCAGCGAGATCGCCATGTCGACATTGGCGTCGAGGTGATCGCGCGGGCCGCCAGGGCGCTCCGGGAATAGGCCGCTGCTCCATTGATGAGCGGACCATCGTCGGGCGATGGTCACAGCGCAGGGCAGTGCGTCGGTGGACAGGCCGGCGGCGTGAATGTCGCACAACAGATCGATGCTCGCGAAAGCGGCTTTCAACGAAACCTCGTGGCCGCCGCCGTTACGGTCGAGCCAGAGGAAGACGTCGCCGTGATTCAGGAAGTGCGCGCGGAAGCCGGCGATCCAGCGCCCAATGGCCTCCTTCCAGCGGTCGTCGCCGGTCGCCTCCCACAGGCTGACGAGGCTCCAGACGAAATTGGTGTTGTCCTTGAACAGGCGCGCGCTCGACGTCGCGCCGAGGCCAGCGATGCGCGAGATCGCGGACGAGCGCGCGCACAGCTCTCGGTGAAACACGCCGGTCCGGCGAAAGCCGTCGGTTCGCAGCCAACGCGCGGCGAGCCGGCCCGACGCGTCGAGAAACCGCGCGTCCCCGGTCTTGGCATGGAGCTCGAGCCAGAGCTCGATATAGCCGCCGTTGAACGGACTCGCCGGCTGCAGCCAGCTTCGCGGGTCACGCCACTCGATTGTGGCGTCGATCAGCAGATCGTCGACGAACATCGTCTGGATCAGCGTGAGGGCACCTTCCTGCGCCCGCCGCAGCAGCGCCCGATCCCCTGTCAATTCGTGCAGCTCGAGCAGGCCGAGCAGCCAGTCGTGGTTGTCGAACAGCCGGATCCGGCCCCGACTGCGGAACAGCGCGGACGCCAGGTGGGGTTCGGCCGCCTCGATCTGATGGTCCACGAAGTCCCGGCGCCCGAATTTGGCCAGGAACGGGAGGACATCGCCGAAGTCTGCGATCAACGGCGTCGGATCCAGGATGACGCCGTCGGCATCGAGCGTGGTGATCAGCAGCCCGTCGGCGTCGACGTAATGGTCGACGAACCGATCGAGCGTGCGTTCGATCCAGCGGCCGGGATCGCCGCACAAGGAGGAGGCCGGCATGCTCAATAGCCGTACCGGAACAGGCGAAGACCGCACCGGCGCAGGATCCGTTCGTCGGCCTTCAGAAACACATGGCGCAGCATATCAGCGACGCCGAGGTGCCAGAACAGCGCGATGGGCATGTACCAAGGCGGACGACGCGGCGCGATGGCGGCAGCAGGTGGCAATGGACCGATCGTGCCGAGGTGATCGGCACGGCCTTTGAACATTGTGGTCTCCGGACCGGTGTGCCGGGTGCGATGGATGCTCAGACGATTGCCGCCAACCACTGCGAGTTCGCAAAAACCGTCGCCGTCCAGATCCGCGATCACCGGCGACCCGCGCACCGCGCCGCCCATGGCGAGCCGCGTTCGCAATCGGCCGGTTTCCGCGTCGAGCACGACGAGCTCGCCATTGTTCGAGCCGGCGACGATCTCGACCCGGCCATCGCCGTCGACATCGGCCATCAGCGGCGTGGTGTAGCTGCGGCATGTCGCATGCTCGGTGAAGTATGCGCGCCCTGGCGGACGGCAGCGGTGATCCGGCCCATGCTCGCATTCGGCCGTCGGTCCGAAATCGTGGCGCCACAGCAGATCGCCACTCCAGGCGTCGACGGCGATCACCGCCGGCCGCGCCAGCGCACAGGCGACGGCGATCGGGGAGCGGCCGGGCCGCTCGAGCAACATCGGGCTGGAATCGACGCCGCCTCCGACCACGGTGGTCCAGACGCGGCGGCCGGTCCGTCCATCGAGCGCGATGATCGCGTTGTCTCCTTCGCCGCCGGTGTGTTCGCCGCCGCCGAACAGCACCAGCGGCCGGCCGCTGCCATCGATCACGAAGGAGGGCGAGGAGTCCGGGTCATAGCCGAGCTTGGCGAACCACTTGATCCGTCCGGTCCTGGCATCGAGGCAGAACAGCCGGGACGAGCGAATGCCGATGACAATCTCGGCGGTGCCGTCGCGGTCCACATCGGCGACCAGCGGCGACGAGACGACGCCGCGCTTCATCCGGCCGGCGAACAGATGGTTCGGCAGGCGGCGGCGCCAGCGCTGTTTGCCGTCGGCGCCCACCGCGACCACGACGGGTCCGTAGACCGCCACGAACAGGGTCGGGACGCCGGAGCCGTCGATGTCCGCCGCGGCCACCGAGGAGCGGATGACGTCGTCGAATTTGTAGTGGCGCAGCAGGCAGCCATCGGGCGCGAACATGAACAATTCGCCGGCGTGGGTGCCGACAATGATCTCCGGACGACCATCGCCGTCGCGGTCGACGATCGTAGGTGACGCCGTGATCTCAGCGCCGAGCGAGCGCTTCCAGACGATGGAGAGATCCCGCCCGTCGAGCGCACGGATCTCGCCGCTACGATCGACGGTAATCACCAGCGTGCGGCCGCCCCAGCGCACCACGGCCGGCGTCGACCAGGTTTCCGCTGCGAGACGCACATGGGAAACTTCGGGAAGATCGATCGAGGCCGACGCGGGGGCGATTGGGGCTGCGACCGAGCTGGCCTTCTGCAACGTCGGAGCTGTGCGACGCTTGCCGTCGATCCGGCTGGCGAAAGTCTCGATGCGGTGCTGCACGCGGGGCGGCATGCTCGAGCCGGCGAAGCGCAGCAATGCGGCGAGCTGCCGGCTGCTCAGCGCGATCACCGCCGCAACATAAGTCAGCACACCGAGCAGCAGCATCGCCACGATCAGCGGGATCGATGTGAAGGTGACGATCGCCGTGCACCACATCGCCGTCGCCAGCGCGAGCCCGCACAGCGCCGGGCCGATCGCCAGGATCGGGCGCATGCCGATGACTTGGCCGACGTTGATGAACACGATCAGGAAATTTGCGCCGGTACCGATAGCAGCGGCGACCGGGTAGGCGGCTAGCCCGAGGGGAGCCGCGAGCAGCAGCACAATTCCGATCTGAAGCACCAGGCTGACCATGCCGCCGATCAGCAGAGCTCGCATCCGACCCAGCGCCTTCGCGGCCTGCGCGGTCGGCACCGCCAAGACCTGGAGCGCCGAAGCCAGCGTGAGCCAGCGGATCAAATCGCCGACATCGGCCCAATGTGCCGACAGGATCTTCGGCATCAGGGCCGGCGCCACAACGCCGAGCAACACCACGGGGGGCAGGAATACCAGCGCGCCGGCCGCAAGGCATTTCTCGAGCAGCGCGGCCATGGCGGAAGGATCGTGCTGGATGCGGGCAAACATCCGCATCTGAATGCTCGCCAGCATCACCAGGGGCTGCAGCAGCAGCGCCTCGAGCATCGTATTGGCCATTGCGGCGATACCGACCGAGGCCGCGCCGAACAGCGAACCGATGACCACCGGAATCACTGAGCGCTGTGCCAGATCGATCAGCATCTGGCCCTGGAGCGGCACCGCGAAGTGCAGCAAGGCTTTGGCGCGCGAGGCCTCGAAGCCGAACCGCGGGAGGCCGCGAACCAGCAGGTGGGCGACGATCGCACCGGCGGCGTAGCGGGCGAGCGTGGCGATCACCAGCGCCCATACACCCCAACCCAGCGCGGCGAGCGTGATGGCGAGCACTAGATAAACGACGTACTCGAAGATTTCGCAGATCGTGGTCTGATCGTGTCGCAGCGCCCGTTGCAGGATCGCGAATGGAATCGAGCGCAGCGACAGCGGGAACAGCGCCAGCGCCAGCACCTTGATGACCGGAACGAGTTCGGCCGAATGATCCCAGTACGATGCGATCTGCGGCGCGGCGGCGTACAGCGCGATCACCGCGATCGCGGCGAAGCCTTGCTGGACGGTGAGGGCCACTCGGTAGTCGGCCGCGGCGACCGTCTCCCGGCGACGGATCAGCGCCGCCGTGACGCCGCCGATGGTCAAAGCCTGCAGCACCGAGAAGATGAACTGCGCGACGGCGAACAGGCCGAACTCGCTCGGCACCATCAACCGCGCCAGCACCAGCGTTCCGGCGAAAGCCAGCAGACGGACCAGAGCGTGTCGGCCGAGCACGCTGACGGCGCCACGGGCGGCGCGGTGCCGCGCCTCGCCGTGCGTGAGTTCGTCGTCGGCGGGGCTTTTCATCAGGCGGTTGCCAGTCGCAGCATCATCGACTCGATGTCGGCCCATATCCGCGATTGCTCGAATTCGGTTTCGACCCGTCGTCGCGCGCGCTGCTCGAAGCCACGCCGCAACTCTGGGTCATGAAGTAGCCGGGACACAGCGGCCGCAGCCGCATCGACGTCCCCCTTGCCGACGAGAATGCCGCTGACGCCGTCGGCAACGGCCTCCTCGACACCGGGCACTTTGAAGGCCACGGATGCGCGCTCCATCCCGGCGGCTTCCAGGAGAACGTTGCCGAAGCCTTCGAAGAACGATGGGAACAGGAACACGGTGCTCAGCGCGTAATACGGCTCGGTCTTGGCCACATAGCCGATGCGGCGCACGAAGCGCTCCTGCGTGAAGTAGCGTTCGGTTTCGGCGGACGCCCGGTCGCGCGGATCGTCCGGCCCCGCAACCACCAGATGAGCGTCGGGGTGTTTGGCGCGTACCTGCTCGAAAATCGGCGGCAGCAGATCGACGCCTTTTTCCCCGCACACCCGGCCGACGAACAGGACGACAGGTGCCGCGGCCGGAATACCAAGCTCCATACGAAGCGCCTCGCCGGCCGCGCGGTTCTCCGGTGTCAGCCGGAAGCGGCGCGTGTCGAGACCATTGCTGGATCCCGAGCCGATCAGCAGCAACTTGTTCGCGGCGCAGACCTTGGCGTCGCGCAGGAACACCTGCAATTGCCGCGAGATCGGGACGACGACTGCAGAGAGGCGCGCGATCAGGCGGTCGACGCCGAGATACACCTCCCGCTTCAGTCCGCCCATCAATTCGTAGACGCAGCGGCGATACACGAACACGACGCGGCCATTGAATGTCAGCGTCGCGGCGATCGATGCCAGTAGCGACGCCTTCGGTGTGGAGACGTGAATGACGTCGTAGCGGTGGCGCGCGAAGAACGCGACGAACTGTGCCAGCCCCTTCAGATCCGCGACCGGCGACGGCAGCCGCCGCATCGGAATGATGTGTGGCTGCAACTCGCCGAAATGCTCCACCGGAAAGTCGCGATACTCGCGATCGCCGACGACCACGTCGATCTCCCAGCCCCGGCTGCGGAGATAGGGAAACAGGCCCTTGTAGAGCGTGGCAAGTGTCAGGCTGTGCGTGCAGACGAAGCAGACCCGATAGGGCTTGCCGGGGGTATCAGTTTTCGCCACGACGAGGCATTCCAGTTGCGGATCGGGCAGGACCCGATGGGACGGAGACATACGCAGGTTCGCGAGCAGGAACGCGCGGCTGAGAGATCAGATGAAAGTGGCACCGGAGCGCTTGCTCCACTGTGTCAGTGCGTCGCTGAGCGTTGTCTCGAACTCATAGCCTTCCGACATCAATGCGTTCGGGATGATGTTGGTCGACTTGATCAGCTTGGCGATCCGTTCGCGATTGATCGAAGTCTTGATGCCGACCGCACCGAGCAGCTCGAATGCAAGGCCGCCTGCTTTCATCAGCGACCACGGCACCAGCAGCTGAGGCTCGTTGAAGCCTGCGACCTTGGCGAAGGCGGCGCAGATCTGTTCGGTCGTGGTGCGCGCCGGATACGACATATTGTAGGTGAACTCGCGGCGGCCGAGATTGCGGGCGAATTCCATTGAGCGCACCAACTCGCCGACATAGCAGCACGATTTGATGGTGTCGCGCCGTCCCGGATAGACGAAGTGGCCGCGCGACAGCAGGCGCGCGAGGCGGGTGAAGTTTCCTCCTTCGCCGGGACCGAAGATCACCGCCGGGCGCACCACGACCAGCTGCCGATCGTCCGCGCCCTCGCGCCAGGTGTGGTGAATGCCTTCAGCCTGAAGTTTGGAGCGGCCATAGGCTGACACCGGTGCCGGCGGGGCGGCCTCGTCGACCGCATCCTCGGTCGGTCCGTAGACCGAAATCGACGATGTGAACAGCATGAAGCGGGTGCCGATGGCGCGGGCAAATGCGCAGATGTTGATCGCACCGTTGACGTTGGTCCAGAAGTACTCCCAATCCTGGTGACCCGGAGTGGTATGGACCGCTGCGAGGTTATAGATGTCCGCGCCGTCGAGATGGCCTGGGATCACGATCGGCTCGCGAACGTCGCCGATGATGTACTCGACCTTGGGCGCCGCCGCCTTGGCGGGTGCAATGTCGTAGGAGACCAGTCGATCGTAACGCCCGCTCGCCGCCAATTGGGCAAGCAGATGGCCTCCGATGAATCCGGCCCCGCCGAAAACGATCGCAGTTCGATGTCCGAGTGCGTTGCTCATTTGATCGTCGCTCGTGGATGGAAACTGTTCAAAGGACTTCAGCGACCAAGCCGGCGTCGGCCGCTGCGCGATGGGTGACGTACCAATCGACGAAGGCCGCCACGCCGACGGAGACGGGTGTTTCCGGGCGGTGGCCGGTCAATGCTTCGAGCAACCGGTGATCGGCAAAAGTCTCGCGCACGTCGCCTGGCTGCATCGGCAGCATGCGCTTCTCGGCTTTGCGGCCGATCGCGGCTTCGATCGCCTCGACGAACTGCATCAGGCCGACCGGGTGCCCCCCGGCAATGTTGACCACGCGCCACGGAGCGACGGGCGATAAAGTGTCGACTCCGCCGTCGAATACGATCGGGCTGCCGATTTCCGGGGGCTTGTCGGTGAGACGGACGATCGCGTCGATGAGATCGTCGACATAGGTGAAGTCGCGGCGCATCTGGCCGTTGCCGTACACCTCGATCGGTCTGTCGTTGAGGATGGCGTCGACGAACTTGAACAGCGCCATGTCCGGCCGCCCCCACGGGCCGTACACGGTGAAGAAACGAAAGCAGGTGGTCGGCAGATCGAAGAGATGGGCATGGGAATGCGAAATCACCTCCATCGCCTTCTTGGTGGCGGCGTAAGGCGTGATCGGAAACGGAGTGCGGTCGCTCTCACGGAACGGCATCACGTCGTTGCCGCCGTAAACCGAACTGGTGGAGGCGAGCAGCAGATGCTTCGGTCGCACCGCGCGGGCGACCTCGAGCACGTTGAAGGAGCCGACGAAGTTGGAGTCGACATAGGCCCGTGGATTCTCGATCGAGTAGCGGACGCCGGCCTGAGCGGCGAGATGCACGATGACGTCGGGCGCGGCGAGACTCGCCGCATCGCTCAGCGCCTCGAAATCCTCCAGCCTGGCTTCTACCGGTGTGAAATTCGCGGCTTGTCGCAGGATGGCATGACGATCCTGCTTGAGGCGGCGATCGTAATAATCGGTCATGCCGTCGAAGCCGACCACGTGATGGCCATCGGCGAGCAGGCGATGAGCCAGATGGAAGCCGATGAACCCGGCGGTGCCGGTGATCAGAAAGCGCATGGGGTTCGTGGTCTTTGGTGCGGGGGCTGGATCATCGCCATCGATGCCGCAGGAGCGTGCGTCGAAGCGCGCGGGGTGATCGACCGGCGGACGAGCGCGCCGCCGGTCGGGTCGGAGGTGAGGCGTATCGTTGCGGGTGGGAGCGTCCTGGCACGCTACCGCCATCTGGGTGAAGCGAACTGCTTCATCCACTGTTTGAACACGACTAACAGACGGTCCGGCGCTTGCGCGTCAGCCCGCGATTTCGAGCAAGTCCTGTGCCACCGTGAGGCGCACCGATCCGTTCAACATGGCGAGTAGCATCTCGATCCTGCCGTTCGGCCCGACGCTCAGTAGCTTCCCGATATGGCCGGCGAACGGTCCCGAGCGGAGCCCGACGGAATCCCCCGGCATGAAGACCGGCGCCGGAGAACTGACCAGGTCGCCGTCGGCGCTGCGTTGAAGGTCTTCGACGAAGCCCGACGGGACCGGGCAAGGATGATCACGGGTCGCTACCAGATAAGCCATGCCCATGGTGCCGTTCACCGAGCGCCAGCGGTCACGGCTAAGATCGAGCCGCACGAAGATGTAGCGGGGGAACATCGGCGACCTGATCGTCTCGATCTTTCGCGCATGCGATCGCCTGGCCAGCAACTGCGGCAGGAAGGTCTCGAAGCCCTGGCGCTCGAGATGGGTGCGGGCGACCAGTTCCCTGCGGGGCAGGGTGTGGCCCACATACCAACGCCTCGATGCAATCGGGGCGGGGTCCGTTGATGAGGTTGCTGCGAGCACGTCCGCCTCGGTGAATCTCTTCGTCACGTCGTGTCCGTAAGCTCGACCGCGACGGCGCGACAGCAACGTCACAATCCGGAGCTTCGGTCGTTCAGCTGCGGCCAATTAATAAGTGCAGTCGACCGCAGATTGAATGTTGCGCTCGGGTGATCCAAGTCCAGACTTAATTTAAAACCTCCCGATCTGATTAACGCGGCGGCCTCTCTCGCGCAACTCAAATCAACGACCGAAAAATCAGGGGCGTCTAAAACAAGTATGCGTGACGGTCTGTTTTGAACGTTTGGAATATTCAATCGCGGTCTTTAATTCGCGCGGCTGATGTGGCGCCGTGTACGCGGGCGCGGAAGCATCGTGCGGCGACGATGCATGACCCGATCGTGATCACTCGGCAGAGGCTCGTTGCCGTCGCGCTGGGCGCGCGATCATCCTCGACGTCCGGCTCAACGCCACGGCCTCGTCTCCAACTGAACGCCAGGAACCTCGACTCGCGCGCCTTCGTCTTCGAGACGCCGCGCCAGAGCTTCCTTGGGTTGTCTCCCGACCGCGTCGAGGCTGGCCAGCAGCCGTTCTCGCTGGCCCCAACCGACGCCGAGGAGATTGGCGACGGCCTCGTCGATCATGCCGCTGCCGACCATCTCTGAAAATTCGGAGATCGCGAGAGTCTGGGTCCGAGGATCGAGAATCGGGTACGCGGCCAGGGCGAGCCGGTTGCGGCTGGCCGAGACCCATCCTTCGTGCGGTCCGGTGACGTAGGACTGGGTCAACAGGCGAGTGTCGGACGGATTGAACTCCGCACGAGCGGTTCTGACGAAATATGCGCTCGCCCAGAGATAAGAGTCGCTCGGGTTGAGCCGGAGAGCGGCTCGAATTCGGCTTTCTGCGACGGAGAATGCCGCCTCCACTTCCTCGGAGGTGGAGCGGGCTTGCGCATCCTGGGCGAGCTGGAGCGAGACCATGGCGCTGGCGCGAGCCGCCACCGGATTCGACCACGTCAGTTCGGGTCTGGCAGCGGCGAGTTCCGCCTCGACCTCTTTCAGGACGCCCGGCTTGAAGGGCGCATTCGATGCGATCAATTCTGCGACGTCGCGCGCTGGTGTGACCAGGACGGCCCAGGGCAGCATTCCGGCGCCCCATATCGCAGAACAGACCCCGAGCACGCCGAACGCGGTCTGTAGAACGAGCCGGTGCAGCCAGAGGGAGAGGGAGGCGCTGCTATTCGGCATAGCCGTAGCGGGCGTAATACTTCTGATAATAGTGGCGCCCCTGATAGGATTCGTACCGCGCGAGCATGCGGGTGTCGGCCTTGTTCAGGACCACGCCCAGGATCTTGTCGACGATCCCCGGCGCGGACCGCAGCGTGTGTTGGATCACGTCCGGCTTGGTCTTCCCCCATTCGACCACGAACACGTAGGAGTCCACGTAGTTCGAGGTGACGCGCGCATCGACGACCGGCGCCAGCGGCGGCAGATCGAGTACCACGTAGTCGTATTTCGAGCGGAGGTCGCTGACCAGCGCCTGCATCGCCTTGGACGACAGGATCTCGTTGGTGTGCAGAAGCTGCGATGTCGAGCCGGCCGGCAGAATCGCCAACTGGGTCGCGGGGTCGATCTGAATCACATCCTCGAGATTGGCCCGCTGCGCGACCACGTCGACCAGGCCCGCCGCGGCATCCGGCGCCAGAGACGCGGAGAGGGACGGGTTGCGCAGGTCGGCGTCGACGAGAATGACCTTCGCGCCGCCATGAGCCATCAACTGGGCGAGGTTGCTCGAGACCGTGCTCTTGCCCTCGCTCGGCATCGTCGAGGTCGTCGCGAGCACTCGATTTTCCCGGACGAACGAATTCAGGTCGATCGCGACCTTGATCGATCGCAGCGCTTCGGAGAACCGCGATAGTGGATTGTCGACCACGTAGCGCAGGAACTCCTTGCTCTTGCGGCTGCCCGTCTTGGCTTTGGCTTTCCACGGCAGCACCGGCTTGGCAGCATCGTTGCCGAGCAGCGGCAGGATCGCCAGGCAGTTGGTCCCGAGCTGCTCCTCGACTTGGCCGCTGGTGCGGAACACGCGGTCGGAAAACTCGCGGGCGATCGCCGCGGCGAGGCCGAGGATCAGGCCGCCGAGCACCGCCAACGCGAGAATCACCATCGTATTGGGATAGCTCTTCCCGAGCGGGGTGGACGCGGAGCTGATCACCCGAGCTTCGGTGATCGGGAACGATTGCTGCTGCACCGACTCCATGTATCGCTGCAGGAAGTTGTCGTACATCGCCTGATAGGACTGCGCGCTGCTGTCGAGATCACGCAATTGGATCTGGGCCTGGTTGCTCGACTGCGATTCGGAAACGGCGTTGGCAAGGCTCGCCTTGATGCTCTCCTCGCGGGTGACGGCAATGTCGTAATCGCTCTTGTAGGATTCGCGGATGCGCTTGAGCTCGTCGACGATGTTCTTACGGATTTCGGCCATCTGGGTGCGCAGATTCAGCACCGCGAGATGGTCGGCGCCGTATTTCGCCGTCCAGATCGACTCCTTCGACGCCATGTCGACGTATTGGCCGCGCAGCTTCACGATGGTGTCATTCTTCAAGGCATCGGCTACCGACGCATCCGGTACGCCCTGCTTGAGGATTTCCGTCATCCGCTCGAGGCGCGCATTAGCTTCCGCCGTGGAGGCGTGAGCGAGGACCAGCTGGCTGTTGACCTCGGCGATCTGCTGGTCGGTCATCAACCCCTTGCCGGTGTCCACGATGTTGTTGGCGGTCTTGAAATCGACCACCGCGCGCCGGGCGGCGGAGGCCTGAATCCGAAGCTCCTTGATCCGATCCTGCAGCCATACGCTGGCGCGTCGGGTCGCTTCGTATTTGGCTTCCAGCTGATCGACGATGTAGGCGTCCGCGATCGCGTTGGCGATCCGCGCGGCTTTGGCCGGGTCACGCGACGTGAACGAGATCCCCATCACGTAGGTCAGGCCGACACGCTTGATCTCGCGGGATCGCTCGAAACGCTGCAAGGCACGGCGGTTGAGTTCGAGTTCGGAAGCTGATTTTCTGCCGGAAGACAGCCCGATGAAGCTGAGGAGCCTGCCGACGATTCCCGATCCGATGAATTCCGGATCCTCGGTCAGGTGGAAATTGCGGATCACCGCCTGGCTGACGTTTTCGGATTTCAGCATCTCGATC
Organism: Rhodopseudomonas sp. AAP120; assembly: GCF_001295845.1. GTDB lineage: Bacteria > Pseudomonadota > Alphaproteobacteria > Rhizobiales > Xanthobacteraceae > Rhodopseudomonas. Next base: position 74,885 of record NZ_LJIC01000015.1, on the reverse strand, counting down.
TGGGTCAGCACGGTGGCCGGATCGACGGCGACGTCGCCGAGCATTTGTTGCTGGAACAGCTGGACCTTACGGGTGTCGATGACCATCGATGCGGTCGAGGTATATCGCGGCGCCGCCGTGAACAGGAACAACAGAGCCAGAATGACGACCGACGACATGATCGCCAGAATGGTCGGGAATTGCCTGCGCACGATCTCCAGATAGGAGCCGAGGGAGCGCGTCTCGCCGCCTTCGAGCTCTGCCGGCCCCCGGTTGATTTCTTGCGTCGACTTGTTTTGCTGCAGCATGTGAAGCTTCCTGAAATCGCCCCGCAAAGTCCGATCGTCCCGAGCGCGCCACCGCCGACCAGCGGATACGGGAGCGGCTCGGCGGAATTTATTAACTACCGATAGTCGCAGATAAACGCGAGCGGCGTCAGTTAAATTTTAATAAAATTAAAACGATTGAATTTAATATGGTTAAAATGAAAGGCGACGCCCCGGGGGGTGCCGCCTCATCCGTCCAGGTCGCGCCGCTTGGCGCGCGTCGAGATCAGCGCGTACGGCTGACGGCGCCGCTCGAGGTTCCGCCGACAGAGCCGGAGGTGGACGAGGTGCCAGTGTTCGAATAATGCAGGCCCCCGAACGTCGTTGCGCCGCTGTTCGAGCCGCCCACGGCGATGCCGGTGTTGCCGGTCGAGCCGCCGGTTCCGGAGCCGCCGCCGCCACCACCTCCCGTGCCGCCGATGCCGAGTGCGACGTCGCCGGTGGCGGCCTGATAGGCTGCCGAGATGTCGGAGTTATTGGTCGCGTTGACTGCTTGCTGAATCTCGTTGGCGTAGTTGGGGTCCGATCGCAAGGCGAGGCGCGACACCTGCGCGAGGCCGGAGAGAATCGCGGTGCGCTGCTCCCGGGTGATGTCCGGATTGGTGAGAAGCTCGATCAGCGCCGCCAGCGTGCTCGGGTCGGTTCCGGCGAGGTCACGCACATAGGAGATCATTTTTGCTCCCGCTTGCGGATAGCGCTGCAGCAGGAGGGTCGGCGTGTTCTTGAATTCGGTGACCTGCTGAGCGGGAAGCTGTTGATTCGGCTGCAGCACGGCCGCGTGTGCGGCCAAACTCAGGGTCGTCGTGATCGCGGTCACCGCGGCTAGGCGAAGCACATTCTTGAAGGTGCCCATGCAGGCCTCCCGAGAGTTGCCGTCAAAGATGAAATAAATCGCTTTTCCAAATTTAAACGATTAACGCGGATGCGTCCATATAATTGTATGTCGACTTATGCCTGTGACCGTTTTGTTGAGCCGGATTTACATTGAATGAGCGAGCCGGCTCGGGATCGCCGCGATCTACATCGTCGAGCCCTGCGACGCGGGTTCGACGCGTGCGCCGGAGGAGAAGGACTGCGCAAGTCCCACGCCGAACAGCGCGAAAAACGGGATCGAATATCCCGGGATCTGCAAGCTGAAATCGACACTGGAATGCAGCATCGCCAGACAGCCGATCGCCGCAGCGGCGAGTGGAAGCACGGCGTCCCGGCTGCGATACACCACCCCGCGCGCGTGAACGATCAGCATCACCAGCCACCCTGCGGCGATCAGCGATGCCAGAGGCAGGCCGACTTCGGACGCGAGTTCCAGCGGCGTCGAATGCGCAGCATTCCACACGCCCTGAATCGAGATGTCGGGGCTTCGGTAGGCGGGGAAGCTCGATGTGAAGGTTCCCATTCCGGTGCCGAACCACGGATTATCGTGGATGATCCGGAGGGTCGACTTCCACGCCTCGAGCCGTCCTGCATCGACCAGATCCCGCGTCTCGAAGCGGCTGTTGACGCGCCCACCGAGGAACTGAAGCAAGCCGAACGCGACCAAGCAGCCGACGCCGAGCGACAACCAGATGCCGGAGCGTGCGGGCAGGTCGCGTCGGATGAAAATCGAGAACGCCACCACCATGGTGAGCAGCGACAGCGCGACGCCCGCACGTGAGCCGGTCATGAACATCGCAACGAGGCAGACCGCGAAGGCTGCGAGATCGAGCGCGATCTCTCCGGTGGGAATCAGGCGCAGGTCGGCGCGCAACTGCCGCCAGGCGACCCGTCGTCCCGGCAGGTGCCGCCGGATCTTCACGGCAATCAGCAGCATCCACAACACCGTGCACGATCCGAAATAGCACGCCGCGGTGTTGCGGTTGATGAAAGTGCCTGTGACGCTGCCGACGTAGGCAACCTTCTCGCGCCAAAGGACCATCTGCGGCTCGATCACCTGTGCGAGCAGCCCGTACAGCGCGTAGCAGGCGCCTGACCATGCCAGGACCTTCACCAGCAGCCAGGCGATGCGGCGGTCGCCGCCGATCGTCAATCCGATGCTCAAGGCGAGGATGTTCGCGAGCGGTGCGCCAAGGGCGAAAAAGGCGGCGTGCCGAACGATCGAGGCCGAGGTCGGCAGTTCGGTTCCGAGAATGGTGGAGGCGTGTTGCCAGGATGGGTGGTAGGGGGCGAACCAGGGCGTATCGGAAAGCTGCTCGTGCAGCACGATGCCGTATCCGATCGCGATCACGCCGACCCCGCTCAGCAGCCACAGCTGAGCCGCGGTGGCCTCCCGCAAGGTCACCATCAGCAAGCAGAGGGAAAGGCAAATGCACCAGAACGCGATCGGGATGTCGTCAGCGGAGCCGAACGGAAACGGCGCTGCGGCCACGACGAGTAACAAGATCGCCGTCGCGATACCGTTGCCGGCAAACACCGACCGGAACAGGTCCCGCACGGCCTGCACCGACGAGACGAACGAGCCAGCCTGGTCAGCGGAGCGGCTGCCCAGGCCCTGGTTCGAGCCTCGCCGGGTCGATCTGGCAGTCGAACGCGTAGAGCCGGAGGTCGGCATTCAACCGGTTGTCCTTGGTTTGGGCACGCAGGGCATAATAAGGTCCAACGTCGTCGACGCCTTCCGGCAATTTAATCCCCGGAACGAGTTCGTCGTCGCGCAGGGGCATGCCAATATGGCGGATGACAGAAATAAAATCTATGGAGGGATGATCGACGGCCGTCGGCGGACGAGTGGCATTTTCCGTGGGCGGAATTAAACCGTTCCCGGTCGTATCCTGGGGCCGGGCGGCCTCGTCGGGCGTGGTCGGCCTCGGCGCATCGGGCAACAGGGTCCCGCGCGGCGATGCCGCGCCTGTCGTCCTGGCAGCCGGCCATCGTCCCGACAGCCGGACGACGGTGAGCTTCGGCTGGCCGCGGCGCTGATGGCAGACATTCTCCTCCCAGACTTTGTACCAAATCGGATTCGCCGGAGGCAGGCGAAGCGGAAGATCCTTCGAGACAATGCCGAAGTAGCGAATTTCGCGCGAGTTTGCGGATATCCGCAACTGGACATTGACGCTCCCCTCGGCGTCGACCGCGCCGGCCTGCCGGATGCGGGCAATGAGAGGAGAGCTTTGCTCGATGCTGACGCTCGCATCGACACGATAGCGAACGCCGACCAGCGCATCGTCCTGTTGAGCGGTGGCGGCCGGCGCCGGCATGCGCAACAGCCACAACAGCACCGCCGGAACGGTGACAATCAGCCGTACGCGAAACCTTGCGGCTGAACCATCACCGTTCCGGGCGGGCACCGGGCGCGGTGTTGCCGCGACCGGCACTGTGGCCGCGGCAACCCTATCGCGTGGCAACTCGTGCCCTTCGCGTTTCCTCGATCTCCTCGATGCTCTCGACGACGGCAACCCGGTTACTCCTCGGGATTAAATCGGACCTCACGGCCCGCGCCGTTGCGGAGCGGTCAAACCCGCGCTACGGCGCGAGCTTGATGTTGTTGCGGAAGATCAGCGAGCCGTTGGCGAGATCGAGCGCATCGCCGCTCGTCGCCATCACGGTGCGCATGAACTCCAGAACCTTGGTCGCCTCGACCGACTTGGCGTTCGACACGTAGATGATGTCCTGGTTCTTCATCATCACCTTGGTGGCGAGGAAGAAGCCACCGGGGTCCTTGAAGCTGATGCTGAAGATCACCGGAATGGTGTCGGACCGGTATCGGCTCACGTCGATGCCGAGTTGGGCGGCGACTTCACGCGGCTCGCGCCGATAGAGGAAGACCGCGCCGGGATCGGCCTGGTTGTCGAGCAGGCCGCCCGCTTTGCCCACGGCTTCGCCGAGATTGATCCGCCATGCGTCGAAGTTGAATTCGCCGCTCTGGCCGCTCGCGCCGAAGGCCATGAACTTCTGCTGCTCGCGATAAACATAGATCCGGTCGCCGGGTCGTACGTAGATGTTGTTTGGCGGCGACATCACCAGATTCTCGAACGGCACCGTGGCACGTTTGCCCTCGCGTTCCAGCATCACCCAGGTTTCGAAGCCTTGCCCCTTGATGCCGCCCGCGCGGGTGATGGCATCGAGGACGCGATCGCCGGCGCCCGCTGCGCTGGCCGGGTATCGCGCCGGGGTGTTGACTTCGCCGAGCACGCTGATGAGCGACGTGCGCTGCGTACTCATCGCCACCACCGCCTGCGGTTCGATGGCGCGGTTGCGAATCCGCTCGACGATCGAGTTTTGGATTGCGAGCGCGGTGCGTCCGGCCGCCGGGATCTGCCCGGCATAGGGCACGGTGATAAAGCCGTCGTTGTCGATGGCCTGATCCGGAATGGTGACGTAGTTGCCGGGACGCACGCCGGCTTCTGCCGGAATGAACAAGCCGCCTGCGGCGGCTTCGAAGACGGTGACGCTGACGATGTCGCCGATGCCGAACACGATCTGAGACGGCGGTCGGCGGTCGGTGAACGCACCCGCCAAACCCTTCGGCTCGTGGGTGTGCAGAATTGCGATGATCTCGGGCGAAAGCTTCACCAGTTCGTAGTTTGGCCCGTTTTCGGTGCGCTGTGATTTAATATCGTCGGACTGAGGTCCTGACGCCGGCGTTATCGTTCCGCAGCCCGCCAACGCGAGTGCCGATCCGAGCAGAAGAAGATGTGACCATTTGGATAGAATTGACGATGTCGTCATGAATAGCCCCTACATCCCCTCGATAGTCGAGTACTACGGGGGCATCGAGCGGCTTTCAACTTGATCCTCTGATTTAAATTAGATAATGCCGAATTTAATCAGATTATGTTGCAGATGCGCAACTTAAATGGAACATTTAATATGCAGTCTGTCTGTTCGTGCCTCCGGCGGGGGGCGCTGGGCTTGGTTCTCGCGGCCGTCGCAGCGACCTCGGCAGCGGCTGGTCGAGACGCAGTGGTGGCGGCGGGGGCGCCCGAGCCGGCGGAGCCGCCGGTGGTGAACGGCGGTCCGTCAGCAGCGAGGTCGCTGCCCCGCCCGAGCTGGAAGTTGGTGCGAGGGGTGCCCGACGATCAGGGGCGCTCGGCCGTGTCCATGACCAAGATCGCCGACACGCGGAATTCCGATCCGGAGATGGTCGGCTTGATGATCCGGTGCAGCCCTCCGATCAAGGTCGAGGTGGCGCTGGTCGTTGCCGCGCCGTTCGCGCCACGCAGCCGTCCGATGGTCCGATTCGATTCGGCGGGCGGTGGTCAGCTCTATGAGGGCAGGGTAGCGCCCGGAGGGACGGCGATCATTTTGCCGGATGGCGCCGCGGGGTTGTTGTCGGGACCCTGGCGGGGGCTCGACCGTCTCGACGTCAAAGTCACCGAGAATGGCCGCGATGTGGCGGGCCGGATCGAGCTTGACGGGTTGCCGTCGGCTTTCGCGGAGATGATGGCAAAGTGCGCGCAATGACGCTTGTTTGCCCCGGCTTTGGGGGGCTGCTAGGGTTCCAGAAGATGTCTGGAGCGGCGCGCGAAGATGCTCGATCTCGTTGTTTTGGGGGGACTCCCCGGCCTTGTTCTCGGGATCCGCTATCGGCTCGTCGTGCTGCTGCCGGTGTGCGTCATCGGCGGGCTGAATATTGTCGCAATCGGGCTGTTGTTGGGAGAAAGCCTTCGGACGGCATTATGGGCGGCTGTCGTCGCCTGCATCGCACTGCAGGTCGGGTACGTGCTCGGATCGTTGATCGGCATGCTGCCGTTCGTCGAGCGGCGTCTGCGATTAAGCCGTCCCTCTGCTTCGAAGGGCGGGAGCCCGGACGTCGCTCCCTCCGGCCGCGCGAAGAGCATCGTCGGAAAATTATCATTGAAAAAATAGCGCGGACCATGTTGTTTGATCGCGAAGGGTTCGCGATTTAATGGTTCGCGGTGGCTGCCCCATTTAATTCTCTTCTCGCCCTGCTTGGCCTGGCCCCGTTGCTGTCGCTTCTGTCGAGCCAGGGCGCGGGCGAGGCGAAGATAATCGTCGTCGGCGTCGGGCTGATATCCTTGGCGGTCGGCTTGCGCGGTTCCGACGTCGATCAGATCAGGCGTTCGCTTGCCGGGGTCGGGTGGGCCGTGCTGCTGATGCCGTTGTATTTGATCGTTCAACTGCTGCCGTTGCCTGGCCCCGTCGCGCACACGATCTGGAAGAGCGCCGGCGAGGCTCTACAGATGTCCGCCGTTTCGGCCATCACGGTCGATCGCGGCGATACCTTGTTCGCGCTGATGACCGCTGCGTCGACGCTCGGGCTGCTGATCGTCACGGTCGCGATTGCGCGCGATCGGCGCCGTGCCGAACTGACGCTGCGGGGCGCCGCGGCTGTCGCCACCCTGATGGGCCTGGCCGCCCTCGTCGTCAGCCTGATCGATGCCAGACTGCCGCTGCATTCGGCCGTGAGGCCAGACGCCGTCGCGCTGATCGGGAGTCTCGCGATCGTGCTGGACGCCGCCCTCGTCATCGCCGCGCTCGAGCGATTTACGGCCCGCCGGTCCGCCGCGGCTGAAATCGCGCCGACGGTGTTGATCGCCATTATAGGGCTGCTGATCAGCGGAGCGGTTCTCATCCGCGCCGGAGGCCTGCCGCAGATCGTGGCGGTTGGTCTCGGTGTTGGCTGTCTCACGACGTTGGCTGTGATCCGGCGCTTCGATATGTCGCGAGCATCCGCCGTCGTTCTATGTGTCATTGGCGGAGTCGCGTCGGCGGTTCTGATCGTCTGGCTGGGCGACGAGAACGCCGCCGCCGGATCCTTGCTGCTGCGGTTCGTCGCGCCTTCGCAAGACATGCCGCAACTGGAAGCGATGGTTGCCGATGCGAGATGGCTGGGAGCCGGCGCGGGCGCGTTCCAGGATCTGGCGCGGCTCTATCAGGGCGGGGGTGCGTCCGGCGTCGCAACGGCCCCGACGGTCGCCGTCGCGGGTGCGGTCGAATTGGGCTGGCTAGGGTGCGTCGGCGCAGCCGCGGCCGGATCCGCCATTTTGGTCAAGCTAGCCGGGGCTGCCTTAGAGCGCGGACGCGACTGGATCTATCCCGCCGTTGCGGCTGTCGGGCTGGCATTGGGCGCGACCTCGGTGCTGCTCGACAATGCGCTGTGCATTCCTGCTGCGGGCATTCTGCTGACCGTCACGATCGGTCTTGGGCTTGCGCAGAGCTACAGTCAATAATGCTGCGACACTCGAACCCCGCTGCTTTGCCTGGAAGGCCGGTGCCCCGGGCTCGGAGCCGGCTCCGCATTGGCCTCGCGATCTGTTTCAAGACTCCGCAAACGGCGCCGCGGTAATCTCGGCGGCGTCCGCGCACTTTTCACATCGTCCGACGTGCGCAAACCGCGCAGGAATCATCCTGGCATCGTAGCCGGTGGCGAAGATGAATCGCACGCCGCGCTCGGCTAATTCATCCGCAAGCGGAAACACCCACGTGCCGCGCAGATTGATGTCCAGTACGGCCCCGTCCAGATGCGGGTTAGCCCACGCCAAGCTGCGAGCTTCGTCGAGAGTTGCTACCGGACCGATCACATTGGCGCCGCATTGCTCGACCTGCCGCATCAGATGGTCGGCAATGAAATATTCGTCTTCGACCACGAGGATGCTGCGGCCAAACAGCCGCCCATGGCCTGACCCGTCAGCGCCTATGGCGCGCGATGTGGAGGCGCCCGGGGTCAGCGATTATCCTCCCGCCCTTCGAGCCAAGCGATGATGCCGAGCGCGGCCTCCGCGGACCTCGCGTGCTCCTGGAAATGTCCCAGCAACTCGCTGTCACCGCTCGCTTCCGCTTCACGTTTCCAGCGTTCCGAACAGGCCGAAAGCCGTTCTTCGAGGGACGTTTGCTGTTTGATCCTGTTGCGTCGCTTCTTCACGCATCGCCTTTCTGTGGTTTCAGGCAGGCTAGCGTCGCGGACTCCTTGCGGCATTCACTTATGCTAATGGGAGGCTCGTAAGTGCGCTCGCGCTCCGGTCCGGAGGTCGCGGCCGGCGGGATGACCCGTATATGAAAGTGTGTCGATTATGGCGAACGGTCGGCTTCCGTACGATCGTGTCAATCGCTCCCGGGCACGTTGCTTGGTCGGTTAGCCCGGCGTTCAGGGCAGCGGGAATTCGATGGTGCAGCGAAGCCCGTCCGGCTCGAATTCCAGATTTGTAGTGGCGCGCAGTTCATAGACCAGCGTCCGCGTCAGCACTTCGGTGCCGAACCCCTGCCGGCTCGGTTTGCCGACGGTGGCCGTGTCATTTTCATTCCACACGAAGATCAGCTTCGACTCGGTACCGGCGGCCGATACGCGCCATTTGATATCGACCCGCCCGGTGTCGCTGCCGAGGGCTCCATGTTCGATGGCATTCACGGTGAGTTCGTGGACCGCGAGCGCGAAGACCTGGCCCATGCGCGGCTGCAGTGCGAGTTCGGGCCCCGCCAGTCGCACCCGGACGCCTTCCAGCGGACGGTAATGCAGCAGTTCGTCTGCGAGGAGCTTTTGCAGTTCGATCGCGCCTTGCTCGTCCGCAATCGACTGGACGCGTGCGATCGCATCGAGCCGGTCCTCGAGAAGCCCCATGTACGAGTCGAGGTCGCTGCGGCTTTCGGAAGACTTTCGAATGATCATGCGGAGCAACGCGACCGTTCCGCGCAGCCGGTGGCGGAGCTCGCCGGGGGCGTCCTGCTGATCGAGCAACCGCCGCAGCCGCGCGTTGTCGGCCTCCAGAGCCGCGATCCGAGATCTTGAGGATTCATCGACCATCATGGCCTCCGCTACTCGTTGCCTGCCGGCATCGCGCCCCGCTCATTAGTTCGCTCCCTCTGGATGAAGATAGCCCTCATCGAAGAACGACAATTCGCGCAACCCTTGCAGATCGTGGATCGCGAGCCGCCGGCCGCGCAACGACATCAGCCCCGTCCGTCGCAGTTCCTGCAGCGATCTGTTGACGTGTACCATTGACAGGCCGAGCAGATCGCCGAGGTCGGCTTGCGTTATCGGCATCTCGTAGCTTAGACCCTCGACCAATCCGACCATCTCCAGCCGCAAATGCAGCTCACAAAACAAGTGGCCGAGACGCTCGGTTGCGGTGCGGCGTCCCAGACTGACGAGGTGCTCGCGATCAATCGCGGTGGCGACCAATAGATCCCACCACAGCGCCTCCTCAATCCGGCGGCTGGCCAGAGCGGCGTTCTTGATCGGCCCGACACGCACCGGAGACATCATCACCGGTGTGAGGGTCGCGACCGAGTGATCCATGAACCGCGGGAGCATCCCGAAAGGTTCGCACAGGTCACCCGGTACGAACAGCGAGATGATCTGTCGTTGACCGTTTTCGAGTGTGGAGTAGCGGCATGCCCAGCCGTCCACAATCAACGGAAGCGAAAACGGCTCGGCTCCTTCTTCGGCGACATCTTCCCGTGCACCGATCGCGCGCGCTGGATCTAAGAGACTGACCAGAAGCAGTTCGTCCTCGGTCGTCAGCCGGGAGCCGTGGCGCAACTTGCGCAAAAAGGGATGATCCGTCACGGGGCGATTTCCTGCATGGCCGACGGCAGCGGTTCGATCAGCGCCGCTTGCGTTCAAGCATGGAAGCCGGATCTGGAGGGCCGGAGGAGCGCCTTTCACCGATACTCGCGATCGCCGATCTGCGTTCCGCCGCCAGAATGTCCAACAGCTTCCATCCGTCGGTTTGTTCAATTTGCTCGAGCGTCAACGCATATTTCCGCCGCCAGTTCGCATGCTCTGTGGAGGTGGCAGGCACATTCACCGGGGTGTGCTCACCGATCAGATCATCGAGCTGCGTCATCGCGAGCAACGCGGCGCTGCTTCCGAGGAAGCGGTGGACGGCCGCCGAAAAGGCGTCGGGGTTAAGTTGCTGTGCGGTCCCCTGCAACCCGAGAAGGCGAAGCACCGCGTCTCGCTGCGTTTCCCGCGCCCGCCGCTGAGCTATGGCATCGTCCGGTGAGGGGTACAACCCGAGTCGATCCTTGAGCTCGATGTCGCTTCCCTCCAGCCAACTGGGCAGGGTGGGAAGGTCATGGCTTCCGGCCACGGCCACTGCGAGCCGAGGATAGCTACCTGCGGGGATAAACTCGCCGTCTTCATCGGCCTCGAAGAACAACACTCGGTACGACAGGATGCGGGCATCCTCCATGCGGTCCCGAAAGCCCGCCGGGACGGTGCCGAGGTCCTCGCCGACCACGAGGCAGCGATGCCGCTGGCTCTCCAGCGCCAGGATGCCGACGAGATCTGCCATCGGATAGCTCACATAGGCTCCCGCTGAGGGCGGCGATCCTTCAGGGATGCAATACAGCCGCTGCAGTCCCATCGCATGGTCGATCCTCAATCCGCCTCCGTGCCGCATGTTGGCGCGTAGCAGCTCGATGAACGGGCGATAACCCTGCGCGGTCAGCGACACTGGATTGAGCGGCGGCAGCCCCCAGTTTTGACCGGCCGGATTGAAGATGTCGGGCGGCGCCCCGACTTCGGCGGCGGCCATGTAATCCGACGGGCTCGCCCACGTCTCCGACCCGCTGCGGTCGCAGCCGACGGCGAGATCGAGATAAAGCCCGACCTTCATGCCGGTCGCCGTGGCGGCGTCCCTCGCAGCTGAGAGTTGCTGATCGGCGATCCATTGCAGCCAGTTATGGAAATCCACCTTGTCTGAATGTTCGCGAGCGAAAGCGCGCGCGCCCTCTGCGGTCGGAGAGCGGTAGGCGTCGGGCCAATGATGCCAGTCCACGGCAGCCGGCTCGACCGAGGCGAAATGGTCCCGCAAAGCCTGGAACAGCGAAGCGCTCGCCAAGCTCTCGCCTTCGCTTGCAACGAACCGCTCGTAGTCGGCGCGCCGGGTTGCGTTCGCCTGCTTGTGGAACTCGGCGTGGAGGAGGCGCAGTGCTTCCAGCTTGAGGGTGGCGACAAGCGCGTAGTCGACTTGGGAAGACCGCCGCGCCTGTTCGATCCGCTCCTGGAAGCCAGACGACGTCACCAGCTCTTGCGTCATCCGCGATGCTCGATATTCCGGGACCGCCGTGACATCAATGTAGAGAATATTCAGAAAGCGCCGGCTGGCCGGCGAATAGGGGCTGGCGTGCTCCGGGTTGTCGGTGAACATTTGATGCAACGGATTCAGGCCGAGAACATCGCAACCGCGAGCCGCTGCAAGTCGGACCATCTGCCCCAGGTCGGTGAAGTCTCCGATCCCCCAGTTGCGCTCTGTCCGCAGAAGATAAAGCTGGAGCGACAGCCCGTAGCTCGGCTCGTTGCGTTCGAAGCTGTCGGGCAGCCAGCAAGTGCCGGGCGTAACAATGAGCGTCGTCTGTGCCCCGGACCCGCCCAGTGTAAATTGATGATAGCCGTAGGGGACGTCGGCCAGGACCAGGCGAGCTGAGGACGTCCCGGTCGCGGCGGTTGTCGCGGTGCGGCCCCGCCGCGTCGTGCCATCCTCGAGGACGAGTTGCCACTTCGAACCGGGCTCTTGAACACCGGGGGCGAGATCGATCGTAATCGCGCCATTCCGGGGGCGGAGCACCAGCGCGGGCGGAAAGGGGGAGAGGTCCGCTTGGTCTGCCAGATCACCGTGCGGGGGCAGCACTCCCATGCTGATCAGCAGCTTGCGGATGACCTCGATATCGGTCTCGACGGTGTTGCCGCGGGCATCCTCGAAGGTGAGCGCTATCCCGTAGCGCGAGGCGAGGCATTTAATCTGTTCTGCGTCCACGAGTGCTCCTGCCGGCGTCGGAGGCCACCTATGGCGTTGCACGATCGTGTTGCGATGCCCGAGTTCTCGACGCTGGCTGGTCAACCCGAAGCTGTGCTCAGTGTTCCGAGCGTCCCCCCGGCGTAGCCAAGCCAAGGCGTCATCCCTACCGCACGGGTGAGAAGCCGCCGCCCTGGCGACAAGCTTTTGCCATAGGTTAGAGACGGGACCTCGAAGCCGGGCTAGCATCGTCCTGTCTGGATCGCCTGTAACGACTTGACGAGCGAATGAGGCTCGCGCTGGAGGAACAACCAATGATGGACGATTTCGACGCCCGGACTCTGGCCAACATGAGCATGGCCCTCGATCGTGTTTGCGGAACTCTGGAGAATGGCGAAGAGCACGCCGTGCGGGCCCATCTCGCTGCAAAAATCGCCGAATGCGCGCGAGCGGGAGCCTGTTCTTTGCAAGACCTGGAGGCTGCGGGTCATGCTGCGGCCAACCGGAGCGGCCTGCGACGCGAGGCCTTGCGTACTGAGTGAGGCGCCACGGTCGCGATGCCGGGGGGCGCTGCACCCACGGCATCGCAGTCGGCCGGCTATTACTTGACCTTGGCTCCAGTCGGGTCGATCTGTTCGGCCTGTGCGCCGGACAAGGGCCGAGCTGGGCCCAGGACCGGTTCTTCGCCGAGCGGCTCGAAGTGCCCGGCGTAGAATTCGCCGCGTCCATCCATCGAGGGGCCCGACGAGAAGCGGCCTTCAGGCAGCGGATCGCCATCGCGGCCGGTGCCCATCATGAAGTAGCTGAAGCGCTGGTGCTCCTGGCTCTGATCGAAACTGTTCGGGATCGGAAGCGCGGCGGCGCCTCCCATTTCCTCGATCACCGCCAACCACTGTTGCTGATGCATCGTGTCGCGCGCAATCATGAAATGCAGCATGTCGCGCATGCCCGGATCGGAGGTCGAATTGAACAGGCGGACCGCGAGTGTCCGGCCGGTCGCTTCCGCCGCCACGTTGCAGTACATATCGGCGGCCAAATTGCCACTGGCATAGATGTGCGAACAGTCGAACGGCACACCTTCGGCGTTCGCCGGGAACGCAGCGAGGCCGGTCGATAGCAGATGCCGCTGCAGCATACCCTCGATGGTCTGCCGGCTGTTCTCGCCCCCCATCACCGCGCCGACCATCTTGTCGGCAGCGCCTTCTTCCTGAGCGCTCAACGGCGCGTTCTCGAGGTTGAGCGCCACTGCGGTGGCGAGCATTTCGATATGCCCGATCTCCTCGGTCGCGGTGTTGAGCAGCAGGTCGCGATACTTGTTAGTTGGGCCGCGCGCGCCCCATGCTTGGAAGAAGTATTGCATGCAGACGCGGATTTCGCCTTCCACGCCGCCGATTGCCTGCTGGAGTTGCCGGGCAAACAGCGGGTCCGGCTTCTCGACGCGAACTGGATACTGCAGCCGCTTGTCGTGATAGTACATTGGTCGTTCCTTTCAAGCTTAGTCGGTCGCTGGATGACCTGAGAGCGGTGAAGAAAGTGCTCTCTCAGGGTGCTGCGCAAACCGGTCGCATTTCGCATTGTTCCTAATCGCTCACCGCTTCGCGGAGCGCAGGTGGAAGCCGCGCGTCCTAGGCGTAGCAACGTTAGGAACCGGCTCAGACGGCGGTTGTTCGGAAGCGGGATCGATCTCAGCACCGTCCACGACATGATCGGAGCCTGCCAATGAGCCGCGTCACCTATCCTCCACTCGACACGCTGAAGCAGGTGGCCGAGGGACTGTGGCTGGTCGACAGTGGGCCGATGTCGGCGATGGGGATTCCATTGCCGGTCCGCATGACAGTAATCCGGCTCCCGAACGGGCAGATCATGTTGCACTCGCCGACGCGTTGGTCCGACGCTTTGAACGCAGAGCTTTCGAAATTAGGTGTGATCGGGCATCTGGTGGCGCCGAGCGTGGCGCATTGGACTTTCATGCAGGAATGGCAGGCGCGGCACCCAGACGCTATGACGTGGGCCTCGCCTGGTTTACGGAAGCGTGGTGCAGTGAAGAAATCCGGGCTGCGGATCGACGAGGATCTTGGCGAGCGTGCCCCGGCTATATGGTCGGACGTCCTCAAGCAAAGAGTGCTGACCGGAGGCTTCGGCGTGACCGAAGTGATCTTTCAGCATCTGCCGACCCAGACCGCGATTCTCGTCGATCTTGTTCAGAATTTCGAGCCGGATAGAATCGCGCCGTTGGTTCGTCCGCTGGCGCGCATGGTCGGCGTGGTGGGACCGAATGGTCGCGCCCCGGTGTACTATCGGTTTGCGATCAACCGAAACCGCGCCGCCGCGCAAGCGGTCGCGCGCGAACTTGTGGAGCAATGGCGTCCCGAACGTGTGCTTTTTGCTCACGGGCGTTGGTTCGAGACCAACGGCACGGCACGCTTGCAGAAATCGCTCGACTGGCTGCTCGACTGACGCTGCGCCGCGCGCGCCCATTGCCGCTGCCGCCAGGGGCTGAGAGCCATCACCCCGAGATGGCCGAGCGGCTCGATCAGGACATTCTGCATCGGAATAGTTTTCGCGGCCCGTTTCATCAATTCGTATCGCCGCGAGAGCGGCACGAAACGATCGAAGGCGCCGATCGAGAAGCGGCTGCGGGGATCGATGCGGTCCAACCATTCGACAGGGTTAAGGCCAGTCAGCGCGCGCGTATAGTCGTCCAGCGTCAGCCCGCGTGCCTCGGCTGCATGGCGCACGGCTCGTGCCGCCGGGCTTTGCCAGATCATGAGGTCGCCCCGATCTGCGGATGCGAAGCTCCAGAGCCGCGTCCGGTGGCGTCCGGCGAGCACGGTTGCCGGCACCGAGCCCATACTCAGGCCGATCAGTAGCGACGGCGGACCCCCGCGCTCGATCTGCTCGGTGGCGTCTGCGAGGACGCGCCGGATCGAGGCGGCGGCCCGCTCCGGATCCGGCGAGACAATGCTGATCGGTAGCTGATAGCAGAGCCGCCACCGGCGCAAGCCGAGAAGGCCGAAACGGACGGCCGTCCGAAAGCTCGTCCGCCAAGGCAGAAAGTAGATCCCGCCGCGATCGTCGTTGCCGACGATCCGGCGAAATCCATCGTCTCCGTCCATTCGGGACATCTCGTTTGGGGTCCCGCTCGTCTAGTAAGTGCCGGTTCCGTATGCGGTCGATCGTGCCGAGAGGAGGCGTGTCAGCGTCGTGATCTGATACAGCGCCGAGACCGCTACCAGAATGTAAACCACGCGCGCAGCAGCCGATGATGTCGCAGTTTCGGCTGCTCCGTTGCCGAGAATTGCAGTGACGAGATCGAAATCGAACAACCCGACCAGCCCCCAATTCAGGCCGCCGACAATAACGAGTAAAAGAGTGATGATGTTGACGATGCGCATGGCGTTCTCCAAGAGATGTGAGAGGTCGGTCAACATGCGTATTGTGCGCCTGTTCCTAATCACGCCGATCGGGCAAGTGTCTTGTCGTCGCAGCGAAATGCCGGGGCATCCGAAGCAATGGCTGGACGATCGACGTGTAGAAGCGGCGGTCGATGAGTAACGGCCGACCGCCGTTTAGGCCTTTGGCTAACGAGGAACGCGTCGCAGCGGAGGTGGTTGTCGAGCCAAATCCAGCAGATAAACGGAGCGCGCATGACCGGACAAACTCCCTTTGCGATCGTTACTGGAGCTTCCACGGGCATCGGGCTGGAGTTGGCGCGGTGCTGCTCCAAGGCGGGATTTGACCTTTTGATCGCGGCTGACGAGCCTGCGATCGAGGCGGCGGCGGTCGAGCTGCGGACGGGCGGTCGCTCGGTGGAAGCGGTGCAGGCGGACCTGGCCACCGAGGAGGGCGTCAACCGGCTGTGCGAAGCAGCGAAAGGCCGACCTGTGGACGCCTTGTTGGCCAATGCGGGGCGAGGTCTTGGGCACGCTTTTCTCGAGCAGAACTTTCCCGACGTGCGCAAGGTCATCGACACCAACGTGACAGGGACGCTGTACCTGATCCACCGGATCGGCAATGAGATGCGTCGTCGAAATTCCGGACGGATTCTGATTACAGGCTCGATTGCCGGCTTCACGCCGGGCAGTTTTCAGGCGGTCTACAACGCCTCCAAGGCCTTCCTCAATTCGTTCTCCTTCGCCCTGCGCGAAGAGCTGCGAGACAGCGCTGTTACGGTCACCTGCCTGATGCCGGGCGCGACGGAGACGGATTTCTTCCGCCGCGCCGATATGCTCGATACCAAGGTGGGTGCTGCCGAAAAGGACGATGCTGGTGAGGTGGCTCAGATCGGGTTCGACGCGATGATGAGCGGAGAAGGCGACGTGGTCAGCGGTTGGAAGAACAAGGTGATGTCTGCTGCCGCAAACGTGGTCCCGTCCGGCGTATTGGCCAGCCAACACCGCAGAATGGCCGAGCCTGGCAGCGCCAACAGCTAGGCAAGTCACGGCCTCAGGGATGGCATGCTCTGCTCGCAGAGCGCCGAAGAGTTCATAGAGGCGCCTATCACCACCTGGGCGCTCAACGCCATCTACGTCTCGCGATTACGGCGCACGCCGCCCGTCACCAGTTGCACGGAAGATCGGCCTGATAAGTAGCTGAAGGACGCCGCGATGCGCCGCGCCGGGGGCTTCATGTCGACCGATGAGGTCGACTTGGCATCGTTCACCGGCGCTCGCGCTCGTCGGTAACCGTGCCTGCTTCGCGTCGGATGATACGCAGGCCGTCCCGGCCGCCCAGAGCGCCGTATAGCGCCGCCTCCATGTCGAGGCGGCCGGTCCGCCAGCGGCGGGAGAGGGCGGCCCGAGAGAAGTTGAAGCTCTTCTCCGGCCCGGGCTCATCCGCTCCGGCACGGTAGCTCAACAGAGAGATTTCATCGTCGCCCCGGGACGTGCCGTCTCTCTGCCGTTGCAGATGCCGGATGCTGATCTTGTCCTTGAGGCGCAGATAAGTCTGGTTTCCAAACAGCAGGTCGTTCTTGCGTTCCAGCGCAGCTTCCAAGCTGCTCGGAAGCCGATCGTCGCGCGCGTAGAGATCGAGCACGAACAGACGCAGCGGTGCGAGGCATTCCTGCATGATGGGATCGAACGGCGCATTGAGCGACAGACCGCCGTCGCCCAAGGTCCTCGTTCCGATCGTGACCGGTGCAAACTCTGGAAGAAAACCGCAGCTTGCAAGCAGATGATCCAATTCGATCCGATCGCACGCCGTGTCGAAGATCACCGGGTCGCCGCTGCGCAGGTCGGTGGTCGCGACCGATAGTCGTGTTTCTCCGCCGTTCAGCCGCGCGAAATCGATCAGGCCGGACAAGCGGCGTCGCATCGGCGCCAGATCGTACAGGCTGTGAAACAGCAGAGGGGACGGAAAACGCGGATAGAAGTGCGCCATGTCGCCGACCACGTGGGCGCGGAGGGCGCTCACCCACCCTTCAAAATGCGCGAACGGGCTGGCGACCGAAGCCTCGGCGGCGATGCCCCAGAACTCCAACAGGCGAGGCACTCGATGCTCGGCCGCGTTCCCGGCTATCAGGGCGGCAGTGATCGCGCCTGCTGACGACCCGGCTACCCAGTGCAGCGGTAGACGGTGATTTGCGAAAGCCTGATAAGCGCCGCCATGATATGCGGCCAGGCTGAGGCCGCCGCCGAAGACTAGCGCCGTGACGGGGCCGTCGATGCCGGACCGATCTGGCCGCGTGGGTGACGGTCGGTCGGTCAACGGAGGGCTCGCGCGTCGGCTCTGTCGTGCGCTTCGTTCTTGGAGAGGCCCGCCGCGCACGCCAAATCGAGCAACGCAATGCCGCCAACGGCGGCGATGGCGACTGCAACATTCGCCTTTTTACGATTGTCATCGCGCAGATGAAGGGCCAGCGTGCCGACGTCCAGCGCGTCGCCGGCAACCCGGCTCCAGACCGATGCCGCGGACTCGGTCGATAGGATCGACACGCCGCTGGCGATTTCCCGGAGTCCGTAGAGTTGGACCAGGCCTTCGCTGCCCCGCATTCCCAATGCGCGCGTAAGGCGGTTTGGCGCGATCAACTCGGCGGCGCCGAGCGCGAGCGAGAACCACCCGAGCGCCCGCGCCAGTTGACGCGATTCTGTCGAGGTCATCTGCAGGGAAGCCTTGGTCATGCCGATCTCCTTCTGTCTGGCCGCAACGAGGCCGCAGTTGAGCTGTTCCAATTCGTCGCGTCTCAGTTTCAGCTGACAGGAACGCCGGTGTGGGGTGGGGGTTGCTCCGACGCCGAGTGAGGAGAGACGATTTGCAGATTTTGCCGACCCGACTACACGGATTGCTCGATTATCTCGTCTCCATGCTGGTGATCGCGCTGCCGTTCGTCGCAGGGTGGCACGGCGCTGCGCGTTGGAGCTTCATCGCTCTCGGCGGCCTGGGCATCGCCTATAGCCTGATGACCGACTACGAATGGGGCGTGGTTCGCGTGCTGCCGATGCCGCTGCATCTGGCGCTCGATGCGATCTTCGGAGCCGCCATGGTGGTCCTGGCGGCCGTGTTGGACCTGCCGGGCTATGTCTGGCTTGTCGTTGCGATAGGGATCCTGGCCTGGATTCTGGTCTTGATCACCGAGCGGCGACCGGGTTCGCCAGCTCCCGAGATCCGCGGCCGAGCGCCATGACCAAGACGCCCGAGGCAGTTGAGCCGATCAGGGACGCCGCACATCTGTGCATCGACATGCAGCGCATCTTTTCGGTGGGCGGGGTGTGGGAAACTCCCTGGATGGCTCGGGTCGGGCCGGCGATCGTCGACGTCGCATCTCGCTATCGGCATCGGACGATCTTCACGCGCTTCATTCCCCCTGAACGGGCGGAAGATTGTGCCGGACGCTGGCGACGCTACTATGAGCGTTGGAAAGCCGCGACCCGCGAGCAATTGCCGCCGGATCAGCTCGACCTCGTTCCGGAGCTGGCGCGCCTGGTGCCGCCCGGCGTCGTGGTCGACAAGCCCGTGTATTCCGGATTCAAACACTCGGGTCTTGCCGCTCTGCTGGGGCGGCTAGGCATCGGGACCGTCGTTGTCACCGGCGCCGAAACCGACGTGTGCGTTCTCGCCACGGTGCTGGACGCGGTGGATCTCGGCTATCGGGTCGTTCTGGTCGAGGACGCGCTGTGTAGTTCGTCGGATCCCGGGCACGATGCACTGATGACCATGTATCGCACCCGGTTCCACGAACAGATCGACCTCGTCTCCATCGACCAGCTGTCCGAACTGTGGAGGCCGGAGCGCGACGCGGCGTTTGGACCGGTTTGACACAGGAACTGTCGGGTTCAGGGCACGTTGAAGCGCGATCCACTTTCACCATGGCCACGGAGACAACATGGCACAGGACGTACGAGACATCTTCATCACCGGTCTGCGCAATGCTCATGCGATGGAGACCCAGGCGCGCGAGATGATGGAGCGGCAGTCCGAGCGGCTGGACGAGTACCCGGATGTCAAGGCGCGTGTTCAGGAGCATCTGCGCGAAACCGAGACGCAGCTGAAGCGGCTCGACGAGTGTCTCGCCTCGTGCGGCGAGACCGCTTCGACGATGAAGGACGCGACGCAATCACTGATGGGCAACATGGCGGCGTTGGCTCACACCGTGATGCCCGACGAAATCCTCAAGAATACGTTTGCCAACAATGCGTTCGAGCAATTCGAGATCGCTGCCTACAAGTCGCTGCTCTCGCTGGCCGACCTCACGGGTATGTCGTCGGCGAAGCCGCTGCTCGAAGCGTCGTTGAAAGAAGAAGAGGCGATGGCCGCCTGGATCGACAAGAACATCGACAACGTCACGCGGTCTTATGTCCGTGTCGCACAGGCCGCATGATGCGGCCGCGGGCAATCGAGTGATGGAGAAAGGCGCGGCCTCGACGGCCGCGCCTTTCTATTTCGGTTTGTCTGTGTTGGCCTGTTCTTTGCGCTCTGATCAGCGATCGTCCCGAAGCGCGCCTACACGCTACTGTCCCGGACAGTCCCGATCCGGTCGTGACTTTCGAGTTCTGCCATCGTCAGCAGGTATTCCAGATGACGCAACTCCAACTCGCGCGCCAGAGCGATGGCTTGCTGCAAGTGTTGGAGCAGGTCGATCCATTTAGAGCGGTCCAGAGGCATGCCGAAAACCCTTGGTCGTACAGGCGTCCGGCCAGGTCGCCGGACGCTTTGGTCCTAATCCGGGCGTGGGCACCCGTTACTTGGTGGATTGGCCGCTGGTCGGCGCAGCATTTTTCACGCCCAGCGCTTCTGCCATTTCGAGGTGATGCTTCAGTGCTGGCAGTGTCTTGGATGCCCATTCCTTCAATTCAGGGATGTCGCCTGCCTGCGCGTAACGCTGGAATTGCGCGATCGCTTCCTTATGGGCTTCGACCTGTTGCTCGGTATAGAGGACAGCAAAATCTTGGCCGCGCGCGTCGTTCAGCCGGTCGTATTTGGCTTGATGCGCGCTGTCGAGCTGACTCGGGAGGTCGACATTCACCGACCGCACAACCATGATCTGACGCAACTCGGAGGACGTTTTGCCGTGGTCTTCGATCATCTGATTGGCGAACGCCTTCTGCGCCTCGGTCCCCCGCGCCAGAGCCAAGCGCGCGGTGGCAATTTCGAACAAGTCCGAGACTGCCACACGGGTGATGAACTGCTGCGTCGCCGGGCTGACGGCCGGCGCGGTAGCAGCATTGGTTTGGGCCGCAGCGCGGTCAGCCAGCGCAGGGGAAGCGAGCAGGAGACAGCTCAACAGGATCGTGGTTGGTTTCATAGTGGCATCCTCCACTCGGCGGGACGGGGTGACGTATCAATTGATCTGACCGGGCTTTGCAGCAGAAAGATCTTGTGGGCAGTTTTCCGCCCAACGGCAGCCGCACCGCAATGTTCCACCTGAGGTCGGACGCCTAAGGCCATCTGCGACCCTGCGCGCCATGCTCACCATCCTTAGTTAGCCGCCCGTCGGCCGAGGCACTCCGCGCCGGGGCAGGCGGCCCGGTGTAGCGGTCCGTCGATAGGAACAACCGACATCGCCGACGTTTGTCACCGGCAACGCACACACTCGGAGATGACGATGAAGGCGCTGACTTGGCATGGCAAGAGCGATATCCGATGCGAGAGTGTACCGGACCCGAAGATCGAGCACGGCCGCGACGCGATTATCCGAGTGACCGCCTGTGCTATCTGTGGGTCCGATCTGCATTTGTTCGACGGGGTGATGCCGCAGATGAAGAGCGGCGACGTGCTCGGCCACGAAACGATGGGCGAGGTCGTCGAGGTCGGTCCCGATAATAAGAAGCTGAAGGTCGGCGACCGGGTCGTGGTGCCGTTCACCATCTCCTGCGGCGAATGCTTCTTCTGCAAAAACGGCTTTTTCAGTGGATGCGAGCGGTCGAACCGGGATGCCGAGAAGGCGGAAAAGTTGTGGGGGCATTCGCCCGCAGGATTGTTCGGCTACTCACATCTGCTCGGCGGCTACGCGGGCGGGCAGGCCGAGTACATGCGCGTCCCCTATGCGGATGTCGGTCCAATCAAGGTGCCCGACGGCCTCACCGACGAGCAGGTGCTGTTCTTGTCCGATATTTTCCCGACCGGGTTTATGGCGGCTGACTTCTGTGAGCTGAAGGGCGGCGAAACCGTGGCGATCTGGGGTTGTGGGCCGGTCGGTCAGTTCGCCATCAAGAGCGCCTTCATGCTTGGTGCTGAGCGCGTGATCGCGATCGATACGGTGCCAGAGCGTCTTGAAATGGCGCGTGCCTCCGGCGCCATTACGATCGATTTCAGGGCCGACGACGTGTACGATCGCATTCAGGATCTGACCAGCGGTCGTGGCGCCGATGCCTGCATCGATGCGGTCGGTACCGAGCCAGATACGGCCTCGGGCTTCCACGCTGTGGTCGACCGTGTGAAGGTGGCGACGTTCATGGGAACGGATCGACCTCACGTCCTGCGTCAGGCCATTCATTGCTGCCGAAACTTCGGAATCGTTTCCGTCGTCGGGGTCTATGGCGGCCTTCTCGACAAGATCCCGATGGGATCTGCGGTCAATCGCGGATTGACCTTCCGTATGGCCCAGACACCCGTCCAGCGCTATTTGCCGCAGTTGCTGGGGCGGATCGAAAAGGGCGAGATCGATCCGACGTTCGTGATTACACATCGGGCGACGCTCGAGGAAGGCCCCGAGCTCTACAAGACGTTTCGCGACAAGCAGGACGGATGTATCAAGGTGGTCATGAAGCCCTGATCGATGGCGCGTGTTCTGATCGGCACGTCGGGATGGCATTATCCATCCTGGCGCGGACCGTTCTATCCGGCCGGAATGCCGGTGAACCGGCAACTGCAATACTACGCCAGCCAGTTCAGCGCGGCCGAACTCAACGGCGTCTTCTATCGGACGCCGACCCCAGCTGCGGTGTCAGGCTGGCATGACACGACCGGCGACGATTTTGTTTTCGCCTGGAAAGCGTCGAAGTTCATCACGCATTGGAAACGCTTATCGCCGGCCTGCGCCAACAGTCTCGCCCTGATGGAGGCTCGGCTGAGCCTGCTCGGCAATAAAGTTGGACCCATCCTGTTTCAGCTTCCACCTCAATTTGTCGTCGACGAGCCGCGATTGGAATCCTTTCTCGGGATGCTCTCGCCCGGGCGACGCTACGCTTTCGAGTTCCGTCACGCCAGTTGGTACGCCGGGAACATCCAGCGACTGCTTCGGCGCGCCAACGTGTCGCTCTGCCTGTCGGACCATCACGACGCGCCTGCGCCGTGGAGGCGCACCGCAGACTTTGTTTATGTCCGCGGCCATGGTCCAGATGGTCGTTATCACGGGCGCTACAGCCGACAGACCCTCGAAGACTGGTCCACGTCGATCAGGGGCTGGCGGGGACGGGGATACGACGTCTTCGTCTTCTTCGATAACGACCAAAAGAGTGCGGCGCCGCTCGACGCGCTGCGGCTGCAGCAGATGCTCGGATCGCGCTGATCCGATGCAAGGAACGACGCTCGCATTGATCAATTGATACGGCATCCAACGGAGTCCGCCATGACGCAAAACTATCCGACCCCGCCGTTTCCCAAGCAACAGCAGCCAATGCCCGGATCTACTGCGGCAATGAACCCGCGGCCGGATCACGGCGAAACCAGCTACAAAGGGTCGGGGCGGCTGCAGGGTTTGAAGGCGATCATTACCGGTGGCGACAGCGGTATCGGTCGTGCGGTGGCGATCGCTTATGCCCGAGAAGGCGCTGACGTGCTCATTTCCTATCTGAACGAGGGCGAGGATGCCGCCGAGGTCAAAGCGTTGATCGAGCGGGAGGGCCGCAAAGCGGTTCTGGTCGAGGGTGATCTGCAGAACGCGGCGCACTGTCGGGACGTGGTGCAGAAGGCGATCGACGAACTCGGCGGTGTGGACATCCTGGTCAACAACGCTGCGCATCAGGCGACCTTCGGTGACATCGGCGAGATCAGCGATGAGGAGTGGGAGCTGACGTTCCGCGTCAACATCCATGCGATGTTCTACCTGACGAAGGCGGCTGTGCCGCACATGAAGCCGGGCAGCGCCATCGTCAACACGGCGTCGGTCAATTCCGATATGCCGAATCCATCCCTGCTTGCCTATGCGACCACCAAGGGCGCGATCCAAAACTTCACCGCCGGATTGGCACAGATGCTGGCCGAGAAGGGTATTCGCGCCAATGCGGTGGCGCCAGGGCCGATCTGGACGCCGTTGATCCCGTCGACGATGTCGGAAGACTCGGTCGCTAATTTCGGCAAGAACGTGCCGATGCAGCGCGCCGGGCAGCCAGCTGAACTCGCCACTGCCTATGTGATGCTGGCCGACCCGTTGTCGAGCTACACGTCGGGCACGACCGTGGCGGTCACAGGGGGAAGACCGTTTATCTGACGTCGGCGTCAGGTTCGACGTGGTTAGCGGCGGTCTCCCCGCGCGGAACGTCCCGGTTCGGGCCGCGTTGTTTCCTGTTCGGAGGCTTCGATCATGTTGCAGGCCACATCATGAACGATAGAACTCCAGGCGAAACACGGCCTGCCGCACGCGAGCGCCGGGTCTTCGAGAACTCCGAGGCGACAGCGGCCCGCGGCTTACCTAAGGAAGTGCGGTCGGCTGGCCACGGATCGTCGGGGTTCGGCGTCTCAGAACGCTCCGGATTTCACGGGCCGGATGCGGTCCCGAGCCGCAGGCCGCATCGGTTCGCCCCGTTTCTCGCCAAGGTGGCTGGGAGATTGGGCTTGCCGGAGCCCGACCAGGCGGCATTGCTGTCGGTTGCCCGTCCCGCCCGTCTCTTTGAAAAGGGTGAGTTCGTCACACACGAGGGTACGCGTGCTTCGGCACTGATCTTCCTGTGCTCCGGCACCGCATATGCGGTGCGGACGCTGGAGGACGGGAACCAGCAGATTGTGGCCGTCTTTCTGCCGGGCGATATTCTCAATCCGGGCGACCCTGTCTTAGGGGGCGCGAGGGTCTCGATCTACGCTTCGGCTTCCGCGGTCGTGCTGGAGGTGCCCCACGGTGAGCTGCTGCCGTTGATGGACAGCCGCCCGGCGATCATCAGGGGGTTATGGTGCGAGACCGCGCTGCAGGCCGCCATTCAGCGCGAATGGCTGATCTGGCTTGGTCGCCGCTCGGCGCAAGCGCGGCTCGCTCACTTCCTATGTGAGGTTTCGTATCGGATGCAGCAATGGAGCGGGAGCCAGGAGGCGGTAGCGTTTCCTTTCACCCAGCGCCAGCTTGCCGACGCCTTGGGCCTGTCTTACGTCCACATCAACCGCGTCCTGCAGCAGCTTCGAAGCATGGAGCTGATCGAGCTGGTGCAAGGTCGTTTGACCATTCGCAGCCGGCAATTGTTCGCCATCGCCGAGTTTGATCCGGGCTATCTTCACGCGGCGCCACCGGAACTTGCACGGAGACCGAGCAGCCGGTTTGGCGCGGCGGAAATCCGCACGTCGCCCGATCAGTAGTCGCTTGGCCGCGTGGCGCCGTCGCGATTCCACATCTCACGTTAATGCGGTTCCCGCTCCAATCGGCGATGATCCGGTCGGGACAACTGCCGCGAGCCTGCTGCGCCGAGCCGGATCGAAGGCTGGAATATGATGGATGCTCGATGGAACGCTGCAGATGACGATGGATCGACGCCGTGCCTGCCTTCATCAAGCGGAGCTCTGCCTGCAGCGCGCAGAAGTGGAGCCGGCACGGCGCGCATTCTGGACCGCTGAGGCGCGCAAGTGGGCAGCCAGGGCGGACGAGGACCTCGGCCCTGTCGCCGTCGTCGTGGAGCGATCTGCCAACCAGCGGCACTCTGGTCCGGGCCGCGGTCGGCGAACTTAGGTCACCCCGGCTACGGCGGCGCGCTTCATCTCATTTCTCGATCTCGCGCATGACCGCCTCCGGCGCCACGTCCTTTGTCACCTCAGCCAAATCGCCGTTGCGGTCTGCAAGCGCAACTTCCAATTTCTCGGCGATGGCATTCACCAGTCTGATCAAGGTGGTAAGTTCGTGTTCGGCGAGCAGGTTGATGTGAAGATCGAGATCGTCGCGCTTGTCCGTCGCCTTCATTGCCCGATTCTGGCTGATCAGAACGAAGGTCGACAGGAAGATAGCCTCGACAGAAGCCACCATCGCCAGCATGACAAATGACGGATCGAAATGCGGCAGGCCCGGGAGGACGTTGAAGACGATCCACGAGCCGTAGATCAGCAAGTGCAAGTACACGAACCTCATGCTGCCCGTAAAGGACGTGATCGCAGCGGCGACCTTCTCTTCGAGTCCCATGGCCAGATGCTCTTGACGCCGTTTTTCGCGGAGAGCATCGATATTGTGGTGCAGCGTGGCGCTTAGGCCCGCCGATTGATGGCGCTGATTCATTCGACCGCTCCGGTCCTTCGTGAAGTGGGACAAATACAGTTCACCGCCGCCGTTCCATGTTGTCTCTGAAAGCCGGCGGCGCCGGGCTGTAACGAAATTGTGGTGCTCGTTGATTTGGTAATCGTAGTGAGGAGGGACGATGACGGAGGGATGGCCAAGGATTGTTGGACGGGCCCGAACGGCGGTTTCACCCTGGCTGGAGATCATCACACGCGAGGTTCAGTTCGGGCCGGAGACGCCAGCCGAGACGTACTACGCGATCGGCCAGCGAGACTATATCGTTGCGCTCGCGGTTACCCCGCAATCGGAGATTTTGTTGGTCCGACAGTATCGTCCGGCAATCGAGCGAATGTCGCTCGAACTGCCGGCGGGGCTGCTTGAGCACGGCGAGGACCCGGCCGACGCGATGGTCCGGGAATTGAGGGAGGAGACCGGCTACACAACAGGTTCGATTGAGCTCCTCGGACAAGGGGCAACCTGCTCGAGCCGGATCAGCAACATCACTCATTCGTATTTTATTCGCACCCGCGAGCGCCAACCGAGCTTTATCGAGGAGGAGGGTGTCGGCGTCATCCTTGCTACGGCCGCAGAGGTGCGCGAAGCGGCGCTGTCGGGGCAATTCTGCGAGCAGACGCATCTCGGCGTGCTGGCGCTCGCCGTAATGAAAGGTCTGATCAGCATCTGAGAGCGACAGTAGTCCGCGGACCGGCAACGTCCTGTCTATGTCTTGCTGGCGAGGGAAAGTCGCCGGCGCACCGCTTTCCCGGAACGATGATCTGCCGGTGGCACCGAGGCGTCCGGCGTTGCGATGCGCAGCGCAAAGTGGGCGATCGTTGCCTCTAGCCCGTCTTGGAGAGCCACTTCCGGCCGCCAGCCCAGGGTTCGCATGGCGGTGTCGATCGCCGGCTTGCGGCGCTTGGGATCGTCCACCGGGAGCGGCTCGAACTGCAAAAGCGACGTCGATTGCGTGCGTTCGACGATCTCGCGGGCGATCGCCTCGACGGTCACCTCGTGCGGATTGCCGAGATTGCAGGGGCCTATGACTTCGGCGGGCGATTCCATCAGAAGCTCCAGGCCTCGAATCAGATCCGCGACGAAACAGAAGCTGCGTGTCTGTGATCCGTTGCCGTATATCGTAATCGGCTCGCCCCGCAGCGCCTGAACGATGAAGTTGGAAACGACCCGACCGTCGTTCTCCAGCATTCGGGGTCCATAGGTATTGAAGATGCGCGCCACCTTGATCTCGACGCCGTGGACACGATGGTAGTCGAACATCAGGGTCTCGGCGGCACGCTTGCCCTCGTCGTAGCAAGCACGCGGACCCGTGGCATTGACGTGCCCGACATAGTCTTCGGTCTGCGGATGGACTTCGGGATCGCCGTAAATTTCGCTGGTGGAAGCTTGCAGCACCCGAGAGCCTTTTGCCCGCGCGAGGTCCAGCACGTTGATGGTGCCGAGAACGCATGTCTTCATCGTTCCCACCGGATCGCGTTGATAATGCCGCGGCGACGCCGGACAGGCCATATTGAAGATGCGATCGAACTCGCCGTCGAGTTCAAGCGGTTCGCGAACGTCGTGCTCGATGAATTGGAAGTTCGGGTGATTGAGGAGCGGCCGAATATTGTGCATCGTGCCGGTGAAGAGATTGTCCAGGCATACGACCGTGTCGCCCCGCTGCAGCAGCGAATCGCACAGATGCGATCCGATAAAGCCGGCGCCGCCTGTCACTAGCGTTCGACGAGCGTGATCCGCTCGTGCGTGCCCGTTTCGATATTGGATTGTCATCACGCCTCCTTCAGAGTTCGGCCGCTTGCATCGGGCGCTCGACCGGACGAAGCGACTTCGTGCGGCGACGGCCTGAGGCTTCGGCGTAGTAGGCGACCAACTGGCGAGCACGATGAGCGGGTGTGTGGTCGGCCAGGATGCGTCGTCTGGCGGCTTCGCCAATGGCTGATCGTCGTTCGTCGGGCATGTCGCGAAGGATCTCGATCACGTCGCGGGCCTCGGACGCGAGCAGGATTTCGCTCGCCGGCTTGAAAACCGTCTCCAGTCCTGGCCAACGGTCGGAGATCACCGGCACGCCGCAAGCCGCGGCTTCGAACAGACGCACGCTGGGAGAATAGCCAAGAGCGCGCATGTCGGCGCGGGTGAGGTTCAGTGTGAAACGCTGCGCTCCATAGAAATCGGCGTGATGATCGGGAGACAGGTGCGCGATGCGCTCGACATTCTCCGGCCAAATGATCGCAGGCGGATATTGCGACCCGGCGACGACGAAATTCTGATCGTCGAGCGACGTGGCGGGCGCGATCAACAAACTCTCTAGTCCGGACTGACGGTCGTCACTGTAGGTGCCGAGATAGCCGAGAGACCACCGCTTTGCGATCTGACGAGGCTGATAGAGATCCGGATCGGCACTGCAGGGGAGCACGCATGCAAGCGGGCTGCCGTACTGTTTTTCGAGGAGTTCGGGGATCGGGCCGCCCGCGAACGAGAGATAGAGATCGAATCGTGGGATCAGCGGCGCGGTGAGATAGCTCAGCCCACGTGGCAGCCCCGCCAACGTCACCGGCGTGTCGATATCGTAGAATGCGGTGACGCCTTGGGCGGTACATGTCACCCAGTCGGCGATAGCGATGCCGTCCGGCACGTAGGAGCCGACGATCACCAGGTCGGCGTCGCGGATCAGCGCGGTGTGACGCTGCGGCAGCTCGGGCAGGGTCTCGTACAGCTCGATGTTCCAGTCTGCCGGTTCGACCAGATCGCGATGCGACCGATACCACGGCACGTCACGCTCCAGGAAGGTCGCGCGATGGCCTTCGCGCGCCAATGCGTTGATCAGCGCGCGGAAGGTCGTGGCATGGCCGTTGCCCCACGACGAGGTGACGGATAATCCGATGATGACGATGTCGAGGTTCATTCGGCGGCCTCGGTGGTTGCCAGGGTGGCGCCCTTGAACAGGCGATTGAACTGTTGCGCGCGGCGGGCGTAGGTGTGGTCGGCCAGGATGCGCCGCCGGGCTCGCTCGGCGATCTCGGCAGCGCGCTGCGGGCTCAGCTCGCGCAGATGCCGCACCACGTCGTCCGTGCTGGCTGCGACCAGCACGTCGCGGCCGGGGTCGAGAAACAGCTCGACACCTTCCCAGGCGTCGGTGATCAGGCAGGCGCCGCAGCCGATCGCCTCGAACACCCGGGTGGGTGGCGAGAAGCCGTATCGGGCCATGCTGTCGCGATTGACGTTGAGCGTCGCGCGCCCCGACGCAAAGAACGCGTTGTGATCGCCGGTGCCGACGTGGCCGACCGCTCGCACATTGGACGGCATCGCCTTCGACGCCCAGCCAGAGCCGCCGAGCACGAACTGCTTGTCCGGCAATTGCTGCGCGACGTCGAAGAAGAACCGCTCGATCCGCGTCTCGCGATCGGGCAAGCGATTGGCGAGCAGGCCAAGGTCGCAGGCGAAGCGCGGATCGGGGGTGGCGGGAAAATGCGTCGCCGGGTCGAGCGCGTTGTACAGCGGCACGCAGTCGCGCGCGCCGAAGCGGCGATAGGCGCTGATCACCGGCTCGCCGCCGCCGTAAGTCAACACTAGATCGAAGCGCGGAATGGCGTCGCGCAGATGGTGCATGGCATCGCGCTCGATGGCGTCGAGCGTCGCCGGCGCGTCGACGTCCCAATAGAACCGCATCGCCGGGCCGGGCGCCTGTGCGATGGCAGTTTCGAGGTCGGCATCGAACACGCCGACGCCGCTGGCCTTGATCAACAGATCGGCGGAGCCGACCGCCTCGGCCAGCGCACGCTGCCAGCCGTCTTTGGTGGCCGGGTAGACGTGAACGCGCGCGTAGCTCGGGTCCGGGATGTCGCGGTTAGCCTGGCGGTCAAACGCGTCCGGCTCGTAGAACGTGATGCTGTGGCCGAGCGCCGCGATCTCCTTGAGCATGCCGCGATAATAGGTCGCCGCGCCGTTCCAGTAGGAGGAGACCAGGCTCGAGCCGAAGAATGCGATTCTCATAGGTGAGCCTCTTCAAGTCGCGTGGGCCGTGCCTGCCGGCCGCGAATATTCTCGGTCAGCGTCAGCAATTCGAGGGCGCGGTGGCGGCAGGAGTGCCGCTCTGCGATGACCTGCAGGCCTGCGGCGGAGATGTCGGTCGCAAGGTCCGGGTCGGCGAGCAGCGTCCGCAGCACATCTTGCATCTCGCGGCCGGTCCGCGCCTTCAGGTAGCTGCCGTCCGGAAACAATCCTTCCGCGTCGTCCCATGGCGCCGACACCAGCGGGATGCCGCAAGCCATCGCCTCGAACATCCGGATGGTCGGGATACCCGGCAGTGCCTTGGCGTAAGGCGCGCGCGGCACATGCACGGTGACGTGCGCGGCTGCGAAGGCCTCGGGCACGCGGTGCGCCGGCAGCCAGCCGCGATAGGCGATGCCGGCGGCTTTGATGGCGCTGAGCGCCTCGCGCGAGTAGCGCACGCCGTGGATCGCGGCGCGCAGGCCGAGCGCTGCGACCGGACCAATCAAAAACTCCGCGAGCTCGGCGCTGCGCTCGCCGTCGCCCCAGTTGCCGATCCACACCAGATCGTCGGTGCGGGCGACGTCGGGCAGCGGGTGATACAGCGCGGTGTCGGCGGCTTCGTGCCAGGTGAAAGCGCGCCGCGCCCAGCCGCGCTGCTGATAGATCTGCCGCAGCGCCTCACCAAACGCCAGCACGCCATCGAAGCCGTCGAGCTCGAACCGCGCCATCTCGTCGGGCGCGGTGACGGCGCGGTGGTGGGTGTCGTGAAACAGCGCCACGAACGAGCCGCTCAGTCGCCGGCGGCCGATCTCGGCGATCAGCTCCGGGGGATTCCACTCATGGACGAGCACGAGATCAGCGCCGTCGAGGGCCTCATCGAGGTCGAGCGTCGGTTCGTAGACCCGGATTTCGACGTCGGCGAACAACTCCGTCACTTCAACCAACGCGTCTGCACCGCCATCCGCCAGCGCATTGCTGCGGCTCCAGCCGTCGCCAGGCTCATACACCACGACCTGGTGGCCGAGACTGGCGAGCTCCCGCGCGACGCCGCGGACAAAGTGCGCGTTGCCGTTATTCCAGCAGGAGCTGAAGGCGTGATAGAACAGGACGCATTTCATGCGGGCACCTTGAGATCGCGGGCGGCTGCGGCGACGAGCCTGTGATACAGCGCGTGATACGCGTCGGCCGTGCGGGTGAGGGCATAGCGGCGGGCGCGCTCGGCGGCCGCGTACTGCAGACGCTCGCGCTCGGCCCGGTCGGCGCACAGCTCCGCCAGCGCCTTGTGGAGCACCTGGGGATCTGACGCCGGCACAAACCGCGCCGCGCCGTCCCATAATTCGCGGAAGCTGGCGATGTCGGACAGCACCAGCGCGCAGCCAGCGGCCGCCGCTTCGAGAACCGCGAGGCCGAACGGCTCGTACTTGGCGGGGCTGGCGAAGATCGCCGCGCGCTGCATCCGGGCCGTGAGAGCCGCGTGCGGCAACCTACCAAGGCACGCCAGATTTTCCGCGCTCGCGGGTTCCGATGACTCGTCGCCGGCGACCAGCACCGGCCACGGCAGGCCGGCGGCAGCCTCGGCGAGCGCCGACAAATTCTTCGCCGCATCCCACATCCGGCCGGCCGCCAGGATAAAGTTGCGCTTAGGCGGCATCGCCGCCAAGGTATGATCGATGCCGTTCCAAATCACCTCGCTCGGCGAGCCCGGCTGATAGATCGCAAGGATCTCTTTGCGCAGAGCGGTCGTGGGGGCGACCCAGGCGTTCGCAGCGGCGAGGCCGGCCGCCACCGCGTGCGTGTAGTTCCGCCAGTGCGGCTGCTGCAGCCATCCGCCGTCGCCGCAGGCGCGGGACCAGGAGTTGACGCAGGAATGCGCGACGAGCAAGGTCGGCGCATGCCAGTCGTAGCTGGCTTCGCGGAAGCTGTTGAGGTGGACGACGGCTGGCCGCACCCGCGGCTCGATCCGGCGCAACAAACCGCGCGCCCGTGCGACATCGTCGCCGCCGGGATCGCGCCACTCCAGGTCGAGTTCGCTGTCGATCAACTCGATCCGCGCATCGGAGATCATCGCCCGCTGATCCGGCCGCGCCGGCGGTCCCATCGTCACCAGGTGAACCTTGACGTCGCGCTGCGCCAGCGCGCGGGCCAGGCTCGCCGCATAGGTCCACACGCCGCCCACGGTGTCGGCCGTCATCAGCAGCGTGAGGGGTGAGCCGTTCATCGCGCGGCCTGCAATTCGAGTTCGGCGAGCGGCACGGGACGCTGCTCCTGCACGTCGCTGAAGCGATCAAACAGCGCAAGATAATGCTGATGCGCGCGCTCCCAGGCGGAGTCGTCGGGCATGCCCCACAGCTTGCGATAGTCCGGCGAGCCCGGGTAGGGATACAGCGGCACCGGATCGTTGGCCCACACCCCGGCGTCGAGCATCCGGGCGCGCCAGCGCTGCACCACGGGGTCGTCGTCCTGCGGCATCTCGATCAGATTGGCCTGCACGAACGGCACGTGCCGCCGCGCCTCGATGAGGCGGTCGGCGAGCTGATTGGTGGTCATCCGGCAATTCTTGGCGAGCGCCTCGCGGCCCTCGGGCGTCAGGCTCTCGATGCCGGCTTCGATCGAGACGCAGCCGGCGCGGCCGAGCAATTGGAGCATTTCGGGCTTCCAGAGATCGATCCGGGTCTGCACGCCAAACTTCAGGCCGCGGCCGACCAGGCCCTGCAACAGCTCGGCGTTCGGAAGGAAGATCTCGTCGATGAAGTACACATATTCGGTGCCCTGGTCGCGTAGCGCCGCAACCTCGTCCAGCACCACGGCGGGCGGGCGCCGGCGATAGGCGTCGCGGAAATTCTCCTTGGCGCAGAACGTGCAGTGATATGGGCAACCGCGCGAAGCCTCGACCTCGGCGCCGGGACCGACCGGCTCCGCCTCGAAGCGGTGATGATGATGGTGATGGCGCCGGATCATCTCGTCCGGCCAGCTCAATGCCGGCTGGTCGATGAAAGGCGCCGCTTGCGGGCCGCCATTGACGCGGACGTCCTCACCTTCGGCGTAGCACAGGCCGGCGAAGCCGCGTTCGCCATTGGCCAGCCGCAGCACCGAGTGCTCGCATTCGCCCATCACCACGAACTCGGCGCCGAGCTTGCGCAATGCGGCGCGGGGCGTGGTCGAGCCGTGCGGGCCGACCGCGACGATCGTTGGCGCCAGATCGCGGATCGCCGTGATCAGCTGCTGCGGCACGCGAAGTTCGGGCGGCGCACAGCGCCAGAACAGATAGGTCGGCGCGGTGGTGATGACCACCAGATCCGGCTCGAACGACGCCAGCTCGGCGCGAATGTCGGAGGTGGTCAGCTCGAACATGTGGGCGTCGAGCAGCAGCGTCGCGTGACCGGCCCGCTGCAGCAGATGCTGCGAGACGCCGAGTTCGATCGGCAAATGCGGCGAGCGGCAGCCGAAATAGATGCTGCCTTCGAACTGCCAATGCGGGTTGATCAGCGCGACACGGCTCATGCGCTGGCCTCGCGCTTTGAAGAGGAGCCGAACCGGGTGGAGAGCCAGTCGTGCAGCGATGCGAGGCCTTCAGACAGGCCGATCTGCGGGCGCCAGCTTAGCGCGTCCTCGAGCGCGCGAGTGTCGGTGACGTACCAAGGCTGGTCGCCGGGGCGCCACTCGGCGAAGGAGTGCTGCACCTCGCGCCCGGTCATGCGGGCGATCCCCGCAATCAGCTCGCGCAGACTGGTGGAGTGCGCCGGCCCGCCGCCGAGATTGAACACGCGGCCTCTGAGCCGCTCGGCATGCTCCAGCGCGCCGAGCCAGGCGTCGACGGCCTCCGCGACGTGCAGGGCATCGCGCACCTGATAGCCGTCGCCGAAGATCGTCAGCGGCTGGCCCCGCAAGACGCTGAGCAGGAAGTGCGCGATCCAGCCCTGATCTTCCGTGCCGAATTGCCGCGGCCCGTAGATGCAGCTCATCCGCAGCACGATCGTTGTCAGCCCGTAAACGCGGGCATAGTCGTGTACGTATTGATCAGCGGTGCCTTTCGAGCAGCCATAGGGGCTGTAAAAGTCGAGCGGGGTGGCTTCCGAGACGCCGTTCGCCAGCGCTTCGGCGCGGGGCACGTAGCGGTCGCCGCGGCGCTCGACTTCGGAATCCTCGATCAGGCGGCCGTAGACCTTGTTGGTCGACGCGAACAGCAGTGGAGCATCGGGATTATGCAGCCGGATCGCCTCGAGTACATTCAGCGTGCCGCGGGCGTTGATCTCGAAATCCGTCACCGGGTCGTCGACACTGTCGGTGACCGCGACTTGCGCGGCGAGATGCAGGACGGCACGGCTGTCGCGCACCGCGTCGATCAACGGGGTCGGATCGCGAATGTCGGCATGGACGATCTCGACGCGATCGCCATGGCGCGCCTTCAGCCAGGTCGCGTTTTCCTGCACGCCGGCGCGGGCAAAGCTGTCCAGCGCGATGACGCGGCCACCCTGGCCGGCGAGACGATCCGCCAGATTGCAGCCGATGAAGCCGCAGCCGCCGGTGATCAGGGTCGGTTTGTCGAGGTCATGCCGGTTCACGCGACTAATCCCCGACGCAGCAACTCTTCGGTGGCCTGTTCGGCGCGATCTTCGGCGATCTGATCGGCCAGATAGGTGGCGAGTTCGTCGAGCCCTGTATCGAACGAAACGCTGGGGGCGAAGCCAAGTTCTGCCTTGCTGTGGCTGATGTCGGCGAAGCAATGCCGAATGTCGCCGGCACGATACTTGCCGGTGACCTCGGCCTGCAGGTTCGGCCGTCCCATCACCCGAGCGAGGTCCTGCGCGATCGACAGAATCGACCGGGACTGACCCGAGCCGACGTTGTAGACCGCGTCGGTCTGCTGGCTTTCCAGCGCCAGCACGCAGGCGCGGGCGACGTCGCGGACATGCACGAAGTCGCGCCGCTGCAGGCCGTCTTCGAATACGAGAGGCGGGCGCTCGTTGAGCAGCCGCGATGCGAAGATCGCCAGCACGCCGGTGTAGGGATTTGACAGCGCCTGGCGCGGGCCGAACACGTTGAAGAATCGCAGCGCCAGGGTGGAGATGCCGTAGGCCTTGCCGGTGATCAGGCTCATCCGCTCCTGCGCGTATTTGTTGAGCGCGTAGATCGAGCTGAGCGCAGGTTGCTTGGTTTCCGGGGTCGGAACTGGCTCGAGCGGCTGGCCGTCGTCGGCATGTAGCTCCCAATCGCCCTGGCGTAGTCGGCCGATCGGCCGCTCGGCAGGGGCAACCGTCGTGCCGTCCGATGCGCGGCACAGCCCTTCGCCGTAGATGCTCATCGACGAGGCGACGACGAGTTTGCCGACCGGGCGCTTGGCCAGCGCTTCGAGCAGCACCGCAGTGCCGAGCTCGTTGATCTGCACGTAGGATGCGATGTCGTACATGCTCTGGCCGACGCCGACCGCGGAGGCGAGGTGCAGCACCTTGTCGACCCCGCGCAGCGCGCGTTCCACCGCGATCGGATCGGTGACATCGCCGACGATCAGCTCGGCATCGTCGGCCAGATAGTCGGGCCGCTTGCGCGTCGTGCCGTGCACCTGCGGCGACAGATTATCGAGCACGCGGATATCGTAGCCGGCACCCAGCAGAGCGTCGGCGGCGTGCGAACCGATGAACCCAGCGCCTCCTGTAATCAGCACCCGTGCCACTGCGCGCATCTCCCTTGTCGTTGAAACTTTGCACGCACCCTGGGAGGGCGCGAACGCTCGTGCTCGGCGCACGCATCGTGGTACTTACATGAAGGTGAGAAGAGAGCGGCGGTGTGTTCGTTCCTATCGAACAGCTGATCTGACGCTTCCTTCATCTGGTTTACTAACCTGAGTGAAGTTCACGGCGCTGGCGCATCGGCCAGGATTGGAACGGGTGGGGCGCTGGCGCGGGTGCTGCTATCGCAATAGCGCTCGATCATCCGGCCGCAGAACTCCGCGAATGCTTCGGGCTGCTTCGGCGCGCTGGTGTGATGCGGCGCGACGCCGAGATGTTCGGGCGTGAAGCAGAACGTGACAGTGACGTCGAATTCGGCCAGCGCCTCCATCTGCCGGTCGAACCAGGACAGCGCATCGGGACGGAAGCTGTCGGCCCAGGACAGCCCGGTCCGCAATTGCTTCACGCCGAGACGGCGCAGCCAGCGCACCGCCTCGTCGAGGCGGTGGTCCTGATAGTGAAACCACTGGCACAGGCCGATGGCATGCGCATGCTGCTCGTACACGCTCAGCGCCTTCTTCGGGGTGCCGTCTTCGCGCAGCAGCCCCATGTGGAAGTGCCGATAATAACTGGAGCCTTCGGCTTCGCGATGCCGCGTGGTCGCTTCCCACGCGGTCGGCAGATCATACAGGCTGTACCAGTGGATCCGCGGCGCACGGCCGCCGAGCAGTTCCGCGGTGCGTTGCAGGCCCCAGGCTTGGACTTCTTCGGCGCCGAACGACGACACGCCAACCTCGGTCACCCACACCGGCAGTGCCACCAGCGCCTGGATCTCGGCGAGCTTCGCCGGCCATTCGTCGATCTGCCAGAGATTCCAGTCGAGCGGGAAGCCGTGCACCGCGACGACGTCGACATGCTCGAGGACGCCG
This sequence comes from Rhodopseudomonas sp. AAP120, assembly GCF_001295845.1. Taxonomy (GTDB): domain Bacteria; phylum Pseudomonadota; class Alphaproteobacteria; order Rhizobiales; family Xanthobacteraceae; genus Rhodopseudomonas. The sequence goes on along the minus strand of NZ_LJIC01000015.1, from coordinate 38,501 downwards.
CGTTCCTTCATGTTGATGATGAAGGCCGGATCGATCGGCGAAATGCCGCCGAGCACGCGCGGCAGCGTCGGATGCACCGCGCGGATCGCACGCCCCGCCGCGATCGCCATCTCGGCGAATTTCTCCCAGGCCGGGTCGAGTTCGAGATCCCAATGCGATTTGTTGTTGGGCTCGTTCCAGATCTTGGCGGCTTCGATCATCCGTGGCTCCTTCGCGCGGGATAGACGGCCCCGTCGGCCTGCGGGCGCGGCGCGGTCCGGCACAGATAGACTTCCTCTTCCGGATGCGCGGCGATCGCAAAGCCGGCGCTGCGCAGCATGGCTTCAACGCAGGCGCGGTTCGGCGCCCACCAATTGGTGGGATCCTCGGCGTAGCGCTGCTCGATGAAGTGCATCTTCGGATAGCCGGGGCTGTCGAACTGCGACACCGTCCAGAAATCATAGTCGGCATCGACGGCATCGACCTGCGGGCTGCCGCGCAGCATCGACTGGAACAGCATCATGTCGCCGGCGACGTGTTCGCGGATCAGGTCGAGCGCCAGCAATGGGTGACGCAGGTGGTAGAGCACGCCCATGAAGATCACGAGGTCGAAGGTCTCGCCGAGCTGACCGACGTCGTAAGTCGACATCTTGCGAAACTCGATGTCGAGGCCGTTGACGTCGGCGGCGAACTTCGCCTGCGCCAGATATTCGTCGTCGGTGTCGAGACCCAGCACACGATCGGCGCCGCGGCGCTTCATCTCCATGGCGTAGAAACCCGCGTTGCAGCCGATGTCGAGCACCGTCTTGCCGGCGAGCGTGTCGGGGATGACGCCGGCGAAGCGCTGCCATTTCACCCGCGGATAATCGCCGAGGAAATGCTTCGGCGCGGTCGGAACGCCGTTCAGCTCGATATTGTGAAACCACGGCCCCAGCTCGCTGACGCGGCGGCGAATTTCTTCGATCGACAAAGTGGTTGTCATGTCAGGCTCCCGCCGTTGGCAGTGGGGCGTCAGATCAGCCGCAGCATCACGCCGGGACCTGCCGGTTGATGTCGCGGATGCTGATCCGGTCCGGCCAGACCAGCAGCGTCGAGATGCTGGCGGGCTCGACCTCGACCGACAGGAAGTCGTCGAGCGATCGGTTCAGGTAGTACAGCAGCGCCGCGCGGATCGGCTCGGCATGGCTGACGATCGCGATCGTGTCGCTGGGGTCGTCGCGTAGCGCCTCGATGTGCCGGACGATCCGGCGCTGCAACTCGGCCATGCTTTCACCACCGGGCGGGCGGGCCGTGCCGCGCTGCTCGTTCCATGTCCGCCATCTGGGATCGCGCGCCAGATCGGCGAACCCCACTCCCGTCCAGGCGCCGACATCAATCTCGTCCGCGGCGCCGACGATCTCGATCGGCAGATCGAATTGCGCCGCCAGCAGCGAAGCGGACTGCCGGGTGCGCGGCTGCGGGCTGCTCTGGATCGCGTCGGGCGGCGGCGTCATCAGCTCGGCGCAGCGCCACATCTGCTCGCGGCCGCAATCGTCGAGATCGACGCCGGGCATCCGGCCGCACAGCTTCTTGCCGAGCAGGGCGTGATGACCGTGGCGGACGAGGTGCATGACCTTCACCATCGCGGCCTCACGCCTTGCCCTCGATGAAATCCTGGGTGGCGAGGCGGGCTTCTTCGTCGGTGAACTGGCGCGGCGGCGACTTCATGAAATAGCTCGACGGGCCGGTGAGGGCGCCGCCGATGCCGCGATCCATCGCCAGCTTGGCGCAGCGCACCGCGTCGATCACCACGCCGGCGGAGTTCGGCGAATCCCACACTTCCAGCTTGAGCTCGGCGCTGAGCGGCACGCCGCCGAAGGTGGTGCCTTCGAGCCGGATGTAAGCGAGCTTGCGATCGCTCAGCCACGGCACGAAGTCGCTCGGGCCGACGTGGACGTTGTCCGCCTCGAGCGGCACGTCGAACTGGCTGGTGACCGCCTGGGTCTTGGAGATTTTCTTCGACGCCAGCCGCTCACGCTCCAGCATGTTCTTGAAGTCGGCGTTGCCGCCGACATTGAGCTGGTAGGTGCGGTCGAGCTGGACCCCGCGCTCGCGGAACAAATTGGCGAGCATGCGATGCAGGATGGTGGCGCCGAGCTGGCTTTTGATGTCGTCGCCGACGATCGGCAGATTGGCGACCTCGAAGCGCGCGCGCCAGGCCGGATCCGAGGCGATGAACACCGGAATGCAGTTGACGAAGGCGCAGCCGGCGTGGAGCGCGCGCTCGGCGTACCATTCGGTCGCCTTCTGCGAGCCGACCGGCAGATAGGAGACCAGCACATCCGTGCGTGACTTGCGCAGCGTATCCACGACATCGGCTTCGGCGGCGTCGGAGAGCGGAATGTCGTCGTCCATGTAGCGGCCGACGCCGTCGAGCGTCGGGCCGCGGGCCACGATGGTTCCGGTCGGCGGCACCTGCGCGAAACGATGCGTGTTGTTGGGTTTGATCAGGATTGCGTCGGCGACGTCGCGGCCGACCTTGTCGGCGTGGATGTCGAACGCCGCGGCGATCTCGATGTCGCTGATGTGGTAGCCGCCGAGATCGACGTGCATCAGGCCGGGCACCGGCTCGTTCGACCGCGCGTCGCTGTAGTAGGATAAGCCCTGGACGAACGAACTCGCGCAATTGCCGACGCCGACGATGCCGACCCGGACGCGGCGCCGGTCTTGGAGACGTGAATGCATCGCGGGACGCCCTCCGAATGGCAGCACGGAGCGGCCGTGGACAAGGTAAGTACCTTCGCGAACGTGAGCATCTTGCGATCGTTCCTATCGCGAAGGCGGCAAATCGGCCGCGTCAGGCTCACCAGCGATGAATCCGCGCCATAACTTAACGCCGGATAAGTTTGCCGGCGAGCTAAGTAGAAGATGCGCGTGGGCCGACTGCCGCGACATTGTAGTAGAAGAAGCTGCACGCGAGGGCGTCAGCTTCGTTGCGCCGCGCTAGAACAAACCCGATTGCACCGCGTTCGAGTGGCGATGAGCATCCCAGGTGAAGCGCAGAGCGGCGAGGAGGGCGGTGATTGGACCGCCGCAATGCGCGCGGGCGATTTTGCGCGCGCCTGGCACATCACCGATCGCGACCTGCCGGAACTATGCCTCGCGGCACCGGACAAGCATGCCGGGCCTCGGCATCTGCAGCGGATCTGGCGCGGCGAACCGCTGGCGGGCCGGCGCGTGCTGGTGCGCTGTTATCATGGGCTCGGCGACACCATGCAGTTCGCGCGGTTCCTGCCGGCGCTTAGCGACATCGCCGCGGAGGTGATCGTGTGGTGCCAGCCGGAGTTGCTGCCGCTGATGCAAGCCGTTGCATCGGGGCGTGTGGTGCCACTGCATGACGGCACTCCGGACGTCGCATTCGACGTCGACATCGAGATCATGGAGATCCCGCACGCGATCCGTGCCGACGCCGACCTGGTCGGCATGCGGCAGCCTTATCTGCGACTGCCGACGACGTCGACCGCGTCATCGGCGGTTGCCAAAGACTGTTTTGCCGTCGGACTGATGTGGGAGGTCGGCAACTGGGACAAGCGGCGCGCCGTGCCGCCCGATCAACTCGCGATGTTGAACATCGGTGGAGTGGCTTTGTATTCGCTGCAACTGGGTGGAGGCGCCGCGGCGGCTCAGATCGGGGCGCTCGATATCAGCACATCGGATCTGATGGCTCTCGCGCAGCGGATCTGCGAGCTCGATCTGGTGATCACGGTCGACACGATGGTTGCGCACTTGGCCGGCGCGCTGGGGCGGCCGTGTTGGGTGATGTTGCATGCCGACTGCGATTGGCGATGGCCGCTGACTGGCGAGCGTTCGATTTGGTATCCGAGCTTACGTTTGTTCCACCAGCCCGAGCCGGGGGACTGGTCGAGCGTTGTAATCGAGGTGCGCGCGGCGCTCATGGCAGCGCGAGGCTGAAGTCACCGAGGCGAGGTCGCTGCGCTGCCGTTTCCCGCGGCGATGCCGCACCTATTGTCTCGGTGCCGCGCAACTGCAGGTAATCCGGCGTGAAACCCGACAGCCGCAGCAGCGCGTTCCAATCGGTGATGGTGATCGTTTTCGAGCGCCACTGCAGCGAGCCGGCGCGGCGCAGGTCCTGGACGATTCGATTGGCGTGGACGGCGGAGATCCCACACGCCGCGGCGAGATCCGACTGCGTGAACGGCGACGGGAACTGGTAATTGCCGGCGTGGCCGACGGCTTGAAGGCGAGTGACGATTTCACATAGAAGATGCGTGACCCGCATCATCGCGTTGCGGGTGCCGAGATTCACCACCCAGTTGCGCAGCACGCCGATATCGGCGAGGCTGAGCATCGACAGCGCATGCGCCATCTTGCGGGACTGCCCGGCGATGCGGTGGAAGAACACATGCGGCACCAGGGCCACCACGGCCGGCCCGAGCGCCGTCAGGGTGGCGTCGGCGCAGGGCATCAGTATCGCGTGCAGATCCGGAACATCGCCCGGGACGTGGATTGCGGTGATCTGGCGGTCTCGCCCGCTGCCGTCGCGCCAGCACAGATAGCCTTGTAGCAGCACACAGCAGTGCTCGGCCCGATCGCCTTTGCGCAGCAGGATTTCGCGCGGCGCGAAGTGATGGATCGCAGCCGGCATCTCCGCCAGCAATTGCAAGTCGGAATCGGTCAGGTCCGCGAGGCTCGTCAGTCGTTTGGCGAATTGAGAGAATGCGAAACCCGACTGCATCTGCTGATTGTTCCAACCGACGACCAAAATGTCGCGGCAGAGTAGTCGTTCGGTCGTCTGCGTCATTAACTTGTGACACTGTCAGCGCAGGTCGTTCCGGTTGGAACCATCCGACCCAGGTCGGTGCGCCACCGTGCGAGCGGGCCTTGATATTCGCGTCACCTCGTGGGTGCAGCAGTCGGCCGCGACGCCTAGCCGCTGCGGAGTTTGCGCAGGCGCAAACGCGAGGGGCGTTCCTGAGCTAGATTAAGCGAGTTCTGCCGTCAAAGCGGTGTGCCATGACGGTGAGTGCGCGACGCTATTGCTTCGACAGGGGACGACGACACTTGCCTGCCAACAGCGAGGCCGTCGGCATGTGATCAAATGATTGACTGGCCCGCCGCAGCCCGCGCCGTTCATGTGTTGTCCGTCGTGCATTGGATCGGCGGGCTGGCGTTCGTGACCTTTGTCATCCTGCCGAGCTTGCGCGAGTTCGAGGTCGAGCGCCGGCTTGCGGTGTTCGACGCGCTGGAGCGGCGCTTTGCCTGGCAGGCGCGCATCTCGGTGCTGCTGGCGGGAATCTCCGGCTTCTATTTGTTCGCTGTGTTCGGCCATTGGGATCGCATCACCGATGCGGGCTTCTGGTGGCTCCACGCCATGATCGCGTTGTGGGCGATGTTCATGCTGATGCTGTTCGTCGCCGAGCCGCTGTTTCTACACGCCTGGTTCGACGCCCGTGCGCGCCGGGATCCTGATGGCGCATTTCGCGTCGCGCTGCGCGGCCACCGCGTGCTGAGCACGCTGGCGCTGATCACCGTCGCCGGCGCCGTGGGCGGCGTGCACGGGCTGTTCTGACGGCGCTGCCGATCAGAAACGGCGGCTCGCGTCGGAGGGAAACGACGCGGCAAGCAAATGCGTGACCTTCGGCTCGGCGGCGGCGTGAAAGCGCCGCACTGAATCTTGGACGATGCGATCCGCATTGGTGACGCGCTGGTGCTGGCGCAGATGTTCGAGCCATGACGCGACCTGAAACACTTCCAGAAAGCGTCCCTTGTCGGCGGCGTCCTCGAACACGTCCCAGGCGTAGGCGCCGTCGCGGCGGCGCTGATGGCTGAGCTTGTGCAGCGCGCGCAGGAAGTCGTCGCGCTCGTCCGCAGCGATACGGTACTCGACCGTGATCAGCACCGGGCCCTGATCGGGCTCGGCGTCGATCGCCAGCACCGGCGCAGGCCAATGCATCGACGGCGCCAGATCCCGCGTAGCACCGCCGCGCAGTTTCCAGCGCCAGGTCAGCGCCACGCCGAGCACCGCGCCGGCGGCCGCCAGGAAATGCGCGAGCGGCAGACCGTAGGATGAAGCGAGCTGGCCCCAGAGCGCGCTGCCGGCCGTCATCGCGCCGAAAAACACCGTGACGAACATGGCGAGGCCGCGGCCACGCACCCAATCGGGCAGGGAGACCTGGACCGAGACGTTGAGATTGGCTAGCACTGCGATCCACGAGATGCCGGCCAGCATGCAGGCAGCGAAGCCGAGTTCGACCCTTGTGACGCTGCCGAGCAGCACCAAACTGATCGCGGTGCCGAGCGTGCCGGCGGCGACCATGCGGTCCGGGCCGAGGCGCTTCTTCAACGAAGGCAGCAGGAAGGCGCCGACGATGGCGCCGAGCCCGATCGCGCCGAGCAGGATGCCGTAGAGTTCGGGACCGCCAGCGATCTGCCGTCGCGCGACCAGCGGCAGCAGCGCCCAATAGGCGCTGGCGAAGAAGAAGAACGCCACCGCGCGTACCAGCGTGGCGCGCAGATCGGGGTTGTAGCGCGCGTGGCGGAAACCGATCACGATCGCGCTCATCAGCCGCTCCGCCGGCAGATTGGCAGTCCGCGTCGACACCGGACGCCACCACAGCAGCGCGCCGATCACCGCGAAATTGCTGAGCGCGTTGATCCAGAACGGCGCCGCCATGCCCATCACGCCGATCACCACGCCGCCGAGCGCCGGGCCGAGGGCGCGGCTGATATTAATGCCGACGCCGTTGCTGGCGACCGCCGAGGCAAGGTCCTGCTTCGGCACCAGATCCGGCACGATCGCCTGCCAGGCCGGTGCCGCGAACGCCGCGCCGGCGCCGAGCAGGAAAGTGAACAGCAACAGCAGCGTCGGGTTCATCAGTCCGAGCCACACCAGCAGCGCGCTGGCGACGGCGAACACGGTGAGGACGATCTCGATCAGAATCAGGAAGTGCCGCTTGTCGATGATGTCCGATAGTGCGCCGGCCGGGATCGCGAACAGAAACATTGGCAGGCTGGATGCGACTTGCACCAGCGAGACGGTGAGGGGATCGGCCTCCAGACTGGTCATCAGCCAGCCGGACGCCGCGTTGTACATCCAGGTGCCGACATTGGCGACAACGGTCGCGGTCCACACCACCGTAAAAGCGGTGTGGCGAAACGCCACCCACGCCGAGTTGCTGGCCTCGACCTGGGTTGAGCGTTCGCCGGCTGGCTGCATGCGGTCCTCGATCGGCGAACGCCGCGGCCGTGCGGCAGGGGTTGGCGGTCGTTCTCGGCAGAGTATCGGCGCCGCCGATCGCAGACTTGCAGGCTTCTGCGATGGTTTGAACGTTTGGGTGATCCGCGCCCACCGCGCGTTCGTGCAATCGGCGACGGGTTCGTCCAAGCCCTGTACGTCGATCTTGCGCAAGGTAGTGAACGAACCTGGCGCAGCCGCGTCGCTCACCCCACTTGGAGACCTTCGATGTCGAAACTGGATATGCTGACGCCCGACAACAGCGCGATCGCGTTGATCGATTATCAGCCGGCGATGTATCAGGGCGTGCAGTCCCACGATCGCCTGGGCGTGTTCAACAACATCCAGATTCTCGCCAAGGCGGCGAAGCTGTTCAAGATCCCGACGGTGATCTCGACGGTCGCCAAGGATTCGTTCTCTGGCCCGTTCATGCCGGAAGTCACCGACCTGTTTCCGAACCACGACATCATTGACCGCACCTCGATGAACTCGTGGCTCGACCCGAACTTCCGCAAGGCGGTGGCCGCCACCGGCCGCAAGAAGTTCGTCATCGCCGGCCTTTGGACCGAGGCCTGCGTGATGTTCCCCACGCTCGACATGCTCAAGGAAGGCTACGAGATCTACATCCCGGCCGATGCGTGCGGCGACCTGTCGATCGAAGCGCACAATCGCGCGATGGAGCGGGCGATCCAGGCCGGCGCGGTGCCGATCACCTCGTGCCAGTACGCCTTCGAATTGCAGCAGGATTGGGCGCGCTCGGAGACCTACGACGGCATGATGGACATCCTGCGCGCGCATTCGCCCTACGGTATCCAGGTTCGCTTCTCGAAGTGGGCGCTTGGCGAGCATGCCTCCGAGGGCGGCACCAAGGCCGCGTAACTCCGGCTTCACGCGGGAGAGCGCGATGAAAGTCTATCTGCTGTCCCTCGGCGCCGGCCTGCTGGTCGGCGTCATCTACAGCCTGATCAACGTGCGCTCGCCGGCGCCACCTCTGGTGGCGCTGGTCGGGCTGCTCGGGATTCTGGCGGGCGAACAGATCGTGCCGGTGGCGCGGCAGGTGATGGCCGGTCACGGCCTCGCTGCCGCTTGGCGGCAGGCGAAATGCGCGCCGCACATGTTCGGGATGCTGCCGGGCCAGGACGACGCATCGTCCAAGTCAGCCGCGCATCCCAATCCACCGGAGAAGACCTCATGACCGATGCACCGGATCTCATTCTGCACCGCGGCCTGTTCACGACGCTCGACCGCTCCAACCCGACTGCCAGCGCGGTGGCAATCAGCGGCGGCCGCTTCGTCGCGGTGGGACACGATCACGAGGTGCTGCCGCTGGCCGGGCCGTCGACCAAGGTGATCGACCTCAAGGGCCGGCGTGTGCTGCCGGGCCTGATCGACAACCATCTCCACATCATCCGCGGCGGTCTCAACTTCAACATGGAGCTGCGCTGGGACGGCGTGCGCTCGCTCGCCGACGCGATGAACATGCTGAAGCGCCAGGTGGCGATCACCCCGCCGCCGCAATGGGTGCGCGTTGTCGGCGGCTTCACCGAGCATCAGTTCGAAGAGAAGCGGCTGCCGACCATCGACGAGCTCAACGCGGTGGCGCCGGATACGCCGGTGTTCCTGCTGCATCTCTACGACCGCGCGCTCCTCAATGGCGCGGCGCTGCGCGCCGTCGGCTACACCAAGGATACGCCGGAGCCGCCCGGCGGCGAGATCATCCGCGACGCCGCCGGCAATCCGACGGGTCTGCTGCTCGCCAAGCCGAACGCCAACATCCTCTACGCGACCCTGGCAAAGGGCCCGAAGCTGCCGTTCGACTATCAGGTCAACTCGACCCGGCATTTCATGCGCGAGCTCAATCGGCTCGGCGTCACCGGCGCGATCGATGCCGGCGGTGGCTTCCAGAATTATCCCGACGATTATGCGGTGATCCAGAAGCTCGACGAGGAAGGGCAGCTGACGATCCGGCTTGCCTACAATCTGTTCACGCAGAAGCCGAAGGGCGAGAAGGACGACTTTCTCAACTGGACCAAGACGTCGAAATACCAGCAGGGCAACGACTACTTCCGCCACAACGGCGCCGGCGAGATGCTGGTGTTCTCGGCGGCGGACTTCGAGGATTTCCGCGTGCCGCGGCCCGACATGCCGCCGGAAATGGAGGGCGAGCTCGAGGAGGTCGTGCGCGTCCTGGTGCAGAACAAATGGCCGTGGCGGCTGCACGCGACCTATGACGAGACCATCTCGCGGGCGCTCGACGTGTTCGAGAAGGTGAATCAGGAGATGCCGCTGGAGGGGCTGCACTGGTTCTTCGATCACGCTGAAACGATTTCCGATCAGTCGATCGACCGCATCGCCGCGCTCGGCGGCGGCATTGCGGTGCAGCACCGCATGGCCTACCAGGGCGAGTATTTCGTCGAACGCTATGGCCTCGGCGCGGCGGAAGCGACGCCGCCGGTGAAGAAGATCCTCGACAAGGGCGTCAAGGTGTCGGCCGGCACCGACGCGACCCGCGTGGCGTCGTATAATCCGTGGGTGTCGCTGTCCTGGCTGGTCACCGGCCGCACCGTCGGCGGCCTGCGGATCACACCGCAGCGCAACTGCCTGGATCGCGAGACGGCGCTGCGGATGTGGACCGAGAACGTCACCTGGTTCTCCAATGAAGAAGGCAAGAAGGGCCGCATTGCCGTCGGCCAGCTCGCCGATGTGGTGGTTCCTGACCGCGATTACTTCGCCTGCAGCGAGGCGGAGATCGCCGACACGACGTCGCTGCTGACGGTGGTCGGCGGCAAGGTGGTGTATGGCGCCGGTGATTTCGCCAAGCTCGACGACTCCGCCCCGCCGCCGGCGATGCCGGACTGGTCGCCGGTGCGGCGGTTCGGTGGCTATGCGGCCTGGGCGGACGAGCCCGCCTCGGGCAACGCGGTAGCGCGGCAGGCGATCGCCTCCTGCGGTTGCGCCAATTCCTGCGGCGTTCACGGCCACGATCATGCGACAGCATGGTCGAGCAAGCTGCCGATCGCCGACCTCAAGAGCTTCTGGGGCGCGCTCGGCTGCGCGTGCTGGGCGGTGTGAGGTGAGACCGGCGGACCAGCCGCGGTGGGTGGCGACGCTGCTGGCGTCGCCGCTGCTGTGGCACGCCGCAAGGCTCGCGCTGGTCTCCGCCTATCTGCTCGGCGGCGTCGTGAAGCTGCTCGACTTCGCCGGCGCCGTCGCCGAGCAAGAGGCATTCGGCCTGCGTCCCGGCTGGTTGTGGGCGTCGCTGGCGATCGGGATCGAACTCGGGGGCTCGGCGCTGGTGCTCGCCGATCGTCTGGTCTGGCTCGGCGCCGGCGCGCTGGGCGTGCTGACTTTGGTGGCGATGCTGGCGGCGAATGCGTTCTGGACAGCTCCGGCCGCGGACCGCTGGATGCTGACCAATGCCTTCTTCGAACATCTCGGACTGATCGCCGGATTTGTCCTGGTGGCGATGCTGTCCTCCGGATGCGGCCGGCGTCCTGACATTTGCAAGGAGACTTCTATGAAACAGCTGTCGAAACCGATTCTGCTGCTGGCCCTCGCCGCGGCGCTGAGTTCGCCGGTGGCGGCGAAGCAAGCCAAGCCTGCCGTGGCGGTGGCGCCGCAATACGACACCACGCACGTCTATGTGGCCCCCGATGACGTCGACAAGTTCGTGGCGAGCTTCCTGGCGACCTTTGGCGGCAAGAGCACCAAGCAGGTGGTCGCCACGGTGACGCCGACCCCGAGCAGCACCACGTCGCAGCTGTTGCAGACCCCGGTCGGCACGGTCTCGCTGTTCGGCTTCAAGACGCCGATTCCGTATCCGTTCGGCGCCGAACGTAACGGCTATCTGGTTAGCGACATCGATGTGGCGATCAAGCAGGCACGAGCCGCCGGCGCTTCGGTGGTCGTATCGACCTTCCCAGACCCGATCGGGCGCGACGCGGTGGTGCAGTGGCCCGGCGGCGTCAACATGCAGCTGTACTGGCACACGACCAAGCCGGACTACGCGGCGTTCGAGAAAATTCCGGAGAACCGAGTCTATGTGCCGGCGGACCGCGCCGACGCCTTCGTGCGAAGCTTCCTGGCCTTCTCGCGCGGCAAGATCGTATCGGAGACGGACAAGGCGGCCGGCGCTGAGGTCGGCAAGCCGGCCGCGTCTATCAAGCGGGTGCGAATTGAATCCGCGTTCGGCAAGATGGTGGTGCTCGTCACCGACGGCCATCTGCCTTATCCTTACGGGCACGAGACCACCGGCTACGAGGTCGCGGATCTCGACGCGACCCTCGCGAAGGCGAAGGCGGCCGGCGTAACAGTGCTGGGTGAACCGGTGGCATTCGAGGATCGGAAGTCCGCCATGGTGCAGTTTCCCGGTGGCTATGTGGCGGAGATTCACGCGGTGACTGCCAAGCACGCCGCGGCAAAGTGATGGGGGACCGGGTGCGGAAGAGCGCGAGGTGAGGGGACGGATCAAGACTGGTGCCATGCGCGTGCTGCCCCTGGCAGGTGCGCTGGCGCTGGCCGTTCCTGCGCACGCTGCCGACGACGCGGCTGCCGCGACGCCCGCGCCGGCGACGCGTCCTGCGATTCAATCCAATCGCTGGGCAGAGGACTGGTCGGTGCTGGCCGACCCCAAGCTGCGCACCGAGCCGCTCGATGCACTGAAATATATCCCGCTGTGGGCGAGCGATCCGAAGAGCTACGTCTCGCTCGGCGCCACCTTCCGGCAACGCTTCGAGTCCAACGATGCGGCCGGCTTCGGCACGGCCGGGACGCGCTCGGACAGCTATTTCATCCAGCGTCTGCAGGTGCACGCCGACGTGCATTTCGACGAAAACTGGCGGGCTTTCGTCCAGCTCGAGGACGACCGTGCCCTCGATAAGCTGGTGGTCACCTCGGCCGACCAGGACCGCGCCGATCTGCGGCTGGCATTTTTGGAATACACGCGGCAGTTCGACAGCGGTCTGCTCAAGGCGCGCATCGGCCGGCAGGATTTCGCGTTCGACCTGCAGCGCTTCGTGTCGTCGCGCGACGGCCCGAACGTGCGGCAGTCATTCGACGCGATCTGGGCGGACTGGGAGACGGGGGCGTGGCGGTTCATCGGCTTCGTCAGCCGGCCGGTGCAGTATTTCGACGAGCGCCCATTCGACGATCGCTCCAACGATCAGTTCCGCTTCAGCACGATCCGCATCGAGCGCAAGGTGTTCGGAAGTGATGAACTGTCCGGCTATTACTCGTTCTACGAAAAAGCAGGCGCCAAATATCTCGACGCTTTCGGCGACGAACGGCGTCATGTGTTCGATATCCGATTCGCCGGCAAGGCCGAGCAGCTCGACTGGGATCTCGAGGCGATGGGGCAGCTCGGCCAGGTCGGCGCCAGCACGGCGCGGGCCTGGGCGGTCGGCGCGCGCGCCGGCTACACGTTGAACGCGACTTGGCAGCCGCGACTGGGGCTGCAGTTCGACGCGGCCTCGGGCGACAATCGGCCCGGCGACGGCGTGCTCGGCACCTTCAATCCGCTGTTCCCGAACGGCTATTACTTCACGCTAGCGGGCTACACCGGCTATGCGAACCTGGTTCACCTCAAGCCATCGCTCACCATCAGCCCTGCCGCCAAGTTGAAGGTGATGGCGGCGGCCGGCTTGCAATGGCGCACAACGACGGCGGACGCGGTGTACGTCCAGCCGAGTAATCCGGTGCCCGGAACGGCCGGCACCGGCAGCAGCTGGACCGGCGCCTACGGCCAACTCCGCGTCGACTACGCTTTCGATGCGCACCTCACCGGCGCGATCGAGGCGGTGCATTTCGAGATCGGCGACACGCTTCGCAACGCCGGCGGACGCAGCAGCGACTATCTCGGCGCGCAATTGCAGTATGGGTGGTGATCAGTGTACCAGTCCTCATCCTGAGGAGCCCGGCGCAGCCGGGCGTCTCGAAGGATGGGCCACGAGCGCCTGCGGCGCATGGTTCGAGACGGCGCTTCGCGCCTCCTCACCATGAGGTCGTGCTTGTTGCGAAGCTGAATGTTGGCGCCGGATGCCCGGCCTTGTGCCGGGCATCCACGCCTTGCTGAAGGAAATGCAGGAATGGCGTGGATGGCTGGGACAAGCCCGGCCATGACGAGTTCGTGAGCGCCTGGGCGACGGAAGGGCCGGCCGGAGAGAGGGATCTGGCTCCGGCCTCTCAGTCGCTCACTCTTTGACAAAGGCCAGTAGATCGGCGTTGAGCACGTCGGCATGGGTGGTTAGCATGCCGTGCGGATAGCCCGGATAGGTCTTGAGCTTGCCGTTCTTCAGCAGCTTGACCGAGAGGCGGGCGGAGTCGTCGATCGGCACGATCTGATCGTCCTCGCCGTGCAGCACCAACGTCGGCACGCTGATCGCCTTGAGATCGTCGGTCTGGTCGGTCTCGGAGAACGCCTTGATGCCGTCGTAGTGCGCGTTGGCGCCGCCCATCATGCCTTGCCGCCACCAATTGTCGACGACGCCCGGCATGGTTTTTACGCCGTCGCGGTTGAAGCCGTAGAACGGGCCGGCCGGCACATCGACAAAGAACTGCGCGCGGTTGTCGGCGAGCGCCTTGCGGAAACCGTCGAACACCTCGATCGGCAGACCGCCGGGGTTCTTCTCGGTCTTCAGCATCAGCGGTGGCACCGCCGACACCAGCACGGCTTTCGCGACGCGGCCGTGCGGCTCGCCGAACTTCGCGACGTAGCGGGCGACTTCGCCGCCGCCGGTGGAGTGGCCGATATGCACTGCCTTCTTGAGGTCGAGATGTTCGGCGACCGCGAAAGCGTCGGCCGCGTAGTGATCCATGTCGTGGCCGGTGTCGACCTGCGCCGACCGGCCATGGCCGCGGCGGTCATGGGCAACGACGCGATAGCCGTGGGCGCGGAAGAACAGCATCTGCGCATCCCAGTCATCGGACGATAGCGGCCAGCCGTGATGAAACACGATCGGCTGCGCCGATTTCGGGCCCCAATCCTTGTAGAAGATGTCGACGCCGTCCTTGGTCTTCACAAATCCGCTGCTCATCGGGTGGTCTCCATGCGAGGGGCCAGAAGGATGCGCAGGCTGCGCGACGGCGCTGCCTGGCAAAAGTGCGATACAGGCGGCACCGGCCATCATCTCCCGGCGGGAGAGTAAAGGACCGTGCTGCGCGTGGGCATCGGGTAGTCTGACGCCATCGTCGGCGGCGGTTTTGGTCACGTCAACCTCCGGGAGGGCGAGGAGCAGGTCACGATGCCGCAGCCACGGCGCCGACCGCTTCGATGATAACATCGGCAACCGCTTGTGGCTGTGACAGGATCGAGAGATGGCTGGACTGCAGCTCGGTGGTGGTGGCGCTGAGGCGTTTCGCGAGTTCGCGCTGCAAGTCGACACTGACCACGCGGTCGTTCGCTGAGACGATGTACCAGTTCGGCCGGGTGGCCCACGCGGCTTCAGTGATCTTGTCGCCAAAGGTCGATTCCGGCAGCGGCGGCTGCACCACCGCGAGCACGCGCGCATCGTCCTCCGATAGGTCCTGCGCGACGTCGCTGATCCAGCCCTCGGGGCTGAGCTTAAGCAGCCCGGGGCCGGCCTTGACGATTTGGCTCAGGCCGGGCGGCGCCGGATGCGAGCCGACGAGATCTCCGACCGACTCGCCGACCTTCGGCGGCAGAGCGGCGACGAACACAAGCGCCTCGACCTTCGGGTCGTTTCCGGCCTCTGCGATCACCGCGCCGCCCCAACTATGGCCGACCAGCACGATCGGCCCCTCGATCGCATCAAGCACCAGCTTTGTCGCCTCGACATCGGCCGCGAGGGACGTCGTCGGGTTCTGGACCGCGACCACCGGAATGCCCTTTTTGATCAGAAGAGGAACGACAAGCCGCCAACTCGATCCGTCGGCCCAGGCGCCGTGGACGAGAACGACGGTGGGGGACGACGTGGGGCTGCTCATGTGTGATTTCCTGCTCGGGATCGAATGCATCGCAGCTTATCTAGAGCACACTGAGCGGCGTCTCTTGTCGGTTCGCACGGTGGCTTGAACATTCACTCGATGCGATCGCCCGGATCAGGCGATGACCGGGGCAGCGAAAAGTGAAAGGCGGCGCCGCGCGGCTTGACCGACGTCGCCCAAAGTCGGCCGCCGTGTGCTTCCACGATCGACTTGCTGATCGACAGCCCCATGCCCATGCCGTGCGGTTTAGTCGTCACCAACGCCTCAAACAGCTGATCGATGCGGTCTTCATCGAAGCCGAGGCCGTTGTCGGCGACGGTGACCATGATGGTGTCGCTTTCGGCCGACCGCGTCGCGACGTGGAGCGTTCGCCGGCCTTCGATCGCCGCTGTCGACTCGATGGCATTCATCGTCAGATTGAGCAAAACCTGCTGGAGCTGGACTCTGTTCCCCAGCACCGTGCTGTCGGTATCGGTGAGGTCCGTCTCGAGTTGAACGGTGTGCTGGCGAAGCTCGCTTTGGATGATCGAAAGCATTTCGATGACGACATCGTTGATATCCACGGCGGACATCTTGGGCGACGATTTGACTGCGAGGCCTCGGATGGTTTGAACCACGTCCGCGGCGCGGCGGCCGTTTTCGATCACCCGGCGGGCCGCATTCCTGGCTTCCTCGGTCGACGGCTTGTCGTTGTTCAGCCATCTCACGCAGACCTCGGCATTGGTGATGATCGCGGTCAAAGGCTGATTGATCTCGTGCGCGATCGAGATCACCAATTCGCCGATGGCGGTGAGCCGCGACATCCGCATCAGCTCGGATTGAGATTTCTGCAGCGCTTCGACGAGCGCGTCCTTCTCCTCTAGCAGTGCGTTCTTCAACGACATCGCAGCCTGCGACGCCAGAAGCTTGAGTACTGTCAGCTTCGCGGGGGTAAAAATGCCGGCCGCGAGATTATTCTCGAGGAAGATGATGCCGACGAGCTTGGTGCGTTTAATCAGGGGCAGGCACAGGACCGATCGGCATTGGACGGAGGCGATGTAGGAATCGTCGACGAAAGCACCGCTGGCGCGCGCATCGTCGAGCATCACAGCTTCCCCGGTGCGGGTGACGACGTTGACGATCGTGATCGGCAATTCGGCGGCCGACACGCTCTCATCGCGTAGCGAAACGCGAATGCCCTCCTGGCTCGTTCTGGCTTCCGCGCGCACACGCAGCTCGTCGCCCTGCGGGATGATCAGCAGACCGCGCTGCGCGCCGGCGTGTTCGATCACCAGAGTCATCAGCGTTTCCATCAGACGAGAAACGCCCGGTTCGTTCGAGACCGCCTCCGAGGTCTTGACCACGGTCGCCAGGTCGAAGCTGTCGGCGAATTCCGGTGGCACAGTCGGCGCTGCCAGCAGGCCGAGGCCGGGGTGTTGTCGCTCGATCTGCTTCGCCTTCCCGACGGCGCCCCAGCGATGATAGCAGTCGCGCGCTCGCAGCAGATGCGTTTCGTAACCGGTTTGCAGGCCCTCGCGATGATAGAGACGGGAAGCCAGTTCGTGCGCGATCGCTTCGATTTGCAGAAAGCGGTGGCGCTGTGAAGATGAGATGGCGCGATCATAAGACCGGATTGCGTCGAACGGCCGGTTGTCGATCCGTGCGATCTCAGCGGCCAGCACGGCTGTGCGGCCCTCGAAATTCTCGTGGCAATGGATTTCCCATTCCGACATCTGGCGATGTGCTTCGACCAGTCCAGCCTTCAATGTCTCGCGCAGGCTCGCGGGCGCGGAGTCGTAGTAGGCGGCCTGAACAAGTCCACCATAGAAGCACATGACGACGTACTCGAAATGACCGAAGGTGGTCCACAGAAGAGGCGTGGCTTTCTCCAGCGCAACGTAGGCCTCGGCAAACTCGCCGGCGAAATAGCGAGCCTGCATCTTCCGGATCCAGAACCAGCAGGTCGCGATATCGAGGCTGGAATTGGTCGAGAGTTGCTGTTCGAACTCGGTCTCGTCGAAACGGGAATCGTTGAGCGAACCGAAGGCGTCGGTGTCGCCCTTCAGCATCCGTACGAGCTGAAGCTGGGTCGTCATAATGTGAACGATCAATCCGAATTTGGCGCGCTGCATCAGGTGGAGCCGGGCCGCCGCTTCGGGCTCGATGTCGTCGAGCAGGTCGCCGGCGTCCAAGCGGTTGGTGATCAGCGTGCAGGACGAAAATCCGGCATACGTCAGATCCCCGGTCTCGTTGGATTCGTCGAATGCGCGACGCAGGTATTTCTGCGACTCCGTCAGTGGTCTGGCCCAGGGCAGGACGTGAGCCCCATAGGTGAGGTCAACGCGTGCTTTGTATTTGTCGAGGCCGCGTTGTTCGGCGAGACGAAGGCCGAGTTCACCGAAACTGAGCGCAGCACGGTAGTCGCCGAAGGTCGGCCCGGCCACCATCCCGAGATACGCATAGGCCAGGGCGGAAGCGTCGCTGTTGCCGTGGTGGATGCTGAGATTCGCCATCCGGCACAGGATCAGGCAAACCAGATTGAGATCGGTGAAGAAGGCGGGCGCCAGCGCCGCAGTCATGACGCCGAGAGAGGCGCAATGCTTCGGATCGGTCGCGATCGGCAGATCCAGCAGCGCGGCGATCGAGAGGCCGTCGAGCCGCCGCGCCAGGCGTTGATACTCGGCGCGCGCGTCGTCGCGGCTGGGTCGTCGGGGCCAAACGATGCCGACCTCGCTCAGATAGTCGAGGCAAGTGCTCACGGCGTCGGCACTGCGATCCATCGCGGTGTAGAGCGTGATCTGCAATGCGACGACAGCAGCCTTGTCGACTTCGTCGGGCGCTTCGGGCCGCAGGCTCCGCAGCCGGGCCTCGGCGGTAGTCGGACGGCCGGTGAGGAATTCGGATTCTGCGAGCAGGTATTCGATCTGAAACGCTAGGTCGCGGTGCTCTCGCCATTCCTGCTTGGTCAGAAGAGAGCGGGCAGCCGTCAGGTAGATCAATGCGGATTGGTGAGCGATCGCCCGTCGCGCAGCGTTGCCGGCCTCGAGGTTGTATTTCGCCATCGTCAGCCGCTCCGCCGCCGCCGAGACGAGTGCGGCGCCCGAGTTGTAGTGGTTGACGATCTGAAAAATCACATCCGACGATGGTGACAGTCCCGCATCGGCCGCCAGCTGACGAGCGATGAACAGATGCTGCGCTGCCAGATCAGCCGCGGGTATCAGCCGATAGGCAGCTTCCCTCACGCGGTCGTGGACGAAGCGATAGTCGGATCCGGCGCGTAGTACCAATTCGCTGGCCACCAGTTCCTGCAGACCAGCGTGAACCCGATCTTCCGGCAACTCACACAGCCGGCCGAGCGTTTCGGCGTCGGCATACATGCCGAGACACGAGAATACCTTGACGATCTTCAAGGCGACCGGCGGCAGCTTGTCGAGCCGCCGTGACATCAGATCGACCACGTTGTCGGTGTAGCCCTTGGCGTCGATCAGATCGACGTTCCAGGTCCACTCGTGACGGAGCGCATCGAATACGAGAAGCTGCTCGTGAACCAGCGATGAGAAGAATTGAATGGCGAAGAATGGATTTCCATCGGTCTTGCGGTGGATCAGCGCAGCCAGCGGCGAGACGCGCTCAGGCTCACTGCGCAAAACGTCGGCGACGAGGCTCCGCACGTTCTCGAAGGTCAGCGCCGGCAATCGAACTTCGTCCAGGTGCGCCGCATGGCGTCGGATATCGTTCAACGCCGCGGCGAGGGGGTGGGAATCGCCGACCTCGTTGTCGCGGTAGGCGCAGATCATCAGGAGGTGGCTGATCTCCGGCGTGCCCGCGATCCTGACCAGGAATTCTGCCGTCGCGGTGTCGAACCACTGCAGGTCGTCCAGAAACACAACCAGCGGATGTTCCGGCCTGGCGAGGGCGGCGAGAAAACGGCTGAGCACGGCTTGAAACCCGCCGCGGCTTTCCTGGGGAGGCAGATCGGGGATTGCGGGTTGATCGCCGATCAGCAGCGCCAGCTCTGGAACGAGATTGACCATCAGTTCGCCGTTGGCGCCAAGGGAGTCGCAGAGCCGATCCCGCCAGCGTGCCAGCTCCGCCTCGTCCTCGCCGAGGATCTGCCGCACGAAGGATTGGAACGCCTGCGCCAGCGTGGCGAAGGGGATATCGCGGTTGTACTGATCGAACTTGCCGGAAATGAACAAGCCGTTGCTCGGCGTCAACGTCTTGCGTAGTTCGTTGACAACTGAAGATTTGCCCGCGCCCGAATAGCCGGAGATCAGCACCCATTCGGTCGATCCGGTGGAGGCGACGCGATGATAGGCGGAGAGAAGCCGGTTGATCTCGGCGTCGCGTCCGTAGAGCTTCTCGCTCATGCGGATGACGCCGCAGGCGTCCTGGGCCGTCAGCCTGACCCCGGCCGTCGTGTGGTACGCTTCCCAGGCGACGAGGCAGGATCGCAGGTCGCGCTCGACGGTGGCGGCGGTGAGGTAACGATCGTCGGCCGATTTCGATAGCAGCCGGAAAATCAGCTGTTCGATCACCACGGTCTCGGGACGCGCGGAGGGAAATGGATTGGGAGCTCGGGCGATGTGGTAGTGGATCCACTGCGTGGAGCTGCTGGCGACAAACGGCAGGTCGCCCGACGCGATCATCTGATACAGCACGATCCCCAAAACATAGAGGTCGCTGCGAGCGTCGATCGAGCGGTTTACGCGTCCGGTCTGTTCCGGCGACATGTAGATCGGTGACTCGACGAGCGATTCGTGGATTGCGAGATCGGGGCGTTCGCGATGAAATCGCGAGGCTCCCGCCAGCCCGGTCAGCCAAACGTGGTCGGCAGGGTCGATCCAGATGGTGTCCGGACTCAGATTGCGGTGAATGAAGCCTCGCAGATGGACGTAGCTCAGCGCGTGAGCCAGCCCGACCGCTCGCCGGAGAAACCGGGCGACGTCGAGAGGCTGATCGAGTAGTTCGGCAAGGGGACGCGCATCGCGATCGTCGACCAGAAGCCCGATTCGCCCTTCGGCGGAGACCAACTCGCGAGGATGAACGACGAGCTCCGGGTCGAGGTCGCGCGCGATGGCGAATTCCTGCGCCAGTCGCTGCACGACGGCGGGATCGCACGACTCTCCCATGAGGAGCAGCGACGCTGGGCCAAGATCGTCCTGTACCTGGTAGATGGCATAGCGGCCATTGCGCCTCATGAACCGCAAGGGAGCCGTGACGACCCGGAACGGGTCCGATCCGCTTGGGTGGTGCGCAGGATCCATCAGTCCGGTCCCCTCCCGCTCTGCGGGGTGATCGCGCGATGAATACACTGGACCAGAACCTGAGGATCGAAAGGCTTGCTCAGGAAGCCGACGGCTTGGAGAGCCAGCGCGCGTGCCTCAATCCTTTTGTCGGGGAAGGCCGTGATGAAGATCACCGGCGGCGCGCCACCTTCTGCGACCAATCGTGCATAAAGGTCGAGGCCATTGAGGCCGGCCATTTGCACGTCGGTGATCAGACATGCAGTCGCGGCGATCAGCCCAGACTCCAGATATTGCTGCGCCGAAGCAAAGCCACGGGATTCGAAGCCGAGTGATTTGATCAGTCCCTCGATGGCGATCCGGACATTTTCGTCGTCGTCTATCACCGAGATGATCTTGCCGATGGTCAAGTCTGCCATCCTCAAGGGGCGATCCAGCACGATCCGCCGGCTCCCGACAGTGCGGCAGCCATTGTGGCCTTATAAGTCATACGATGGTTTAATGTCGGTTCCGCCAGCGTCGCGGCAGATCAACTCCGCCATTCTCACCAGATCGGCGAGTGAGCGCGCGCTCATCTTTTTCATGACCCGACCGCGATGAATCTTGACGGTGATCTCGCTGAGGCCGAGGTCCGCGGCGACGATCTTGTTCATCGATCCGGCTACGACCATCTCGAAGATCTGCTTCTCGCGCGGAGTCAGCGTCCGGAAGCGTTGCAGAATCTCGTCGCGCCTACCGTCTGCCTCGCGACGTTTGCGATCCAGTTCGGTAGCGGCGGCCACCGCATCGAGCATCTCCTGATCTCGAAACGGTTTGGTGAGAAAGTCCACGGCTCCGGCCTTCATGCCGCGGACAGTCATGGGGACATCGCCGTAGCCGGTCATGAAGATGATCGGGATGCGGACATTCAGCCGCGATAGGATATCCTGGAGGTCGAGGCCGCTGGTACCGGGTAAGCGGACATCAAGGATCATGCAATTGGCGTCGGTTGGCACGCCCGCCGTCAGAAGCTGCTGAGCGGAAGAGAACAGCGCAACTCTGTTGCCTACCGAAAGAAACAGGCCGGCCAGAGCCTCTCTGATGTCGGCATCGTCATCGACGATCACGACGAGTGGGCCGGCCGCTGAAGTCATGAATCCCGCTGCTATGTTCCGATCCGCCCCACTTTACCCAAAGTCGTCGGGCGGCGCCAGTTAGCGGGATGCAGCACGCCGGACCGCGCCCATGCTGCAACCGCATCACTCGAACAGGTCGCTCCGCAATGCAAGTTCGAAGAGGGCGGGTCGACGGGATGCGCCTCGAGCAGCAAGCCTCGATGCGCAGCAGTCGGAGCCGCTGTGTCGGACGGCCGGCTCCGCGCCCACTATCGCACTACTTCGATTTCTGCCGATTCTTGCTGCTCTCAGCGGCCTTGGCGAGGGCGGCCGCGAAAGCACCACCACCTCCGCTGGTCTCGGGGCGTGGCCGATGGCGATCGATCAGCTTGGCCCCGGCTCCGCCGCCGCCCGACTGGCGACGCTCGCCGGCCTTCGGGATCGGGTCGGACATCCGCAGCGTCAGGCCGATGCGATTGCGCGGCACGTCGACTTCCAGCACCTTGACCTTGACTACCTGGCCCGGCTTGACGACCTCGCGCGGATCGTTGATCCGCCGCTCGGACATCGCCGAGATGTGGATCAGGCCGTCCTGATGCACGCCGATATCGGCGAAGGCGCCGAACGCGGCGACGTTGGTAATGGTGGCTTCGAGGATCATGCCGGGCTTGAGGTCGGTGATCTTCTCGACGCCTTCCTGGAAGGTCGCGGTCTTGAACTCCGGTCGCGGATCGCGGCCGGGCTTATCGAGTTCCTTGATGATGTCGGTGACGGTCGGGATGCCGAACTTGTCGTCGGCGAACTCTGCCGGCCGCAGCGTCTGCAGCGTCTTGGTCTGGCCGATCAGCGCCTTGATGTCGCTCTTGGTGGCCGCCAGGATCTTCTTGACGATCGGATAGGCTTCCGGATGCACGCCGGAGGCGTCGAGCGGATTTTCGCCGTCGCGGATGCGCAGGAAGCCGGCGCATTGCTCGAACGCCTTCGGTCCGAGCCGCGGCACCTCCTTGAGCTTGGCGCGGCTCGGAAACGGGCCGTTGGCGTCACGATGCGCGACGATGTTCTGCGCGAGCGTTTCGCCGATGCCCGACACCCGCGCCAGCAGCGGCGCCGAGGCGGTGTTGAGATCGACGCCGACAGCGTTCACGCAGTCTTCCACAGTGGCATCGAGCGCGCGCGACAGCGTGTACTGATTGAGGTCGTGCTGGTACTGCCCGACGCCGATCGACTGCGGCGGCACCTTCACCAACTCGCCGAGTGGATCCTGCAGCCGCCGCGCGATCGACACCGCGCCGCGGATCGAGACGTCGAGGTCGGGAAATTCCTTCGAGGCGAATTCGGACGCGGAGTACACCGACGCGCCGGCCTCGGAGACGATCGCCTTGGTGAGCTTGAGGTCGGGCTTGGCTTTCATCAGATCCGCGACCAGCTTTTCGGTCTCGCGCGACGCGGTGCCGTTCCCGATCGCCACCAGCTCGATACGATGCTTGACGCACAGCTGCGCCAGCTCGAGCATGCTCTCGTTCCACTTCCGCGCCGGCTCGTGCGGATAGATCGTGGTGTGATCGACGAACTTGCCGGTGCGGTCGATCACCGCGACCTTGACGCCGGTGCGGAAGCCGGGATCGAGGCCCAGCGTGGCGCGGCCACCGGCCGGGGCGGCGAGCAGCAGGTCGCGCAGATTGGCGGCGAACACGCGTACCGCTTCCTTCTCCGCCTGCTGCCACAGCCGCATTCGGACGTCGAGCGCCAGCCCGGTTTTGATCCGGGTGCGCCACGCCCAGCGCACGCAGTCGGACAGGAAGCCATCGGCCGGCCGGCCCTTGCGCGAGATCCCGAACGTGGCAGCGATACGGTTCTCGTATTGCGTCGGCTCTTTGGAGTCGGGATCTTCGCCGTCGCCGAAATCGAGCGACAGGATCTCCTCCTTTTCGCCGCGCAGCAGCGCCAGAATGCGATGCGACGGCAGCTTTTCGTAGGGCTCGGAGAAGTCGAAATAATCGGCGAACTTGGCGCCGGCGGTTTTCTTGCCGTCGCGCACGCTGGCCTTGATCTGACCGCGGCTCCACATCGCTTCGCGCAGGCTCCCGGTGAGGTCGGCGTGCTCGGAGAAGCGCTCGACCAGAATCGCGCGCGCGCCTTCCAGCGCGGCCTTGACGTCGGCGACCGGATGCTCGCCCTCGGCCTTTACATAGGCGGCGGCCTCGGCCTGCGGATCCTTGTCGGGATTCTGCAGCAGCAGATCGGCGAGCGGCTCCAGCCCGCACTCGCGCGCGATCTGCGCTTTGGTGCGGCGCTTCTCCTTGAACGGCAGATAGATGTCCTCGAGCCGCGCCTTGGTGTCGGCGGCGAGCAGCGCCTTCTCTATCTCTGGCGTCAGCTTGCCCTGTTCCTTGATGCTGTCGATGATGGCGAGGCGCCGCGCGTCCATCTCGCGCAGATAGGTCAACCGCTCTTCCAGCGTGCGCAATTGCGCGTCGTCGAGCATGCCGGTCGCTTCCTTGCGATAGCGCGCAATGAACGGGACGGTCGCCCCACCGTCGAGCAGGTCGATGGCAGCCTGAACCTGTTCTTCACGGACGGCGAGTTCGGTGGCGATGATGGACGCGATTTTCGGCACTGGAAGTCTCTCGGAACGATGGCAAGGACGTCGACGCTTCGCTGAAGGGCGCGGCGAATCGAAGGCAACCTACGACATCTCGGCAGCGAGGTGGACGGCCTGGATGCGGTGGCCCACAGGCCTGTTCGGATCGTGCCTGCCGACTCGGCGCCCGCGGATGATCAGCGGGCCGGCACGCCTCGGACGCGCGGAGAGAGCAGACTGCGGACGCTCCTCCCGAGACGAATACCCGGCAGTTCGACGAAGCTGTAGCAGATATAGGCCAACGCCATCGCCGCCATGGTGCTGGCCGCAAAGATCAGCAAGGCGATCACCGGTCTCGGCAACCCCACCGTGTCGATCAGCCAGGCCAGGAACTCGGGGTGATTCCAGACCGGCGTGATCGTCAGGAAGTGAAACAGGTAGTAACTGAACGACAGTTTGCCAAGCCAGTGCGCGATCGGGTGGTCGAGCACGTTGAGAAGCGAAGCGCGAGGACCATAGGCGACGAGATAGATCATCGCCCAGGCGCTCAGCGAGTTGACCAGGAATCGCCAGGTCGATGCGGGTCCGAGCAGCGGACGCGCCGTGAAGAACAGGATGATGAATATCGCGATCGCGATATTGGCCTGCATCGGAGTCAGCCGCGACGCCAGGCGGCCGGAGGCCGCGGCGCAGAAACAGCCGAATGTGAAGGCATAGAACAGCTGCAGCGGCGGTTCGCCGAGGATTTTGTGGATGGACGGATCGAACGACATCACGACCAGGCTCAGTGAAATCGTGATCGATGCGATGACCGCAAGGCGTGTCCCCCGCAGCAGCAGGAGATACATCACGTAGATCACGGGAATGGCCAGCAGCTCGAGCTGCAATGACCACATCACGCCGTTGAGGGATGTACTGATCAGCGCCATGTTCTTGAGGATAGTCGAAAGCGCGGGTGGTGCGCCGAGCAGCGCTGACGCGGCAGCGAACGATCCGATCGCGAAGATGATCGCCGGATACAACCGGAACAGGCGCGCAATGACGAATTCGGCCGCCTGCGCAGGGGAGGGGCTCGGCTCCCGCAGCAGGGAGCGCGTCAGGACAAATCCACTGAGCACGAAAAAGAAGATCACGGCCTGCAGACCATCGACCGCGTGCACGATCGTCGCATAAAGCACGCGACTGCCGGTGCTGAGTTCGACGCCGGGATGCGTCAGCAGTTCGGTCGTTGGACCCGTCGGGGCCTGCACCACATGAGATGCTGCAACCAACAGGGCAGCGATGCCGCGCATCGATTCGAGGCGCGGGATGAAAGTCTGAGGTCGGTTCATTCGGAAGGCGTTCGCTGATCTGAAGGTGACGTTAGAAGCCGGGCGCGAGGCCGTAAAGAGCTTGGCCTGCGCCGGCTCCGCGACGGGGTTGTCGGATTGGCGGTAAGTTGATCTGCGGCGCGCCTGGCCCGTTGATTTGAGGATAATTCGCACCCACCGATTGCGCGGGGTGGGTTAGCGCATGGCCAACCACCGTTGGAACTTAGGCTTTTCCTTCAGCCGCGGCGGGTGCATCACAGTCGTCAGAAGCATCGTCCTGTTGAGCCACTTTGACGACCACCGGCTTAGCCAAGGACCTTCGTCTTCGCAATGCGCGCCTCCGAGCTCGGTCCCTCAGTCGAAGCCCGAAGCACTCGTTGCGAACCGACTTGTCAGCGCCGAGACCTCCCCCGGTCGGCGGTGACCCAGCCCCGGGGCTTTCCCCGCCCAGCCCCGGGGCTCCTTCTTCTCCTGTCCGGCTTCGGCATTCAGTTCTCGCTTTACTGTTGCATTCGGCCAATCGATCTGTTCTTTTAATGCAAATAAGTCGCATGTGCATATAGGCGGCCTTGGCGGGCTCAGGGAAGGCGGAGGTCAGGGTGACCGGGAGACTAGGGGACGAGGCGCTGGCGGGCGCCCCGGGAACGCGGATCTCGCCGTGGCTGTCGGCGGCCTTGCTGTCGTTCGGGGTGCTCTGCGATGCGCCGACGGCATTTGCCGAGGAAGAGCGGATCCAACGAACCCCAGGGGGGCCGCAGCACGCGCCTTTTCGCATTAGCAGGCGGCGAGGCGCCTGGACATGCCGAAGGCGCCGACACCGAGCACATCTTCGGTTTCACGATGGGGTCCGACATTGGCCGGGTCGGCGAGATTGAACTTGAAATGGAGAATGTCGCAGCATTCGGAAAGCGTGATGGCCGCTATGCCACGCTCGCGACGTTGAACCAGATCAAATACACCCTGTCCGATCGTTTCCGTATCGCGCCCGGCTTCGCGCTCGGTGCACAGCGGATCGATGGGGTTGCCGGCTTCGACGATCGCCACCATGTCAGCTTCAACGGCGCCACCCTGGAATTTCGCGCCAAGCTGATCGACAGAGCAACGGCTCCTTTCGGATTGACCCTGCATGCGCAGCCGGGATGGAACCGGATCGACGACGGCAGTGGTCTGCGCGTCGAGCAATACGGCGCAGAGTTCGCGGCGCTGTTCGACAAGGAACTGGTCGAGGATCGCTGGTTCGCCGCGTTCAACGTGTGGTACGGGACGGGCGTCACGCGAACGCATGCCACGGGGGTGACCGCCCACGACTCCGAGTTCGCCCTGCACGCCGCTCTATCTTATCAGTTGAAACCCGGCTTGCTGATCGGTGTCGGGACCCGCTACCTCCGCAGCTATGATGGCGGCGGCCTCGATCGCCTCGTGGGAGAGGCTGTCTATGTCGGACCGACGTTCTCCTACAGTCTCACCAGCACACTTGGACTGTCCGGCACCTGGCAGATCCAGGTCGCGGGGCGTGCTGCCGGAGACGCTCGATGGCTCGATCTCGACAATCACGAGCGTCAGCAGGCGATGCTGCGGATCAACGCACATTTCTGAGGTCATGACGCGGTGAAGAGCGTACGCTACCTCACCACAATCTGGTCCGAATTCACAACTAAGCGTTGCGGAGTATGAACCCGCGGGGGGCGTTGGTCGTGCGCAATTGTCGCATCATCCGGATATGCTCATGCCCCTTGCCGCCGAACCGGCCGCTGTTCCGTCATCCTCTGCTTCCGCCGCTCACGCCGGCAAGCTGGTTCCCTCGTCGCTGCTTTTGTCGCGCGGGGTCGACCGTCTCGAAGTGATGCTCAAGCTGACCACGGCGATCCTCGCGCTCGGCGCGGGCGTCTACACCTATCTGGGCGTGCGCGAGCTGCTCAACGGCAGTCCGACGACGGTGTTTTTCGCGGCGCTGATCTACTCCGTTGCGGTGTCGGTCGGGATCTACGCGTTCTGGGTGTTCCTCATGCAGTTTATGCCGCACGTGGTGGATCGTACCGGGCGGGCGCTGATGTTCGGCTGCATGATCTTTGGATCGCTGATGATCGTGGCGATGTCGTCCTGGCTGAACGCGTCGGCGCTCGCCGGGGCCGCTGCGATCCGCCAGCATCTCTCGATCACGGTGCAGGACTACACGCGCGATCTGGATGCTGCAAACACCAACGCTATCGCTGCGCAGGGACTTCTGCCGGATATCCAGATCGCCGCATCGCGCTTCGCGAAGCTCGCCGACGCCGAGCGCGCGGGCTCGCTGACCGGCACTTCCGGCTCGGGTACGGTGGTGCAATTGCTTACGCAGATGTCGGCCCAGCTCGACAGCCTCGGCAAGGAAGTCGAAGCCTCGGGCAAGCGCGTCGCGGTGCTGTTCGAAGAGGGCGGCAAGCACCTCGCCAAGATGCGGGAGCTGGTGTCTGATCGCGGTCCGATCAGCGAGCGCAGCGACGGTTTCGCTACTGAGTCATTGGCGCTGATGGGGGTAATCGCCAATCTGCAGCAGACTTCGGTCGCTCCTGCGGTGAAGCGCGCCGCAACCTCGTTATCATCGAGCTTCATCGCGCCGTCGGCCGGCGGCCGTAGCGTCGATCTTGCCGAGCGGCAGACGGCGGTGGTCGGCAAGGTCGAGACCGCGATCGCTGCGCAGGCGGCGTCGCTCGCCAGCGCCGCCGACAAAATCCTCGACATGCGGCGGATTGAGCCGGCCCGTTTCCAGGCGATGTCGCCGGCCGAGGCCGTGCTCCGATATGCCGGCGACTTCATCCCGAGCTGGGCTGGTGCAATCTCGATCGACCTGATGCCCGCAGTGTTGGTGCTGATCCTGTGTGTCGTGCACGCGGCGATCCGTCGCGAAGGCCTGCCGGCGGCCAGTGCCTCGGCGATGACCGCAGCCGAGATGATGGCCGCGTTGAAGATGGCACGCGAGGTGGAACAGGCGAGCCGGGCCGTCCAATTGACGGCGGAGCCGGCCAGGTCATCGCCAGTCGAGTCAGCCGCAGAGCCGGTCGTCGCAACCGACGAGAATGTGACCGCGCTGTCCTCGGCACGACACAACAAGTAAGTGTTGGCGGATCGATGACCGGTCTGACGCAACGCTTCCACGACTGGCTGTCCGGCAATCCGGAAGACGCCGTGCTGCGCTTGGTGTTTCGCGGTCTGGTGGTCTTATCGATCGGTGCGCTCGGCTTCGATCTCGCCAGTGCCAATGGCTGGGGAGCGACCGAAGCGGGCGAAGTGGCGCCGGCGCAGCGTGAGGCCCCGGAGGGCTTACCTTCGCTGCCCGCGATCCTGTCGCCGTGGCTGCCCGGACGCGATCGTCTGGCACCGCTGCCGCAGCCGGACGGTGCCCTCGGCAAGCCGATGACGTTCGATCTGGTCGGCGGCAACAGGTTGATGGCCTCGGGCACGATCACACCAGGCACGGCGGGCGCCTTCGCGGCGGCGATCGAGCGGCACGGCGAGTACATCAAGACGGTGGTGCTGAATTCTCCTGGGGGCTCTGTCAGCGACGCGATGGTGATGGGGCGGCTGATCCGCGAGCGCAAACTCGCGACCGCCGTGGAGGCCGGGAAGTACTGTGCCTCGTCCTGTCCGCTGGTGTTCTTCGGAGGCGTGGAACGCCGTGCTGGCGACAAGTCCTCGATCGGCGTCCACCAGGTTTTTGCGGCGAAGTCCGCCGACGCCGATTCTGTGCCGCGCGATGGGATGAGCGACGCGCAGCGGATTTCTGCCCGGTGTCAGCGCTATCTCGGAGAAATGGGCATCGATCTGCAGGTCTGGGTCCACGCGATGGAAACGCCGAAGGATCGGTTGTTCGTATTCAAACCGGACGAACTGACCAAATTCAACATCGTCACCGCTCAGCCGATCGGCGTCTCGAAACCCTGATCGAGCCATCTAAGGCTCTCCCTCCCCGAGGCTCCGCCTGCGGTGCGCCGAGCGAGCGTTGCCGTACGCTTTGCGTGTTGCAGGGCTGCGGTCGCGTGGTTCCAGCAACCTTTCAAATAATGCGCGGTTATGAAGCAACGGTAACCTCGCGAAGGGAGTCGATATGAAGAAGACAGCTTTGGTTCTCGGTGCAGCAGCTACTCTGGCGGTAGTCACCGCCTCAGCGCCCGCGCATGCGCAACGCGGCTGGGGGCCGGCCCTCGTCGGTGGCATCGCTGCTGGCGCGTTGATCGCCGGCGCCGCATCCGGCGGTTATGGTTGGGGCCCGGGCTACGGATATTACGGCGGCGGCCCGTATTACGGCTATGGCCCGAGCTATGCCGGCTACTATGGCGGCCCGGGCTATTACGGCGGCTGGGGCTACGGCGGCCCGCGCTATTACGCCCGTCCGCGCGCGGTCTACTACGGCGGCTATCGCCCCTATGGGGGCTATCGGTCGTCCTACGGCTACTATCGTGGACCGGTGATCCGCGCTGGTTATGGCGGACCGCGGTTCGGCCATGGCCACTTCCATCGCCACTGGTAAGCGAAGCTCAGCCGTTACGGATCGGCTGGAACTGGATGCGGCGGCGCCCGGCGCCGCCGCATCGTGCTATTCGGCGGCGGTCGACCGCCCATGCAGGGCCTGGACAAGTGCCTTGCGCAACGCTTCAAGCGTGTAAGGCTTCTGCAGAAGCGGAAATCCTTCGGCCAGCGCAGATGCGCTGCGGTCGCTGTAGCCGGAGGCCAGCACCACCGGCGTCTCCGGATGATGGTCGCGGATCAGCCGGGCGAGTTCCAGACCACTCATGCCCGGCATCACGATGTCGCTGAACACCAGGTCGATATCGCGATGGCTGTTCAGCAGTTCGAGCGCCGCCTCCGCGGAAGCAGCCTTCACGACCGCGAAACCGCATTGCTCCGCGTAGTCGGTGGCAACAGCTGCGACGTCGGGATGATCTTCGACCAGCAACAGAGTCGCAGTTTTGTCGGCCTGCGCCGGCACCGCGGCTGCATCCGCCGCTTCATCGGCAGGCGCTTCTGCCGAGCGCGGCAGGAACAAGTCGAAGCGGGTGCCCCGGCCGATTTTGCTTTCGACCGTGATGGCGCCACTGGACTGCTGGACGAAGCCGTAGATCTGACTGAGTCCCAGACCGGTGCCACGGTCGACCGGTTTGGTGGTGAAGAAGGGCTCGAAGATGCGGTCGCGAATTTCCTCTGGAATGCCGACGCCGGTGTCGGCGAAGCCGAGGATAGCGTAGTCACCGGTCAGCTTGCGGGGACCGAAATTCTTCAGCGTCTCGGTCCGGATCGAGACGCTGATGCGGCCGCCGTCCGGCATCGCATCGCGCGCATTCAGGGCCAAATTGAGCAACGCGATCTCGAATTCGTTCGGATCCATCTCAACGACAATTCGCTCTGTCGGCGGCTCGATGTCGATGGCGATGTCGCTGCGCACCGATTGGCGCAACACGTCGGCGAACTTCGTCACGCTGTCCCCGAGGTCGACGAGCTTCGCCGCGACGTTGTGTCGCCGCGAAAACGACAGCAACTGCCGGGTCAAGCCGGCGCCTTTGGCGACCGCGGAATCGATCATATCGAGAGTGCGGCGATCCTGCAGGTCGGTGTGGCGCCGCCGCAGCTTCTGAACCGAACCGCCGACCACCATCAGCAGATTGTTGAAGTCGTGGGCGACGCCACCGGTCAGCCGGCCAAGCGATTCCAGCCGTTGTGACTGCTTCAGCGCGTTCTCGGCGGTCGCGCGGCGGTCCGCTTCTTCGTAAAGCCGGCGGGTTCGGGCGAGCGCCAGCATGACGATCGCAATCAGAGCCGCGGTCGCCGGCAGGCCGACCAGCAGATAGGCCCCGAGCTGCGACAGCCACATGTTGCGGATCGTGCGCGTCTCCAGGCCGGCGTAGACGTAGATCGGCAGCTTCGGCAGCTTGCGATAAGCGACCCGTCGTTCGATTCCGTCGAGCGAAGACACCTGGGTGATCGTGCCTTCGGTACTGCCGGCGATCATCGCTCGTCCGATCAGGCCGTCGGTCTTCACCGTCGCATCGGTGTGCTCGATCGCGGGATAGCGGGCCAGGATGGCGCCATCTTCGCGAACCAGCGCCGCGTAGCTACCGCTTTCGCGGCCGACCTTGGCGTAAAAGCCCTCGAAGTAATCCGGCAGCACCGACGATTCGATCACGCCGGCGAAACGACCATCGGGCGTAGCGCGGCGAACGCTGACGCTGAAGAACGGCGCGCCGCCGAACGGCGGCCGGGGCTGCAACGTTCGGCCAACGAACAATCCGATATCCCGGGGCAGATGCGCCTGAAAGTAATCGCGATCGGAGAAGTCGCCGGGCGGCGAGGGGTACAGCATGCTGTTGACCAGCGTCCGCCCGTGCCTGTCGAAGATCCACATCGACTTGATCTGTTCGGAGCCTTCCGCCAAACGCTTCAGCCGCTCGTGGAGCGCCGCCTCGTTGGCTCGGATCTGATCGTCCGACATGTCGCGGATGATCTCCGAAGTTTCGGCGATCGATCGCTCGACCGATTCGAAGATCTTCAGCGCATGTTCGGTGACGATATCGCGGGTCTTGTCGATCTGCCGCTCGGCGCTGTCCTCGTTCGAGCGATAGGCGAGCCAGCCTGCGTAGCTGAACAGGGCCGCCGGCAGAATGACCGACGCAACCAGGATCGCACGCAGCAGCCGGAGGGAATCGCGCTGTGCGGTCAGCATGGGAGAGAAGCGGTGGAACTAGTTGCCATTGATTATCAATTAAGCATCTTTCTTCGCCGCGCGAAACCTCTTGCAAGCCGCTGCGGGATTGGCGGTATTCCCGGTCGAGGGTCTAACTATCGTGAGTGGAACCTTTCCAGTAAATAGCATGTGCCCCGCCGCTCATTTCGCGGCCGCCCGGCGGACCGTTGCACAAGAGGATTGAAGATGCGTGCACTGATGCTCAGCCTGTTGCTTTTGCTCGCCCCCCAAGCCGCCCCCGCAGCGGATGCCGTGAATGGTGAGACGCTGGCCAAGCGCTGGTGCTCCGGTTGCCACTTAGTCTCGGAGGATCAGCGCAAGGGCAACGATCTGGTCCCTTCGTTCGCCTCGATCGCTTCGCGGCCCGACTTTGACGAGGACAGGTTGGCCACGTTTCTGCTCGAGCCGCATCCCAAGATGGAGAGCATGGCGCTCAGTCGGATCGAGACACGGAATATCGCGGCCTTTATTGCGGAGCAGAGGCGGCGCTGAGGCATCTGCGCGCTCCCCGATCGCGACGATCCGCCATCAGCGTCTCGACGCAAGTGACGCCGACGCTTTCCCGGCATCCTCGCCGCGCAACTGCCGGGTGCCGCCTTGACCAACTCGCTGTTTTACACTGCCGATCACGTCGCCTTTCGCGACGTCGTGCGCCGCTTCGTTCAGAAGGAAATCGAACCGTTCGCCACCGAATGGGACGAGGCGGGCGGGTTTCCCCGCGAACTCTACGAGAAGGCCGCCGCGATCGGGCTGCTGGGGCTCGGCTTCCCCGAAGAATATGGCGGCACGCCGACCGACCAGTTCATGTGGATCGTGGCGACGCAGGAACTGGCACGGGCAGGTGCCGGCGGCGTCAGCGCCAGCCTCAACAGCCATTCGATCGGCGCGCCGCCGATCGCGCGCGCCGGCTCGCCTGAGCTGAAGGCGCGGGTGCTGCCGGAGATTTTGTCCGGCAAGAAGATCTCGGCGCTGGCGATCACCGAGCCGTCCGGCGGCTCCGACGTCGCCAATCTGCGCACCCGCGCGGTGCGCGATGGCGACCATTACGTGGTGAACGGCGAGAAGACGTTCATCACCTCCGGCATGCGTGCCGACTACATCACCACCGCGGTGCGCACCGGCGGCGACGGGCCGGGCGGCGTCAGCCTGCTGCTGATTCCCGGCGATACGCCCGGGCTGAGCCGGACGTCGCTGAAGAAGATGGGGTGGTGGGCATCCGACACCGCGACGCTGCACTTCGACAATTGCCGCGTGCCGGCCGGCAACCTGCTCGGGCAGGAAGGCGCCGGCTTCATGATCATCATGCAGAACTTCAACAGCGAGCGCCTGACGATGGCGGCCGGCTGCATCGCGGCGTCGCGGGTCTGCCTGGACGAGTCGATCGCCTACGCCAAGGAGCGCGTCACCTTCGGCAAGCCGTTGTCGAAGCATCAGGTAATTCGCCACAAGCTGGTCGACATGGCGCAGAAGGTCGCTGCGTCGCAGGCGATGCTGGAGCTGCTGGCCTGGCGCGTGCAGCAGGGTGAGAGCCCGATCGCCGAGATCTGCATGCTGAAGAACCAGGCGACGCAGACCATGGCGTTCTGCGCCTCCGAAGCGGTGCAGATTTTCGGCGGTGCCGGTTACATGCGCGGCGTCAAGGTCGAGCGCATCTACCGCGACGTCAAGGTCAACGCCATCGGCGGCGGCACCGAGGAGATCATGAAGGACCTCGCCAGCCGGCAGATGGGATTGTGATCAATCTCCCCGTCATTGCGAGGAGCGAAGCGACGAAGCAATCCAGCGCGGTGCACTGAGCTGGATTGCTTCGCTTCGCTCGCAATGACGGGGCCGAACCTGTAGTAAAAAGGCAAAACCTCGATGCTATTCAGCCAAGAACACGAAGAACCGCGCCGCGTGCTGCAGAAGTTCATCGCCAGCGACATCAATCCGCATGTCGAGGAATGGGAGAAGGACGGCATCTTCCCGGCGCACGAGCTGTTCAAGAAGCTTGGCGATCTCGGCTTCCTCGGACTCAACAAGCCGGTCGAATATGGCGGGCAGGGGCTCGACTACTCCTACGCGCTGATGATGGCCGAGGAACTCGGTGCGATCAATTGCGGCGGCGTGCCGATGGCGATCGGCGTGCAGACCGACATGGCGACGCCGGCGCTGGCGAAATTCGGCTCGGACGAGCTGCGCAAGGAATTCCTGGCGCCGTCGATCGCAGGCGACTACGTCGCCTGCATCGGCGTGTCCGAGCCGAGCGCCGGCTCCGATGTCGCGGCGATCAAGACCACCGCACGCTCGGACGGTGACGACTACGTCATCTCGGGCGGCAAGATGTGGATCACCAACGGCACCCAGGCCGACTGGATCTGCCTGTTGTGCAACACCGGCGACGGCCCGGTGCATCGCAACAAGTCGCTGATCTGCGTGCCGATGAAGACCAAGGGCGTCAGTATCGCACGCAAGCTCGACAAGATGGGAATGCGCTCATCCGACACCGCGCAGATTCATTTCGACGAGGTCCGGGTGCCGAAGCGCAACCGGATCGGCGAAGAGGGCAAGGGCTTCGTCTATCAGATGGTGCAGTTTCAGGAGGAGCGCCTGTGGGGCGCCGCCGCCTGCCTCAAGTCGCACGAGAAGACGATCCAGGACACCATCGATTACACCCGCAGCCGTAAGGCGTTCGGCAAGCCGCTGCTCGACAATCAAGTGATCCACTTCCGGCTCGCCGAATTGCAGACGGAGGTCGAGTTGCTGCGATCGCTGGTCTACCGCGCCGCCGAGCAGTTGGTGGCCGGCGAGGACGTCACGCATCTTGCCACTATGGCCAAGCTGAAGGCTGGCCGACTCGGCCGCGAACTGCCCGACGCTTGCCTGCAGTTCTGGGGCGGCATGGGCTTCATGAACGAGACGCTGGTGACGCGCTCCTATCGCGATAGCCGCCTGACCTCGATCGGCGGCGGCGCCGACGAGGTGATGCTCGGCATTCTCTGCAAGGCAATGGGCACACTGCCGGGGAAGGCGTAACGTCGCCAGGAATGAGCGTCGTTCACCTCTCCCCGCGTGCGGGGAGAGGTCGGATTGCGCAGCAATCCGGGTGAGGGGGCGTCTCCCCGCGGCCGAGCGTTAGTTTGTTTGACGAGCGAGAGTCAGCGACTCGCGGCCTGCCCCTCACCCCAACCCTCTCCCCGCAAGAGCGGGGCGAGGGAGCGCGCTGTGCGCGGCGATGTTCTTCGACTTACACCTGAAACGACCTCGTGCAGGAGGCTCTGCGCTCACTACCCCTGCTCCTGTCCCCAGCGCTGCACGGTGAATCGCGTCAGCGTTCGGAAGATCAGGCCTTCGACGACGAGGCCGATCAGGATGACGGTGAGCAGGCCGGCGAACACGCTGGCGGTCTCGAGTTGGGCGCGGCTGGTGTAGATGAACCAGCCCAGCCCGCCGGAGCGGGCGCTGACGCCGAACACCAGTTCGGCCGCGATCAGCGTTCGCCACGCGAACGCCCAGCCGATCCGCAGCCCGGACAGGATCTGCGGGAAGGCCGCCGGCACTAATATCTCCGCCACGAACCGGCCGCCGGACAGGCCGAGATTGCGCCCGGCCATGCGCAGCGTCGGCGGCACCGCGAGGAAGCCGCCATAGCAGGCCAGCGCCACCGGCCACAGCACCGAGTGCACGATGACGAAGATCAGGCTCGGCGTGCCGACGCCGAACCACAGCAGCGCGACCGGCAATAGCGCGATCGCCGGCAGCGGGTTGAACATCGAGGTGAGTAGCCCGAGCGCCTCGTTGCCCCAGCGCGACAGTGCCGCCAGCGTCGTCAGCACCGCCGCAACCGCGACGCCCAGCGCGTAGCCGGTGATCAGCACGCGCAGCGAGGTCGCCGTCCGGTCCGGCAGTTCGCCGGACAGGATCGCCGACCACAGTGCCGCGAAGGTCGCGCCCATCGTCGGCAGCAGCAGCGGATTGTCGAGCCAGCGCGCATACAGCTCCCAGATCAGCGCAAAGCCGATCAGGATCACGGCGCGCCGCCACGGCGTGCCGGTGAGCGCACGGTGCAGCGCCGGCGCGCGGATCGGTTTCGGTGCGGCGATGTCAGACATGCGCAGGGACCGGATCGGCGAAGACGCTCTGCTGGATCTCCTGCTCCAGTGCGGCGAAGCTCGCGGTGCCGCGGGCGCGGCTGGCGGGCGGCACCTCGAAACTCGCGGCGATCCGCCCGGGCAGCGGCGACAGTGCGATGATCCTGGTGCCGACCCGGATCGCCTCGTCGATGCCGTGCGTGACGAACAGTGTAGTCGTGCCGGTTTCCTCGGCCAGCTTCAACAATTCGTCCTGCATTTGCCGGCGGGTCAGCGCGTCGAGCGCGGCGAACGGCTCGTCCATCAACAGCAGCGCCGGCTCCAGCGCGAAGGCGCGCGCGATCGCCACGCGCTGCTTCATGCCGCCCGACAGCGTGTGCGGAAACGCCTCGGCGAAATTCTTCAAACCGACGCGCCCGAGCCAGTGCCGCGCCACCGCGTCGGCCTCGCGGCGCGGCAGCCCCTTTCCACGCTGCAACGCGTAGCGCACGTTGCCGACCACGCTGCGCCACGGCAGCAGCTGATCGAACTCCTGAAACACCGTCATGCGGTCCGGGCCGGGCGCGACGATGCGGCGGCCGCTCAGCCGGATCTCGCCGGAGCGCGGCTTGAGGAAGCCGCCGACCGCGCGCAGCAGCGTGGACTTGCCGCAGCCGGACGGACCGAGCAGCACCAGCCGTTCGCCGGCCGACAGCGTGAAGCCGACCTCTTCCACCGCCGTCAGCTCGCCGCCGGGTGTCGCGTAGCTGATACTCACTTGGTCGAGCACCAGCAGCGGCGCGGCGGTGCTCTCGATCAGCTCGCTGAGGCGCGGCGCGACGTTCATCTCAGCTACCGGGCTTTTCTCCGAGCCCGGACCAGAACAGATCGCGCCACGACGCCGGCGCCTGTTTGATCAGGCCGAGCTTGGCCTCGAAGTCGGCGAATTTCTGCGCGCCTTCGGGCGCGGTGGTGAAGTTGACGTCCTTGTCGCGGATGATGCTCTCGATCAGCTCGGGCGCCAGCTTGGAGTTCTCGGCCTTGATGTAGAGCGCGGCGGCATCCTTCGGGTTGGCCTTGATCCAGTCATTGGCGCGGTCGAGGCCGCGCACGAACGCCTGAATCGTCTTGGGGTTATCATTGACGAACTTGGTCGTCGCATACACCACGTTGAAGGTGTGCGGCCCGCCCAGCACGTCGTAGCTGTTGAGCACCTGGTGCACCTTGCCGCTGGCGAGCTCCTGCTGCGAGAACGGCGGCGAGGTGAAGTGCGCGGTGATCTCGGAGCGGCCCGACAACAGCTGCGCCGCGGCGTCCGGATGCGGCATGCTGACGGTGAGGTCGTCCAGCTTGTCGTATTTGCCGAACGCCTTGTCGGCGGCCATCTGCAGCACGATCGGCTGGAAGCCGACCTTCACCGACGGCAGCGCGATGCGGTCCTTCTCGGTGAAATCCGCCAGCGTTTTGACGTTCGGATTGTTGGTGGTGAGAATGTTGGCCATCGAGCCGAGCGCGGCGACGCCGATGATCTTGGCGGTGCTACGCGTCTTGTCCCAGGTCAGGATCATCGGCGCGATGCCGGCGGTCGCAAAGTCGAGGCTGCCGGAAATCAGCGCCTCGTTCATCGACGCGGCGCCGGACAGCCGCAGCCATTCGATCTTCGGCGGCGCGATGCCGAGCGCCTTGGCTTCCTCTTCGATCAGTCCGTTCTGGCTGGCGACGATCAGCGGCAGATAGGCGATGCCGAATTGCTGGGCGATGCGCAGCTGCGCGGTCTCGGCGCGCGCGTGGGTGGCCGTGCCGGCGGCGAGCGCAGCGGCGAGACTGCCTGCGCACAGATAGTTGGACGTCTGCATGGGTGTCTCTCGATGGCCGTGCGTGGGTGCGAAGCGGACTGATCTGATCAGATTTGAGCAAATCTACGGTGTGGTCCAGCACGCAAACGGAGCAGGGTCGTTTTAGAAACGGCCATGCTGGTAGAGACGTTATCGGCAGATAGTTGTTCTTGGAACTGCAGTCGTTAGCGAATGTCTTTCCGGCTCTCGCTATTCCGCTTCCCCGAACTTGTGGTCCGCCCAGCCCCAAGCACGGCGCAACCTCTCCCCGCGGGCGGGGAGAGGTCGGATTGCGCAGCAATCCGGGTGAGGGGGCGCCTCAGCGCGGCCGAGTGCTACTGATTATTCGTCAACAGCAGCGCGGTGCTCGCGTCGCCCTCACCCCAACCCTCTCCCGCAAGCGGGAGAGGGAGCGCGCCGTGCGTGGTGTTGGCCGTCATTGCGAGCGCAGCGAAGCAATCCAGAGCCCCGAGCACTGCCCGACCTCTCCCCGCGTGCGGGGAGAGGTCGGATTGCGCAGCAATCCGGGTGAGGGGGC
>NZ_LJIC01000149.1 GCF_001295845.1 Rhodopseudomonas sp. AAP120 | reverse complement strand
GCCGCGGGTGCATCGGGCACCCGGCGTTCCGCGCGCCCTCTTCCCAAAGAGGGCGAAGGGACTGCGGCATAACTCGGGCGCGATGCGCCGCGAGAACGCGGGGGCGTGGCTGCTAATGGCGTGGCTGTTTGACAGATGAAGTCGACCGACGACGTGAGGCACAACGCCACCATCCACTTCCTCCGTCATGCGCGGGCTTGACCCGCGCATCCATCGCGTGCGCAGCGCGCTTAAGGATGGCTTCTCGCGAGGAGAAGTATCACGAAGAGGATGGATTGCCGGGTCAAGCCCGGCAATGACGACGTGGCGGTGGGGCGACGCCTTGCCACCAAGTCAGCGCGCGCAGCTCAGCGTCCGCGTATCACCGCCGCCCCCATCATCACCCGCGTATCAGCGCCGCGCGCTACTCTCCGCTTCGCCGCGGTGGCTCAGGAGTTTGCTGCCGAAGCGCCAGGCGAGGCGGCCGAGATCGTCCATCATCATGAACATGGCGGGGACGAAGATCAGCGACAGCACGGTGGAGAAAATCAGCCCGCCGATCACCGCCAGCGCCATCGGCGAGCGGAATTCGCCGCCGGCGCCGAAGGCCAGCGCGCTCGGCATCATGCCGGCCACCATTGCGATGGTGGTCATCACGATCGGCCGGGCGCGCTTCTGGCCGGCGTCGACGATCGCCTCCTCCCGGCTCTTGCCGGCGCGGATCGCCTCGAGCGCGAACTCGACCAGCATGATGGCGTTCTTGGTGACGATGCCCATCAGCATGAGAATGCCGATCCACACCGGCGTGGTGAGCTGCTTGCCGGTGATCAGCAGCGCGCCGATCGCGCCGCCGATCGACAGCGGCAGCGAGAACAGGATGGTGATCGGCTGCAGGAAGGTGCCGAACAGCAGCACCAGCACGGCGTAGACCATCATCAGGCCGCCGGTGATCGCGGTGGCGAAGCCGTCGGACAATTCGGCGAGGCTTTCGGCGTCGCCCGACGGGCTGACGCGGACGCCCTTCGGCAGCGACTTCATCACCGGCAGATCCTTGATCTGCTTCTCCGCGTCGCCGAGCGCGGCGTTGCCGACGAGGTCGGCCGCCACCGTCGCCTGCCGCTCGCGGTCGTAGCGGTTGATGCTGGTCGGCCCCTGGTCGAACTTGACGTCGGCCACCACCGACAGCGGCACCGAGCCGCGGCCGCCGAAGATCGGCACCTGCAGCTGCTCCAGCGTCGGCAGATCGCCGCGCGCGCTGTCCTCGAGCTGGACGCGGATCGGCACCAGCCGGTCGCCGGCGTCGAATTTGGCGAGCGCCGGGCCGACGTCGCCGATGGTGGCGACGCGGATGGTCTCGGACAGGCTCTCGGTCGAGACGCCGAGCCTTGCGGCGAGATCGGCGCGCGGCACGACGCGCAGCTCGGGGCGATCCAGCGAGGTCTCCGAGATGACGTTGGACAGAGCCGGGATGCGCTTCATCTGCGCCGCCAGTTCCTGCGCGACGTTGTTGACGATGTTGCTGTCGGCGCCGGTCACCACCAGCGCGATCGCCCGCAGGCCGTTCTCGTCGAGGAACCAGTAGCGGATGTCCGGGACCAGATCGAGATCCTTGCTGATCGCCAGTTCCAGCTCGCGCTGGGTGATCTTGCGGTCGCCCTTCGGCGTGTAGTTGATGATCAGCGAGGCGCGCCGCACCTCCTGGATGCCGGGCGGCACCCTTCCGCCGTCGACGAACACGCTCTTCACTTCGGGCCGCTTGCGCAGCATGGTGACGATCCGCTCGGTGGTCTTCTCGGTGGTGCCGATCTGGGTGCCGGGCGGCAGCTCCATCGCCATCACCGAGCGCGCGGTGTCTTGCGCCGGCAGGAAGCCCTGCGGCAGCAGCACGATGCTCCAGATCGACAGCACGAAAATCGCGAGCCCGATCAGCACCGTGACGTAGTAATGCCGCACCGACCAGGTGACCAGCCGCGTATAGGCGCGCAGCACGCGGCCCGGCGGCTTCTCCTCGTGCGGCGCATCCTTCAAGAAATACGCGGCCAGCACCGGCGTGACGAACCGCGCCGCCAAGAGCGAGAAGAACACCTGCACCGACACGGTGATGCCGAATTGCTTGAAGAACTGCCCGGCGATGCCCGACATGAAGCTGGCCGGCGCGAAGATCGCGATGATGGTCAGCGAGATCGCGATCACCGCCAGCCCGATCTCGTCGGCCGCCTCGATCGCCGCCTCGTAGGGCGACTTGCCCATCCGCATGTGGCGGACGATGTTCTCGATCTCGACGATGGCGTCGTCGACCAGGATGCCGGTCGACAGCGTGATGGCGAGGAAGCTGACGAGGTTGAGCGAGAACCCCAGCATGTCCATCGCCCAGAACGCCGGGAAGATCGAGAGCGGCAGCGAGATCGCCGCGATCACGGTGGCGCGGAAGTCGCGCAAAAACAGGAACACCACGATCACGGCGAGGATTGCGCCCTCGAACAGCGTCGAGATCGCGGCTTCGTAGTTGCCTTTGGTGTAGTCGACCGAGGTGTCGATCAGCTTGAGATCGACATCCGGGTTGGAGGCCTTGAGCGCGTCGATGCGCTTCTGCACGGCTTCGGCGACGACGACATCGCTGGCGCCCTTGGAGCGCTTGATGCCGAGCGCCACCACCGGCTCGCCATTGACGCGCGCGAACGTGCGGCGGTCTGCGATGGTGTCGGTGACGGTGCCGAGATCGTCGAGGCGGATTTCGCCGCCCGACGGCAGGCTGATCATCGTGCCGGCGAGATCGTTCAGCGTTTTCGCACCCGCGAGCGTGCGGATCGCCTGGTCGTTCTTGCCGATCTCGGCGCGGCCGCCGGCGAGGTCGACATTGGTGCCGCGCAGCCGCCGCGACACGTCGAGCGCGGTGAGGCCGGCGGCCTTGAGCCGGTCGGGATCGAGCGAGACGAGAATCTCGCGCTCGACGCCGCCGATGCGCTCGACCTGGGCGACGCCACGCACGCCCTGCAGCGCCCGCTTGACGACGTCGTCGACGAACCACGACAGCTGCTCCGGCGTCTTGCCGGGCGAGATCGCCGCATAGGTGACGATCGGCAGGCCGATGACGTCGACGCGCTGGATCAGCGGCTCGTTGACGTTCTGCGGCAGGTTGGCGCGCACGCGCGTCACCGCGTCCTTGATGTCGTTAAGGGCGCGGTCGGTGTTGGTCTCCAGTGCGAACTGGATGGTGGTGACGGACAGGCCATCAGTCACCGAGGACGCGATGTGGCGGACGCCCTCGACGCCGGAAACGCCGTCCTCGATGGTCTTGGTGACCTGCGCCTCGAGTTCGGCCGGCGCGGCGCCGAACTGCGCCACCGCGACGGAGACGACGGGAATGTCGGCGCTCGGCAGCCTGGTGATCGCCAGCTTGGTGAAGCTGATCCAGCCCAGCGCCAGCAGGATGATCGAGAACACGATCGAGGGCAGCGGATGCCGGATCGACCAGGAGGAAACGTTGAGGCCCATTTAGCGCACCCGCGATCGGTCGAATTCGTCCTGGACAACCGGCTTGATCAGATCGCCGTCGTGCAGCGAGGTGCCGGCATCGGCGACGACGAACTCGCCTTCGCGGACGCCCTCGAGCACTTCGATGCTGCTGTCCGACACCAGCCCGACCTTGACCCGGCGGGTCTCGACGGTGTTGCCCTTCACCACCTGCACCTTGAGGTGATCGACCGCCTGGCGCGGGATGGCGACGCCGCAGCTGCGCCGCGCGTCGATCGTCGCCTTGACGAACAGGCCGACGCGCAGCGCCGGCGAGTTGGTGACGGAGATGCGGACCTTGCCGAGCTGAGTCTTGCGATCGATCTGCGGCGCCACCAGCCGGACCTTGCCGACGAGGTCGGTGCCGCCATCGAAGCCGATCCGCGCCGGCGCGCCGGGCGTCACCTTCAGCGCCTGGATGCTCGGCACTTCGGCCTCGACTTCGAGTTCGTTGCCGACGGTGATCCGCAGCATCGGCCCCGCGAGCGGCGACGCCGGCGCACCGACCGCGGTGCGCAGCTCGGTGATCAGTCCGGCTGCCGGTGCGCGGAGAGAGCGGGGACCGCTCGCGCCGATCATGCGGACCAGCTCCTGATTGTCGGTGACGGTGTCACCCTCGCGCACCAGCACCTCGGTGACCTTGCCTTCGGTGTCGGCGATCACCACCGCCTCCTTGCGCGGCACCACGAAGCCGGTGACGCGCACCATATCGGAGAAGCAGGCATTGGAAGCCTTCGCTACGGTGACCTGCACACCGCTCGGCGGCGGCTCGGCTTTCTCGGCGGCGAGGGCGGGAGCGAGGGCGAAGGCGCTTGCGCTCATCACGGCGGCGACAACGATCGCGGCGCGCGGTGCTCCGCGATGCGTCTCCGAACTCCAAAGCATCCAAGGACCGGCCTTGCCACGCAACGTGATCATCGGCGCACTCGGGTCATCGGCATGCTTCATCGATTCTCGGTGGAAATTTGACGCGTCATCGGATCGTCGTAGGGCGAAGTCGACGGGACCAGTGTCAAAGCTCGCGCAGGGTCCCGGAAATCTACACACGGCAGCAACACCGCAAAAGAGCAAAAGAGTTCGGCCAGCAGCGTGGCGGTAGGCCGCGGAGGTGCCCCACGTACGTTCGTCATCCCCCGCGAATGCGGGGGACCCAGTATTCCAGAGCGCCTGTCGCAGGCGCATTGCCGATCATCGCACGCTCTGGGATACTGGGTCGCCCGGACAAGCCGGGCGATGACCGCGGAAATAGTGGGGCCGTCCTCGATCAAGTCCCGGTCACTGTGCCATTCACTTCGCCGCAGTCGTCTGGCTCGTCATGTTGACGACCTGGACGCGGCGGTTCGATGGATCGGCGGGGTTCGCCGCATCCTTCGGCTTGCTCTTGCCGTAGCCGACGGTGACGAGATCACTGCCGGCGATGCCGAACTTCTCGACCAGCGTTCGCTTGATGGTGTCGGCGCGGCGCTCGGAGAGGTCCTGATTGTAGGCTTCGCTGCCGATGCTGTCGGTGTGCCCGGCGACCACGAAGGTCGATCCCTTGAGGTCCGGATTGGCCAGCGCCTTGCCGAGCGCTTCGACAGCGGGCGCGGCTTTGCGGCTGATATTGGCGGAGTTGTAGTCGAAGGTGATCTCCAGATCGATAGCCGGCTTGTCCTTCGCCAGCGTGGCGATCTGCTCGCGCTCGCCGAGCGACAGCGAGCGCGACGGGCGGTTGCGCAGGGTATCGACGAACTGCCGCTCCGTGGGATCAGCCTGGCGCGGCGCGGACAGGCTGCGCGTCAACGGCTTCTTTGGCGCAAGCGCGCGCAGGATCTGGTCCTCGGTGGCATCATCGGCCGCGGCGGCGAGGCTGGTGCCGAGGGTCAGCGCGGCACTGAGGCCGAGGATGGTGCGGACAAGCACGAAGCTGGATGTGGACATGGCGTACCTCTGCGTCGTTCGGCGCTGTGTGCGGCCAGGTTATGTGGCCGGTGAGGGGCGTTCGACTCGTCGTCGCTGCCGGGGCGGAGGAGGTTCAATGCCTCGGCAGATGCGGCGCGGTCAGTTGACCCCGTAGCTGTCGAATTCCTTGACGATGTTGGGATCCAGCCCCTTGGCGGTATTGAGGTCGATTTCGCCCTCCGACTTCAAGCCGAGACGCTGCCGTGCCAGACCCCGACCATACAGCGACGAAGTCAGCCGCGGGTTGATCTTCAGCGCCGCGTCGAAATCAGCGATCGCGTTCTTGTATTGGCCGTTCTTCAGATTGAGCAGGCCGCGGCTGTCGAGCGCATCGACGAAATTGGGCCGCAGCCGCAGCGCTTCGTTGCAGTCCTTGAGTGCTCCGGGCAGTTCGTTGATGACGGTGCGGACCCAGCAGCGGTTGTTGTAGGCCTCGACGTCGCGCGGATTGAGCCGGATCGCGTCGTCGAAATCCTTGATCGCCGACCAATACGCGCCCTTGCTGGCATAGACCTGCCCGCGCCGATAGAACGCGTTGGCGTCGCC
This sequence comes from Rhodopseudomonas sp. AAP120, assembly GCF_001295845.1. Taxonomy (GTDB): domain Bacteria; phylum Pseudomonadota; class Alphaproteobacteria; order Rhizobiales; family Xanthobacteraceae; genus Rhodopseudomonas. Next base: position 3,609 of record NZ_LJIC01000149.1, on the reverse strand, counting down.
CGGATTCTCATCGATGCGATTGCTGAGGTTCTGCACCGTCGGGTCGTCACGCAGCGCCAGCCGGACCTTTTCGTCGTCCTGCTTGGGATCGAGTTTGGGATCGGGCGTGGTGGCGCCCAGTTCCTTCGACAGCGCCTTAGGTACGTCGATCGGTTGCGGCAGATCGATCTGCTTGGCGAGATCGGCGGGTTTGCCGGACTCAGTGGACGCCGGGGTTGCCGGCTTGGCCTCTGCGGCCGGCGTTGCGGCAGGGGGCGGCGCGGCGGCTGCGGCTTGCGCCGAAGCCGGCATGAAGGCGAAATCGTCAGCCAGCGACGACGAAATCCACGGCACCTGCTCGCTGCGCGATGCCCGGGTGACGCCGACCCGGGTGCGGTTGAGCGCTTCCTCGGCGCCGAGACCCGGCACGCGGATCTCCTTGAGCAGTTCCGTGACGAACAGGCTGCGATCGCCGCCATTGTCGCCGACGACCGAACTCAGCGCGGCGGAGTACATCACCAGCGAATTGCCGGGCGCGATGATCGGCGCAAGGCCGGCCGAAAAGCTGCGGAACCGGCGCTCGAACGGATTGCGGCGCGATGCGTCGATCAATGCAATCTTGACGGTGGCGCCGCGGCTGTTGAGCTCGCCCAGCACGGTCTCGAGGCTGACGCCGTCGCGCCGCACGTCCGGCTCGGTCCAGATCTGCGCATCGACCGGGATCATGTAGCTCTGCCGGCCGGACTGGATGCCGTAGCCGCTGAAGAACACCAGCGCGACCGCGCCCGGCTTGGTGCGCGCGTACAGCTTGTCGAAGGCGCGGCGCATCGCATCGCCGCTGAGGTTCTCGCCGACCTCGACGTCGAAGCCCTGGCGCCTCAACTCATCGGCGAGATCGCGGGCGTCGCCCACCGGCTGCTTCAGCGGCTTCTCGGCGTCCGGATATTTGGCGTTGCCGATCACCAGCGCGACGCGGCTGCCGCGGTCGTCTGCAGCGATCGCGGCGATTGGAGACGCCGCCAGCAGCGTGAGGACGATGAGCAACGCGGTTCGGAGCTTCATGCAACGCCGGTCCTTGCTGGGACGCCGATCCGGGCGAAGCGGAACGGCCATTCGATTGCGATCGACGTCCTTCATAGGATCAATCGGCCGAACTCGCCACTGTCGCTTGGGTCGCGGAACGGACGCGGAAGGTTCGGCGCCGGACCTGCCGTGCTATGGCGCTCCCTCAGCCGACCGACGCCTTCTGTTTGACGGCCACTGGATCATCGTGGCCATGGCTCGCCTGGATCAGATCGAGGTGCCGCTCGATCTTGCCGAGCGCGTCCGCAAGGCTGTCGCGCTCGCGCGCCGAGAGGCACGACAGGATCTCTTGCTCCCGGCGCTTCAGCCGCGGTACCAGCTCGTGATACAGCGCACGCCCTTTCGGCGTGAGCTGCAGGCGGAGTTCGCGGCGGTCGTCTTCGTTTTCGACGCGCTCGATCAGTTCGCGTTCGAGCAGCGCATTCACCGCACGACTGATGGTCGATTTGTGCGTGCGCGTGCACTGCGCAATGAACTGCGCCGTGCAGGCATCCTCGCGAAAGCCGAGCGTAGCGAGAATGCGCCAGCCCGGAATGTCGAGGCCGTAGCGCTGCTGATACTCCTCCGCCAGCGCCGTGCTGACTTCGGCGGCCAGCCGGTTGAGCCGGAACGGCAGGAAGGAGAACAGATCGAGCTTCACCAAAATTTTCTCCGGACCGGGTTGCGCCTCGGCGTGGCAGCGGCTTAGATGGTTGCAAATGAAACTATCATGCGGGAGGAAACCTTGACCAGCACTTTGCCGGGCCGCATACGCCGAAAAGGCTGAGCGCGATGTCACGCGAGGGTTTTCAATTCGGCTACCGCCGCCATCCGGATCAGGACCGGTTCGGCGAACCGGCACGCTATCCGGTGGTGATCGTCGGCGCGGGGCCGGTCGGCCTGTCGCTGGCTATCGATCTGGCGCAGCGCGGCCAAAGCGTTGTGCTGCTCGACGATGCTGATCGGATCGGCGAAGGCTCGCGGGCGATCTGCTTCTCTAAGCGTTCGCTGGAAGTCTGGGACCGGCTCGGCGTTGGCTCGCGGATGGTCGAGAAGGGCGTGGTCTGGCAGGTCGGCAAGGTGTTTCGCCGCGGCGAGATGGTCTACCGCTTCGACCTGTTGCCGGAGACCGGCCACAAGATGCCGGCCTTCATCAATCTGCAGCAATACTACGCCGAAGCCTTCCTGGTCGACCGGGTGCAGGAATTGCCGCAGATCGACCTGCGCTGGCGTAACAAGGTGACGGCGTTGGCTCAGCACAATGATCACGCCGAACTGACCATCGAGACGCCGGACGGGCCATATCGGCTCGCCGCCGACTACGTGGTCGCCTGCGACGGCGCGCGCTCGGCGCTACGCGGCCTGGTTGGCGCCGAGTTCGCCGGCGAAGTGTTCGAGGATCAGTTCCTGATCGCCGACGTCAAGATGACGGCGGAGTTTCCGACCGAGCGCTGGTTCTGGTTCGATCCGCCGTTCCACACCGGCCAGTCGGCACTGCTGCATCGTCAGCCCGACGGCGTCTGGCGCATCGACCTGCAGATCGGCGCCGATGCCGAAGCAGCGGTCGAGCGGTTGCCCGAGAACGTCCGGCCGCGGATCGAGCGAATGCTCGGCCATGGTGACTTCTCGTTCGAATGGATCTCGGTCTACAAATTCCAGTGCCGCCGGATGCAGCGTTTCCTGCACGAGCGGGTGATCTTTGCCGGCGACTCCGCGCACCAGGTCTCGCCATTCGGCGCGCGCGGGGCCAATTCGGGTCTCGAGGACAGCGAGAACCTCGCCTGGAAGCTGGCGCTGGTGCTACGCGGTGAGGCGCCGGCGAGCCTGCTGGAGAGTTACGAGACCGAGCGCAGCCAGGCCGCCGACGACAACATCCGCCACTCGACGCGCTCGACCGATTTCATCGCGCCGCATTCCAAGCAGGAGCGACGGCTGCGCGACGCGGTACTGGCGCTTGCGCAGGACGTCGACTTTGCCAAGCGCATGGTCAACGCCGGACGGCTGTCGACGCCGTCGGTGTACGACAGCCCGCTGTCGACGCCGGACGTTGATACTTGGTCCGCGGGGCCGCGCCCCGGCGCCGCGCTGATCGATGCGCCGCTGCGGTCGGCTGACGGCGATCCGCTGTTTCTCACCGATGCGTTCACCCAGGCCGGCCGCAACTTCGTATTGCTGGAAAGCGCCAATGGCGTGCGCGCGCCGCTGCCCGCCGGCGTCGCCAGCCTCCGCATCGGCGACGACGCGCCGCTGCGTGACGAACAGGGGGCCTTCGCCCAGCGCTACGACGCCGCCCCCGGCTCCGCCTATCTGCTCCGCCCCGACGGCTACGTCGCCGCGCGCTTCCGGCATCCGACCGCAGCGGCGATCGAAGCCGCGCTGGCGCGCGCGAGCGGACGATGAGGGCGCCGATATGATGATGATCACGATCTCGCATTTTGCGCAAACGGCGCAACGTGCACGGCGCGACCTCTACCCGCGCGCGGGGAGAGGTCGATCGACTCCGCGCAGCGGAGACGATCGGGTGAGGGGGCGTCTCCATACGGCCGAGCCTCTGCGACCCGCGGAGGC
>NZ_LJIC01000148.1 GCF_001295845.1 Rhodopseudomonas sp. AAP120 | reverse complement strand
CCCTCTCCCGCAAGCGGGAGAGGGAGCGCGCCGGCGCGAGCGGAGAGGGTGCTACCAACAGAGAGTGCATTGACGTCAGCATCATCACCATCACATTCACGCCGCGCTCTTCCCCGGCGCAATGCCGAGATACGCCTCCTGCACGATCGGCGAGGCGATCACCTCGGCGGGCTTGCCATCGGCGACGAGTTTGCCGTGGTGGAGGACGATGATGCGGTCGGCGAGGGAGCGGACGACGTCCATTTTGTGTTCGACCAGCAGGATGATTTTTGACGGATCGGTCTTCAGCCGGGCGATCAGATCGAGCACCACCGGGACTTCGTCGACGCTCATGCCGGCGGTCGGCTCATCGAACATGTAGACCTTCGGCTCCAGCGCCATCATCAGCGCGACTTCGAGCTTGCGCTGGTCGCCGTGCGACAGCGCGGTGGCGGCGACAGCGCGGCGGGCGCCGAGCGCAACGCTGTCGAGAATGGCGTCGGCGCGATCGATCAGGTCGCGCCGCGTCCGCCACGGCCGCAGCATGTCGTAATGCGTGCCGCTATGCGCCTGCACGGCGAGGCGGACGTTTTCTTCGACGCTGAGATTGGGAAACAGATTGGTGAGCTGGAAGGCGCGGCCGAGCCCGGCGCGGGTACGCAGCGGCGCGGTCATCCTGGTGATGTCGGCGCCGTCGAACAGGATGCGCCCGGCGCTCGGCTTGAGCTGACCGGAGATCAGGTTGAAATACGTCGTCTTGCCGGCGCCGTTCGGCCCGACGATCGCGGTCAGTTCGCCCGGCCGAAACGCACAGCTCACCCCATCGACCGTGACATGGCCGCCGAACCGGATGGTGAGGGATTGGGTTTCGAGGGTGGTCATGAGGCTGGCCGGAATGACGATGCTTGAGTTCAGCGTGCCCCGGATGCTGCGCAGCGCGCCGCGCTCTCGGCGTGGTGCGCTGCTGATCCGGGGCCCCGGTGTCGGTGCGCGTGAAGAAACCGGGGTCCCGGATCTGCGAAGCGGCACTGCGTGCCGCATCGCGTCCGGGACACGGAAGGTTATTTCTTATTCTTGATCGGGATGGTCATGTCCTCGATCTTGAGCTCGCGCACCGGCTCGAGCGCGGCCCAGGCGAGGTTGGGATCGACCTTGACCTTGAAGTGATACATGCTCTGCAGCGCCTGGTGGTCTTCCTTGCGGAACACCATCTTGCCCTTGGGCGTGTCGAACTCCATCCCCTCCATCGCGGTGATCAGCTTCTCGGTGTCGGTCGACTTCGCCTTCTGCACGGCGGTGACCACCGCCATCGCGGCCGAGAAGCCGCCGGCGGTGAAGAAGTCCGGCGGCGCGTTGTAGCGCTTCTGGTGCTCGGTCACGAGCCAGTCGTTGATCGGGTTCTTGGGGATTTCGTAGTAGTAATAGGTCGCGCCCTCCATGCCGGGCAGGCGCTTGTAGGCGGCGAGCGCGGGCAGGATGTTGCCGCCGGTCGACAGCTCGATGCCGTAGCGCTTCGGGTCCATGTCCTGCAGCTTGGTCAGGGGATCGCCGCCGCCGGCCCACACCACACAGATGATCTTCTTGCCCGGCTTGTCCTTCAGCGCATCGAACAGCCGCTGGCCGACCGCGGTGAAGTCGGTGGTGGTGGTCGGGACGTATTCCTCGGCGGCGAGCGTCGCGCCGGTCTTGGCCAGCGCTTCCTTGAAGGCGGCGACGCCGTCGCGGCCGAACGCATAGTCCTGTGCCAGCGTCGCGATGGTGACGCCCGGCTTGCCGATCGCCACCGCGTTGGAGATCGCGTCCTGCGACGAGTTGCGGCCGGTGCGGAAGATGTAGCGGTTCCACTTCTCGCCGGTGATCTGGTCGGCCACTGCCGGCTCGACGATCAGGATCTTCTTGTTCTCTTCGGCGACCGGCAGATCGGCCAGCGCGGCGGCCGACGACGAGGTGCCGATCGCGATGTCGGCGCCGTCGTCCTGATAGGCTTCGGCGAGAGCCGCCTTGGAGAGGTCGGGCTTGGACTGATCGTCCTTGGTGATCACCACGATCTTGCGCCCGTCGAGCGTCATCGTGCCCTTGGTGGCGTATTCCAGGCCCATCATCAGCCCGGTCTCGGTCTGCTTGGCGTAGGCTTCGAGCGGGCCGGTCTTGCCGTAGATCAGCGCGATCTTGAGATCGTCGGCCTTGGCGGCGGCCGCTCCGGTCAGCGCTAGGGCGGCGGCGGCAACGAGGGACAGATGACGCACGTTCTTCCTCCGGTTTTCGTTGCGCGCGACCCTAGAGCAAGTCGGCGAAACTTGGAACGTGCCGGCAGATGAAAATTAGCTATTCCGGTAAAGGCGGCGGCAGACGGCGCTGACGTTGCACCGGCTGCGGGCCGGCCGGACGGAACGGCGGCTCAGCCGAGGCGGACGGCGCGGGCGTGATCGAGCCGCCCATCCGGGTCAGCAGGTCGGCAGTCGGCCAGGAATCCGCCGGCAGGCCGTATTTGATCTGCATCGCCTTGACGCCGGTGCGGGTCTGCTGGCCGAGCACGCCGTCGACCTTGCCGACGTCGAAGCCGGCGCGCACCAGCAATTGTTGAAGCTGCTTCATCTCGTTGAACGACAGCTGCGCGACCTGTGCGGTCGGCTTGCGCATCGGCGGCGCGCCGGCGATGCGGGTCGCGAGGTAAGCGGCCGTGGTCGAGTAGATCAGCGAGTTGTTCCACTCCGTATAGGCGGCGAAGTTCGCGTAGGCGAGGAACGCCGGGCCGTGGCGGCCCATCGGCAGCAGCAGCGACGCCGGCATGTCGTCCTTGGGCAGCGGCCGGCCGTCCGGATAGGCGACGCCCCATTGCGCCCATTGCGAGCGCGGCTGCTTCACCAACAGGTCGGCCTGATCCCACGGCAGGTTGGCCGGCACCTGCACCTCCTGCAACCACGGCTCGCCGCGGCGCCATTTCAGGCCGGTGGCGATGTAGTGCGCGGTCGAGCCGATCACGTCGGGCGCGCTGTGCAACAGGTCACGATGGCCGTCGCCGTCATAGTCGACCGCGTAGTCGTAATAATGCCGCGGCAGGAATTGCGTCTGGCCGAGTTCGCCCGCCCATGATCCGATCATCTCGCCGGGCGACAGATCACCGCGGTCGATGATCTTCAGCGCCGCGATGGTTTCCTGCTGAAACATCTCGGAGCGCCGACAGTCATAGGCGAGCGACACCAGCGAGCGCAGCGTCGAGAGGTTGCCCTGGATCGCCCCGAAGTCACTCTCCAGCGCCCAGAATGCGGCGATCACCGCCGCCGGCACGCCGTACTCCTTCTCGGCGCGCGCGAACGCTTGCGCATATTGCTTGATCAGCTGCTGGCCTTTGACGCGCCGCCCCTCCGACGCCATCCGCCCGGCGAACACCGTGAAGATCTGCCCGAACACCCGCTGACCGCGGTCGCGATTGACGATGCCCTGGTCGTAGACGAGATACGGCGAAGCTTGCGCAATCGCCCGTTGAGAGACGCCGGCGGCCACCGCCTGTTGTTTCAGGCCGGCGAGAAACTGATCGAAGCTCTGGCCGCCGTGACAGGATGCGCCGCGCTGGGCGAGGGCGGGGGAGGTGGAGAACGACGTGGATAGCACGATGGTTGCGACTGCCGCGATCGCACTGAAAGAGCCCCGCAGATATCGCGCCGTCGACTTCAACCGCAGCATCGCCTTCTCCACAAACGTCATCGCCGGGCTTGACCCGGCGATCCAGCAAATCAGGCGAGGAGTCTTGGCGGGATGGATGGCCGGGTCAAGCCCGGCCATGACGGGCGGTGTGAGCCCTCGTCGGGTGGCCAACGTCTCCCTCCGTCATTGCGAGGAGCGAAGCGACGAAGCAATCCAGCCCAGTGCTCGGAGCTGGATTGCTTCGCTTCGCTCGCAATGACGGGGAGGACAGGTCGCGCAAAACATGAGAGCCAGCGCGGTCCTCACAGCTCCCGCGCATTGCTGAACGAAAAACTGCTCGCCCGCCGCGTATTCTCGTCCAAAATCAGCGTTCGCGTGATCGGTGGCTCGGCCCGTTGCGAGCAATGCTCCCGTTCGCAGAGGCGGCAGTTGACGCCGATGGGGGTGCCTTCGGCTTTGTCGAGGTCCATGCCGGCGGCGTAGATCAGTTTGCTGGCGTGGCGGATTTCGCAGCCGAGGCCGAGGGCGAAGCGCGGTTGTGGCTGCGGGTGCGGGGCGACCGGGCGGCGGACCATTTGGGCGATCGAGAAGTAGCGGCTGCCATCGGGCAGTTCGATCACTTGCTTGAGCAGGCGATCCGGTGTGTCGAAGGTCGAGTGCACGTTCCACAACGGGCAGGTGCCGCCGAATTTCGAGAACGGGAAGGTGCCGGAGGAGAACCGCTTGGAGACGTTGCCGGCGTTGTCGACGCGCAGCAGGAAGAACGGCACGCCGCGCGCGTTCGGCCGCTGCAGCGTGGTCAGGCGGTGGCAGACCTGTTCGAAGCCGGCGTTGAAGCGCTGTGCCAGCACGTTGACGTCGTAGCTGAGTTGTTCCGCGGCGGCGTGGAACGCCGCGTAGGGCATCATCAGGGCGGCGGCGAAGTAATTGCCCAGCGTGATGCGGAACAGCCGCCGCGCGCCGTCGTCGAGCGAGCCGGTGCGGGCGACGATGCCGTCCATCACGCTGCCGTATTCGGTGAGTCCGATCTGGAAGGCGGCCTGGAAGGCGCGGCCCTGGAAGTCGACCAGTTCGGAGATCAGAAGTTGGCGGCGATGGCGGTCGAAGCGCCGCAGCGTCTCGCGCATCACGTCGACCGGCATGATCCGCGTCGTGATCGAATGCCGCTCGCGCAGCCGCTCGGCGAGCGCACCGAACAGCTCCTGCGAACTGGCGTTGAGTTCGTCGCGGACCGCCTCGGCGGCTTGTTCGAGTTCCGGGAAGTAATTGCGGTTGGCCTCGATCAGGTCGCGGACGCGCTCGATCGGATTGGCCTCGTAGCGGATCTGCTCGCGGTCGGCCATCTGGGCCGCCACCATGGTCTCGCCGCGGCGCGCCTCGGTATAGGCAGCGTACAGCCGCTGCAGCGAATGGGTGACGCCGGGGCACAGCTCGGCGAGGTCTTTGAGTTCCTGCTTGGGCAGGTCGATCTGGCGGAACAGCGGGTCGGAGAAGATCTCGTTGAGCTCGGCGAAGAACCGGTCCTCGTCGGCGGTGGCGAGGTCGCGCAGGTCGAGGTCGTAGGTCTCGGCCAGCCGCAGCAGGATCTGGGCGGTCACCGGGCGCTGGTTGCGCTCGATCAGGTTGACGTAACTGGGCGAAATCCCCAATCCTTCGGCGATCTGGGTCTGTGACAGGCCGAGCTGCTGGCGAATCCGCCGGAATCGCGGCCCGACGAACAGCTTTTTCCCGGTATCGCCGGCCATTTTAACAGTTCCTTCAGCTTCGCCCGCTCGCGGATTTTTACAAATTTTACAAAGTTACATTTGTTACATGTACTGAAGTTACATGACATCACCATTCGTTCGCAAGAGGTCTGTACGTCTTTCCCGATCTCGCGTTTACGTAGCGACACGTTTCGCAGCGCCGCTGTCAAGAATGTCTCAGGCAGCGCGCCGCGGTTTTGTCGTCACCAAAGGGATCATGTCATGAACTTCCAGCCACGCGGCATCAGCGCCATCCACGGTCCGAGCTCCTACCAGAGCGAGCTCGAAGCGGCCGAAGCTCTCCTCAAGGACAAGCCGACCTGGAATGGCGTCACCGCCGAGGCCGTGGCCCGGATGCGCCTGCAGAACCGCTTCAAGACCGGTCTCGACATCGCCCGCTACACCGCGGCGCAGATGCGCGCCGACATGGCGGCGTATGACGCCGACCCGACCAAGTACACCCAGTCGCTGGGCTGCTGGCACGGCTTCATCGCGCAGCAGAAGCTGATCTCGATCAAGAAGCACGGCGGTGGCCGCACCGACCGTCGTTACATCTACCTGTCGGGCTGGATGATCGCGGCGCTGCGTTCCGAATTCGGCCCGCTGCCCGACCAGTCGATGCACGAGAAGACCTCGGTGCCGGCGCTGATCGAAGAGATCTACACCTTCCTGCGCCAGGCCGACTCGCGCGAGCTCAACGACCTGTTCCGCCAGCTCGACAAGGCCCGTGAGGCCGGCGACAAGGCGAAGGAAACCGCGATCATCGACCAGATCGACAATTTCCAGACCCATGTCGTGCCGATCATCGCCGACATCGACGCCGGCTTCGGCAACGCCGAGGCGACCTATCTGCTCGCCAAGAAGATGATCGAAGCGGGCGCCTGCGCGCTGCAGATCGAGAATCAGGTCTCGGACGAGAAGCAGTGCGGTCACCAGGACGGCAAGGTCACCGTGCCGCACGACGTGTTCATCGCCAAGGTGCGCGCGCTGCGTCACGCCTTCCTCGAGATGGGCGTGGAAGACGGCGTCATCGTCACCCGCACCGACTCGCTCGGCGCCGGCCTGACCCAGCAGATCGCCGTCAGCCACCAGCCGGGTGACATCGGTGACCAGTACAACAGCTTCCTGGATTGCGAGGAAGTCGACGCCACCAAGATCGGCAATGGCGACGTGATCATCAGCCGCAACGGCAAGCTGCTGCGGCCGAAGCGTCTGCCGAGCAACCTGTACCAGTTCCGTCCGGGCACCGGCGCGGACCGCTGCGTGCTGGACTGCATCACCTCGCTGCAGAACGGCGCCGACCTGCTGTGGATCGAAACCGAGAAGCCGCATATCGAGCAGATCGCCTCGATGGTCGATCGGATCCGCGAAGTCGTGCCGAACGCCAAGCTGGCCTACAACAACTCGCCGTCGTTCAACTGGACGCTCAACTTCCGCTGGCAGGTCTACGATGCCTGGAAGGAAGAAGGTAAGGACGTGTCCAAGTACAACCGCGCCGAGCTGATGAAGGCGGAATACGACGAAACCCCGCTGGCGATCGAAGCCGACGCCCGCATCCGCACCTTCCAGGCGGATTCGGCCAAGCGCGCCGGCATCTTCCATCACCTGATCACGCTGCCGACCTACCACACGGCCGCGCTGTCGACCGACAACCTGGCCCGCGAATATTTCGGCGACCAGGGCATGCTGGGATATGTTAAGAATGTGCAGCGCCAGGAAATCCGTCAGGGTATCGCCTGCGTGAAGCACCAGAACATGGCCGGCTCCGACATCGGCGACGACCACAAGGAATACTTCGCCGGCGAAGCGGCCCTGAAGGCCGGCGGCGAACACAACACGATGAACCAGTTCAGCTAACGCAAAGAAACAGGAGACAGGATCATGTCGGGCAGCAACTTCTGGGTGATCGGTGGCGAGTTCGGTTCGATGAACTTCCACAAGCTCGTCGAAGGGTCCGCCCAGGTGAAGGGCCCCTTCAAGACCCGCCAGGAGGCCGAAGAGGCCTGGAAGACTCTCTCCGAGGAAAACCGCCATCGCGCCGGCGTGCGGTTCTCCATCGTGGAAGAGCCGAACCGGGCCGTCACCCCGGCCTGATCCGCTCCTGAGCCGCGGCGGCGCACGCGCCGCGCGGCGAGCTGAAGAGATAGAAGACGTCCAAGGACTTTGGCGGTCTCATCGGGGCAACCCGGCGGGGCCGCCATCGTCGTTTTAGGAGCATCGAAGCGGTTGCCGCGTTGGCACTGCGCGGCTGTTCCGCCGCCGCTTTGGCTCCGTCCGCTCTGGCGCGCGTGCCGCAAATCCTTGCAGGATCAGGGCCTTTGCGGCGACGAGGGTTACTGATAGGTTAATCGGGAACAGTCGAGCCGGGCATCGGATGGCGGACGCGCAGAACAAGATCGACGGATTGGAGCAGGCGCGGCCGATGCGGCTGCGGGATGCGCTGCGGCAGGCCCGGATCGAGGCGGCCGACCGCACCGGCGTCGTGGTCGATCTGCGCGACGCCGAGATCGCCCGGCTGGAGATTCTCAACGAGGCGCTCGACCCGCTGTTCGACGAGATTCCGGCCGGCGTCGATCTGTTCGACCGCGGCTTCAGCCAGGGCGACACGCCGCGGCTGTGGATCGATGTCGTCGCCCACGTGATGATGGGCCGCGACAAGCGGGTCTATCGCTTCGTTCAGGACACCCGCTATGGCCGCATCGTGCTGGCCGAATCGCACCAGCCGGCGGTGATCGTCGATGCCATCACCAGCTATGTGGCACGCCGCCTGATCGAGCGCGACCACGCGCTGGCCGCGGCGGGCCCGCTGCTGCTGCCGGCTTCGGCCGATCCGGCGCCGCCATCCAAACCGCGCCGCGGCGGCTTCTGGCTCTTCCTGCTCGGCTTCCTCGCCGGCGCCCTGGCGCTGTTCGCCGTCGCGTTATTCGCGGCACTGCGCAACGTGTGATAGCGAGCGCTTTAGAGCGCTTCATCGCTTGATGGAAACGATCCGACTCCGCAGGCACTGATTCCTCATCCTGAGGAGCACGGCAAAGCCGGGCGTCTCGAAGGATGGGGGGACGCGGTATGAGCGGCCCATGGTTCGAGACGGCGCTCCGCGCCTCCTCACCATGAGGTTGTGCGTGTGGCGGGAGTTACTGATCCTCCGATCCGATTCTAAGAAAAGCGGAACTGCTCTGGCATTCCAGCAAAGCCCTTCCCCGTCATTGCGAGCCAACGGGTCGGCGCGGAGCGCCGCCCGATGACAGGCTCCG
>NZ_LJIC01000147.1 GCF_001295845.1 Rhodopseudomonas sp. AAP120 | reverse complement strand
GTTGGGAGGAGCGGGCCGGTGAACGGCCCGCGAAAATGCGAAAGCCCGGCGCGGGGCCGGGCTGCTCGCAGGTTCGGGAGGGCGTTGCGGTCTATGCCGCTTCGGGCAGATGCCGGAGCTGCACTGGCAGCTTCGCGGCGACCTCGTCATCTGTGAGATCGTCGAGCGGCTTCAGGACCGTGCCGAAACCGCCGCAATAGACGAGCACGGTGCGCTTGCCCTGCAGGGGAGCCGGCCATCCCTTGCCGGCATAGCCGCGGTAGTCGTCATGCGTGCTCGACCAGATGTGCTCGAGGCGTTCGTCGCGCGTCATGGCGCGGACCGGGCGGGACTCCCGCTCGATGATCGCTCGCTTCATCTGCTCGGGCGAGCCACGATCGGACAGGTCGCAATAGCCGTGGAAGAAGCGCTTGCGACCGTCGATCCAGAGCGTGAAGAATACGCTGGTGACGTTGTCCGTCATGAATTCGCGCATCGCGAACATGTCGGCGCGCATCCAGAGCGGCGGCAGAATCTCAAGCATGTAATCATGCTCGGGTTCGGCGATCTCGAACCACTCGCCGGCAAAGAGAGGCGCGGCATCGCCGGCCCCGTAGGTCGGATCGCCACGATGCCGGTTGAACAGACGGTGCATCTCATGGCGCGTGGCGATGCCCTGGAAGATCTTGCGGATGGTCGGGAGGGTGTGCATGGCGGCTCCTTTCGGCCTCACGGGCCGAAGCGTGAGCGATCCGCCTGATCCCTCATTCACTTCAGCCCTTCATCACCTCCTCCCGCGGGCCGCCTCTCCGGTCCGGCGGGTCAAGGGCCGCGGAACGCGGGCGAAGCTTCCCTTGACGCGCCGGCCGGGCATGCGGCAGCGGCATTACCGTCCTCCTGCTTTGCTCTTCCTTCATTCTCCACATCTGCCTCTACATCTGCGGGCCTGCTCGCTTCTCCGCGCACCCGTGCGCAAGGCGCTACCAGTCGTAGCTCGGCAACACCGCGACGACATCACCGTCGCAATCGAAGAGAATATACTGGAACCCCTCCTTTCGAGCCCATATCATGATGGTGAACAGATCCTCGGGGATTCGGTCCGGACCGGCGTTGGCATCTTCTTCATGGGCATAAACGAACCATCCGTAATCGCCGTAGGGTCCGCCGACACAGGGCCATTCCTTCGCTGGGGTGTTATCGAGATAGCGCGCTGTCTGCGCGGTGAGATGCGCGGTCGATACGACAACAAATGTGTGCGCTTCGCGGCTGGTCATGGCACTCTTCCCTTTCCTTGTTGATGACTGATCTCCATCCAAACCGAGCTTGCGCGGCGACGTCGCCTGAAGCATCCAGCGCGCGCCCTTGATCCGACGCAGCGCGTCGACAGCCGGAGGCACGCGATTGAGTATGGTTTGGACGTGGCGCTCCGCCACCACGCGCGTCGGCACGAAACGGTCGCTGCCGATGTCGAGCGCCGGTCCGAAACGCGCTTCGGCCTCGAAGATTCCAAAGCTGTGATGGCGGAACAGCAGATGCGCCGCGCCGTCGCACCAGCTCTGCGTGGCCAGGAACCAATCATGCAGCGAGCGATAATGCTCGGCCTCGCCGCCGAAGCGCTCCGCGCTGGCCGCCGCGAGTTTGGTCGCGTCAGGCGTATCGTGGGGCAGCCAGTCCGGCGCATCGAGGTCGACCATCCAGTCGCGCGCATCAGGGACGATGCCGCAATCCTCATCGAGATGTTGCAGCCCGAGGATACGAACGCCGATCTCGGCGCCGTCACTGTTGCGGACCGTGGGTCCGAGCACAGAGATCGCTTCTTCTAGCGCTTCGCGATGGTGGCGCAGCGCGCGGTGTGTGAAGCGACACTGAATGACTTTCGTGGCGTCGAACCACGCATGGCAGCTGTAATAGTCGTGCCACCGGCCGCCATGCAGGCGGGCGGACGAGCGTGCGTGATCATAAGGGTGCATGATGGCCTCCTTGAGAATGTGAGCGATGAGGTGTGCGATTCAGCGCGTGCGCGCTGTCGCCGTGTCGGCGAGGGCCGCGAAGGCGCGGTCGATCGTGTGGATCAGTCCGCTTTCGGCGCACCATTGGTTGAAGGACGCCGCCACCGGGCGCGGCAGCAGCGGCCGATAGAGCGGATAGGCCTCGCGCGCGTGCTCGAGCGGTAACGCCTCACTGCGCCACGCATAGTCTCCGCGTTTGCGCATGCGGCGCCGATAGCGGGCGAGCAGCGCGGCGTTCATCGCATGAGCCTGCGAGCGCACGTCGCGAAGGAAGTCCCGCAGCGCATCATGAAGATCGTCGGCGGGCCGCGTGTTCCGAACCGCCTTGAACTGGCCGATCTTTAACGTCGGCGCTTCGATCAGACCTTCGAGCACAATCTCGACCGTCGCGGCCCGCCGCTCGTCGCGGCGCAGCGATAGGATTTGCGTGTCGCCGCGCCGGCAGACGTCGTAGTAGCCGCCAACGCAATGCTGCATCTCGTTGCCCTCGGTCACGAGATCGCTGGCGGAGGTCAGTGCGACAACCTCATAGCGGCCATCGCGCGACCGCCAGGGGGCGCAGAGCGCCGGCCAGCCCGGCCGATCCGACCTATGTTCATGGCGTAGCGCCGATAGCGATGCAGCGCGCCGATGCCACAGCGCGGCGGCCTCCACAAAGGCCTTCGGCTTGCGTGTCCCGACAATGGCGCGATGCAGACCAGCCAGAAAGGCACGGTATTCGCCTGTCGTTCGCAACCGCTCCGGAAAGTCGAGCTCACTCGCGAACAGCCCGACGACGTTGGTGCGCGTCACGAGCAGCGACAGCCGGTCGGCGGCGAGCGGACGCAGCAGATCATCCTTCAACGCGACGATAGCGTCCTGTACGCCGGCGTCCTTCGCATCGAGGTAGTCGGGCCGGATCAGATGCGTATTGTGTGATCGCAGCCAGGGCGAGTCCGCCCACGCGGCCGGACGATCCGGATGCCTCGCGCCGGGCCATTCGTGTCGTGGCACCGAATAGGCCTTGAGGCGCCGCGCGGCGACGGCGAAATCATCCCATTGCTCGATCGACGTTCGCACATCCCGCGCGCCGCGAAAGGCGCCAAGCTCGGCGTTCGTGAGTTCGAAATGCCGCGCAAGTGCGGGCGCGAGCGGCGCGCCGCAATCGATCGTCTCCGTAACGGCAGGCTGCTTCAAGGCCGACACGAGGCTGCCATAGACGGCAAGCGCCTGCGCCCGCCGCACCAGGATGCCCGGACGGGACGGATCACCGGAAAGCTGCGTGGCCAACAACCATTCGGCATTCGGCGTCAGGCCACGCGTGAGGAAGGCGGCCTGCGGCGCATCACGCGTCAGCACCGCCTTGAGATGCTGCGCGCAGAGGCTGTCGACGCATTTGCGGGTGGTGGTGAGGGCAACGCCAAGGCGTTCGGCCATGCTTGTGAGTTCGGCTTCGCGCGCGCCGTCGCGAAGAAGATCGGCGACAAGAAGCGCGTAGCCGTGATCGTCGAGCCAGCGAGAGATATTGAGATCCGTCGCCCCACGCGAACGACTGGCCACGTCGCTGACAACGGTGGCGATGTGGCGAAGCACATCCGTCGCGGGACTGTGCAGCGGCGGAACTGGCACGATGCGAAGCTCGACGTCGAGACGGTTCTCACGCGTTCCGCAGCCGAGCCGCGCTTGCGAGAGGGCGAGAAGCGCCAGCAGCGCCTCGCTCCGAGGATCGGCCCCGTATCGCGAGAGCGTCGGGCATAGGCCGATGAACGTTGCGAGGGCCGAGGCGTGGAGATCCGACCACTGGGAGGCGCTCATGGCAGCACCTCCGCATCCTGCGAGATCGCGTCATCATCATCGATATCGTCGTCGAGAAACTCCTCTTCGTCGTCACCGTAGTCACCCTCCTCGCGATACGTCATATCGACGTCAAAACAGACGTCCTCCTCGTCCTCGAAGGGACGGATGACGATGGTGCCGTAGCCGCCCTCGTTGTTGACCCAGTCGCCTTCGGGAAGATCGGCGACGAGATCGTCGAGAAGCGCCTCAAGCATGTACGGCCGGCCGCCGCCGTCGATGCCGATTGGGATGCGGGGGAGCTTTTCGAGCACGCGGCCGTCGACATGCTGGATCCGCTCGAGCGTCGTCGCGCCCGAATCTCCGCCGCCGTCCAGCGAGTATTCCACTTCCTGAATGCCGATCGCGGTCAGCACCGCGATCACGATGTCCTTCCTGTCCATTGCCTTGCCTTTCCTGAAGATGTCGAAGACATCTCCAGGCGGCCGCCTCTCCGGTCCGGCGGGTCAGGGGCCGCGGCACGCGGGCGAAGCGCACCCTTGACGCGCCGGCCGGGCATGCGGCAGCTGTGCAACCGGACTGATTGTCGACATTTTAGACTGGGCTGATTCCCGACAGTTTGGACGTTTTCTGTTTGGCCGGTTGGCTGAGCCCGACGCGGGGCGGGGCGAATCGGCGGAACATCCCGGTGCGATCGATGAGGCCGATATCGAGGTCACAAAATCGTACGATATGGTCTCCGGTCTCAAGCTCGGTGATGCCGACGAGCTCATCGATCAATGCTTCACTGATAAAGACAAAGTCGCCTTTCCATTTGATCTCGCCGTTGCTGCGGACGCGACGCACTTGGTGATTGGCGTCATACCAGGGGTCATCGAGACGCTCGGGCATCGCCCGTGCCGATCGGGTGTAGATTTCGGCGGGCTGGCGCTGGTTCAGGGCTTCGTGGGGACGCTCCTCATTGAAGTGACGCTGGAAGATGTCAAAGCGTCGCTGCTGCTGGCGGACATTCGCTGCCGGCGGCGATGAGGTCTGTTTTTTAACGTGCGATGCATCCGCTCGTGCCGACCGTTCTCCTGCGGCGACGCCGGATGGATAAAGTGTGGTCTGATGCCGAGCTTAAGCCACCAGGCTGACAATCGCGTGAGACCGCCGGCCCCGCGCGATCCGAACGGCGAGCCGTTGTCGCAGCGGATCGCCAGCGGCAGCCCATAGGTCGTAAAAGCTGCGGTAAAGACCGGCTTTGCCCCCGCCATCGTCGGCGCCGTGATCTTGATGGCCAGGACAAAACGGCTGTGATTGTCGGTTATTGTCAGCGGATCCACCCGTCGTTGATCGCCAGTCCGGAACCAGCCTTTGAAGTCGGCGCACCATTCATCATTGGCCGCCGCAGTCGCCATGACCGGGCGGGCTTGGTTCAATGCAGGGCGGCGGCGCCTGATCGCCTCGACCAACCCCGCGCGCTTGAGAATATCGCCAATCGTCGAGGCCGCCGGCCAGTCTTGCCAGGGAGCCTTACGCTCCAACATCGCCAGCAGCTTGCGCGGCCCACAATGGGGAAAGCGCCGGCGCAGCGCGACAATCGTCGCAACCATGGCTGCATCGGTGCGATGCGGACAATGCTCCGGAGCATGCGAGCGATCGAGAAACCAAGTCGGATCGCCCTCGCCTGGCGCCGGCGCCATTCATAGAATGTGTCGCGACACACCCCGTAGCGCTGGCAAAGCTCCGACACGTTCCAGTTTCCGCTTGCATAATCCGACAGCATCCGGATGCGCTCTTCCATGCGATAGGTCTCCGTAAACGGCATCGGCGGGCCCTCCTCCGATGCAATCTGACCTGTCGACAATCCTCCCGGTCTAGTCTGTCGGGTATCTACCCGGTCCGTACCAGCGCGACCCCCTTCCCTCTCTCCCTCCCCTTCATTCGGACCATCTTCGGTCCCTATTCTGGTCTGATGAGGCGAGCGCCGATGAAACTGTCCGACCGGGTGAAACCCCTAAGCCATCTCTAGGCGCATGCGCCGAAGATCATTTGCGGCCTGGCGGAGGGGCAGGATCCGGTCGTCATCACGGTGCATGGCGAAGCCAAGGCCGTGCTGCAGGATGTCGGTCGCTACGAGCAGACGCAGGAGACCCTCGCGCTTCTCAAGGTGCTCGCCCCGACCTATGCGCAGGTTGAAGCAGGCAAGGTTCGTCCCGCCGGCGACGCCTTCAAGCGCATTCGCGCACGCGTTAACGGCTGATCGCGCGCGATGCGCTTGCGCGTGCTGCTGGCCGAGGATGCCGAGCGGGACATCGACGGCCGCCGTGACATGCAACCGTTCCTACGCACCGCCTCTTGCGGTGAGGCCAGCGCTACCGAGTCGTTCGCAGCGCGTCCTTCAGGTCATCATTCCAGTCGTCACGCGACGGCCGCAGCCGATCGTAGCCGGCGCCGACATCCTGTGCGATGGCGCGCAGCCGGTTGCCGAACACGTCGCCCTGCAGATTGCTGTCGGTCGCGGCGACAAGAACCGTGCCAGGGCGCGCGGCGACGGCGCGGATCGCTGCTTCGGTCGTCGGCGACCAGCCGCCGCCGGTGCTGACATAGAGCGTATCGTGGCGCAGGCCTTCGATCGCGGCACGGCTCATCGCGTCGATCGCCGCCTCGGTGACGCAGACGCGCGTCGCATGCGTCGCGCCGAGACGGAACAGCACCTTCGATCCGTCGGTCGCAAAGCCGCGCCATTCGGGGCCGCGCTCTTCCCAGCCAACAACAACGCCGGCGTCGTCCGTATGCGCCGCCCACATGCTGCCATGCGGACCTTCGCGCAGCCGGTCCTGATCGACGGCCTCCTGAATCAAATGATCGGGAATGGCGCGCGTCTCGGCGAGATAGCGCCAGGTCGGCGAGCCCGGCCGCGGCTTGAGACGCGCAGCCCAACGATGCGCGAGCGGAGCGGTTGGCTTGGTCCGCGCCGGGCGTTTCCAGGCCGGCTGCGTCGGCGTGAAACCAACGAGCTCGCAGACCTGCTGCAGAGCCACCGCAAAACCGGCCGCGCCGAGATGCTCGGCGAGGTCGAAGACGTCTCCCTTCGCTTCCGACATCGGATCGAACCAGCCGCGCCCGTCGTGAATGACGATGACGATCTGGCCCTCGCCGTGGCGGTATTTGACAGCCTTGCGGGTGCTCTCCTTCAGGTCGACCTTCCAGCCCGCCCTCTCCAGGACGGACGCGCAGGGCACCTTCCCCCGCAGCTCGTCGATGTCTTTCTTCTCCATAACACTTACGCCGAACCCGCCGCGGCGGCGATGTCCAGCCCTTTCTTCGGTTGGCTTCGCATTTCCCGACATTGACGGGACGACTCCGACCGGCCGCGAAGCCTGCCGGGGGCAAGGGCGCGTTGACAAGACGTCGCATTCGTCGGCCTCTGGGCGCGGCGAAGCCTCCCTTGCGGCCGGCATGGCGCAAGCGGCAGCCAGCGCCCGCCCCCGCTACGCTCCTCCGGCCGATCGGGATGGGCACGGGCTTTTTCACAGGGACATTGGGCTTTGTGAGACCCGTCGGATTCGACAGGGTGTGCGGCGCTGCGCCCCGGTGGATGCTCCCGCCCACGGCGCGCGTCGGCATGGGAGCGATCCGAATGCGAGCAAGTGGAATGGCGCGGCTGCTTGGGCATGGCGCGGTCGCAGGCAAGTCTGACGTTCCGGCCAAGACCGCCGCGCATGCCGGGCCGGATGCCAGCCGGAATGAAACGGGGAGACATCACATGCCAGCCATCGGCTACGTCAACAAGCTCGACGACGGTTCCTATCGTGGCACGCTGCGGACGCTGTCGATCTCGGCGGCGCTGAAGATCATGCCGAACAAGGAGAAGAAGCCGGACAGCGACCAGCCCGACTATCGCGTTTATGCCAATGGCGCGGAGATTGGCGGCGCCTGGATTCGCAAGAACAAGGAGAACGGCGCCGACTACGTGTCGGTTTCGATCTCGGCGCCCGAGTTCGGACCGCGCAGGCTGTTCGCCAACCTCGGCCGCGCCGCCGGATCGGAGAGTGACGACGAATTTGCGGTGATCTGGAATCCCACGGAATAGGCGACGCCAATACTGGCGGCGGTGTCGCGACGGTAGCGTGAGGGATCGACGCCCGAAGGGTGAAAACCCGGCGAAGGGGGGGTTTCAGCGAAGCCGAGAGCCCGGTCCCGCAGGGACACGCCCCCTCATCTCGCATTCGGTCGACCGGACCTACATGAAGGTCCATGTGCAATGACTATGAGCAGCACGTCCGCTGGGCCGAATACTGCAAGATGAAGCAGGATCTGGAGCTTGGCATCCCGACTCAGCAGACCGACCTCGACTTGCCGCAAGCCGACGATCTTAAGATCACCGATCGCGGTCCGGTGATGCGCGCTGTCGGCGATGTTGTCGAGCTCACCGTGATGAACTTCCGTCTTCCGCCAAGCGGCCGCGGTGGCCTGTGTTCAATTTCCGGTCTGAAGGGCGGCATTTCGCGAACAGCAATCGTTGCATCATCCCCGCGAGCGCATTTTTCGAGTTTATGTGGACACTTATCGATGATGCGATGGGAAGGCTCGAGAATGCGCGTTGTCCGGGTGCGAACGGAGGTTGGCGATCGCTTTGAGCTGATCGACGAACATGGTGTGGTGGACAGGCACGCGGCGAGTTTCGCCCGAGGCGTGGTTGGTCGAGGGTGCTCACCTCACACCGTCGCGGCGTATCTTTATGACCTACGCCGCTTCTATAGGTTCCTCGCAGAGAGAGGTCTGACTTTCCCGCCGTTCAAGTTGGCGCACCGCGTCGATCTGCTTGCCTGGCTGGGCAGTATCGAGAGCAAGCGCGTCCGGTTGACGGCGTTTCCTGCGGCGGTACGGACAACGCTGTCGCCGACTAGCATCAACCGCAGTATGGCGGCGATCTCCAGTTTCTTCGACCATCTGGTGCTTGCCGGTGAGCCGGGCATTGACGCCAACCCGCTCGCGACGTCACAGGAACTGGCCCGTGGCGGCGTCGCCCGACGAAGGGCGGCTTTGCCTCGGTCGGCTCGCCGCGTCATGCTGCGGAACGGGCCGAGATACCGGCCGATGTCCGCGACCGCATCCTTGCGCTGGAGAACGAGGGCAAGACCGTTGTCGTGCTGATGGCGGGCAAGATTGTCGAGGGGCTGATCGAGTTGCGCGACGAGCCACGCGACGATGCGGCCGAGGGCATACGACGGCTGAAGGATCGTGGCGTTCGCGTATTGATGCTGTCGGGCGACAACCAGCGCACCGCAAACGCCATCGCCTCGGGACTTGGCATGGAAGCCAAAGGCGAGCTGTTACCGGAGGCCAAGCTCACCGAGATTGGCCGGTTAAAGGAGACAGGACCTGTCGCCATGATCGGTGACGGGATCAACGATGCCCCCGCGCTCGCGGCGGCCTCGGTCGGCGTCTCGATGGGCGGTGGCACCGATGTGGCGTTGGAAACCGCCGATGCGCCCTGCTTCGAGATCGCGTAGGAGGCGTCGCGGACCTTATCGCTCTTTCTTAGGCGACACTCGGCAACATCTGGCAGAACATCACAATCGCGCTTGGCGGGAAACGGCGCAGATTTCGACTGGCCGCACGCTGCGGACATACTTCGGGCGTCCGCAGATTCAATGACGCGCCACAATTCAGGTTAAATCAGCATTCAGAATGGGTTGGTATATGTGTAGCCGGTATGGCGAGCTGAATAGGGGTAAACGGGGTGGTGAGCTTGCGTGGTTGGAAGAGTTTCGTGTTCGCTGGTGGGCTCATCGCGGCGCTCAGCTCTTGCGCTCAGGATTCCTATAGATCCACCCGTGGTCTAGCTCCCGTTCCCGCAAAAACATTGGCGCTCATGTACGATAAGGGCATGGACCCCGGCGCTCCAATCCTTATGCGTTCCTTCAAAAAAGAATCCGAGATCGAGGTGTGGAAGCGCGGGCGAGACGGCAAATATGCCCTGCTCAAGACATATCCCATGTGCAGGTGGTCAGGGCAGCTCGGACCGAAAGTTCGAGAGGGCGATCGTCAAGCCCCCGAGGGCTTCTATGAAGTGACCGCCGCCTCGATGAACCCCAAATCGAGCCTCTTTCTTTCATTTAATATCGGATATCCCAACGCGTTTGACCGCTCGCACGGGCGCACTGGTTCTCACCTTATGGTCCATGGTGCCTGCTCGTCGCAGGGCTGTTTTGCAATGACCGACGAGGCGATGAGCGAGGTCTACGCTTTAGCCCGCGAGGCTTTCGCTTCGGGGCAACGGTCTTTCCAATTTCAGTCATACCCGTTCCGAATGACTGCGGAGAACCTGACCAAGCACCGCGCCGACCCGCATCTCGCGTTTTGGAAAAATCTGAAGGACGGATCCGACATCTTTGAAGTGAGCGGCGATGAGCCGGCATGGACGGTTGCGGCCGGCCGTTACGCGTTCAACATAGCCCCCGCCCACGCCGCAGATATTTCGGCCAAGGCATCGCGCGACGAGCGCGATGTGGCGGCGCGCATTGCCAAAGGCGCGCCAGCCGTTCGGCTCGTTTATCAGGACGGTGGTGGGCACCCGTCTATGAAGAAACTTGCATTGGCTGCCGCCGCCGGTCCGTCGTCGGAAGTTGACGAAAATATAAGACGGTCACTTGGCGACGTCAGTCGGCCGGATGCGCTCGCGGCAGAGCCAAGCGAGATCGTGGTTCAGACAGGTTCGGCCCCCGTTTCGCCGCCGACCGCTCACCCAGTTCCCAACCAGGTGAAGCGGGACGTGATCGGTTCCTCTACCGCACGCAACTCTCCGCCCGGTGTTCTGGCATCGGTGCCGGCAGTCCCGTCCGATGAACAGCGATCGGCCTCTTCGGCCAATAGCACGACAGGGAAGCCCTCATTTACCGACCGTTTCCGCTCTTGGTTGCCCAATTGAAACTGGGCTAAGTCATATCGCCGCGTCCCTAGTCGTTTCATGGGCAGGCGTCGTGTTTAGGCTAGCGGTATCTCGCCAAGTGCTCGGTCCAGCTCATCCAGCCATACTTCCGCAGAGCTATCCGAGGGAGCGCGCCAATCCCCCGCGCTGACAATGACCCTCCTGATGATCTTGGGCCCGTTCGGCATGACCGAACGTTCAAACTGACTCGTCGCAAAGAAGCGATGCAGGAAAACACGAAGCCACTTTTTGATTTGGTGGAGATCATAAGACGTGTGGCGGTCGGGGGAATGTTCGTCGGCCAGCTGCCCCGAGCGGCGTCATTCCACGCACAACAAGCCAAATAAGCTACTTTGGACGGCCGAAAGCCGTATCTAGCCGTGTAGTAAAGGTGAAAATCCTGCAGGGCATAAGGCCCAATGACAGCCCCGGTGGACTGTGGCGAGCCACCGTCTTCAGGAGGGACAAGTTCAAGACTGATGACGGCGGCAAGAATGCTCTTCAGAAGATTTGCGGTATCTGAATTCACATCGCCCGAGTCCGCAACGAATCTAATGAGATGCTGGATGAGGGTTTTTGAAACAGACGAATTGACATTGGAGTGGCTCCCACTAGCAATTCTCCGCGAGCTTGCTGGCATCGGATGGAACATAGGGGAATCGTTCTACAAGGCGTCTCAGGGGTAGCTCATCCGGCGGGCAATCAATCGTCGCCGTCACGGTACGAAAGGAACAGTCACCTGCATCTCTGTGGAGGCGATGACGTGCACAATCTCCGAAGGTAACACGTCGCATTCGCTCTTGGCGCAGCCGACCGAGATCGACATCCGCGACGGCCATGGTCGAGCCGGTGGGAAAGCGCTCCGTCTCTGCCAAGGTGCCAAGGGCAAGCCGTTCTCAAAGATTCCTGCATGGCCATCCCAGGCTAAGTCGGTGGTCGATTCGCCCGGGCCGGCAGCCGAATAAGCGCAAGCCGCGATGCAACGCATTGACTGCGAACCGCATAGAAGTCTGCGGTCGTCGGCTTTGCCGATTGTTATGTTAGACGCAGATAGATTAAGGAGCATCTCGGCGCCGCCGTCTTGCTCGCCATGACTAGTTTGGTGACGGCAGATTGAACGGCATCCAGAACCGCATCTTGCTGCAAAAGGTCACGACCAATCGCGTTCGCTTTGAAAATTGATTTGCCCTTGTTCATCTGGTTAGCTTGGTCTGTTCGGGCGGTAAGCAGCAGGCGATTCCGTTCGACAATCGATCGGAAAGGAGCGGCGTTCGGTCCTTCAAGCGAGGAGATCGCGATCCCCAAGGCTCTTCTCCAAAATTCGCTCGATCAAGCAGTTTTGGCCGTCGGTGCACATTTGGTCCTTGCTACGGCTCTCCGGGGCTTGGAACTGGTGGTCATCCCCCTGCTCGTCGCCCTTTATTTGCTAGGCCGGGTGAGCTTTTCATTGCGCTACTCTCAAGGCGCCGCACAGCGCTCGTTTGGCATGGCTCTAACAGCATCGCCATCCGTCGCTTCCTATGTCGTCGCAGCCGGATTGATACTGGTCGGCCGATGAGCCTCGTCCCCACACTGCGCATCGTTTGAAGCTCAATAAGGGACTGAAACCTCGATTGCCTCCCGATCCGCAGTCGCAGTCAACCTAAGCATGGCGCCGCTCGTACCCACGCCTGCCGGAACTCCGGTGAGATCGAGGGAAAAGCGCCGCAAGTCGCCTTCCGCCGAAATTGGCTGCGGGAGTGGCAGCGACCAATCAGAACCGGGTCCTTCGGCAAAGAGATCGACGCTAGCAGCGGCGGGCGCCGCCACGTCGATTACGATCCTCGGGCCCGTTCGTCCCATCTCACGTTGAATCGCGTGGATGGAAAGTCTGCCACCTTCGCCAATTCGCGCTTTCCTAGGCACTCTGGCTTCCGCAGCAGCGAGCGCAGGCTCATGGGTTGTCGTATCACCAGAGAGCAGCAGCTCGGATTGTGCTTCAGCCAGGATGCAAAGTTTTTCGCAAATTCCGTAAACCAACTTGAGTCGTAACGTCACAGGCTTCGCTGCATGTTCCGGCACGACGCGCAGCGGCAGCACGACGCGGTCCTTATAAACGATCAAATGGGTACCCTCGTCGGTGAACCGCTGTGGTGCTGGCCACATCACGGTGACATCGGTGACATTCGTGGACCCGGCAAAGTCGAAGCTTGGAGGAACGCCGGCATCGCCTGGATGGCGCCAGTACATCTTCCATCCTGCCCCGAGCTTTATTTCAATACCCGCTCTTCCAATTCGCGCGCCATCCTCGCCGACGAAAGCTCCAGCAATAAGCCGCACGGCCGAGCGGTTATCTCCATCCCACTTGGATGCGTCCGCCGCCAGGGCGAACGCCGTCAGCCCCACTGTCAGCATCACACTCGTTGCACTCGCCAGGAACCAATGACAGTTCCGTTGGACAGAGAGGAGCGAGATGCCGCCAGGATCGATGAGCATCATTTCCGGCCTTCCGTAAGGATATCTAATTTGCGCCGCGATCACGCCTAATGAAACTGTCCGTTATCAGAAGCGCTGCCCCACAGACCACGCCAACATCTGCCATGTTGAATGCAGGCCAGTGCCAGTCGGCCAAATGAAAATCTAGGAAGTCGGCCACTGCTCCGTGACGGAGCCGATCCAAAGCGTTGCCGAGAGCTCCTCCGATGATCAGAGCGAGGCCCGTCGCGACCAGCCGATCACGCGTCCGCAGCAGCCAAATAATCAGGCCAGCAGCAATGCTTCCGGAGAACAGCGCGAGAATCCAAGGGGGCAAATCATGGCCACCGAGCATTCCAAAGCTAATGCCTCTGTTCCAACCGAGCACAAGATTGAAGAATGGTGTGATGTGAATTGCGCCATGAGACGAAACAACCTCTTCGAGGATCCACCACTTCGTTATTTGGTCGAGCACGAACCACCCGAACGCGAAGACCAGTCCATAAATCTTCAGAGACGCTGGAGGATCGGCGATGGAATGGGCTGTCATCCGATTGTCCCAAGCGCTGGAAATGTCTCAAGCATGAAGATTGCAAAGAGCGTCAGGTGACCCGTGATCATAGCGATGCCCATAACGACCATGATGGCGCCAGCGGCGAGCTGCAACGCGCGCCCGGCTTTGCGGAAGCTGCGTAGCCTCTCAACAAATCCGCCCATGAAAAGCGCTGCCAGAACGAACGGCACGCCCAGCCCTAGTGAATAGGCGGTGAGAAGAGCAACTCCGCTCAGATTGGCTGAGGATGTCGAAACGGCCAGAACCGCGCCGAGCACTGGTCCGATGCAGGGTGTCCAGCCAAAGGCAAAAGCCATTCCGAGAAAATACGCTGCGACAGGGCCACTTCCGGGAGGATCGCCATGCCATCGCAACTCCCGCTGAAGCCACGGCAAGCGGAGCAGGCCCGCCGTGAACAGCCCGAAGACGATCACCAACACACCGCTGGCGAGGTTAACTTCCCACCGGTACGCGTTCAAAACCATGCTCAAGGCGTTTGCGCCTAAGCCCAACACTACGAACACTGTCGAAAAGCCGAGAACAAAGCAGAGGCTCAGTCCAAGCGTTCGCCATCGCGCTTGGCTGACGGTAGCACCGGCCACCGACTGCCCGGCCATATAGGAAACGTAGCCCGGGACCAGCGGAAGCACGCACGGAGAGAGGAACGACACAGCCCCTGCAGCAAAGGCGGTCACGAACCCAATATTCGAGGCCAGTGCCAAACCGAGATCCCTGAAAAGCGTTGCCACGGGGCGCCCAGAAGCGCGTCGTTAAGCCTGCTGCTGTTGCCCACGCGTGAGCAGCCGCAAACCGTTGAGAACAACCAGAAGAGAGGCGCCAACGTCCGCAGCAATTGCGCCCCAGAGCGATGCAAAGCCAGCGATCGTCAAACCGGTAAACAACAGCTTCACGGCGAGCGAGAACCCTATGTTTTGCCGAATGATGGCCAGCGTCGCCTTGGAGTGTCGGATCAACCAAGGCAGCTTTGATAGATCGTCGGACATTAGAGCGATGTCGGCGGTCTCGATGGCAGCATCTGAACCGATGGCGCCCATCGCAATACCGAGGTCCGCTCGCGCCATTGCTGGCGCATCGTTCACGCCGTCGCCAATCATTGCGATGGCACCACCCGACGTGTGATAGTGGCAAGCCAGTTCTTCAACGGCTGCTACCTTGTTTTCGGGAAGAAGCTCGGCGCGCACTTCGTCCACACCGGTTTCGCGGGAAATTGATTCGGCAGTCGCGCGGTTGTCCCCGGTAAGCATGATCACCCGCTCGATCCCCGCTGCATGTAGTTCTGCAACGATGCGTTTAGCTTCGGGACGAATTGCATCGGCGACAGCAATCAATCCCCAGACAGCGTGCTCATCACCGATCGCGACGACAGTACGCCCAGCTCCCGCAATACGATCCGCGACAGCCAGCACCTCGGCCGTGGCGGTGGTCTTTCCGCGCTCGACCAGGTAGCTTCGTGATCCAAGCCAAGCTTCAGCGGCCCCAACGCGCCCGCTGACTCCTTTCCCACGCATTGCCTGTACGGCCGACGCTGGCGCTATAGTGAGTCCGCGCTGCTTCGCCTCAATGAGGATGGCACGAGCCAGAGGATGCTCGCTGCGGGCCTCCAGAGCGGCGGCAAACTCCAGCAACTCTGCCTCGCTGCGACCACCGAGTGGCACAAGCTCGACGACCTTTGGCCGGCCCTCCGTGAGGGTGCCGGTCTTGTCCGTAGCAATGGCTTTCAGCTTTGCCGGCGTCTCAAGGTGTACTCCGCCCTTGACCAGCACACCCTGTTTTGCGGCGCCTGCTAGCGCCGCGACGATCGTGACTGGCGTAGAGATAACGAGCGCACAGGGGCAGGCGATGACTAGGAGCACCAGCGCTCGATAGAACCACGGCTCCCATGCTCCACCAAAGACGAGCGGCGGGATAAGAAAGACGATCAACGCCAAGATCATCACCGCGGGCGTGTAGACTCGCGCAAATTTTTCGACCCACTGCTCACTCGGTGCCCGCCGGCTCTGAGCCGAACCGACCATGCGAATGATGCGAGCAAGAGTTGTGTCTTGCGCTGCTTTAGTCGTTTGAATTTCTAGAGCACCCTCGCCGTTGATGGTGCCGGCATAAACCTCGGTGCCGGCCTGCACTGCGACGGGAACACTTTCCCCAGTGATCGGGGCTTGGTTGACCTCGCTTTCGCCCTCGATGACTCTTCCGTCGAGCGGGATCTTGTCGCCCGGACGCACCACAATATGCGCGCCGACTGGCACTTCGACGGCAGGCAATTCGACCTCGATGCCGTCGCCGCGCCGGACGCGGGCAACTGTCGGTGCAAGCTCCATCAGCGCCGCGACCGCTCGGCGCGCACGCCCCAAGCTCCAGGCCTCGAGAGCCAATGCCAGCGCGAAGAAGAACGAAACGGTCGCCGCCTCAAACCACTCACCGATGCCGACCGCACCTGCAACGGCTACTACCATCAGCAAGTTCATGTCAGGGCGCAGGCGCCGAACCGATAGCAGCGCTTTCGGAGCCACATAACGGACAGCGCAAAGAATCGAGAGAACGTAGGCCGCTATCGCCGGGGTCGGCGTCCCGGCCCCTGCCTCGGCTGCACCCACGGCAGCGGCAATCCCTCCCCCTAAAACGGAGTGCAGCCCGAGACCGGCTGCGGCTAGAACTCCGCTTGCCGTTGTCAAAATCGTCTGGGTTCGCCTTCGCCGCTCTTCAGCAAGCGTTGCATCAGATGTCGAGCCCTCTTGCCAAAGCTCCGCCGTCATGCCGGTTCTAAGAACGGCCTTTTCTATGAGTTCGCGCGGCAAGGCGTTTACGCTGCCTAGAACGGACATCCGCCCGTTGACCAAGTCAAACGCCAGCTTGTCCTCGCCCCCAACGACTGGGCCGACTTCACGCTTCAGGGCTGCGACTTCATCCCCGCAGTCCATGCCATGAACCCTGAATACCGCATGTCCCGGCAAAATAGGAACCGGCGTGGTGAGCGCCTGATCGCCAACCATGTCAGCTGAGCAATCGGTACAGGCCGCATCGCCTGCCGCGGAGGTTGCGGCGGGCCTTCGCGCAGTAATTCCGGTCCCGGCAACTTCGGCGAACATTCCCGTGGTTGCGACGGCATTCTGAATTGCCGTCACTGGAGCGCCTGACGCGGGCGCCACCCGCATGATGCCTCCTTTCGTATCGAAGGTTAGATTGTGGTCTCCGCCGACCAGAGGTCCGACGGCTGCCTTCAGCGCTCGGACCTCATTCTGGCAATCGAGACCACGCACTATAAATTCTAAGGGAAGGTCTTTGGTCGCTTCTCCGGGATCTATGACCGAGCGCAGCTTCGCCCGCATCCCGGTCGGTATGACTGCGCTTTCGATGTCATTCGCGGTAGCGAGGTTCTGCGGGCTCACCCGCATGGTGCCAGCCTTCGTGTCAAAACTCAGCTTTTCTTCTCCCACCAAGATACCGACGGCGGCCTGGAGTTGGCGGACTTCATTCTGGCAATCAAGCCCCTGAACATCAAAGACCAGCTCGCTGTCTTGCGCGGTATGTGAAGTCACTCGCATTCCGGTGCGCGCGACCGCCGTGATGATGGCTTCGATTCCCGGCCAGGCACCGCCAAAGCTGACCTCCATCACACCGCCCTTTGGGTCAAAGGCGAGCATCCCATCACCGCCGACGAGAGGACCCACCGCGGCCTTCAGCTGGCGGACTTCATTCTGGCAATCTAGTCCTTCAATTTTGAACCGAAGGGACTGCTGGGACGCCTTCGCTAAAACCACTGAGTCCGACATGGGTCACCTCGATTTCTATGAAGTGACGGCTATATAGACCCTGTAGGAACTAGAGGGTCAATGCGATGGGCGCCGAAAGATTGCAGATCGGTGATCTGGCACGGGCAACGAACACGAAGGTCGAAACCATCCGGTATTACGAGCAGATCGGCTTGCTCCCGGCTCCCTCGCGTACCCGCGGGAACTTTCGAGCTTACGCAGCGAAGCACCTGGGACGACTGAGCTTCATCCGACGAGCCCGCGATCTGGGGTTTACGTTGGACCAGGTTCGGGAACTCCTCAGCTTATCAGACCAGAAGCGCCAATCCTGCGAGGGGGTCGACCTGATCGCCCGCCAACACCTGGCTGACGTTGATCGCAAAATTGTAGACTTGACGGCCCTCAGGGATGAACTTTCCAGCCTCATTGAGCAGTGCAGCTGCGGCACGATCGCCGATTGTCGCATCATCGATGCTCTTGCGCCGTCGCTCCCTGACAGCACGAAATCGGGAGCGTTGCCTGCGTAGCCGGCAACGCCGCCTTGACTTCCAGACGTCGAGCAAGTTGACCCTCTAGCTGTGAGCTTTCATTAGGTTGTCCATCCGGTCCGGACCGGGGATGCTGAGGTTGCGATGCTTCAGTATCCAGGGAGGGACCGGATGAACATTCACAAGAATGCCCGTTTGACGCCGATTGGTCGAGAGCGGCTGGTGCAGGCGGTGCTGAGCGGGCAGACGCCGAAGGCCGCCGCACAAGCCGCAGGCGTCTGCCCGCGGACGGCCCGCAAATGGGTCGCCCGGTTCAAGGCCGAAGGCCGGGCAGGACTTGCGGATCGCTCGTCGCGACCGCGCCGTTTGTATCGGCCGACGCCGGCAACGATCGTCGACAAGGTCGAGCGGTTGCGCCGGCAGCGTTTGACCGGCAAGCAAATCGCCGTCGATCTCGCTCTGTCGCCAGCCACCGTTAGCCGCATCCTGCGACGCCTCGGGCTCAACCGGATGCGCGATCTGGAGCCGGCCGAGCCGGTGCGCCGCTACGAGTACGCCCACCCCGGCGACATGATCCACATCGATATCAAAAAGCTCGGCCGCTTCGACAAAATCGGCCATCGCATCACCGGCGATCGCACCGGCCAAAGCAACAGCCGCGGCGTCGGCTGGGAGTTCGTCCACGTCTGCATCGACGACGCTTCACGCATCGCATTTTCGCAGATCTTACCCGACGAAAAGGCTATCAGTGCGATCGCCTTCCTCAAGGCCGCGATCGCCTATTACGCCAGCCTCGGCGTCACCGTTAGACGCATCATGACCGACAACGGAAGCTGCTACATATCGACTGATTTCCGAAACGCCTGCCACGCTCTCGGGCTCAAGCATATCCGCACCAGGCCATACACACCTAAAACCAACGGCAAGGCCGAGCGCTTCATCCAAAGTGCTCTCAGGGAATGGGCCTACGCACAAGCCTATCCGACCTCGGAATGCCGGGCTCAAGAACTGCCGATCTGGCTGCATCGATACAATTGGCACCGGCCCCACGGCGGCATAAAGTCACAAATACCCATCAGCCGCCTCGGCCTGTCCGAGGACAACCTGTTGAGGCTCCACATCTAGCCGCTTAAGGGATTAGGCTCCCCGATCTTTGATCCCTGCTAGGTCACGGATGGCTGAGAGCGACGAACCTTCACTGGATCCTGCCGACGCCGCAGAGCGGCGAACGCTACTGTTGGTTCTGGGAATCAACTTCGCCCAGTTCGTCGTCGCCGGCGTGGTCGGTCTGATCGCCTCTTCTACTGGTCTCCTGGCGGTCGCACTCGACAACCTCTCTGATTCCGCCGTGTACGCCGTGAGCCTGTATGCCGTCGGGTGATCACTCGAGACGAAGCAATGGACCGCCCGGCTGTCAGGTATTCTTCTCATCGCGCTGTCCCTCGGATTGTTCGTGGAAGTCTTGCGACGCTTCTACGTAGGAGGCGAGCCTTACGGTCTCGCGATGATCGGCACGGCCATTGTAAACGCCGCAACTAATCTTCTCTGCCTCAGATTACTCCGCACTCATCGAAACGAAGGGGTACATCTGAAAGCCTCGTGGATTTTTACGACCAATGACACGCTGGCGAACTTGGGCATTGCCGCGTCAGGCGTGTCGGTGATGATATTTCGCTCACCGACCCCTGATTTGCTCATCGGTTTAGCGATCGTCGTGGTCGTGTTCAAAGGCGGTCTGGAGATCCTGCGGGAAGCAAAAAGAGAGTAACTGTGCCTAGAGGCCCCTCGTGCACTGCTGCCAGTCACTTTTTGAGATTCGCGTTCGTGGCAGCCTTGGCCGCAAGTCCATCAGCCGCGCGTTCCGACCAGCACCAGGTGTATAAAGCCGTCGTCTTGGAACGCGGTCTCTATCAAGCGGGAAGCGAGCCTTACGCGATTGCACAAAGCAGCGCCGGACCAGTTACGATGATCCGGAATGCGACTCTCGTTCAGAGCACAACGACAATCCTTGCTAGACGTTTCATCCGCTTCGGAGTACGTTACGCAATCACGGGGGGCCTACCGGGCGCTCCAGTTAATATCAAGCTGGTGACTCGTTTTCCGGAACCTGGGCTGTTGGACACAAGGACAGGCGTTCGCCACCAGCGGGGGGGTACAAAATTACCGCGCAAATTGGCGCTCAAGCATACCGTGAGTTCAAGTTTGACCACCCGTGGGAAATGGTACGCGTGGTTCGGTACCTCGATCGACGTCGCCACCTGCTCGATCAGACCGGAAGCCGAGTACGCCACCTATCCTGACCGGCTGCCGGACACGGCACCCTACCTCTGGTCAGTGATGGGAGTGGGTCGGCCAATCTTTGGCATCGGCGCTTCGTCATGGCCACTCGTTTCGTCTTTTACCAAACCCGATGGATCGCTCGGGCTGTTCTACGGCGGAACGATCAGCGACGGTTATGTGATACGGGCCATTCAGCACCTGCACAGCTGGGCTACATTCTTGATGATGGACATCCCTCCGCCCCGACCCGGCGCCGTTTCCATGGCGCGGGCGCATCGGCGGATTAGCAGAAAGTGTCGCAGGCTTTTTTGAACAGCCAGACGGTTATCTGCGCTTCGTGCGCCATTGCATGACGCTTTGCGAAGATGCGGGCGGCGTGGACGGCTTCGTCATCGGCTCTGAAATGGTGGCGCTGGATAAGCTGCGCGACGGCGGCGGCGTCATCCTGCGGTACCTTTTTGGCAGTCGATTGCAGCAGAGGCGAAGAGCCGCCTCTGATCGGACTGCGTCGTCACTTACGCGGCGGACTGGGTCGAGTATCGATATGACGATCGTTGCAGTGGCAACGTCGACTTTCCGCTTGACGCGCTTTGGTCCGATCCTAACATCGATGTCGTCGGGATCGACGCGTATTTTCCGCTTACTGATGTCCCCCGTGCGATCTACGACAAAGACTCGATCAAAGTCGGTTGGGGTTAGACCGGCAGATTGGGCGAGAGCGCGAGACCGGCCGATCCGATAGCGAGAAACACCGCGCTGGTCGCAAGCACAGCGCGGCCGCCAAGCCGCTGGATGCGGTCCCCGACGCGCGGCGACACGATCCCGGCGACAGGAGGCTGAGGGAGAGGCCGCCGACGATCCACGCCAGCGGCCAGCCGGTATCGGCCGCGATCGGCTGCGCCAGAACAGCCAACAGATAGTAGGAAGAGCCCCACGCCAGAATCTGCGTCACGCCGAGGACGGGAATGACGAGTAGAAGCCTTGGCGGCCGATAGGTCGAGGTAAGCTCGCCCACCACAGGGACGCTCATGCGGCGACGCCGCAGCCGCATCCCTCCTTGCCGTCGTCCTTCGCCACGGCGTCGGCCCTATCCGGCGCTGGCCCGCCGCAGCATGCGGCTGCCGCGCTGCCGTCCACGGAGAAGGAGGTGTTGCAAACGCCCGTTTCGGGAAGCACGAGCTGGACATTGTCGGCGGCTGCCATGTCGCCGGCGAGCGCGGCGGCGACGGAGCGCACCTGCTCGTAGCCCGTCAGCAGCAGGAAGGTCGGCGCGCGGCCGTAGCTCTTGACGCCGACGGTGTAGAAGCCTGGCTCGACATGGGCGAGTTCACGATGTCCGTGCGGCGGGACCGACCCGCAGGAATGCTCGTTCGGGTCGATGAGCGGTCCAAGAGCCTTGGTGCTTTCGAGCAACGGATCGAGATCCAGCCGCAGTTCTCGCGTCAGCGAGAGGTCTGGACGCTGGCCCGTCGCGGCTATGATGCGGTCGATAGGGCCGATGCTGCGCGGACCCGCCGCCGTCTCGCCGTCGATCATGACCCGGCCGTCCGCCTCGCGGATGCGGATGATCGAAAAGCCCGCAAAGAGCGACACGCGGCCGTTCTCGACCAATGCCCGCGTCTGCGCCCCAAGCTCACCGCGCGCCGGCAACTGGTCGGCGTCACCGCCGCCATAGATGCGCGCGAGGTTGGTGCTGCGTGTCGACCAGATCGACGTCGTAGTCGGGTCAGCGTCCGACAGCCGCGCGAGATCGAGCAGCGCATTGGCCGCGGAATGGCCGGCACCAACCACCAATGTCGTCTGCCCGGCATAGAGATGCCGGTCCCGGCCGAGGACGTCGGGGATGCCATAGGCAATGCGATCCGCAAACGTGGCCTCGCCGTCGGCGGGCACGCCGCTCGCGCCGAGCGGGTTCGGGGTTGCCCATGTGCCGGAGGCGTCGATCACGGCGCGAGCGAGATCGCGCCGCATGCCAGTGGCCGTCTTTACGGCCACGACGAACGGCCGCTCTTCGCGGCCGTGGCTGACGACCTTGTCGATGCCGAGGCGCGAGATGGCGACGACGCGGGCGCCGGTCTCGACAATGTCCGCAAGCGCGGGTGTTGCTGCAAGCGGTTCGAGATAGTCGCGCACGATCTCGCCGCCGGTCGGAAACGCATGGGCGGGCGGCTGCTTCCAGCCCTGGCGCTCCAGGAGAGCGACGGACGCCGCGTCCACGCAATAGCGCCACGGCGTGAACAGGCGAACATGCCGCCAGTCGCGGATATTAGCGCCGACCGTGGGACCAGCCTCGTAGAGCTTCACCGGCACGCCTCGTCCGACCAGATGGGCGGCGGCGGCAAGACCGACCGGGCCGCCGCCGATGACCGTCACGGGAAGCGCTTTTTGGGAATGTTGCTGCATATTCTATCCTTCCGGGATCATCGAAATAAGGCGCAAAACGAAACGCCGTCAGGCGACCGCTTCCTCCTCGCTCGCTACGCAGCCCACATCGGCGCAACATTCGTCGGCGAGGAAGCCGATGAGGCCGTTCATCGCCGGGTAGCTGGCGCGGCAGATCAGCGTGGTGGCCTGACGTTCCTGCGTCACAAGCCCCGTCGCCACCAGCCGCTGCAAGTGATGGGAGAGCGTCGATGCCGGAATGCCGAGCTTGGTTTGCAGGCGACCGACCGGCAGCCCGTTATTCCCGGCCCGGACGAGGGTTCGATAGACGCGAAGACGGGTCGGGTTGCCGATCGCTTCCAGCTGCTTTGCTGCTTTTTCGAGATTCATGGAAACAAGCTACGTCAGCAGGCCCGGGTGGTCAATCCATATTTCTAGTGTGATGGAAATAGGAGCATCGGCAGCTTCATGCAGCCTTCCCTAAGACAACAGAAGCTTGATGCCGGCGACTACGAGGATGCACGCGAGAATGTAACGCAGTGCGCTGTCCGGCAGGTAGCGGCTACCGATAAAGGCTCCGGCCGCACCGCCGATGCCGACCGCGAGA
The DNA here is from genome assembly GCF_001295845.1 of Rhodopseudomonas sp. AAP120. Lineage (GTDB taxonomy): Bacteria > Pseudomonadota > Alphaproteobacteria > Rhizobiales > Xanthobacteraceae > Rhodopseudomonas. The sequence continues at coordinate 6,079 of NZ_LJIC01000147.1, read as the reverse complement.
AGCCACACGGGTAAGCTCTCGGGGATCGCGTTGAGGATGCTATAGGCGCCCGCCAAAGCGGCCGCGGAGTTAAGCAGATTATACGCTGCCGTCACGGCGGCCGTCTTGCGGAGACTTACCCAATTCATCGCCAGAATGGTCGGAGCCAAAAAAATGCCGCCGCCTGTGCCCGTCATCCCGGACAGGAAACCAATGCCCGCGCCGACCAGCAGGGCCGGAAGAAACGGAGGCTCTGATGGAGGCAATTGCTGCTCAGCAGCGGGCTTCAACGCCGAGCGAACCATCTGCAACGCGGACAATATGAGAATGACGCCTACGACGGGGTAATAGACATGCGCCGGGAGCTGAAGCGCTCCTCCAAGCAGTGAGAATGGAAATCCAAGAATGGCGAATGGATAGAACGTACGCCAGGACAACTGGCCTGTACGCCAGAACTGCAATGTCCCGATGCCTGCCACGAGCACGTTAAGCGACAAGGCCGTGGTTTTCATGGCAGCGGGAGCAAGTCCAAAAAGACCCATGACCGCGAGATAGCCGGACGCCCCCGCCTGGCCGACTGACGCATAGAACAGCGCGATAACGAGAAATAGAATGGCCAGCCAAGCGGCTTCGCTGCTCAATGCGCTGTCTTTCGGTCTCGATGTCCTTTGGAGGGGGATTCCTAGCCGTCTTGAGCGGCGTCCGCCACCACCTTCGATGATCTCGAAGAGCCGCTCTCGTACCAGCCCTTTGAGCGGTTGACGATCCAGACCACGGATAGCATCACCGGCACCTCGATCAGAACGCCGACGACGGTGGCGAGAGCGGCGCCCGACTGGAAACCGAACAGGCTGATGGCCGCGGCGACCGCCAACTCGAAAAAGTTGGAGGCGCCGATCAGGGCGGAGGGGCCGGCGACGCAATGTTGCTCGCCCGAGATGCGGTTGAGCAGGTAAGCGAGGCCGGAGTTGAAATAGACCTGGATCAGGATCGGCACCGCCAGTAGCGCGATGATGAGCGGCTGCGCCAGAATCTGTTCACCCTGAAAGCCGAACAGGAGAACGAGGGTGGCGAGAAGCGCGACCAGTGACAACGGCTGGAGCCGGTCGAGAAACCGCTTCAAGGCCGGCTCGCCGCCTGTCGCGAGCAATCGGCGCCGCAGCAGTTGCGCCGCGATCACCGGGACGACGATGTAGAGCACGACGGAGAGAACCAGTGTGTCCCACGGCACGATGATGGCCGAGAGGCCGAGCAGCAGGCCGACGATCGGCGCGAAGGCGAACACCATGATCGTGTCATTGAGCGCGACCTGGCTCAATGTGAAATGCGGCTCGCCCTTGGTGAGGTTCGACCAGACGAACACCATCGCCGTGCAGGGCGCGGCCGCGAGGATGATGAGGCCCGCGATATAGCTGTCGATCTGGTCGGCCGGCAGGTAAGGCCGGAACAGATAGCCGATGAAGAGCCAGCCGAGCGCCGCCATCGAGAACGGCTTCACGGCCCAGTTGACGAACAGCGTCACGCTGATGCCGCGCCAGTGCTCCTTCACCTGACCGAGTGCGGCGAAGTCGATCTTCACCAGCATCGGCACGATCATCAGCCAGATCAGCGCCGCGACCGGCAGGTTGACCTTGGCGATCTCGGCCGCGCCGATGGCATAAAACACGCCGGGCATGACATGACCGAGCGCGATACCGGCGACGATGCAGAGTGCGACCCAGAGGGTGAGATAGCGTTCAAAGGTGGACATGGCCGCTCCTCACGCCGTCGCCACGCGGCGGCCGCGCTCGTCGACCACGCGCTCGCCGTCTTCCTTGATGAACTCGCCTTGTTGCGGCGGAAGCAGGTCGAGCACGCCTTCGGAGGGGCGGCAGAGCTTCACCCCCTTTGGGCTCACGACGATTGGGCGGTTGATGAGGATCGGATGCGCCATCATGGCGTCGAGCAGCTCGTCGTCGGTCAGCTTTGGGTCGCCAAGGCCCAGCTCCGCATAGGGCGTGCCCTTCTCGCGGAGCAATGCACGAACGGAGATGCCCATCCGTGCGATGAGCTGTTTGAGCATGGTCCGCGTCGGCGGCGTCTTCAGATATTCGATGACATGCGGCTCGATGCCGGCATTGCGGATCATCGCCAGCGTGTTGCGCGACGTGCCGCAATCGGGGTTGTGATAGATGATGACGTCCATGACCGGCCTCATGCGGCGCTCGGACGCGGCTTGGTCGCGCCCTGTAACTGGCCGATCTCGACGATCTTGGAGCCGAGCGTCATGCGGTCGAGACTGGCAATCGGCAGCGCCGTGAAGACCGAAATGCGGTTCTTGAGATAGCGGAAGGCGGCTACGAAAGCGGCCTCCTTCTGGATGTCCGGTCCCTCGACCGCGGCGGGGTCCTCGATTCCCCAATGCGCCGTCATGGGCTGGCCCGGCCAGACCGGACAGGATTCGCCGGCGGCGTTGTCGCAGACGGTGAACACGAAATCCATCACCGGCGCATTGGGCTTGGCGAACTCTTCCCAACTCTTCGAGCGGAAACCGTCAGCCGGATAGTCGAAGCTGCGCAGCACCTTCAGCGCGAGGGGATTGACGACGCCCTTTGGCTGGCTGCCGGCGGAGAAGGCACGGAAGCGCCCGCGGCCGTCCTTGATCAGGATGCTCTCGGCCAGGATTGAGCGAGCGGAATTGCCGGTACAGAGGAAGAGCACATTATAGATGCGGTCAGTCACGGACGGTCTCCTTGGCAGCGGTCTTCTTCGGCGGACAACAGGGAGCAAGGTCGGCGATCAGCGGTGCGCAGATCTCCGGACGGCCGCCGCAGCAATCCTTGACCAGGAACCCGGTGAGCATACGCACGGCATCGAGCTTCGCGCGGTAGATGATCGAACGACCCTGGCGTTCGGCCTCGACCAGTCCGGCGCGGGTGAGGATCGCCAGATGCGAGGACATTGTGTTGTGCGGTACGGCCATATGCCGGGCGATCTCGCCGGCCGGCAGTCCGTCAGGTTCGTGCTCCATGAGGAGCCGGAACACGTCGAGGCGGGTCGGCTGGGCGAGCGCCGCAAACGCGAGGATAGCTTGCTCTAATTCCATATGTCGAGACTAATCGACATAATGGTAAGAGTCCAGCCCATTGAGGGCTTGCCGCATGGTCTCCGTAGCGGATGGCTTGTTTCAGCGACGCCATCACCCGCTTATCGGAAATCCCGTGTCTTCACGCGGATCTGGTCGATGTGCCCGTATGTATTGCCGAGATCGCGCGTCCGCGGACCCTTCGGCAGCCCGCGCGGATCAGGCGACGGACTGCCGTGGTGGAATTCATCGCCGCGGCCATGCGGCAGCGGGAAGGCGTCATCGCGCTCGCCGACGCTCGCGAGCGCGCCTGAGAGGTCGGACAAGTGCCGAGCCACAAGATGCACCACCTCGCCCTCCCGCTGAATCCGCCCTCGAACTGAGAGCATTCCGGCCGACAGCACGACGCGCCGATATTGCTCGAAGACCTTCGGCCAAATCACGAGATTGGCGATGCCGCTCTCATCCTCCAGCGTCACGAACATCACGCCCTTGGCGCTGCCCGGCATCTGACGGACCAGGACGAGGCCGGCGGCCTCGAGCCAGCGTCCATCGCGCGACGCCATCGCCTCGGCGCAGGTGACGACGCGCCGGCGCGTAAGATCGGCGCGCAGAAAGGACAGCGGATGGGCGCGCAGTGTCAGGCCGACATGCCCGTAGTCTTCGACTACCTCACCGCCGGCCTTCATCGGGCGCAGCGTTACGGTAGGCTCGTTGATCTCCGCGATGGTCCTCGCCTCGCGCGCCGCGGCGGCAGCGAACAGCGGCAGCGGCTCGTCGCGCAGCGCCTTGATCGCCCACATCGCATCGCGCCGAGGAAGACCGAAAGCCGGGCGGAAGGCGTCGGCGTCAGCAAGGTGAACAAGCGCAGCGGACGGCACGGCGGCGCGGCGCCATAGATCGTCGACCGAGGAGAATGGCCGATCGCCGCGGGCGGCGATGATCTGCGCGGCGTCGCCATTGGCGAGGCTGCGCACCATGCGCATGCCGAGCCTGACCGCGAAGCGATCCTCCTGCTCAGTCGGCTCCAACGTGCAATCCCATCGGGACAGGTTCACATCGACGGGCCGCACCTCGACGCCGTGATCGCGCGCGTCACGGACGATTTGCGCCGGCGCGTAAAATCCCATCGGCTGGGCATTGAGCAGCGCCGCGCAGAACACGTCGGGGTGATGGCATTTCAGCCAGCTTGAGGCGTAGGCCAGCAGCGCGAATGACGCGGCATGCGATTCCGGAAACCCATACGAGCCGAATCCCTCGAGTTGCGAGAATGTCTTCTCAGCAAACTCGCGCGTATAGCCGTTGGCGATCATGCCGTTGACGAGTTTGTCGTGAAACGCGCTGACTCCGCCCGTGTGTTTGAACGTCGCCATGCTTCTGCGGAGCTGATCGGCCTCGCTGGCGGAGAAGCCGGCGCAAACCATCGAGACCTTCATGGCTTGCTCCTGAAACAGCGGCACTCCCAAGGTCTTGCCGAGGACGGCCTCGAGCTCCGGCGTCGGATAGACGACATCCTCCTTGCCTTCGCGCCGGCGCAGGTACGGATGGACCATGTCGCCTTGGATCGGTCCCGGCCGCACGATCGCGACTTCGATGACGAGATCGTAAAAGGTGCGCGGCTTCAGCCGCGGCAACATGCTCATCTGCGCCCGGCTTTCGATCTGGAACACGCCGAGCGTGTCAGCACGGCGGATCATCGCGTAGGTGCGCGGGTCCTCGGCGGGAATGGTGGCGAGATCGAGCGCGACGCCCTTGTGCTCCGACAGAAGGTCGAAGGCGCGCTTCATGCAGGACAACATGCCGAGCGCCAGGCAATCCATCTTCATCATGCGCAAGGCGTCGACGTCGTCTTTGTCCCACTCAACGACTTGTCGTCCGGCCATCGCCGCGGGCTCGATCGGCACGAGGTCGTCGAGCCTATCGCGCGTCAGGACGAAGCCACCCGGATGCTGGCTGAGATGGCGCGGCGTGCCGATCAGCGCGCGCGCCAGATCGAGCGCGAGGCGCAGGCGCCGGTCGCCAAGATTCATGTTGAGGTCGGCGGCGTGTTTGTCCTCGATGCCGGTCCGCGACCAGCCCCAGACCTGGCCCGACAGCATCTTGATCGTATCCTCGGTCAGGCCCAGCGCCTTGCCGACGTCGCGCAGCGCGCCTTTCGATCTGTACCTGATGACCGTCGAGCACAGCGCCGCCCGGTCGCGTCCATAAGTTTCATAGACCCATTGAATCACCTCCTCGCGCCGTTCGTGTTCGAAATCCACGTCGATGTCGGGCGGCTCCTTGCGTTCGACGCTGACGAAGCGCTCGAACAGCAGGTCGTTGCGATCCGGGTCGATAGATGTGATGCCGAGCACGTAGCAGACGGCGGAATTGGCGGCCGAGCCGCGACCCTGGCACAGGATGCCCTTCGATCGTGCGAAACGGACGATCGCATTGACGGTGAGAAAATACGGGGCGTAATCGAGCGTGCGGATCAGCGCGAGCTCATGAGCGAGGATCTTGCTCACCCTGTCGGGCACGCCCTCGGGATAACGCTCCGCGGCGCGCTCCCATGTGAACTTCTCCAGAGCCTCCTGCGGCGTGAGGTCCGGCAGGCTGCGCTCTTCCGGATATTGATATTCGAGCTCGGACATTGAGAAGGTGCAGCGCTTCGCGATCGCAAGCGTGCGCGCGAGCGCTTCTGGATAGCGCGCGAACAGCCGGTGCATCTCTTCGGGCGGCTTGAGAAAGCGATCCGCGTGCCGCTCACGCCTGAAGCCGAGGGTGTCGATCGTCACGTTATGGCGGATCGCGGTGACGACATCCTGCATGATGCGACGCCGAGGTTCGTGAAACAGCACGTCATTGGTCACGACGGTCTCGACGCGCAGCGACGCCGCAAGGTTCGCCAGCTCGTGCAGCCGGAGCTGGTCGTTGGGCCTGCGGCGCAGCGTCAAGGCGAGGTAGCCGCGATCGCCGAAGGCCTCGCGCAGCCGGCACAGCCGTTCGGCGCAGAGCGCGTCGGCGTCATCCGGGAGAAGGATGGCGATCAGGCCC
>NZ_LJIC01000146.1 GCF_001295845.1 Rhodopseudomonas sp. AAP120 | reverse complement strand
CTCATGGTGAGGAGGCGCGTAGCGCCGTCTCGAACCATGGGCCGCGAGTCGCGCGTTGCCCCATCCTTCGAGACGCCCGGCTTCGCCTAGCTCCTCAGGATGAGGACTCAGTGCGAGTGGACAGGGCGATCGCGCGTCAATCAGTCGATGAATCGCTTCAGTTGCGCGCTGTTACGCGCGTGGCAACTGCGCTCAGCGCAGTGCCGCAGTGGTGAAGCTGGTGGTCGACACCGTGCTGACCGCGGGGCCGCTGAACGCGTCGGCGAACAGGCCCGGATGCGGATCGTCGCAGAACGTCATGGTGACGGCGACGTCCGGCTTGGCGAAGTGCTTGCTCAGCAGGGTCATGTCGGCGTCGCCGATCGCGGTGGCGGCGGTGGTGACGGCGCTCGGCATCAGGATCATCGCGCGCATCCAGACGTCGCTGTCGCGGCTGCCGGCTGCGGTGATACGCGCCGAGTTGGCGACGAGGCCACCCTTGGCCTGGACGGTTTTGCCGACGACAGTGTCGATCTTGGTCGACACCACCGGATGGCGGGCCAGCGAGGCGGAGCGGATGCCGCTCGGGATCGGCGCGCTGGCAGTCACGACATGCGGATGCGGCTGAGCCTGCGGCTTGGCGGGCTTTTCGGCGCTGCTGGAGGCGAACGCCATGGCGTTCATCGGCGATTGCGGGTCGGCGGCTTCGAGCGCCTGGCGGGCGCTGATCGCCGCGACCTGCGCCGGGCTGGCCTGCTTCGGCGCCACCGGGATGTCGTCCCAGAAGCCGCGGGCGTTGATGATATCGGCGGGGGTCTGCGGCTTCGACGGATCGGCTTTGGCGACTTGCTTGGGCGCGGGCTTGGCGACCGGCAACGGCACGGCCTCGTCGGCGGAGGCGACCTGGACCGGGGCAACCTGCGCCGCAGCGGCCGGCTTGGCGCGGGGCATCGGTACCGGGCCGCTGACCGCGAGCTTGTCTTCGGCCGCCTGAACCTCGGCGACCTTGATGTCGGGCGGCTTGGCGGCCGTCGCGACGGTCGTCGCCGTGGCGCCGCTCTCGTCTTCGTCGTCAGCCGACTTGCCGCCGAACAGCGCCGTCAGGAAGTTCGGCTTCGACGAGCCGGCATCGCTGCCGCTGCCGCGGCGCTGAATGTCGGCCATCGCCAGCTCGTAGCCGCGCAGCGGCCTGCCGTCGGTCGGCACGTGCACGGTGCGGCCATCCGGGAACACCCGTGCGAGCTGATCGGGCGTCATGCGCGGCCAATGGCGGATCCGGCCGGTGTCGAGATGGACGAAGGGGGAGCCGGAGGTCGGGTAGAAGCCGACGCCGCCACGCTGCAGGCGCAGGCCGGCGAACCGGATCTTCTCCAGTGCGACGCCCGGGATGAAGAAGTCCATCGCGTGGCCCATGGTGTGCTGGCTGTGCCGCGCCACACCGGATGAACGGCGGCGCAGCATGGCATTGGTGCCGGGCGAGCGATAGGCGGAGATGATCTGGATCGGCTGCTTGCCGTCGACGTCGCGGTAGACTTCCCAGATGATGTCGAACAGCGTCCGGTCCATCGTGATCTGGTCCTGGCTGCGCCAGTCCCGCAGGAAATAGTTGAGCTTCTTCAGCGACTCTTCGTCATAGCGGCCGTTGCGCTTGAAGGTGACGGTGAGGTCTTCGCCGGAATGGGTGTGGTGGAAGGACAGGGTGCGGGTGTCGCCGACTGCCGACGCGTCCTGAACAGAGCCCGCCCCCGCGAACAGCAACGCGGAAGTCAAAGCAGCGCCGGTGCCGATTTTGGGCAGCGACAACGATTTCAGACGGCGCAGTAGTCCAGCCAGCACGAGAGAGCCCCACCAGAAGGACGATCGAACGGAAACCCTGTCCGCAACCCCAAATCGGCACGACAGAGTCTATGCACCGTCAACGGAGTCTTATCGAACCGAAAACGACGCCCGTTTCCCCAAGTCGATCGTCAACCATAAGCTGCGGACTATGGCGAAATCGAGCCCGCTGCCAGCATCCTGATGGACAATGGTTAATAGAAAGGGCCCATCCGAGGATGAGCCCTTGTTCCATATCAGCTTTTCGTCTTAACGGCGGAACCGCCCGTCAGCGGGTGAAGCGCTGCTGACGGCGATACTCCTGCGGCGGGGGCGAGGGCGGACCGCCGAACAGACGCTCGAAAAAATTGAAGCCCGAAGACTGGGTCGAGCCGGTGTAGTCGCCGGCGACGTTCACGCCGGGCGGCATCTTCGGCCGGGCGTAGCTCGGCTGCGCATGCGCGACCACGGCTTCCAGGTTCTTGCCCTTGTCGTTCTTCAGCAGGGCCAGCATGGCCGAGTCGCGGCCATAGATGTCCTTGCGCAACTGCAGCTTGCCGTCTTCATCGACGAAAGCGGTTTGGTAGGTGATGTTGACCGGGATCGGCGTCGGGAATTTCAGGTCGACTTCGGTGCGGCCGTACATCGAGCGGATCTTGGCCGGGGTGTAGTCCTTCTCCGGCATGGTGATGTTGAGCAGCGCCGCAGCGTACTGATCCGGGTTCTGCACCCGCATGCAGCCGTGGCTGAAAGCACGCTCGTCGCGGCCGAACAGGTTCTTGTCCGGCGTGTCGTGCTGATACACCAGGAACTTGTTCGGGAAGTTGAAGCGGATGCGGCCGAGCGCGTTGGCCTCGCCCGGCGGCTGCGAGATGTGCACCGTGCCGTCGCGATTCCGCTCGAGCTTCAGGCCCATGCGGTCGAGGACGGTCGGGTCCTGCTGCAGCGCCGGCAGGTACTCGTTGTTGATGATCGAGGGCGGCACGTTCCAGGTCGGGTTGACGGTGATGTACTTCATCGTCTCGGTCAGCAGCGGCGTGGCGTGCTTGCCGGGCTTGCCGACGACGACGCGGGTGGTCCACACCTGCGCGCCGTTGTGCATCAGCTTCAGCGTGTAGTCCGGGATGTTGAGGATGACGTAGGCGTTGCCGACCGAGGGCGCGCCGAGCTGGCGCGGCAGCCAGCGCCAGCGCTCCATGTTGACCAGGATGGTGTCGATGGTGCGGTCGCGCTTCGGCGTGTTGATCGCCTTCACGGTGCGGTCGTCGAGTACGCCGGTCGGCTTCAGATCGGCGCTGCGCTGGAATTTGCGCACCGCGTTGGCGACGTCGGCATCGTAGGTGGTGCTGTCGGCATTCTCGGTGACGCCGAGCTTGGCGCGCAGCTGCGGCACGCGCGGATCGTCCATCGTCACTGCGGCCTGCTTCTTGCGGGCCGGCACGTATTTCAACGTCTCGCCCTCGGCGATCGTGGCAGCGGGCTTGTCGCCTTCGCCGCGCAGCTCGGCGAGCTTCTTCTTCAGTTGCTGATACAGCTTGTGCGGCGGGTTGTAGCTGTCGAGCGCGGCGGAGGCGTCCTTCGCGGTGGTGACGTTGGTGAGCACTTCCGCCGGATCGATCGGGTGCTCCGGATACTGGATGTCGGCAGACACCTGCGACCAATGCATGCGGCCGCTCTGCGCCTGGCGCGCGTAGTCCATCATGCTTTCGGTCAGCCGCAGCTCGGCTTCGGCGAGCGCATCGGGGGTCGTCGCGGCGGCGAAATCAGGCACCGGATAATCGGTCGGATCGAGGCCGTCCGACGCGGCGTCCTTCAGCCGCGCGATCACGCCCTTGCCGGCGGCGGTCAGCGTGCCCGCCTGGGTCCAGACCGGCGCATAGTCGCGCGCTTCGTAGAACTTCTCGACCGCGGCGCGCTCGGCCTTGCGGTCGAAATACTTCGCCGCCTTGGTGGCGATGGTTTCGCGCAGCTTCTCGGCGACGCCCTGGTCGGCGCTCGGAACGCTGCTGGCGGCCTTCACGGGTTCGGCCGGCTTGTCCTTGGCCGCCTGCTGCGGCGCTGGCTCCTTGGCGGGCTCGGCGGCAGGAGCCGCTGCGGTCGCAGCGGGTGCCGGGGTTGCGGGTGCGGCTTCCGGTGCTGCGGCGGTGGGGGCGGGGGCGGCCGCAGCGGCCGGCGCGGCCGCGCTGTCGGTCTTGGTCTCGGCCGGAGCGGCGGTCTTGGCCGCGGTGGTGGCGTCCGGCTTGGTCTCGGTCGACGGGGTGGCGGGCGCCGCGACGGTCTCGGGCTTGAAATCACCGATCGACGGCGGCGGAACGTCGGCAGGCTGCGGCACCGGGACGGCGGCGTCGATGGCGAGGTCGGAAGCGGATTTCGGACTGGTCTGCGCGATCGCGGAGGTTGCCGAGACGGTCAGGAAGGTCGCCGCAACGGCCATCAGCACGCCTTCGAATCCGCGGCGGCCAGTCGAGTGATCTCGCATTCGTGCACCCCTTGGGAGAAGCTGCCCGCAGGCAGTATGGTCGAATCGACCCGCGCTGCGGCGGTTCGACATGAATGTGGCGCGGACGTTACACGCGCTCGTTCAGAGCAGCCAGCGCCGGTCAGGTAGATTCACGACAAACTGACCGCGTACACCCTGGCGTACAGGGCTTCAGCCGCTCCGCACGCGGTTGTGCCACGGGTCGTCCGCTTTGTCTGTCACTACGCCGCAACGGTTCAAAATGTTCCGGCAGGAAACTTTGCCTCCGCCGCGCCACATTCTCTCAGGGCGTGTCTGCCGCCGCAGACGCCTGCGCCGCGCGAACGGCTTCCATCTCGTCGAGCTTGCGGTACAGCGTCGAGCGGCCGATTTTCAGACGGCGTGCGACTTCGGACATCTGGCCGCGATAGTGCGAAATCGCGAAGCGGATGATCTCGCTTTCGAGCTCGTCGAGCGGCCGGACGTCGCCGCCGCCGAGCATCGGCAGCAGGCCGTGGGTCGAGACCGGCGCGATCGGCACCTCGCTGGCGGCGACGAACTGCGCGGCGGTCGGTGGCTCCAGGATCAACGGTTCGCCATCGGCTTCGCCGGTCGGCACCGTGGAGGGCGCGCTTGCGAGCGGGAAATCATCGAGGCCGAGCTGATCGCCCTCACTCATCACCACCGCGCGGTACACCGCGTTCTCGAGCTGGCGAATGTTGCCGGGCCAATCGAGCTGGGCGAGGCGGGCCATCGCCTCACCGCTGATGCCGCCGATGCCGCGGTTCTCCTCGGCGCAAAACCGCACCAGGAAGTGCCGCAGCAGCGGCGCGATGTCCTCGCGTCGCGTGCGCAGTGGCGGCACCGTCAACGGCAGCACGTGCAGCCGATAGAACAGGTCCTCGCGGAATTGCCCGGCCTTGACCCGGTCGAGCAACCGGCGATTGGTCGCCGAGATGATGCGGACGTCGACCTTCTGCGGCTTGCGCCCGCCGACCGCCTCGACCGCGCCTTCCTGCAGGGCGCGCAGCAGCTTGACCTGCGCGGCCAGCGGCAGCTCGCTGACTTCGTCGAGGAACAGCGTGCCGCCGGAGGCTTCGACGAACTTGCCGATGTGGCGGTCAGTGGCGCCGGTGAAGGCGCCTTTCTCGTGGCCGAACAGGATCGACTCGACGAGGTTGTCGGGGATCGCGCCGCAATTGACGGCGACGAACGGCTTGGCGCGGCGGTCACTCGAGCCGTGAATGGCGCGGGCGAACATCTCCTTGCCGACGCCGGATTCGCCCTCGATCAGCACCGGGATCGACGAGCCCGCGGCCTTCTCGGCGGCGCGCAGCACCGTGGCCATCGCGTCGCTGCGGGTGATGATGTCCTTGAACGTCAGTACGCCGTCGCGGCTGTGCCGGATGCGCTGCAGTTCGCCCTTCAGCGCGCTGGCGTTCAGCGCGTTGCGCAACGACACCTGCAGCCGCTCGATGCCGACCGGCTTGACCACGAAATCGTGGGCGCCGGCGCGCATCGCCGACACCACATTGTCGATGCCGCCATGCGCGGTCTGCACGATCACCGGCACGTTGAGGCCGAGTTCGCGGATCTTGCCGAGCACGCCGAGGCCGTCGAGGCCGGGCATCACCAGGTCGAGCACCACGGCGTCGATCGCGGCCGCATCCGGGGCAGTCAGCAGGGCGATTGCGGCATCGCCGCTGTCGACCAGCACGGCTTCATAGCCGCACTTCTGCACCATGTTCTCGACGAGCCGGCGCTGCACCGGATCGTCGTCCGCAACCAGAACACGCTCAACCATTGACGCTCACACCACCCGCACTGTCCCGATTTGGTGCACCATGGGGGCGAAAGCGTTAATGCTTCATGAAAGTTTCAAAAATGCCGAGAAGGCATGCGGCCAGACTTCGAGGGCGCCGCGATAGATCATGTCGCCCGCCACATACAGGATGATGGCGAGGCCCACATAGGCGATCCAGCGGTGCTTGTGCAGCAGCCGGGCGATGAAGCTGGCGGCGAGGCCCATCAGGGCGATCGACAGGCCGAGACCGAACACCAGGATGATCGGATGTTCGCGCGCGGCACCGGCGACGGCGAGCACGTTGTCGAGCGACATCGACACGTCGGCCAGCGTGATCTGCCACACCGCCTGGCCCAAGGTCTTGGTCGGCGCCGCCGCGGTGCCGGCCTCGATGTCTTCGTCGCTCGGATGCTCGGTGCGCAGCTCGCGCCACATCTTCCAGCATACCCACAGCAGCAGCACGCCGCCGGCAAGCAGCAGGCCGAGGATCTGCAGCAGCTGCACGGTGATGCTGGCGAAAGCAATACGCAGCACGGTCGCGGCGATGATGCCGATCAGGATCGCCTTGCCGCGCTGCTCCTTCGGCAATCCGGCGGCGGCGAGGCCGATGACCACGGCGTTGTCGCCGGCGAGCACCAGGTCGATCATGATGACCTGGGCGAGCGCGGCGAGACCTTCAGGCGTAAAGACGGCGAGCAGTTCGTTCATCGGGGCCTCTCTGTGAACGTCCAGTCCGACATCACAGTTCAGGCGAACTGCCAGAGGGGCCCGGTCCTTGGACGAATGGATGCGCTGAGTCCTAGTGGTCGGCCGCCCTGCGTACAAGCGACGCAGGGCGCGCCGCCTTGTCGCAGGGCGCGGGGCGGTCGGCTGGGTCGCCGGCTCGCGGGAACCCGCCTTGAAAGAGCCGCTTGCGGAGCCCACGTCTTCGCGAGTAGCGTTTTGCAAAGCCATTGAAGCCGTTGACGAAAGTTTCCATGTCGAAATCAGCCACCCGCCGCGTCGCCAAGCCTGCCGCAAAATCCTCCGCCAAAACAGCAGCCAAGCCAGCGGCCAAGAGCGCGGGCAAGAGCGCCGCCAAGCCGGGCGCGACCAGGAAGGCGCTCAAGGGGGCCGCGAAGACCGTTGGCAAGGCGGCTGTCCGTAAGCTTCCGGCCGGCAAAGTGGCCGCCAAGCCTGCGAGGGCGCCAGCAGTGCCGAAGGCGGCGAAGCTGCCGGAGTGGAATCTGGCCGACCTTTATCCGGCGATCGATGCGCCGGAAATCGCCGCTGACCTCGACAAACTCGACGCCGACTGCGCCTCGTTCGAAGCCGACTACAAGGGCAAGCTCGCCGAGGAGACCGCCAAGGACGGCGGCGGCGCGTGGCTCGCCGGTGCGGTGAAGCGCTACGAGGCGATCGAGGATCTGGCCGGGCGACTCGGCTCCTACGCCGGGCTGGTGCATGCCGGCGACAGCGTCGATCCGGTGAAGTCGAAGTTCTACGGCGACGTGTCGGAGCGGCTGACCGCCGCCTCGGTGCATCTGCTGTTCTTCACGCTCGAACTCAACCGAGTCGACGACGCCGTGCTCGAGCAGGCGATGCAGACGCCGGAACTCGGCCACTACCGGCCGTGGATCGAAGATCTGCGCAAGGACAAGCCGTATCAGCTCGAGGACCGCGTCGAGCAGCTGTTTCACGAGAAGTCGCAGACCGGTTATGGCGCCTTCAACCGGCTGTTCGACCAGACCATCTCGGCACTGCGCTTCAAGGTCGGCGGCAAAGAGCTGGCGATCGAGCCGACGCTGAACATGCTGCAGGATCGCGCACCGGCGACGCGCAAGACCGCCGCCGAGGCGCTGGCCAAAACCTTTAAGGCCAACGAGCGCACCTTCGCGTTGATCACCAATACGCTCGCCAAGGACAAGGAAATCTCCGATCGCTGGCGCGGCTTCGAGGATGTCGCCGACTCGCGGCATCTGAACAATCGCGTCGAGCGCGAAGTCGTCGATGCGCTGGTCGCCTCGGTGCGCGGCGCCTATCCGAAACTGTCGCACCGCTACTACAAGCTGAAGGCCGGCTGGTTCGGCAAGAAGAAGCTGCCCTATTGGGACCGCAACGCGCCGCTGCCGTTCGCCGCCACGGGCACGATCGACTGGCCGGACGCGCGCAACATGGTGCTGACCGCCTACAACGCGTTCTCGCCTGAAATGGCGCAGATCGCCGAACGGTTCTTCACCGATCGCTGGATCGATGCGCCGGTGCGTCCCGGAAAGGCGCCGGGCGCGTTCTCGCACCCGACCACGCCTTCGGCGCATCCTTATGTGCTGATGAACTATCAGGGCAAGCCGCGCGACGTGATGACGCTCGCCCACGAACTCGGCCACGGCGTGCACCAGGTGCTCGCCGCCAAGAACGGCGCGCTGATGGCGCCGACGCCGCTGACGCTGGCCGAGACCGCCAGCGTGTTCGGCGAGATGCTGACCTTCCGCCGGCTGCTGGGCGAGACCAAGAACGCCAAGCAACGCCAGGCGCTGCTCGCCGGTAAGGTCGAGGACATGATCAACACGGTGGTGCGGCAGATCGCGTTCTATTCGTTCGAGCGCGCGATCCACACCGAGCGCCGCAGCGGCGAACTCACCGCGCAGCGGATCGGCGAGATCTGGCTCAGCGTGCAGGGCGAAAGCCTCGGGCCGGCGATCGAGATCAAGGCCGGGTACGAGAACTACTGGATGTACATCCCGCACTTCATCCATTCGCCGTTCTACGTCTACGCCTATGCGTTCGGCGACTGCCTGGTGAACTCGCTCTATGCCGTCTACGAGCACGCCCAGGAAGGCTTCGCCGAGCGTTACCTCGCGATGCTCTCTGCCGGCGGCACCAAGCATTACTCGGAGCTGCTCGCCCCGTTCGGCCTCGACGCCAAGGACCCGAGCTTCTGGGACGGCGGCCTGTCGGTGATCGCCGGCATGATCGACGAGCTGGAGGCGATGGGGTAGGGGCTTACGCTCCGTAATACATCTGTTGAACAGACCGGCAGCGCGTGTTATACAGATGTATGACACGCGCTTTTGTATTTTCAGATCGATTTCAGCAGGCTTGGTTTTCCAAACCCCGCAACTGTGCGCACCACATGAGGCCCACATGAAAATCGAGATCAAGAAGATTGGAAACTCCGACGGCTTGTTGTTGCCGAAGGAGCTGATGCAGCGGCTCGACCTCAAGCGCGGGCAGGAGCTGCACATCACTGAACTGCCCGGCGGCGGCTTTCAGGCCATGCCCTACGATCCGGACTTCGAGCGGACGATGGAGATCGCCGACGAGGTGATGGACAAATACAAGGATACGCTGGCCGCACTGGCGAAATGATGGGGGCTGCCGATGAGCGAGCCATCCGAGCCGCTCTGGATCACCTACGAGCAGGCGATCGCGATGCACGCGCGGCAATTGCGCCGCTTCGGCGGCGCGGCCGGCTTGCGCGACGAAGGAATGCTGCGCTCGGCGCTGGAGCGTCCGATCAACAAATGGCGCTACGAGCAGTCCGAATTGCCCGAACTCGCGGCCGCTTATGCGTTTGGCCTCGCACGCAACCACGCCTTCGTCGATGGCAACAAGCGGATCGCCTTCATGGCGATGATGGTTTTTCTTGCCAAGAATGGCGTCCGGTTTGCGCCTGACCCGGCCCACGCGACCTCAATCATCCTCTCCCTCGCCGCCGGCGAAGTCAGCGAGCCGTCGCTGACGCGGTGGATCAGGGACAATTGGCCGGCCGGTTAGGCGAGACGCCAAATTTCGTCATGGCCGGGCTCGTCCCGGCCATCCACGCCTTTAGTGCATCACTTGCAGCAAGGCTTGGATGCCCGGCACCAGGCCGGGCATGACGGGGAGAGGGCGGTGGCTCATCGCGCGGCTGAAGTTGCTGGAGGCCAGGGGAATGCCGGCCTCCGACCTAGCTCTGTTTCCCGACCGCCCTCCCACCGCACCGCGGAATAATCACTCAGCTGTTGCAAGCGCTTCGTAAGAGCTTGTTCTAATCGCGCGTTCCGATCACACTGTGGTGTGGGAGGAGCGTCTGCTAGACTTTGGGATGAACCCAAAGTGGCTAGGCCGATAATTGCTGCAGTGCCGTTGCTCCCGCAATAAGATTGCGCTAATGGCATCCCCGCTTCTCGAACATTGTCCGGAGAGACGAATGGCAGAGCATCGCGAAGTCGCCTACACGACCGCAGCTGGTAACGACTACGCCGCGCATGAGCAAACCTATGAAGGGTTTATCAAGCTGGTGAAGTACGGCACCGCCGCCGTCATCGTGATCGTGGCGATGATGGCGATTTTCCTGACTTGATTTCACCCGGAGTACGCCGTTACACGCGGCGCTCTCCCGGAGTTGGTCTCGGCAACGTGGTGTCCGGGGGGCCGTCACGGCCAGCTCCTCGTCTGAACTGAGCGCGCATCCCGGTCCAAAACCGGTCCCACTTTTGCGGGGTGCGTGCCGATCTCGCTCGCTCACGCGCGTGCTTCGCGCCGCCGGAGGCCTCATGAAGATTGCTGTTGCCAAAGAACAAGATCCCGCCGAACCGCGCGTCGCAGCGACGCCGGACACGGTGAAGAAACTCAAAGCGCTCGGCGCCGAGGTCGCGGTCGAACCCGGCGCTGGCGTCAAGTCGGGCCTGCCGGATGCCGACTACGCGGCCGTCGGCGCCACCGTCGCGGCCGATGCGCTGAACGGCGCCGATGTGGTGCTGAAGGTGAAGCGGCCGGAAGCCGCTGAGCTGTCCGCCTACAAGCGCGGCGCGCTGGTGCTGGCGATCATGGATCCCTACGGCAACGACGCCGCGCTCAAGGCGATGGCCGACGCCGGCATCGCCGCCTTCGCGATGGAGCTGATGCCGCGCATCACCCGCGCGCAGGTGATGGACGTGCTGTCGAGCCAGGCCAACCTCGCCGGCTATCGCGCCGTGATCGACGGTGCCGAGCAGTTCGGCCGTGTCTTCCCGATGATGATGACCGCGGCCGGCACGGTGCCCGCCGCGAAGGTGTTCATCATGGGCGTCGGCGTCGCCGGCCTGCAGGCGATCGCGACCGCGCGTCGTCTCGGCGCCATCGTCACCGCGACCGACGTGCGTCCGGCCACCAAGGAGCAGGTCGAGAGCTTGGGCGCCAAATTCCTCGCCGTCGAGGACGAGGAGTTCAAGAACGCCCAGACGGCCGGCGGCTACGCCAAGGAAATGTCGAAAGACTATCAGGCCAAGCAGGCTGCGCTCACCGCTGAGCATATCAAGAAGCAGGACATCGTCATCACCACCGCGCTGATTCCCGGCCGGCCCGCGCCGCGCCTCGTCACCGCCGAGATGGTGAAGTCGATGAAGCCGGGTTCGGTGCTGGTCGACCTCGCGGTCGAACGCGGCGGCAACGTCGAGGGCGCCGTGGCTGGTCAGGTCGTCGACACGAACGGCGTGAAGATCGTCGGCTACACCAACGTCGCCGGCCGCGTCGCGGCGTCGGCCTCGAGCCTCTACGCCCGCAACCTGCTCAGCTTCTTCGAGACCATGGTCAACAAGGAGAAGGCGCTCGCGGTGAATTGGGACGACGAGCTGGTCAAGGCGACCGCGCTGACGCGCGATGGCGCCGTGATCCACCCGAACTTCCAGCCGAAGTCGGCTTAACGCGACCGCTAAGGAGAGTTGTGATGGAGCATATGGTTCAGGCGGTCGATCCGTTCGTGTTTCGGCTGTCGATTTTCGTTCTCGCCGTGTTCGTCGGTTACTTCGTGGTGTGGTCGGTGACCCCGGCGCTGCACACGCCGCTGATGTCGGTGACCAACGCGATCTCGTCGGTGATCGTGGTCGGCGCGCTGCTCGCCGTCGGCGTGTCGCTGGCCGGCAGCGACAACGGTCCGCTATGGGCGCGCGGCTTCGGCTTCGTCGCGCTGATCTTCGCATGTATCAACATCTTCGGCGGCTTCCTTGTCACCCAGCGCATGCTGGCGATGTACAAGAAGAAGCAGAAGTGATTAGGGGCCGTCGATGAGCGCCAATCTTTCCGCATTTCTGTATCTGATCGCAGGCGTCCTGTTCATCCTGGCGCTGCGCGGTCTGTCGTCTCCGGCCACCAGCCGTCAGGGCAACCTGATGGGCATGAGCGGCATGGCGATCGCCATCGTCACCACGCTCGCCGGCCACCCGCCGGCCGATCTGCTCGGCTGGGTGCTGGTGATTGCCGGCATCGCGATCGGCGGCGGCATCGGCGCCGTGATCGCCAAGAAGGTGCCGATGACCTCGATGCCCGAGCTGGTCGCCGCCTTCCACTCGCTGGTCGGCATGGCCGCGGTGCTGGTCGCCGCCGGTGCGTTCTACGCCCCGGGCGCATTCGACATCGGCGAGCCGGGCAACATTCACGCCCAGAGCCTGGTCGAAATGTCGCTCGGCGTCGCCATCGGCGCGCTGACCTTCACCGGCTCGGTGATCGCCTTCATGAAGCTGTCGGGCCGCATGAGCGGCGCGCCGATCATTCTGCCGGCGCGGCATGCGGTGAACATTGCGCTCGGCGTGCTGATGTTCGCGGCGATCGTCTACATGGTGATCACGCAGAGCGAAGTCGCGTTCTGGGTTATTACCGGCGTGGCGCTGCTGCTCGGCATCCTGATCATCATCCCGATCGGCGGCGCCGATATGCCGGTGGTGATCTCGATGCTCAACTCCTATTCGGGGTGGGCCGCGGCCGGCATCGGCTTCACGCTCGGCAACTCGGCGCTGATCATCACCGGCGCGCTGGTCGGCTCCTCGGGTGCGATCCTGTCCTACATCATGTGCAAGGGCATGAACCGCTCGTTCATCTCGGTGATCCTCGGCGGCTTCGGCGGTGAGACCGCGGCGGCCGGCGGTGGCGGCGGCGAACAGCGCCCGGCCAAGCTCGGCTCGGCCGACGATGCGGCCTTCATCATGAAGAACGCCTCGAAGGTCATCATCGTGCCGGGCTACGGCATGGCGGTGGCGCAGGCCCAGCACGCGCTGCGCGAGATGGCCGACACGCTGAAGAAGGAAGGCGTCGAGGTGAAGTACGCGATTCATCCGGTTGCCGGCCGTATGCCGGGCCATATGAACGTGCTGCTCGCCGAAGCCAACGTGCCCTACGACGAAGTGTTCGAACTCGAGGACATCAACTCGGAGTTCGCGCAGGCCGACGTCGCGTTCGTCATCGGCGCCAACGACGTCACCAACCCGGCGGCCGAAGAGGACAAGACCTCGCCGATCTACGGCATGCCGGTGCTGCAGGTGTGGAAGGCCGGCACCGTGATGTTCATCAAGCGGTCGCTGGCGTCGGGTTATGCCGGCATCGACAACCCGCTGTTCTATCGCGACAACACCATGATGCTGCTCGGCGACGCCAAGAAGATGACCGAGAACATCGTCAAGGCGATGGCGCACTAACTAAGCGCTGAAGCTGAGTGAGAAACGAAACGCCCGGCCGCAAGGCCGGGCGTTTTGCTTTCAGGACGAACTACCCCCGTCATTGCGAGCGCAGCGAAGCAATCCAGAGCGGCGTGCACAGAGCTGGATTGCTTCGTCGCTGCGCTCCTCGCAATGACGCGGATAGGTCTTTCACCCCATCCGGTGCATCACGCAGAGCTTGTTGCCGTCGGGATCGCGCAGATAAGCGAGGTAGAGCTTCATGTCGCCCATCGCGCGGATGCCGGGCGGATCCTCGCAGCTGGTGGCGCCGTTGGCCACGCCGGTGGCGTGCCAGGCGTCGGCTTCTTCCTGCGACTTGGCGGTGAAGCCGATCGTCCCGCCATTGGCAAACGTCGCCGGCTCGCCGTTGATCGGCTTCGACACCGCGAAGGTCCCGGTCTTGGTCCGGTAGAAGATCCGGTGCCGGTCGACCACCGCCGGCGCCACGCCGAGCGTGCCGAGCAGCTTGTCGTAGAACGACTTGGCGGCTTCGAGGTCGTTGGTGCCGATCATGACGTGTGAAAACATGGCGCTCCCTTTTCTTGGTTGTTGTCTCATCGCGAGGATGACGCGCGGATCATACCGATCCGGTATCATTTGGCGAGCCGTCGCGCACCGGAGGGGACGCTTCATACCGTCGCGAACCGGCGGCGCATGCCGGGGTTGCGACGGCTGTGCGGCCGCGTGCTGGGGCGCGGGTGGATTTGATGGTATTCGTTGCGAGCGACTCTCCCCCGGAAAAGGAAATCACCATGCCACTCGCCGCCACCTCCGACGTCCAGATCGACAATGACGAGGTGCGGGTCACCGAATGGCGGCTGGCTCCGGGCGCAGCTACCGGCCACCACACCCACGGCATGGACTACGTCATCGTGCCGGTGGCGGATGGCGAGATGACCATCGTGGCGCCGGACGGCACCCGTTCGATCGCCAACCTCAAGGCCGGCCAGTCCTACTTCCGCAAGGCGGGCGTCGAGCACGATGTGCTCAATGAATCCACAGCCGAGATCGTATTTCTCGAGGTCGAGCTCAAGGCTTAACTGCGCGTTAAGACGCTGGGCAGAGCTATAGACGGGCGGCGCGGACGGCGTCGGGCGCTGGCGTCCGATGTCACCGAGAGGTCGCAGTTGATCCCTGAATCAGCCTCAAATATCGAGCATCAAGCGCACGGGGAAGAGGCCCGTTCATGCTGAAATACATCACCGAAAAACTGATCGGGCAGATTCTGCCGTCGGTGGTCGCCACCGTCCTCGGCGCGTATGTGGTGAACGTCTACATCGTCAAGCCGAACACCGCTCCCACCGCCCAGGAAGCGAAGTCGGACGCCCCCAAGGTCGACGCGACGAAGGCCGCGCCGGCGATGACCGCGTCGTTCCCCGAGGCCGAGAAGGCCGATTACATCAAGGCGGACCAGCCCAAAGCCGAGCCTAAGCCCAAGGCGGCCGAGCGGCCGTCGTTCCGGCATCCGACGAACCGCGACAAGGCTGCGGCCGACAAGGCCGCTGCGGACAAGGCCGCGGCCGACAAGGCGCTGGCCGAGAAGGCGGCCGCCAAGCCGGCCGTTGCCAGCGCTGCCCCCGAGCCGGCCAAGACCCAGGACGACCGCCGCGAGGCTGCGCGCGATCCGAACGACGTGGTTCGCGCCGCCGTCGAGCGGCTGCGCGCGTCCGAGCCGACCAAGACCGAAGTCACCGCCCGCGCGCCGGAACCGCTCAAGGTGCCGGAGACCGTGAAGGCCGCCGAGCCGTCGAAGGCGGTGGACCCGATCAAGGCGGAGGCGTTCCGGGTGCAGGATCCGCCCCGCAGCACCGGCGCGTTGCAGCCGCTGCCGCCGCCCGTCAACGTGGCGGGACCTGCCGCCAACCAGATGACGACCGGATCCAGCATCGTCGGCGCCGCGCCCGGACCCGCAACCGTCGACGCGAGCTACGACAGCGCCCGCATCGCCCCGCCGGCGGATATTCCGACCGCCCGGGAGACGCCTCCCGCTCAGAAGCCGTCCGTGGTCGATGATGTCCTGTTCGGCGCGAAGTCGGTGTTCCACGCGGTGCTGCCGCGCTGATCCGACGATCGCCCTTCAGACGCTGTGAAACATGCCCGGCTTCGCCCGGGCATTTTTATGCATGCTGCCCCGGCAGGAGGCCCAGGGATAGAGCGGTTCTGCTTGGGATAGAATTGCCGCCGTCATCGTTCGAGGTGCGCTACGCGCGCATCTCGGGATGACGCTTCCGTGCTTGAGAAATGCGTCGCTTCAACCGATCGACGAACCGCTCAAGAACTGGCCCCCAAACGCAAAACGCGGGCCCGAGGCCCGCGTTCTGAAATCCGGATGTGAAGTCGATCGTCGATCGATCAGCGCGGGCCACGCGCAGCGCCGCCGGCAGCGCCGGGACGACGGTCGGCACCGAAAGCCGGCTTCGGCTTCATCGGCAGCAGACCTTCGCGCTGCAGCTTCTTGCGGGCCAGCTTGCGGGCGCGGCGAACGGCTTCGGCCTTTTCACGGGCCTTCTTCTCGGACGGCTTCTCGTAATGACCGCGGAGCTTCATCTCGCGGAAAATGCCCTCGCGCTGCATCTTCTTCTTGAGCGCCTTGAGAGCTTGATCGACGTTGTTATCGCGAACGAGAACCTGCACGCGGCATCCTCTTTAAGTGGACCGATTTGTGGGTCGGATGTGAATTTCTGAAACAGGCGGGGCCGACAAACGGCCAGGCCCTCAGCCTTAAGGGCGCCGATGTATCAGATCGCCCCGCCGATGTCCACCTCGGCGGGGGATAAGTTTTTGCGACGTTGGTCGGCCGAACCTACGGTTTGGCGGCCGGTTCGACCACGGTGACGTGGCCCATTTTGCGGCCGGGCAGGGCGCTGCGCTTGCCGTAGAGGTGCACCGTCGCGCCCGGAACCGCCAGCCACTGGGCATAGTCGTCGACGTCGTGGCCGATCAGATTGGTCATGGTCACGGTGCCGTGGCGCAGCGGCTGGGCCAGCGGCCAGCCGGCGATCGCCCGGATGTGCTGCTCGAACTGTGACACCGAAGCGCCGTCCAGCGTCCAGTGCCCGGAATTGTGCACCCGGGGCGCGATCTCGTTGACCAGCACGCGGGCGCCATTGCCGTCCGGGACCACGAACATCTCGACGCCGAGCACCCCGACATAGCCGAGCGCGTCGGCGATGGCGGTGGCAATCCGCCGCGCCTCGGCGGCGATCGCGTCGCTCACGGCCGCCGGGGCGCGCGAGATCTTGAGAATATGGTCGCGGTGCTCGTTGTCGGTGACGTCGTAGCAGACCACCTGGCCGTCGGCGCCGCGCGCGGCGATCACCGAGACCTCGCGCTCGAACGGCACGAAGGATTCGAGGATGGCGGCGCGGGTTTCCAGGCGCTCCCAGGCAGCTTCGATGTCGTCGCCGTCGCGCAGCATCGCCTGGCCCTTGCCGTCATAGCCGAACCGGCGGGTTTTCAACACGGCCGGCAGGCCGAGCTTGGCGATCGCGGCGCGCAGGCTCTGAACCGAGGTGACGTCCGCATAGCCGGCGGTGCCGATGCCGAGCCTGGTGACGAAGTCCTTCTCGCCCAAGCGGTCCTGGGTGGTTTCGAGGATCTTGTAGTCGGGCAGCACCGGCTTGCGGGCCGCCAGCACCAGCGCGGCCGAGGCGGGTACGTTCTCGAATTCATAGGTGATGACGTCGACGTCGGCGGCGAACATCTCCAGCGCCTCGACGTCGGCATATTCGGCGCAGGTCGCGTTCTGCACCACGTCGAATGCCGGCGAATCCGGGTCGGGCGAGAACACATGGCAGCGCAGGCCGAGCCGTGCCGCGGCCAGCGCCAGCATCCGCCCGAGCTGGCCGCCGCCGAGAATACCGATGGTGTCGCCGGGCTTGAGAACCTTCTGGACCGGACCGCTCACGCCGCGCCCTCCGGGCGTTCGGCGATCGCGTCGGTCTGCTTGCTCCGCCATGCCGACAGCCGCTGCGCCAAGGCGTCGTCGCCGAGCGCCAGCACGCTGGCGGCGAGCAGCGCCGCATTGATGGCGCCGGCCTTGCCGATCGCCAGCGTCCCGACCGGGATGCCGGCCGGCATCTGCACGATCGAATACAGCGAATCGACCCCCGACAGGGCCTTCGACTCGACCGGAACGCCGAACACCGGCAGCTCGGTCAGCGCCGCCGTCATGCCCGGCAGATGCGCCGCGCCGCCGGCCCCGGCGATAACCACCTTGAATCCGGCGGCTTTCGCCCCTTTGGCGAAGCTGTAAAGCCGGTCGGGCGTGCGGTGGGCGGACACGATCCGCGCATCATGGGCAACGCCCAGCGCGGTCAGGGTCTCGGCGGCATGCCGCATCGTTTCCCAGTCCGACTGGCTGCCCATGATGATCGCAATGGGGGCTGTCATTCGAGCGATTCTTTCGCGAATCCAGAAACATAAGAGGGGGAATATAGAGCCGGCCGGCATTGCGGCCAAGGCGCCGGGAATGCACTATCCTTTCTTGGTGAAGACCGGCAAGGGTTGTGGTGGTTCTGACGCTGATTCTGATGAAAAAGACGCCCTCCCGATCCCCGACGGCGCGGCCCAGCAAGGTTTCGGCCGGTGCTGCTGGCAAAACGCCGCCGCGCATGGCCGACGGGCAGGCGAAAGCCCCGAAATCCACCAACAAGGCGACCGGCAGGGCGGCCGCCAAGGAACCTTTCAAGGAACCGTCCAAGTCTTCGCCGCGGGCCCGTGTCGGTGCCGGCCGGCTGCCGTCCGGTCCGCAGGCGCAGATCCGGCGGCTGAAGGTGCAGCTCGCGGCGGCGCTGGCGCAGATCGACGAGCTGCGCGCTTCGGCGGAAACCGACTACCTGCTCGGGATCGCCAATCGCCGCGGCTTCGAGCGGGAACTCGATCGCGCGCTCGCCTACATCAGGCGCTACGGCGCCGGTGGAGCGCTGATCATGCTCGACGTCGACCGGCTCAAGCCGGTCAACGACACGTTCGGCCACGCCGCCGGTGACGTCGTGCTGAAAGCGGTGGTGGAGGCGTTGCTCAGCCATGTCCGCGCCTCGGATCTCATCGGGCGGCTGGGCGGAGACGAGTTCGCGCTGCTGCTGTGGAATCTCAGCGAGTCCGACGCCCGCAAGAAGGCGGCAATCCTGGAGGAGACGGTGGACCGTCTACCGATCCAGTTCGGCAGCCACACGGTTTCAGCCGGTGTGTCGGCGGGCGTTGCGATGCTGACGGCGGATATGGATGCGGCGGAGGCGCTGGCCGCCGCCGACCGCGCGATGTATGCGCGCAAGGCCGAGCGCCGGGCAGCCTGCGGCCAGCCGATCAGGCGATGATGTCCGGCGTGATCTGATCTTCGATGAAAGAGATGCGGTCGCGCAGCGCCAGCTTGCGCTTCTTCAGGCGCTGTAACCGCAGCAGGTCGGGGGCCGGCGAATGTTGCAGCGCATCGATCGCCGCGTCGAGGTCGCGGTGTTCCTGCTGCAGCTTCGCGAGCTCGGCACCGAGCTCGCCTTCGTCTTCGTCGGTCATGACCAGAAACAGGTTGATCGCTCCGCGGGAGGCGCGGACCGTGGCGGAGATGATGTTCCGCGGATTATCGCCTTTGTGCACCGCGTCGGCAAGCGGTGCGGTTGCTTCGTTCGTCGAACTCGACCTTAGGCGGAATAATCATTGCGATGGCGTTAAGAAAACAGGCCGACGCGTTTGCCCGCGGAGTGCGCGGGAAAAATGCCCGCAGACGTTGTAGTTGCACTTCGTCCGATCCACCTCGATTGATGCCCGATTATCAACCCGGCTACTCCCGAATCGTTTCAGACGACCGGGTAATTATGACGCAGATATTTCAAAACCATCGACAGCCGCACTGAGAGATGTACACTCACTCGTCCGGATGGAATCTAGTCTCACTCATAGAGGAGGTTTCGTATGGCACTTCAGGCGCATCTCGTCGAACTTGAACGTAAGCACAAAGTTCTAGAGTCCCAATTGCACGAAGCGCTCGCCCATCCCTCCACGGACGATCTGCGCATCGCCGAGCTGAAACGTCGCAAACTGATGGTACGGGACGAAATCAACCGGCTGAAGCAAAGCTCCACAACGCTCCACTGATCTGACGGCTGCGGCGAACTCATTGCTTCGTACGCGATGTTCGGCACCCACGTGCTGGACTTTCGACGAAGGATGATATCTCCGCGAACGACGTGACGGACTCCGGTCTGCGCCATCCATCCGGGACGCTTCGGCGTCGGCGCCAAGACCGGGATCTGCCACGGTCAGCCAGCCGATTGTAGCCGGCCGACCGCTCGGTAATTGCTCCATGTCTCGGCGCTGTGATTTGTGCGTGCCGACTTCCAATCGTGCCGCTGCGTGTGACGCGTGGCTACGCTGCTTCCACCAGATCCACCACATAGTCGGCAATCGCAAGCGAAGCGGTCAGCCCCGGTGACTCGATGCCGAACAAGTTGATCAGTCCGGCGACGCCGTGCGTCTGCGGCCCCTGAATGACGAAATCCTGCACCGCGACGGCGGGCGGGACGATCTTGGGCCGGATCCCCGAATAGCCCGGCGCCAGCGCGCCGTCCGGGAGCCCGGGCCAGTATTTGCGGATCGCCGGATAGAACCGCTCCGCCCGGGCCGGATCGACCACATAGTCGATGCTGTTGATCCATTCGACGTCCGGCCCGAAGCGGGCCTGGCCGGCCATGTCGAGCGTCAGATGCACGCCGAGCCCGCCGGGCTCGGGGACCGGATAGATCAGGTGCGAGAACGGCGCGCGGACGCCGCAGCTGAAGTAATTGCCTTTGGCCAGATAGGCGGTCGGCACCAGATCGGGCGGCATCGGCGCGATCGCGCGTGCCACCGCGGGCGCGCCGAGGCCGGCGGCATTGATCAGCAGCCGGCAGCCCAGAGTCATCGGCGTCTCACCGCCGATCTCGAGTACCAGATCGTCACCGGTGAACGCCACGCTCAGCAGTGGTGCGTGAAAGGCGAAAGCCGCGCCGGCCGCCTCGGCATCGCCGCGTAGCGCCAGCATATAGGCATGGCTGTCGATGATTCCGGTCGAGGGCGACAGCAGGGCGGCGACGCAGGTGAGCGCCGGCTCCAGCGCGTGCGCCGCGACGCCGTCGAGGGTCCGCAGGTCGTCGACACCGTTGGCGGCCGCATGGGAATGAATGGCCGCGAGCTTGTCGGCTTCGGCCGCTGTGGTGGCGACGATCAGCTTGCCGCAGTTGCGGTACGGCACGCCGTGGTCGTTGCAATAGGCATACAGCGCCTGTTTGCCCGAGACGCAAAGCCGCGCCATCAGGCTGCCGGCGCGATAATAGATGCCCGCGTGGATCACCTCGCTGTTGCGGGACGACGTCCCCGTGCCGATCCCTTCGGCCGCCTCCAGCACGATCACTTCGCGTCCCGCTTGCGCCAGCCGGCGCGCGATTGCCAGACCAACCACCCCCGCGCCGACCACGACGCATTCGACCTGTTCCATAGCTCCCCATTCCCGACACCGCCCGATCCGGGCGCAGTGTTATCGCGGGATTAACCATCGCAGGTCAATTGATGAAAACTGGGTCACGATCGGGATGACGAACCTGTGGTGTTTACGCGTTCAAAATAAGTCAGACGCGAAACTATTCACCAGCAATTGCCGGGTGGTTCATGGTGCTGAGGAATGGGAAGGCAAGCAGCGGGGCAGCGGTGGCTGCGGCGGTGGCTTTGCTTTTCGCCTCGACCTCCGCTGCGCCGGCGGAAGCGGTTCTGCAGCCCAGCGGCTATCTCGGCGAACTCGAGCCCGAGCTGATCTGGGAGTTGTTGATCGGCGGCGTCGTGCTCGCCTCGGTCACCAGCGCAGTCGCGCTATGGGCGACCTCGGTAATCCGCCGCCTGCGGCGCGCCGAGCACCGCAAGAACATGCTGGTCGATTCGGTGCTGAGCAAGCTGCAGCAGGGCGTCGTGATCTCCGACGCCAGCGGGCGCTGGTGTTCTGCAACGATCGCTATCTGGAGATGTACGGCCTGACGCGGGCCGACGTGGTGTACGGCATGGCCGCGCGGGACCTGCTGTCGCTGCGCCGGGCGCGCGGCACGCTCGACCTCAGCAACAAGGAATTCCTGAAATGCGCCGCCACGCCGGAGGGGCATATCAGCGAACTGCCGGACGGCCGCTTCGTCCAGGTCAAGTTCTCCTACCTGGCCAACGGCGGGACGATCTCGACACACAATGACTGCACCGAGCTGCGCCGGGTTTCCAAGCAGCTTTCGACCACCAGCCAGTTTCTCGAGTCGGTGATCGACAACATCCCGGTCTGCGTCGCCGCCAAGAACATCGAGGACGGCCGCTACATCCTCGCCAACCGCGCCTTCGAAAAGCTGTCGAAGATGCCGCGCGAGAAGATCATCGGCGCGACCGCGGACGACCTCTATCCGCCGCGCTCGGCAGCCGCGATCCGCGAGGCGGACCAGGCGGCGCTCGCTTCGGGCAAGGGTGAGTATCGCTCCGAGCTGACCATCGAATTCGGCCGCCGCGATCTGGTGCTCGCGTCCGAGCGCGTGGTCGCCCGCAACGAGCGCAACGAACCGGAATTCATCATCGCGCTGTTTCAGGACGTGACCGAACGTCAGGCGCTGGCGCGCGAGCTCGACAAGACGCGGAAATTCCTCGAGCTGGTCGTGGACAACATCCCGGTCGCGCTGACGGTGCAGAACAGCAGCAGCGGCCGCTATGTGCTGGCCAACCGCGGCGCCGAAGTGATCCTCAACCGCCGCCGCGAAGACGCGCTCGGCCTGACGTCGGGCGAGATCTTCAACGCCAAGGAAGCGCGGCTGATCGGCGAGCGCGACGACCTGGCGATCCGCAAGGGCGGCCTGATGGTCGAAGAACATCCGATCAGCACCAAGAGCGGGCTGCGGCTGTTCGTGACCCGCCGCATCACCGTGGCCGACGCGGCCGGCGCCGAGACCTATCTGATCAAGACCCATGTCGACGTCACCGACCGCCGCCAGACCGAGGCGCGGATGGCGCATATGGCGTATCACGACGGCCTGACCGGCTTGCCCAACCGGACGGCCTTCCTGAAGTCGCTGTCGCAGATGATCGAGGCGTGCGACTGCGCGTCCGACGAGTTCGCCGTGCTGACGGTCGATCTCGACGGCCTCGCCGAGATCAACGACGTGTTCGGCCATGCGATCGGCGACAAGCTGCTGATCGAGGTCGCGCGGCGGATCGAAACGGCGTCCCGCGGCGGCATCGTGGCCCGGCTCAGCGGCGACGAATTCGGCCTGCTGATCGACGGCCGCCAGCCTGCGGCGGGATACGAACTCGCCGAGCGCGTCGCACGCGAGCTGGCCGACGGCTTCGAGATCGACGGCAAGACGGTGCGGACCGGCGTCACCACCGGGATCGCCTTGTTCCCGCGCGACGGCAAGGACGCCGCTTCGCTGCTCGCCAATGCGGGGGCCGCGCTGTTCCGTGCCAAGGCCAGGGCGCGCGGCACGATCAGCGTGTTCGCGCCCGAGATGGACATGCAGATCCGCGACCGCCGGGCGCTGCATCAGGACCTGTCGAGCGCGATCCGCAACGGCGAATTGTCGCTGTACTATCAGCCGCAGGCTTCGAGCAGCAAACTGCTCGCCGAAACCAATATCGTCGGTTTCGAGGCGCTGGCGCGCTGGAAGCATCCGAGCCGCGGCTTCGTCCCGCCGTCGGAGTTCATTCCACTGGCGGAAGAGAGCGGGCTGATCGTCGAGATTGGCGAGTGGATTCTCCGCGAGGCCTGCCGGCAGGCGGCGGCCTGGCCGAAGTCGCTGCAGATCGCCGTCAACCTGTCGCCGGCGCAATTCCTCAACAGTGATCTCGTCGCCTTCGTGCACCGGGTGCTGATAGAGACCGGGCTGCAGCCGGGCCGGCTCGAACTCGAAATCACCGAGGGCGTGCTGATCGAGGATTTCGAGCGCGGCCTGTCGCTGCTGCGCCGGCTCAAGGCGCTCGGCGTTCGCGTCTCGATGGACGATTTCGGCAGCGGCTACTCGTCGCTGACCTATCTGCAGGCGTTCCCGTTCGACAAGATCAAGATCGACCGCGCCTTCATCATGAATCTCGGCCGCAACGTGCAGTCCGCCGCGATCGTGCGTGCGGTGATCGGGCTCGGTCACGGCCTCGGCGTGTCACTGGTGGCCGAGGGCGTCGAGACCCAGGAGCAGCTCGACTTCCTGGTCGAAGAAGGCTGCGACGCGGTGCAGGGCTATCTGATCGGCCGCCCGGCGCCGATCGACGATTATCCCTGGCTGGTCGGATTGTCGCCGCGCCTCGGCGACGCCTCGGCCCGCGCCCGGCAGGCAGGCTGATCGCCCGCCTGCGGTC
The DNA here is from genome assembly GCF_001295845.1 of Rhodopseudomonas sp. AAP120. Lineage (GTDB taxonomy): Bacteria > Pseudomonadota > Alphaproteobacteria > Rhizobiales > Xanthobacteraceae > Rhodopseudomonas. The sequence goes on along the minus strand of NZ_LJIC01000146.1, from coordinate 7,835 downwards.
GCCACGTACGATCGATCGCGGTTACTGCTTGGCTTTGCCGGCGCCGAACGCGACCGGCGTCTGCGACCGTTCGTCGACATGCAGCGTGAACAGGTCCGGCCGCGAATAGTGTCCAACCGCGTCGAAATCGAGCGTCGATCCGAGAATATCGTCGGTGTCGATATCGGCGGTGAGGATGCCTTCCTCGTCGAGTAGTGGGCCGGCGAGGATTTCGCCGAGCGGCCCGACGATCACCGAGCGGCCGTGCATCATCCACTCGTCCGGGCCGGCCTCGATCCGGCTCGCATAGTCGGCCGGGAAGTCCGAGCGGCGCATCACCTGGCAGGCGCCGATCACGAAACAGCGGCCTTCCAGCGCGATGTGGCGCATGGTGGCGATCCAGCTGTCGCGGTCGTCGGCGGTCGGCGCCGCCCAGATCTGCACGCCTTTGGCGTAATAGGCGGCGCGCATCAGCGGCATGTAGTGCTCCCAGCAGATCGCGCCGCCGAGCTTGCCGTAGGGGGTGTCGACCACGGTCAGCGTCGAGCCGTCGCCGAAGCCCCACACGAGGCGCTCCGAGCCGGTCGGCATGATCTTGCGATGGATGCCGAGCAGGCCTGTGGGGGCCAGATACAACGCGGTGCAATACAGCGTGCCGCCGTCGCGCTCGATCACGCCGACCACGGCGTGGACGTCGTGATCGGCGCAGGCGGCGACCAGTTGATCGACCTCCGGGCCCGGGATGCTGATCGATCCGCGCACGTAGCGGGCGAAATCCTCGCGGCCTTCCGGCGTGCGGCGGCCGACGACGCAGCCGAAGTCGAGTCCCTTCGGATAGCCGCCGATGAACGCCTCCGGAAACACCGCGATCTTCGCGCCCTTGGCGGCGGCTTCGCCGATCAGCGCCACAGTACGGGCGGTCGCCGCCGCGGCGTCGAACGGAACGGTGGTCGCCTGAACGGCCGCGACTTTCAACTTAGCCATCTGAGGAGTCCTTATGATGCGGTGGTGGCGGTGATCTTCGCGTCCTGCCAGAGCGGACGGTCGAGATCGAACAAATCGCGGGTGCGGGTGTAGGTGGAGGCGCCGTGCATCCGGCCGACGAGATCGAGCGCGGCATGATCGACGCGCGGGCGCTGCGGATCGCCGGTGAGGACGTGCTGTGCGTAATGGGCGTGCAGGATCTGTCCGACCACCAGCGACTGGCCGGGGCCGGTGTCGAGCAGGTGCGTGAGTTTGCATTCGAACGCGACCGGCGAAGCGGCGATCCGCGGCGGCGCGATCGCGACGCTCGGAAGCGTCGTGAGTCCGGCGAGTTCGAGTTCGTCGACGTCCGGGGGGGCATCGACGCAAGTCGCGTTCATCGCTCCGACGAGATCGAACGGCACGAGATTGACGACGAACTCGCCGGTGGCGCGGATATTCGTGGCGGTGTCTTTCGGTGCGCCGGGCCGGGCCAGAATGCCGAGCGCGATGACCGGATCATCGGCGCCGAACAGATTGAAAAACGAGTAGGGCGCCGCATTGACACAGCCGTCCGGCGCCCGCGTCACCACCCAGGCGATCGGCCGCGGCATGATAGTTGAGGCGAGCAAGCGGTACCGATCCGCGCCGGACATTTGCGCGAAATCGAAATGGCGCTGTGGCTTTGATACCAGGTCGTGCAACTCTCTCACTCGCAGCTTTCGTCATGGCCGAGCTCGTCCCGGCCATCCACGTCTTTGCTGAGGTTGGAGCTCCAAGGCGTGGATGCCCGGGACAAGCCCGGGCATGACGAACTCAGAACGTCCAACCAGAGCCGGATCAGGCGCGGGTGATCTTCACGCTTTTCGGATCGAAGCCCTTCGCCGCGGCCTCCTTGTCGGCCGCGCTGGCGATGGTGGTGTCGACGAACTTGCTGATGTCAGGCACGCGCGGCAGCAGCTTGTTCTCGACGCCCCATTTGGCGAGCGTGTCCATCTTGGCGATTTGCGCCGGCGTCAGCGTCGCCTTGACGTCGGTGAACGATTTGGCGCTCCACGCCGGATCGTAGCTTGAGGCCTTCTCGAGGACTTCGACCGGGATGTTCTTGGCGGGCTCCAGCGTGCGGAACCAACCGTTGACGAGATCGTGGTTCTGGCTGGCGAAGAACAGCGCTTCGGAATTCGCCGTCAGCATCCGCTTCAGCACTTCCGGACGCTCCTTGAAGAAGCGGTTGTTGGCGCTGAGCACGATCACCGGCGTGACGTTCTGCGACACCACCTGGGCGAAGCCGGCGTTCTCGAAGAACGACACGAACGGATCGTAAGTGAAGAACGCGTCGATGCGCTGCGCGCCGACCGCGTCGGCGAGTTCCGCCGGGCCGACGTTGACGAAGGTGACGTCCTTGCCGGGTGTCAGGCCGGCCTTCGCCACGGCTTCCTGCGCGTTCTGGAAGGCGGTGATGCCGAAGGTGCCGAATACCTGCTTGCCCTTGAGGCCGGCGAGATCAGTGATGCCCGACTTCTTGGTGGTGAGCACCGCGGAGCGGAAGATCGCCTGCGACGATACGGTCGTGACCGGCGCGCCGATCGCCATGGTGGTGACGGCCGCGAAGTCGGACAGCGTGCCGATGTCGGCGGCGCCGGAGACCAGCGCTTCGGTGATCGCTGGCGAGGCGGCGAGCTGGATCATCTCCATCTTCAGGCCGTGACGCTCCGCGATATCGGTGCGCATCAGCACATGGGCGATCTGGGCCGACACCGTGGTGGTGTTGAACCAGCCCATCTTGACGACGTCGGCTCCCTGCGCCCGCAGGATGGAGGGCGCCGCGAGCGGCATGGTGGCGACAAAGCCGGCGGCGAGATGTCCGAAGCGGCGGCGCGATAGGTTGATGGTCACGGCTTAGTCCCCCTTTTGCCATTCAGGCTTCAGCGTCTCCCACAGGTCTTTGACCGTGGAGACAAACCATGGATCGGATCGCATTTCGGCGGTGCGCGGCCGCGGCAGTGGCACCAGCACCTCGTCGCGCACGCGGCCGGGCCGCGGGCTCATCACCACGACGCGGTCGGCGAGGAACACCGCCTCGTCGATGCCGTGGGTCACGAAAATCACGGTCTTGCCGGCTTCGGTGGAGATGCGGGCGATTTCTTCCTGCAGCAGCACGCGGGTCTGCGCATCGAGCGCGCCGAACGGCTCGTCCATCAACAGAATGTCGGGATCGGGCGCCAGCGCGCGGGCGATCGCGGCGCGCTGCTTCATGCCGCCGGACATCTGGTGGGGATATTTGTCTTCGAAACCGGAGAGGTGAACGGTCTTGATCAGCGCGCGGGCGATCTCGGCGCGCTGCGCCTTGGGCATGCCCTTCGCCTTGAGGCCGAACTCCACGTTCTGCTGCACCGTCATCCAGCCGAACAGCGCGTAGTCCTGGAATACGACGGTGCGCGAGGCGTCGGGCTTGGAGATCGGCCGGCCGTTCTGCAGGATCTGGCCGCTCGAGGCCGATTGAAAGCCGGCGATGATGCTGAGCAGCGTCGACTTTCCACAGCCCGACGGGCCGAGCAGCGAGATGAACTCGCCTTTCTTGATACGCAGCGACACGCCGTCGAGCGCGATCACCGCCTGGTGGGTTGTTTTGGAGTCGTAGACCTTGCCGACGTTGCGGATGTCGATCTGGACTTCGGCGGCTGCGGCGCGGGCGGCGGTGGCCGGCGCGGCAGCGGGAATAGCTGGAGTGGCCAATGCGAGATTTGCGGTCATGGGGTGCCTCAGCTGCGCTCGGAAGGAGCCCACGCGTTCACGCGCCGCTCGATGCGTTCAAGGATGGCGGACATCGCGAAGCCGATCAGTCCGATGGTCACCATGCCGGCGACGACGTTGTTGATCTGGAAGAGCATGCGCGACTGCTGGATCAGGTAGCCGAGGCCGGTCTGGGCGGCGATCAGTTCGGCGGTGACGACGCACATCCAGCCGACGCCGAGCGCGATGCGCAGGCCCGGCAGGATGATCGGAAGTGAGGCGGGGATCAGCACGTCGGTGAACAGCTGCCAGGGCTTAGCGCCGAGGCACAACGCCGCGTTCATCTGATTGCGGTCGAGGCCGCGGATCGCCGTGTAGGTGGCGATGAACACCGGGAAGACGGCGCCGAGGAAAACCAGGAAGTAGGAGGCGGCGTCGCCGAGGCCGAACCACAGGATGGTGATCGGGATCCACGCCAGCGGCGGGATCGGCCGCAGCGCTTCGATCACCGGCCGCACATAGTCCGACACAGTGCGCCACCAGCCGCAGAGCAGGCCGAGCGCCAGCCCGACGATGCAGGCGAGCAGAAAACCGACCGCGACACGCTGCAGGCTGGCGCCGAGATGCACCCACAAGGAGCCGTCGAGCGCCATCTGCCACAGCGCCTGGGCGATGGCGAAAGGCGAGGGCAGCAGGAAGCCGTCGACCAGGCCGAACTGAGTGATCGCCTGCCAGATCGCGAAGAAGGCCGTCAGGCCGACAGCCGCGCGCATCGGGCGGCCCGAAAAGGCGTTCTGCAACATCGTGGTTCGTGGCCCTGTTTTTTCGACCGGTAGGCGGCCCGCATCGGCTTCCGCTTCCATTGCACTCCTCCTTTGGTCGTGCGCTCCACAGCGAGGCACCGTCACAACATGAATATGTCGGGTAATTCCGTCAATCTAGAATCGTGGGCTGCTCGAATAGAAATCAGGCATAACCGCACAAATGCTGCACATAGTGACGCCATTTGCCGACGTGGCGGTCAAATCTGCCGAATCCGACTGTTAAATGTCGGAGAAATCCGACAATAGACGTCGAAGTTCTTATCGGACATGGTCGGCCTGCCGGCGCTGTGGGGAATGATGGTGGATATCGAAGCGAAACTGGCCCGGATCGGCATCACGGGGTCGCTCTACAAGCTTTATCTGACGGCGGTCGGGCTCGGCGGCGCGTCGGTGACGGCGGTCGCCGCCAAGGCCGGCCTGCCGCGCACCACGGCGCACGACGCGCTGGCCAAGCTCGAGGCCGAGGGGCTGGTCCGCTTCGTCGACCACGGCAAGCGCCGCTTCGTGGTCGCCCAGGAGCCCGGCATTCTGCTGGAGCGGCTGGAAGCGCGCCGGCAGATGCTGGAAGACGTGATGCCGGTGCTGCGCTCGATGTATCACCACGAGAGCGGCCAGCCGAACGTGCGCTTCCATCCGGGGCCAGAGGGCATCCGCACCACGCTGTGGGATACACTGTCCGGCGGCGACCAGGTGCTGCGCGCGACGCTGTCGATGCGCGAGCTGATGGCGGAGCCCGGCCTCGAAGAGATGGAGCGCTATCTGCAGGAGCGTGCCCGCCGCGGCATCTGGCTGCGGGTGATCCGCTCGGTGGAGCGCGACATCGCGCCGATCTGGCCGTCCAGCCAGGAGCTGTGCCGCGAGCTGCGCTACGCGCCGCACGAGCACACGCTGTCGATGACCTGTTTCATCTACGGCAACAAGGTCTGCCTGATCTCGTCGGCGCGGGAGAGCTATGGGCTGATCATCGACAGCGCCGAGTTCGCGGCGTTTCAGGCCTCGATGTTCGACGCGATGTGGAGCCTGAGTACGCCGGACAGCGATCCGGCAATCCCGACGCCCGACGCCGAGGACTGACGGAAGCGTCGGCGTCGCGCGGCGTACCGAGCCCGTGCGTCGCGCCTGTTGAGCCGCCCGCGATTGGCCGCTACAGCTTTGCGGTTCTGATCGGTCGAGCATGGGGGCGGAACGCCGAAGATATGACTGAGCACGCTGGGGATGCGGCGCCGGCCGAGATTGCCGGTGCACCGCTGTTGCGGATCGAGGCGGTGGAGAAGCGCTTCGGCGGATTCGTCGCAGTCGACGGGCTGTCGCTCGATATCAAGGCCGGCGAATTTTTCGCGCTGCTCGGGCCGAGCGGCTGCGGCAAGACCACGCTGCTGCGGATGCTCGCCGGCTTCGAGACTCCGGACAGCGGCCGCATCCTGCTCGGCGGCGAGGACATCGCGCCGGTGCTGCCGCACGAGCGTCCCGTCAACATGATGTTCCAGAACTACGCGCTGTTTCCGCATCTCAGCGTCGCGAACAACATCGCGTTCGGGCTGAAACGCGCCGGCCTGCCGCGCAAGGAGATCCAGCAGCGCGTCGCCGAGATGGTGGCGCTGGCGAAGCTCGAGGGCATGGAGAAGCGTCGCCCCGACCAGCTCTCCGGCGGCCAGCAGCAGCGCGTCGCGCTCGCGCGCGCCTTGGCGCGGCGGCCGAAACTGCTGCTGCTGGACGAGCCGATGGCGGCGCTCGACAAGAAGCTGCGTGAAAACACCCAGCTCGAACTGATTGCACTGCAGAAGCGGCTCGGCACCACCTTCGTCATCGTCACCCACGATCAGGACGAGGCGATGACAGTGGCCGACCGGATCGGCGTGATGCGCGCCGGCAAGCTCGAGCAGGTCGCGACGCCGCGCCGGCTGTACGAGACGCCGGCGTCGCGCTGGGTCGCGGAGTTTGTCGGCGACGTCAACATTCTGGATGGTACCATCACGGCGCGCGAGCACGGCAGGCTTACCGTGGCGACCAGCGATGCCGGCTTGCTGACAGCAACCGCGCCGTCTCAGCCGATCGAAGCGACATCGGTCGCGCTGGCCATCCGTCCCGAGAAGATCAAGCTGTCGCGCCGCGGCCCGGCGGCCGATCCCGGCCATGCCGACGCGATGAACCGGCTCGACGGCGAGATCGTCGAGGTCGGCTATGTCGGCGGGCTGACCAGCTACAAGCTCCGGCTCGACGCCGGCGCCGTGCTGCAGGCCAAGATGGCCAACACCACGCGGCTCGACAGCGACGTGTACCAGACCGGTCAGCATGTCGTGGCGTGGTTCGCGCCGGATGATTGCGTGGTGCTGGATAGATGAGGGCACTTATATGAGGGAATGGCGATGAGCGGCGCACGCCAGATCTTCACCCGCCCGGCGCGGCTGGCGGTGATCGCGCCGTATCTGTGGATGGCGCTGTTCTTCCTGGTGCCGTTCGGCTTCGTGGTGAAGATCAGCCTGTCGCAGAGCGCGATCGCGCAGCCGCCTTACACGCCGGTGTTCGATCTCGCCGCCGGCTGGGACGCCCTAATTGCGGCGTTCGCGGCGCTGTCGCTCGATAACTTCCGGCTGCTGATCTCGGACAATCTCTATGTGCTGTCCTATCTGCGCAGCCTCGTGGTGGCGGCGGTGTCGACCGCGATCCTGCTGCTGATCGGCTATCCGATCGCCTATGCGATGGCGCGGCTGCCGCGACGCTGGCAGCCTTTGGCGATGATGCTGGTGATCGTGCCGTTCTGGACCTCGTTCCTGATCCGCATCTATGCCTGGATCAACATCCTCCAGCACGACGGGTTGCTCAACAAGACGCTGCTGGCGCTGCATCTGATCTCGGCACCGATGGTGTGGCTGTCGACCGACACCGCGATGTATATCGGCATCGTCTATTCCTATCTGCCGTTCATGGTGCTGCCGCTGTACGCGACGCTCGCCAAGCTGCCGGCCTCGCTCGGCGAAGCGGCGGCCGATCTCGGCGCCTCGCCGCGGCGCGCGTTCTGGCTGGTGACGTTCCCGCTGTCGCTGCCCGGCATCGGCGCCGGCGTGCTGTTGTGCTTCATCCCGATCGTCGGCGAGTTCGTGATCCCGGATCTGCTCGCCGGCTCCAACTCGCAGATGATCGGCCAGACGCTGTGGCTGGAATTCTTCACCAACCGCGACTGGCCGGTCGCCTCCGCGATCGCTGTGGTCCTGCTCGGCGTGCTGCTGCTGCCGCTGTTGATCTACGAACGCGTCCAGCGCCGACAGCTCGAGGGAGGGCGGTGATGGTGATGGTGATAGCAGGCTTCACCGCGAGCGTAGCCTTCTCCCTCCCCCC
>NZ_LJIC01000145.1 GCF_001295845.1 Rhodopseudomonas sp. AAP120 | reverse complement strand
CAGCCGCAGCGAGGCGCGCGAGGTCTTCTTCACCGGCTCGTCGCCGCCCTGCATCAGGGCGCGGATCGCGGTCGGCGCGGTGTAGAAGATGTTGACCTTGTGCTTGTCGATGACTTCCCAGAACCGCGAATTGCTCGGGTAGTTGGGCACGCCCTCGAACATCAGCGTGGTGGCGCCGTTGGCCAGCGGCCCATACAGGATGTAGCTGTGGCCGGTGACCCAGCCGACGTCGGCGGTGCACCAGTAGATGTCGCCGTCGTGATAATCGAACACGTATTGGTGCGTCATCGAGGCGAACACGAGATAGCCGCCCGAGGTGTGCAGCACGCCCTTGGGCTGGCCGGTCGAGCCCGAGGTGTAGAGGATGAACAGCGGGTCTTCCGCGTGCATGTGCTCCACCGGGCACTCGGTGGTCACCATCTCGGCGGCTTCGTGGTACCAGAAGTCGCGGACGTCATCCATCTCGATGGCGGCGCCGGTGCGCTTCACCACCATCACCCAATCGACGCCGTCGCACTTCTTCAGCGCCGCGTCGACATTGGCCTTCAGCGGCACCTTGCGGCCGCCGCGCAGGCCTTCGTCGGCGGTGATGACGATCTTGGACTGGCAGTCATTGATCCGGCCCGCCAAGCTGTCCGGCGAGAAGCCGGCAAACACCACCGAATGGATCGCGCCGATCCGCGCGCAGGCCAGCATCGCGAACGCCGCTTCGGGAATCATCGGCAGATAGATGGTGACGCGGTCGCCCTTGCCGACATTGCGGTTGCGCAGGATGTTGGCGAACTTGCAGACCTCGTCGTGCAGCTCCCGATAGGTGATGCTGCGCGATTGCGAAGGATCGTCGCCTTCCCAGATGATCGCGACCTGATCGCCCCGCTTGGCGAGATGGCGATCGATGCAGTTGTAGGCGACGTTGAGAACGCCGTCCTCGAACCATTTGATCGAGACATTGCCGGGCGCGAACGACGAATTGTCGATCTTGTGCGGCGCCTTGATCCAGTCGACACGCTTGGCCTCGTCGGCCCAGAAGCCGTTCGGGTCGTTGACCGAGCGGGCATACATCTCGCGATACTTGGCGTCGTCGATGAAAGCGCGGCTCGCCCATTCCGAGGGCACGTCATAGATCTTCTCGGACATACTTTCCTCCACCCGAAAACGCGGCCGTGCCGCACCCGCCGTCGGTGCCCGGACCGCAATCGCTTCAAACCCGGCGGGCCCATGCCGCCAGCACCTGCCGCGTCGCCGGATCGTATAACGCCGATCCGGCGAAATCGCGAAAACTGCTGAGGGATGAGCATCGCCGGCGAAGAGACGTGCGAACGTCCACCATCCGGCCGTTGTTGTTCGGACGATTATGCGATGGCCGCCAGGGACACGACAAGCGGGCGCGTCATCCGACTTTTGGCGTCCACCGCCGGTGCGGGGCTAGGGCGCCGCCGGCCGCTTCGGAACGGAGACGGGGTTGGCGCATTAGCTGTCGGCATCCGCCCCCGAGGTCGCAAGCTCATGATCGACCAATCGAATTTGAACATCTCGTCGGCCGTCGAGGAATTCTCGGCAGAGCCGGTCGCCAGCGTCGAAGAGCTCGCCAAGGACCTCGGCCTGAAACTCGGCGAACCCGAGCAACTGACGATCCGCCGCATCCGGCGCGGCAAGCGCTTCCAATATCTGCGCCCCGACGGCTCGCCGGTGAAACAGCAGACTGTGATCAGCCGGCTCAACGCGCTGGCGATGCCGCCCGCCTATGAGGAAGTCCGTTACGCCGCCGACCCGACCTCGCATCTGCAGGCGGTCGGCCGCGACGCCGCCGGCCGGTTGCAATACCGCTACCATTCGGACTGGGAGAAGGTGCGCGAGACCCGCAAGGCGCACCGGCTGGCGCAGCTGGTCGGCGCGCTGCCGAAGATCCGCCGGGCGGTGACCCGGCATCTGTCCGGCGACGAGCCGACCCGCGAATTCGCACTTGCGGCGGTGATCGAGCTGATCGCCCGGACCGCGATCCGGCCGGGCAGCGAATCCTACGCCCGGCTCAACGGCACCCGCGGCGCGGCGACGCTGCTCAAATCCAACGTCACGATCGAGGACGATTGCGTGACCCTGTCGTTCAAGGCCAAGGGCGGCAAAGCGGTGCGCAAGGAATGCGGCGCGGCGCGACTAGTGCGGGCGATCGAGATCCTGCGCAAGCTCAAAGGCAGGCGGCTGTTTCAGTATGTCGGCAATGACGGCGCGGTGCACGCCGTCACCGCCACCCAGGTCAACGTGTTCCTGCGCGAGATCGCCGGCATCAAGATTTCGCTGAAGGACTTCCGCACCCTGATGGCCTCGGCCGTGGTGCTGGAATCGCTGGCGCGGATCGAGCCCGCCACCAGCGCCCGCGGCCGCCGAAAGCAGGTGCTCGAGGCGCTACGCGAAGCAGCCGACGAACTCGCCAACACCCCGGCGATCTGCCGCAAGAGCTACGTCCACGCCACCATCGTCACCGCGTTCGAAGACGGAATTCTGGAGCGCTTCGCCGCGACGCTGAAGGGAACGCGCTCGCAGCAGAAGCGCGAGCAACTGCTGGCCCAGGTGGTGACGGCGGCCGCGGCGTAGCGCCTACTTCAGACTTGTTATCAAGCGCTACCCCACAGCCACCCGTCATCGCCCGGCTTGACCGGGCGACCCAGTATTCCAGAGCGTCCGTGGTGGCGGCACGCCGTTGCTCACAACAAAGGCTCTGGAATACTGGGCCCTCCGCTTTCGCGGAGGGTGACGGTTTGTGCTTAGGGCGCCGCCGCGCGCTACTTCAGCGTCCAGACGCCTGTGGCTTTGATCTCGGCATCCTCCAGCTCGCGCGTCACCGGCACGCCGTAGGTGGCGAGCTGCACCAGCTTGTCCTTCGGCAAGTAATAGCGTCCGGGATCTCCGATCAGGACATGCGCGCCCTGCGCGGCGCGGCCTTGCAGAAAAGCAAACGCCAGGCCGGCGATATCCTGCTGATAGAAGATGTCGCCAGCCAGGACTGTCTGAGCCGGCAGCGGATGCGGGCCGCCGAGCAAATCGTCGCCGCTGACGTCGAGCGCCACGCCATTCGCCGCCGCGTTGAGCGCGATCGCCTGCCGGGCGAAACCGTCGATGTCGAACGCGGTGACGCGGCGCGCGCCCGCCTTCATCGCGGCGATCGCCACCAGGCCGGAGCCGGAGGCGAGGTCGATCACGTCCCGGCCGGCGACACTCTCCGGATGATCCAGCACGTAGCGCGCCAGTGCCTGTCCGCCCGCCCAAGCGAACGCCCAGAACGGCGGCGGCAGCCCGGCCTCGCCGAGTTGCTCTTCGGTCTTGCTCCACAGCGGCAGCGCCTCGTCGGCGACATGCAGCGCCACCTCCGGCACCAAAGGCACCGGCCGCAGACGCGTATTGGCGTGGATAAAGGTGGCCGGGTCGGCGATGGCAGAGGTGCTCATCGCGCGGTGATGCGGGAGCGGAGCGGAGATGTCCAGCGATAGAGTTCGTCATTGCGAGGAGCGTAGCGACGAAGCAATCCAGCGCTGTGCACTGCGCTCTGGATTGCTTCGCTTCGCTCGCAATGACGGAGGATGGCCGTTTCGTGACAGAAATTACAGCCCGCCCATCTTGCACACCAGCTTCCACTCCTCCGCCGTCACCGGCTGCACCGATAAACGCGAGTATTTCAGCAGGGCCATTTCGGCGAGGCGGGGTTCGGCTTTCACGGCGTTCAGCGTCACCGGGGTTTTCAGCGGCTTGTCGGCCTTGATGTCGACGCAGACGAACTTGCCGCTCTCGTCGGTCGGATCCGGATAGGCTTCGCGGATGATCTCCGCGATGCCGACGATCTCCTTGCCCTCGTTGGAGTGATAGTAGAAGGCGCGGTCGCCCTTCTTCATCGCCATCATATGCAGCTTGGCGGAGTGGTTGCGCACGCCGGTCCAGGCCTCGCCCTTGGCGCCCTTGGCCACCTGCCGGTCCCACGACCACACCGACGGTTCGGATTTCACCAGCCAGTACGCCAAAGTCCTATTCCTCCGCCTTGAGCGGCCGCGTCAGCAGCCCTTCGATTGCCTGGTCGACATCGAGCTTGCCGGCCAGGATCGCCGCCACCGCGGTCGAGATCGGCATGTCGACGCTCTTCGCTTGTGCCATCTCCAGCAGCACCGGCGCCGTGTAGGTGCCCTCGGCCAGCTTGCCGTGTGCCGCGGTGTCGATGCTCTCGCCGCGGCCGAGCGCCATGCCGAACGAGAAATTGCGCGATTGCGGCGTCGAGCAGCACATCGTCAGGTCGCCGAGGCCGGACAGCCCGTGCATCGTTTCGATCCGCGCCCCATAGGCCTTGCCGAACCGCACCAGCTCGACGAAGCCGCGCGTGGTCATCGCCGCCAGCGCCGAAGCGCCGAGCTTGCGGCCCTCGACGATGCCGGCGGCGATCGCCATCACGTTCTTGGTGGCGCCGCCGAGCTCGACGCCGCGCACATCCGTCGAGTGATAGGGCCGGAAGCTGCCGGAATTCATCGCCTGCGCGAGCGCCTGCGCCACCGCCGCATCGGCCGCCGCGATCGTCACCGCGGTCGGCAGGCCGCGCGCGACGTCGGCGGCAAAGCTCGGGCCGGACAGGATCGCGGGGATCGCGGCCGGCGCGCATTCGGCGATGATCTCGGTCATGAACCGATGCGTGCCGTGCTCGATGCCCTTGGCGCAGGCGACCAGCGGCGTGCGCGGCGCGATCAACGGCGCCAGCGACGTCACCACCGGCCGCATTACCTGGGCGGGCACGACCAGCAGCAGCGCCTCGGCGCGCGCCGCCACCCCAAGGTCAGGCGTGACCGCGATAGCCTCGTCGAGCCGCACCCCCGGCAGATATCGGCTCTCGCGCTGGGCCGCGAGATGGGCGGCGTGCTCGGCATCGTGCTCCCACAGCGTGACGCTGCGCCCGGCCCGCGCCGCCGTCAGCGCCAGCGCCGTCCCCCACGCCCCACCGCCGAGCACGGCGATCGACTGAAAATGATTCATTGGACAAGCTCGTTGAAATTCAAACGCGCCACCACGCAGGGCACGCGCTCCCTCTCCCCGCTTGCGGGGAGAGGGCTGGGGTGAGGGGGC
>NZ_LJIC01000144.1 GCF_001295845.1 Rhodopseudomonas sp. AAP120 | reverse complement strand
AGTGCCCTCACCCGCCGCGCTTCGCGCGTCGACCTCTCCCGCAAGCGGGAGAGGTGCGCTGTGCGCGGGGCGCGACTTTGCATCCGAAAACTGATCACAAAAAACCGGGCCCGCAAATGCGAGCCCGGTGAGGTGGTAGTTGAGCGTTTCTTGGTGGCGGCGGTTAGCCGCCCTTCGGTTGAATCGGTTCGCCGACTTTCTCGGGCGGCGCAGGGGGCAAAGCCGGCTTGGCGCCGGACTGCACGGCATCGGAATCCGGGCGCGCGGGTTGCGGCGGAATGTCGTGCGGGCGGGCGTCCGACTTGTTGGTGTCCGGCGACGGCGCCGCCGGCTTGCTCTCGGCGCCCGGAGTGGATTGCGGCGGCTGCGGCGTCGCCTGCGCGACCTGGTGCGACACCGCGTGGGCGAATTGCAGCCGGCCGCTGTGGTCGACCTGAGTCAGGGCCATGCCGGAAACGCCGACGCCGGCGACGATCAGGACTCCGGCGAGCAGCAGATCCCGCTTCAAACCGCTTTGCTTGTCGATCTGGATCATTGTCCTCATCCCTTGCACGAGAGGACAACCAGGGCGGCCAACCATCGTTCCGGGTTCCAGCGCCGCAGGCGGGGAACGACCGGGCGTATTTAGCGACAAAGTGAATCAATCTTTAGTGCTGGTCTCCCAGCTGGCGTGGTCGACGTCCGGGCGACGCTCGAGATCGGCCACGACCGCATCGAGTTCGTCAGGCTCGACCGAGGTGGAGACCAGCGTCGCGACGATCTCGACCTTGTCCTCGTCGCCGTGTTCCACCGCTTCGACCTCGACATCCGCGACCGGATAGTCGGCCTGTTCGAGCCGCTCCTCGAGTTCGTCGCGCAACCTGTCGGCCGCGGCGCTGCCGGCGGTGAGCCGGACCGAATAGGTCGCCTCGGAGGTGCGCTCGTCGAACGGGATGCGGTTGATGGCGTTCACCAGCGGGCGCAGCAGCGTGTTGCCGGCGATCACGAACACCGTCAGCGCGACGGCTTGCGCGGCGAGATCGGCGCCGGCGCAGCAGCCGACTGCGGCCGAACTCCACAGCGTCGCGGCGGTGTTGAGGCCGCGGACGTTCATGCCCTCTTTCATGATGACGCCGGCACCCAGAAAGCCGATGCCCGACACCACATAGGCGATCACCCGGACCGCACCGTCGGCGCCGGCCAGATGCATCGCCAGATCGACGAAGGCGGCAGCGCCGACCGCGACCAGCACGTTGGTGCGCAAACCCGCGGCGCGCGTGCGGTACTGCCGCTCGGCGCCGATCAGCATGCCGAGCACGAAGGCGACGGCGAGGCTGACCAGCGTGTCGAAGAAATCAGTTGTCTGGAAGGTCGCGAGGAAGCGCATGAGAACCGCCGGTCTTTGGAACCGGCTTTCTCTTACAGCGGAAGAATGCCCGCCGCACCCTCTTCGTCGGCGAAAGCCAGCAGCGTGCCCTTGGGGTTCCAGGCCAGCGCCGAAATCGGCGCCGGCCCGGTCGGGCGGACCAGGATCTCGGCGCCGTCGGTCAGCCGCACCATCAGCACGGTGCCGTTGCTGTAGCCGCAGGCCATGATGTCGTTCTTCGGATGGCACGCCACCATGCTGACGCGGGCCTGCAGCGGCGCCAGCATCGCCGGCTCCTTGCCCATCGGGCCGTCCTTGCTGGCGAAAGGCCAGACGATCACCGCATCGGCGCCGGCCGTCGCGAGGCCCTTGCCGCCCACCGTCCAGGCCATCGAGCGCACGCGGCCCGGATAGCCGGTCATCCGCATGTGCCGCGAATCGGCGAGCCGCCAGCCGTGCAGCGCCGGCTCGTGCATCGCGGTGACCAGGAAGCGGTTGTCCGGCGAGAACATCACGCCGAGATGCGAGCCGGCCCACTCCAGAAACTCGGCGTTGGCCGCCATGTTGGGAAACCACAGCGTCACGCCGTTGTAGTGCGCGATCGCCAGCCGCATCCCCTTCGGCGCGAAAGCGAGTCCGCCGACCGTGGACGGCACCTCGAAGAACTTCTCCTCGGCCTTCGGCGCGCGGACAAAAGCGATCTTACCGACCGACCAGGCCACCGCGCCGTCCGGATGCAGCGCGACATTGTCGACCCAGCGCCGTTTGGCGTCGGTGACCAGCACCTCCGCCTTGCCGGAGGCATCGAGCTGCACCACCTTGCCGTCGTCGCCGCCGGTGACGAGACGCTTGCCGTCCGTCACCGCGCTCAGCACCGCGCCGCCATGCAGCGCGACCGTGGAGGTCTCACCTTTGAGCGTCGCCAGCGTCGCATTCTCCTCTGCGCCGACGAACACCGCGGTGTCGCCGAGGAAGTGCACGGCGGTCACGCCGCCGCCGGTCGCAACGTCCACCACGCGATCAGTGACGGAGGCGATCGAGGCCGCCTCGCCCGAAGCTTCGAAGCCGCTCATTGCACGATGCACTTGGCGAAGCCGTCGCGGATCATCTGCTCGGGCAGTTCGCGGCCGATGAAGACGACGCGGCTCTGCCGCGGCTCGCCGTCTTTCCACGGACGCTGATGATCGCCTTCCAGCATCATGTGCACGCCCTGGAACACGTAGCGGTCGTCATCGCCGGCGAAGGCGAGGATGCCCTTGGAGCGCAGGATCTTGCCGCCCTCGGTCTGCACCAGCTGCTGCAGCCACGGCATGAATTTCGACGGGTCGAGCGGCTTGTCACTCTTCAGCGACAGCGATTGCATGTCCTCGTCGTGATAGTGCTTCAGGCCGTGACCATGGTCGTGATGATGATGGTGATCATGACCGTGGTCGTGATCATGGTGATGATCGTGGTCGTCGGCTTCAAGGAATTCCGGCTCGATCTCCAGAATACGGTCGAGATCGAACGCGCCGCGCTCCAGCACGTCGGCGAGCGCGACCTGGCAGCGCTCGGTCGGATGCAGCTTGGCATAGGGGTTGATGGCGCGGATGCGGGCCTCGACCTCGAGCAGTTCCGGCTTGCTGACCAGATCGGTCTTGTTCAGCACGATGACGTCGGCGAACGCGATCTGGTTCTTGGCCTCGGGCGCGTCCTTGAGGCGGTCGCTCAGCCATTTGGCGTCGGCCACCGTCACCACCGCGTCGAGCCGCGAGCTCGCCATCACGTCCTCGTCGACGAAGAAGGTCTGCGCCACCGGGGCCGGATCGGCGAGGCCGGTGGTCTCGACGATGATGGCGTCGAACTTGCCCTTGCGCTTCATCAGACCGCCGAGGATGCGGACCAGGTCGCCGCGCACCGTGCAGCAGACGCAGCCGTTGTTCATCTCGAACACTTCTTCGTCGGCGCCGATGATCAGGTCGTTGTCGATGCCGATCTCGCCGAACTCGTTGACGATCACCGCGTACTTCTTGCCGTGATTCTCCGACAGGATGCGGTTGAGCAGCGTGGTCTTGCCGGCGCCGAGATAGCCGGTGAGCACGGTGACGGGGATCTTCGAGGCGGCGGACGCAGTCGACATCAGGCAGGCTCTCCAGCGCAGGGCCCGGACCCGCGGCGCGCTCGGCTGCGCGCGTGATCACGGGACGGGGCCGGAAACGGGGCCGCCATCCGCAGCGCGGCCCGCCGGACGGCGGACCTCGCGGGATCGGGCGGGACGAGCCCGCCTAACCGGCGAGGGCGCTCGTCAGCGTCCTTATATTGTGCCTGACCATGTCAATGTAAGTGGGGGCATCGCCGTTTTCGGCGGTCAGGCTGTCGGAATACAGCGTGCCGCCGATCTTGGCGCCGGTCTCGGCGGCGATCCGCTGGATCAGCCGCGGGTCGCTGATGTTCTCGAGGAACACCGCCGGAATCTTGGAGGCGCGGATCTGCTTGATGATCCGGGCGACGTCGCGGGCGCTGACCTCGGATTCGGTGGAGACGCCCTGCGGGGCGATGAAGGTGATGCCGTAGGCGTCGGCGAAATAGCCGAATGCGTCGTGGGTCGAGATCACCTTGCGGGCGCCGGCCGGAATCTTCGCCACCTGCTCGCGCACCTCGCGATCCAGCGCATCGAGCTTGGCCAGATACGCCTCGGCATTGGCCCGATAGGTCGCCTCGCCGGCCGGATCGGCGCCGATCAGGGCGTCGCGGATATTGGCGACGTAGATCTTGGCGTTCGGCACCGACTGCCAGGCGTGCGGATCGGTGTGTTCGTCGCCATGGCCTTGGCTGTGGCTGTGGCCGTGGGCGTCGCCGCCCTCGTCGGCCTCGCGCGTCTTGATGCCCTTGGTGACGGTGACGATGGTCGCCTTGCCGCCCGAGGACTGCACCAGCCGCGGCAGCCAGCCCTCCAGCCCGAGGCCGTTGACGACCACCAGCCTGGCATCGGCGATCTGCTTGGCGTCGCGCGGCGACGGCGTGTAGACGTGGACGTCGCCGGTCGGCCCGACCAGCGTGGTCACGGCGACGCGGTCGCCGCCGACGCTGCGGACGAAATCGCCGAGAATCGAGAAGCTGGCGACCACGCCGATGCGCTCCTGCGCACGTGCGGGAAGTGCCGCGGCCAGCAGCGACAGAACGACGACGGCAATCCGGATCATGGCATCAGGCCTCGAGGTGTCGGCCGGTGAACAGCTTGCGCACCACGCCGCCGTTCCGGCCGAACAGCAGCGAGGCGAGATACAGCAGCGCCGCGATCAGGATGATCGCCGGCCCCGACGGCACGCGGGTCAGAAACGACAGCACCAGGCCCGCGTAACCGGACAGCATCGCGCTGGCGACAGCGACCATCATCATGCCGGTGATATCGCGCGCCCAGAACTTGGCGATGCCGGCCGGCAGGATCATCAAGCCCACCGCCAGCAGCGTGCCGAGCGCGTGGAAGCCGTTGACGAGGTTGATCACCACCAGCGCCATGAAGGCCAGATGCGCCGGCGCGCCGGCGCGGCTCACCGTGCGTAGAAACAGCGGATCGACGCATTCGATCACCAGCGGCCGATAGATCACGGCGAGCACGATCAGCGTCAGCGTGGCGTTGAAGGTGATCACCAGCAGGGTGCGATCGTCCATCGCCAGGATGTTGCCGAACAGCACGTGCAGCAGGTCGATATTGGTGCCTTTCATCGAGACAATCGTGACGCCGAGCGCCAGCGACACCAGATAGAAAGCCGCCAATGACGCGTCTTCCTTCAATTCGGTGACGCGCGACACCACGCCGGCGAGGATCGCCACCGCGAAGCCGGCGATCAGTCCGCCGAACGTCATCGCGAACAGATTGAGTCCCGACAACAGGAAGCCGATCGCGGCGCCGGGCAGGATCGCATGTGCCATCGCGTCGCCGACCAGGCTCATCCGCCGCAGCATCAGAAACACGCCGATCGGCGCGCCGCCGAGCGACAGCGCGATCACGCCGGCGAGCGCCCGGCGCATGAATTCGAACTCGGTGAAGGGCGCGATCAGCGCCTGATAGATCAACATGAACTACGCAGCCCGTGATGGCGGCACGTCGGCGGTGCAGGCCGCGGCGCCGTCGTCGAACGCCTCGCACATCCGCCGCGCTTCAGCCTGATTGGCAGCGGTCAGAACCTCCGCGGTCGGGCCCCACGCCACCGCGGTGCGGGCCAGCAGCAAGGTCTCCGGGAAACTGGCCCGGACCAGATCCATGTCGTGCAGGGCGGCGATCACGGTGCGGCCCTCGGCGTGCCAGCGGCCGACCAGAGCGACCAGATCGTCGATGGTACGGGCATCGACGGCATTGAACGGCTCGTCCAGCACGATGACGCGGGCATCCTGCAGCAGCACCCGGGCGAACAGCATGCGCTGGGTCTGGCCGCCAGACAGCGTGCCGATGTTGCGATTCTCGAAGCCGGACAGGCCGACCGCGCCCAGCGCCTGCACGATCCTGGTCCGCGCCGCCTTGCCGAGCCCGCCGAACGGCCCGCTGCTGCGCCACAGCCCGGTGCCGACAAAATCGAATACCGAGATCGGGAAGCTACGGTCGATGTCGGCGGATTGCGGCAAATAGGCGATATCGCGGACGTCGAGACCGCTCCGATCGATCGCCCCCGCCAGCGGCTTGAGAATGCCGACGATGCCCCTGAATAAAGTGGACTTGCCGGCGCCATTGGGGCCGACGACGGCCAGCAACGCCCCAGCCGGGACCTCGCCGGAGAGGTGATGGACGGCCGGATGGCGGTCGTAGCCCAATGTGACATTATTAAAACGGAGCTGTGCGGCCACGGGTCACCTCATTGCCAGCAGGACGATCGCCCACAGCACGGCACTCACCGCCACGGCCGCCGCCAAACGCGCCGCCAGCGTCATCCGCAGGATCGACCACGGCGGCGCCTGCACCGGGTGCGGCAAATCGGCGCCGTGAACATGCATATGGACGGACTTGGCGGCCGCGGAGTGCGGTAGATCGGGGCTTGAAACGTCCATTTTGACCGCTCGCGTGCGAGACCCTGGCGGCCTCTGTTACAGTATAACAGCAAAATGCGCGACTGGATCAACCGCGCGCGGTATCTTCGTCACGCAAGGACGCTCCGGACTAGTTTCCCCATGCCTTAACCATGAGCAGCACCGTTAAAATCGACGAAAATGCACGGTTCCTGAGCAATTTTTGGGGAACCCGATTAAGGCAGATTTAAGGTTTCTTTTAGGTTCCATTAAGCAAGAAAAATTGTTGAAACTCATGTGGTTAGTTCGACCCTCACTGTTGCCTCCCGGTGACAGCTTTTTACGCAGGACCGCGCTAAATCCAGATGCAGACGGCGACGACACACGTCGCCTCTGTTGAAGACTCCTGGAGAACCACAATGAAAAAGATCCTTCTCGGCACCGTCGCGCTGGTCGCCCTCGGCGCGGCTCCGGCCCTCGCCGCCGACCTCGCGGCCCGCCCGTACACGAAGGCCCCGGCCTATGCGCCGCCGGCCCCGATCTACAACTGGACCGGTTTCTACATCGGTGGTCACATCGGTGGTGCGTTCAGCGGCGACAACAGCATCGGCACCGGCGTCACTGCCAGCAACGATGGCAAGTTCCTCGGCGGTGTGCAGGCTGGTTACGACTGGCAGTTCGCCCCGAACTGGGTGCTCGGTGTTGAAGGCCAGTACTCCTGGCTGAGCGGCACCAACCAGTCGGTCAGCTTCCCGGGCGTTGGCGGTACCTTCGTGTACGCCGACAACCAGCGCGGCCTGGCTTCGGTCACCGGCCGTCTCGGTTACACCTGGGGTCCGGCGCTGCTCTACGTCAAGGGCGGTTGGGCCTACGCCGACTACTCCTCGAGCCTGACGTTCAACGGCGTCGGCGTCGCGGTGGACAGCAAGACCGACGGTTACACCGTTGGTGGCGGTCTCGAATACCTGTTCGCTCCGAACTGGTCGGGCAAGATCGAGTACCAGTACTACGACTTCGGCAACGTCACCCTCGCTCCGGGCTTCACCGCCAAGAACGACGAGCACGTTGTCAAGGCCGGCCTGAACTACCGCTTCAACTGGGGTGGCCCGGTCGTCGCCAAGTACTGATCTCTTCTGAGATTACCCTCTCGGGGGTTGAGAAGGGCCGGCCTCGCGCCGGCCCTTTTTATTTTGCTCCGTGCCACGCGGCTCCGGCCACGTGCTTGCCGAAGACCTAGGAATTTCCCGGGCAAATTGTTCAAAACGATACGCCCAAAAACGCACAAAAATTAACGCCCTACCCCGATAGTGCACTCAGCCTGGTCACACCACCGGCACAGATAGAGTGGAAGCGTTTGGGGGCGGGAATGTTTGGACGACAAGGAAAGGGCGCGCGCGCGCGCGTTCGCATGCCGCAATTCGGGATCCGCGGCAGTCTGTTCGCAGCCTTTGCGGTGATCGCCGGCATGGCGATCCTGATCAGCGCCGGCGCCGGCGTCAGCCTGCGCGGCCTCGGCGTCGTGATGACGGAGCTGAGCGGCCGGGATATCCCGAAACTCACCGCGAGCCTGCAGCTGGCGACCGAAAGCGAGCGGCTGGCCAGCCTGGCGCCGATGCTGCTGGTGTCGGCGACGCCCGACCAGCTCAAGGAGCGCGCCACGCAGATGAGGCAGGCCCAGAGCCTCGCCTCCGAAAAGCTTGCCGAACTCACCAATTACGGGTCCGACAAGGCCGTGGTCGCGGCGATGTCGGAGACGCTGCGTAACATCGCGGACACGATCCGGAGCCTCGGCGCCGCCGCGCAGGAACGGCTCGATCTCGCCCAGACCCACAACAAGGTCTACGATTCGCTGCGCAAGTCGCACGACGAGTTCATCGCGATCGCCAATCCGGCGATGCTGAACGCGCAAACCCAGATGAATGCGGTGCTGTCCTCGGCCAACCTATCGCAGGACGACGCCACGGAGGCCGGTCGCCGAATCGACCAGCTCGGCAACGTGATCGCGCTCAGCAATCTCGCCGCCTCCAACCTGATGGCGGCGCTGTCGGCGCGCGACTCCGACGCGCTCGAGCCGGTGGAGACTTCGTTTAAAGAGGCAAGCCAGCAGGTCAACTCCAATCTCGACGCGCTTCCGGCCGGCGAAACCACCGCGGCCATCAAGGCGGCGGCGCAGAAGCTGCTGGCGCTCGGCGAGGGCAAGACCAGCATCTTCAAGATGCGCCAGAAGGAACTCGACGCCAGCGATTACGGCGACCTGATCCTCGACGAGACCCGCAAGCTGAATGTCGGCCTCGGCATCAGCGTCAAGCAGCTGGTCGACAGCGTCCGCACCGCCACGACCTCCGCGGCCGCCGAAGCCCAGCAGCAGATCACGCTGTCGACCCAGATCATGATCGGGCTCGGCGCGCTGACGCTGATCGGCTCGGCGCTGTTCGTCTGGCTCTATGTCGGCCGCAGCATCCTGCGGCGGATCGGCGGCCTGCAGCGCTCGATGCAGTCGCTGTCGGCCGGCAATCTCGACACCGCGATCGACCGTGGCAACCGCCGCGACGAGATCGCCGTGATGGCCGAATCGCTCGAAGTGTTCCGCGACAACATGATCAAGGCGCGGGCGCTGAGCGACGAGCAGGACAAGGACCGGGCCGCCAAGGCCGAGCGCACCGCCCGGATCGAGGCGCGAATCGCCGAGTTCGAGGCCACCGTGCGGGCCGCCATGGCCAAGCTGGAAGCCTCGACCAATGCGATGCAGGAGACGGCGCAGAGCATGGCGACCACCGCCGAGCGCTCCAGCGCCATGATCACTGCGGTTGCGTCCGCGGCCGAGGAGACCTCAGTCAACGTCCAGACCGTGGCCTCCGGCACCGACCAGCTCACCTCGTCGATCAACGAGATCAGCCGTCAGGTCACGACCTCGGCCGAGATCGCCAATCGCGCCGTGCAGGAAGCCGGCTCGACCGACTCGACCATGCAGGGCCTGGCCGAGAACGCCGAGCGGATCAGCGCGGTGATCGACCTGATCCAGAGCATCGCGTCACAAACCAACCTGCTGGCGCTGAACGCGACCATCGAGGCGGCCCGTGCCGGCGACGCCGGCCGTGGCTTCGCCGTGGTGGCGGCCGAGGTCAAGGATCTGGCCAGCCAGACCGCCAAGGCGACCGAGGAGATCCGGTCGCAGATCGCCGCGATGCAGGGCGTCACCACCTCGGCGGTGGGGGCGATCCGCAACATCAGCCAGACCATCACGTCGATCAACGAGGTGACCACCGCGATCACCGCCGCGGTCGAGGAACAGGGCGCGGCGACCCGCGAGATCGCCCGCAACATCCAGCAGGCCGCCGGCGGCACCACCGAAGTCTCCGGCAATATCGTCGGCGTCAGCGCCGCCTCGACCCAGGCCGGCTCGGCCGCCTCCGAGGTGCTGGCGGCGTCCGGGGCGCTGCGTCAGGAAGCCGATCTGCTGCGCGGCGAGATCGACAGCTTCCTGGTTAGCATCCGGGCGGCCTGATCCCGCGTATCACGATCTTAAGGCCGGCCGCCCTGTGGGGCGCCGGCCTTTTTTCATGTGGCGGTCCACGATCCCAGCAGGTGGCGCCTGCGGTTTTTCGGCTGGCGCCTGCGGGCTTGCCCGGTTAAGCCGGGTGTGGGAGCCTGCGCCAAATGCATAAGAAAAACGACGCCCTCGACCACCCGCACGACGACCTTCGCTTTCCGCTGGAGAGCCACCCCGGCCCGGACCAGGTCGTCGAGATCGCACCCGGCGTGCTGTGGCTGCGGCTGAAGCTGCCGTTCCGGCTCAACCACGTGAACATCTATCTGCTCGCCGACGGCGACGGCTGGGCGATGGTCGATACCGGCTTCGGCAACGACGCCACCATCGAGGCGTGGGAGACGCTGTTCGCCGGCGCGCTGAAGGGCTTCCGCATCAGCCGGGTGATCGTCACCCACGCGCATCCCGACCACGTCGGCATGGCCGGCTGGATCGTGCAGCGCTTCCGCTGTCCTTTTTATATGTCGCAGATCGAGTATCTGCAGGGCGTCTATCACCAGAACCGCCGCACCGAAGAGCGCGTCGTCAATTCGCGCGAGTTCTTCCAGCGTCATGGCATGGACGAGGCGATCACCGCGCAGCTGCTCGGTCGCGGCCAGGACTATCTGAAGAAGACGGTGCCGCTGCCCGCCGCGTATCGCCGACTGAGCGCCGGCGACGACATCCAGATCGGCGCGCGGACATTCCGCGTGTTCACCGGCGCCGGCCATTCGCCCGACCAGGTGATGCTGTATTGCGCTGCCGAAAAGCTGTTTCTCTCCGCCGACCAGGTGCTCAGCAAGATCTCGCCGAACGTCAGCGTCTGGGCGCACGAGCCCGAGGAGAACGCGCTCGGCGCTTATCTGAAATCACTGGCCGCGATCTCTGCTGCACTGCCGGACGACGTGCTGGTACTTCCCGGCCATGGCCTGCCGTTCTACGGCGCCAAGATCCGCATCAAGCAGCTCGCCGATCATCACCAGGAGCGCTGCGGCGTGATCGCCGACGCGTGCCGCGATGCACCAAAGACCTCCGCTCAGCTCGTCCCGGTGGTGTTCCACAAGCACGTGCTCGATCCGCATCAGACCGGCTTTGCCGCCGGCGAACTGATCGCGCATGTCAACTACATGCTGGCAGAAGGGCGGCTGACGCTGGCCGAGAGCGGCGACGGCGTGTTGAGGTTCAAGAGCAGTTAACGGCGCTGTCCGAATGATGCCGGACAAATCACCTCCGGCGGCAATTCATTGATCTTCATCAAGCTTTGACCTGCGCGAAGCGCAGTATAGGTCGCTGCAGGCGCAGACAAATGGTCCAATTGCGCCTCGACAGCGTCGGTGGAAGAGTTCTAATTATGCGGTCACATATGGCCGCATGGTCCCTCGAAACCTTCGGTGTTCGACCCCCGCCGTTCCAATCAGGTCATCGCGATGCAGTACAATCAGTTCTTTCAGGACGCTCTCACCCGCCTGCATGACGAGCGTCGCTACCGCGTGTTCGCCGATCTCGAACGGATCGCAGGCCGGTTCCCGCACGCCATCTGGCACTCCAATTCCGGTCCTCGCGATGTCGTGATCTGGTGCTCGAACGATTACCTCGGCATGGGGCAGCACCCCAAGGTGATCGGCGCGATGGTCGAGAGCACCACCCGCATCGGCACCGGCGCCGGCGGCACCCGCAACATCGCCGGCACGCATCATCCGCTGGTGCAGCTCGAGCAGGAAATCGCCTCGCTGCACGGCAAGGAAGCCTCGCTGCTGTTCACCTCGGGCTACGTCTCCAACCAGACCGGCCTGTCCACGCTCGGCAAGCTGATCCCGAACTGCCTGATCCTGTCCGACGCGCTCAACCACAATTCGATGATCGAAGGCATCCGCCAGTCCGGCTGCGAGCGCGTGGTGTGGCGCCATAACGACGTCGCGCATCTCGAAGAGCTGCTGATCGCCGCCGGCCCCGACCGGCCGAAGCTGATCGCGTTCGAGAGCCTGTACTCGATGGACGGCGACACCGCCCCGCTGGCGAAGATCTGCGATCTCGCCGAGAAGTACAACGCGATGACCTATTGCGACGAAGTCCACGCGGTCGGCATGTACGGCCCGCACGGCGCCGGCGTCGCCGAGCGTGACGGCGTGATGGCGCGGATCGACATCATCGAGGCGACGCTCGCCAAGGCGTTCGGCTGCCTCGGCGGCTACATCGCCGGCAAGGCCGAAGTGATCGACGCGGTGCGCTCCTACGCACCGGGCTTCATCTTCACCACCGCGCTGCCGCCGCCGATCTGCGCCGCCGCGACCGCCGCGATCAAGCATCTGCGCGCCTCGACCTGGGAGCGCGAGCGCCATCAGGACCGCGCCGCGCGCGTCAAGGCGGTGCTCAACACCGCCGGCATCCCGGTCATGCCGACCGACACCCACATCGTGCCGGTGTTCGTCGGCGATGCCGAGAAGTGCAAGAAGGCGTCCGACCTGCTGCTCGAGCAGCACGGCATCTACATCCAGCCGATCAACTACCCGACGGTCGCCCGCGGCCTCGAACGGCTGCGCATCACGCCGTCGCCGTATCACGACGACAAGCTGATCGACGCGCTGGCCGAAGCGCTGGTCTCGGTTTGGGGCCAGCTCGGCCTGCCGCTCGGCGCCAAGGCGATCGCGGCAGAGTAATTCGCCGCGCGACTGCGCATCGTTTTTCGGCGGGGCGCCCGCGACCGGGACAATCCGGTTGCCGGCGCCCCTTCGCGTTTTGGGCACTGCGCACGCTGTGAAAGCTGGCCCGCGAACCACGCGGCACCTCCGTAATCCACCGCTCAGGTTCTGATACAAACGAGGGCTGAGCTCGGATAAGCTCCGAGCGCTCCCGCAGACCGGCATCCGATCCGCCGGGAGTTTCCGGCCGGTTGGCGGCTGAAGCCTGACGCGAGGGAGCACGACCGCGATGCTGCACGATTGGGGCGTGATCGCAGCCGCGCTCGCCTATATCGGGTTTTTGTTCTACGTCGCCAGCATCGGCGACCGGCTGTCGCAGCAGCAGCGCGAGCGCGCCGGCGGGCTGATCTATCCGCTGTCGCTGGCGATCTATTGCACCTCCTGGACGTTCTTCGGCTCGGTCGGCTTCGCCAGCCGCACCAGCGCCGACTTCCTCGCCATCTATGTCGGCCCGATCCTGCTGATCGCGGTGGCGACGCCGCTGCTGCGCCGGGTGATCCGCCTGGCGAAGTCGCAGAACATCACCTCGATCGCCGATTTCATCGCGGCGCGCTACGGCAAGAGCCAGCGCGTCGCCGCCACCGTGGCGCTGATCGCGATCGTCGGATCGGTGCCCTACATCGCGCTGCAGCTCAAGGCGGTGGCGTCGTCGCTGCAGACCATCCTGGGCGACGACCACAACATCGCCGACATCCCGATCGTCGGCGATATCGCGCTGATCGTCGCGCTGGCCATGGCGCTGTTCGCCATTCTCTTCGGAACCCGGCGGGCCAGCGCCACCGAGCATCAGCACGGCCTGATGCTGGCGATCGCCACCGAGTCGATCGTCAAGCTGGTGGCGTTTCTCGCCGCCGGCATCTTCGTCACCTTCTGGATGTTCAGCCCCGCCGACCTGATCGACCACGCGATGAAGATGCCGGAGGCGATGCGGGCGCTGGAATCCACGCCGTCGCCGGCCACCTTCGTGACCATGACGGCGCTGTCGTTCTGTGCCTTCCTGATGTTGCCGCGGCAGTTCTATGTCGGTGTGGTCGAGAACACCAACGACGCCGAAGTCAGCCGCGCCCGCTGGCTGTTTCCGCTGTATCTGGTGCTGATCAACCTGTTCGTGATCCCGATCGCGCTGGCGGGGCTCGTGCGGTTTCCGTTCGGCGCGGTCGACAGCGACATGTTCGTGCTGGCGCTGCCGATCGACGCCAACGCGCCGCTGCTCAGCGTCGCGGTGTTCATCGGCGGCCTGTCGGCCGCGACCGCGATGGTGATCGTCGAATGCGTCGCGCTGGCCGTGATGGTATCGAACGACCTGGTGATGCCGCTGGTGCTGAAGCGCCACGGCGCGCCGCGCAACGACCAGCGCAGCTTCGGCACGTTCCTGCTGACGGTGCGGCGGGTCGCGATTTTCGCCATCCTGATCCTCGCTTATTTGTACTACCGCGCCCTCGGCAACACCCAGCTCGCCGCGATCGGCCTGTTGTCCTTCGCGGCGATCGCGCAGTTCGCGCCGGCGTTCTTCGGCGGCCTGGTGTGGCGCCGCGCCACCGCGCAGGGCGCGATCGGCGGCATGATCGTCGGCTTCGTCGTCTGGGCCTACACGCTGTTCATCCCGAGCTTCATGGAAAGCAGCACCACCGGGCTGCTGCTGCTGCAGCACGGACCATGGGGCCTCGAAGCGCTGCGGCCGCAGGCGCTGTTCGGCGCCGACCTGCCGCCGCTGGTGCATGGCGTGGTGTGGAGCCTCTCGCTCAACCTGCTGGTCTATGTGGCGCTGTCGCTGCTGAGCCAGCCGTCGTCGATCGACCGGCTGCAGGCGGAAGTCTTCGTGCCCGACACGCTGACTCCGATGACCCCGGCGTTTCGGCGCTGGCGCACCACCGTGACGGTGCAGGACATCCTCGGCGCAGTCGGCCAGTATCTCGGCCCCGAGCGCGCCCGGGAATCGTTCCGGACCTTCGCGATCGGCCGCGGACTGACGCTCGACCCGACCGCGCCGGCGGATTTCGAACTGCTGAAACACGCCGAGCACCTGATCGCCTCGTCGATCGGCGCCGCATCGTCGCGCCTGGTGCTGTCGCTGCTGCTGCGCAAGCGCACGGTGTCGGCCGAGGCCGCGCTGAAGCTGCTCGACGATTCCCACGCGGCGCTGCATTTCAACCGCGAAATCCTGCAGACCGCGCTGAACCACGTCCGCCAGGGCATCGCGGTGTTCAATCCGAATCTGCAGCTGATCTGCTCCAACCGGCAGTTCGGCGAGTTGCTGGGGCTGCCGCCGCACATCGTCCAGATCGGCATCCCGCTGATCGAAATCCTCGAGTTCCTGGCCACCACCAGCGGCAGCCAGGTCGATGCCGAGGCGCAGACCCAGATGCGGCTGGCGTCCTACACCACCGAGGGCGAGCCGTTCCTGGAGCGGCTGCACGACCGCCATCTGGTGATCGAGGTCCGCGCCAACCGGATGCCGGACGGCGGCCTGGTGATCACCTTCTCGGACGTGACCCCGAGCTTCGAAGCCGCCGAGGCGCTGGAGCGCGCCAATGCCACGCTGGAACGGCGCGTGCGCGAACGCACCGAGGAACTGACGCGACTGAACTCGCAGCTCGCCCTCGCCAAGAGCACCGCCGAGGAAGCCAACATCTCCAAGACGCGCTTCCTCGCCGCCGCCAGCCACGACATCCTGCAGCCGCTCAATGCGGCGCGGCTCTACGCCACCAGTCTGGTCGAGCGCCAGCACGGCAGCGAGGACTCGCGGCTGGTCGAGAACATCGACGAGTCGCTGGAGGCGATCGAGGAGATCATCGGCGCGCTGCTCGATATTTCGCGTCTCGATGCCGGCGCAATGACGCCGTCGCTGTCGAACTTCGTGATCGGCGATCTGATGCGCTCGCTGGAAATCGAGTTCACGCCGGCGGCGCGCGCCAAGGGGCTGCGGCTCAGCTTCGTGCCGTGCTCGCTGCCGGTGCAGTCGGACCGGCTGATGCTGCGCCGGCTGCTGCAGAACCTGATCTCCAACGCGATCAAGTACACCCCGCAGGGCCGCGTCCTGGTCGGCTGCCGGCGGCAGGGCCAGTCGCTGCGGATCGGCATCTACGACACCGGCGTCGGCGTGCCGATCCTGAAGCGCGGCGAGATCTTCAAGGAGTTCCACCGGCTCGAACAGGGCGCGCGGATCGCCCGCGGCCTCGGCCTCGGTCTGTCGATCGTCGAGCGGCTGGCGCGGGTGCTGAACCATGGCATCGCGCTCGACGCCAATCGCAGCGGCGGCTCCTGCTTCTCGGTTACCGTGCCGGTCGCCGAAGTCGTCAATCACACCACCGCGGTCACCAGCGCGACGCCGCTGTCGCGCGCCTCGATGAGCGGCAGCCTGGTGGTGTGCATCGAAAACGATCCGGCGATTCTCGACGGCATGAAGACGCTGCTGACCACCTGGGACGCCAGCGTCATCGCGGTCGCCGACCCGGAAGCCGCGATCCGCGCGATCGAGGCCGCCGGCCGCCGCATCACCGGCCTGCTGGTCGATTATCACCTCGATCGCGGCAACGGCATCGCGGCGATCCGTGATATCCGCGCGCGGTTCGGCGCCCAGCTGCCGGCGATCCTGATCACCGCCGACCGCAGCCCCGGCGTCCGCGCCGCCGCCCGGCAGGAGGAAATCGCCGTGCTGAACAAGCCGGTGAAAGCCGCCTCGCTGCGGGCCCTGCTGAACCAATGGCACGCGCAGCAGTCGGTCGTAGCGGCGGAGTAGAGAAGCGCCGCTGCTTGAATACGAAAAGCCGTAGGCATGAGGTCCTCATCCTGAGGAGGCTGCGCAGCAGCCGTCTCGAAGGATGAGCGCCCCCGGGGAGGGCCGTGCCGCCGCATGGTTCGAGACGGCGCTGCGCGCCTCCTCACCATGAGGAACTGAGGCTGCGCAGCCCTACGCCACCGGCTCGTCGTGGCGCCATTGGCTGCCGGAGATTTTGGCGGCGGCGATTACCGCCTGGGTGCGGCTTTCGACGCCGAGCTTTTGCAGGATGGCCGAGACGTGGGCCTTGATGGTGGCTTCGGAGACGCCAAGCTCGTAGGCGATCTGTTTGTTGAGCAGCCCTTCGGACAGCATCATCAGCACCCGGACCTGTTGCGGCGTCAGCGTCACCAGGCGGTCGCGCAGCTTGCTGGTTTCCGGATCGGCGGCGGCCGACAGATCGACATCCGGCGGAACCCAGACGTCGCCGTCGAGCACCCGCAGGATCGCGTCGCCGAGCTTCTCGACGCCGAACCGCTTCGGCACGAAGCCGGAGGCGCCGAAATCCAGCGACCGCCGGATCGTCTCGACATCGTCGCTGGCCGACACCACCACCACCGGGATGGCCGGATACTGCGCCCGCAGATAGATCAGCCCGGAGAACCCGCTGATGCCCGGCATCTTGAGGTCGAGCAGGACCAGGTCGACGTCGCCGTCGCGTTCGAGCAGCGCGGTGAGGTCCTCGAACGAACCGACTTCGCCGACTTTCGCGCCGGGAACCACGCTGGAGACGGCGAGCCGGAGGGCGTCGCGGAACAGCGGGTGGTCGTCGGCGATGATCAAATGCGTGCTGGCGGGCGTGCTCATGATGTCCCTTGTGCGCAAGCGATAATCAACAGTCTCGCAATCAGGCCCGCGCGCGCGCAGGTCGGATGAAGTGTCGCCCCAAAGGTCGACGGCTGGCAAGGCGTTTAGCTGCCTTCGCGTACCATCCTGCCCTCACTTGCGACGCAAAACATTGAGCAAGCGCAAGAACGAAGCCGGAACACAGGCCGAAAGTCGTAATGCCTGACAATCTCGGCGATGTTACCTTGCATCTAACGTACTGTGTCCGCCTGCCGCGGCACGGCAAGAACAAGAAAAACAGCATGGTTTCACTGTCAGAGGGAGGTAGTTGCTAATGTCGACTTATGCCGCGACGCCAGTTCGGTCCGGCGGGATGACGAAGGACGAACGTTTCGTCATTGTCGCCTCGTCGCTCGGTACCGTTTTTGAGTGGTACGATTTCTATCTGTACGGCTCGCTCGCCGCGATCATCGGCGCGCAGTTCTTCAGCGCCTATCCGCCCGCCACCCGTGACATCTTCGCGCTGCTGGCCTTCGCAGCCGGGTTCCTGGTGCGTCCGTTCGGCGCCATCGTGTTCGGCCGGGTCGGCGACCTTGTCGGCCGTAAATACACCTTCCTGGTCACCATCCTGATCATGGGTCTGTCGACCTTCATCGTCGGCCTGCTGCCGAATGCGGCGACGATCGGCATTGCGGCGCCGATCATCCTGATCGGCCTGCGCCTGCTGCAGGGCCTCGCGCTCGGCGGCGAATATGGCGGTGCGGCGACCTACGTGGCCGAACATGCTCCGCCCGGTAAACGCGGCTACTATACATCGTTTATCCAGACCACCGCGACGCTCGGCCTGTTCCTGTCGCTGCTGGTGATCCTGGCCACCCGCACCATCCTGGGCGAACCCGAATTCGCCGCCTGGGGCTGGCGCATTCCGTTCCTGGTGTCGGTGGTGCTGCTCGGCGTCTCAGTCTGGATCCGGCTGCGGCTCAACGAGTCGCCGGTGTTCCAGAAGATGAAGGAAGAGGGCAAGAGCTCGAAGGCGCCGCTGACCGAGGCCTTCGCCAACTGGGGCAACGCCAAGATCGTGCTGATCGCCCTGCTCGGCGGCGTGATGGGTCAGGGCGTGGTCTGGTACACCGGCCAGTTCTACGCGCTGTTCTTCCTCCAATCGATCCTGAAGGTCGACGGCTACACGTCGAACCTCTTGATCGCCTGGTCGCTGCTGCTCGGCACCGTGTTCTTCATCTTCTTCGGCTGGCTGTCGGACAAGATCGGCCGCAAGCCGATCATCCTGGCCGGCTGCGCGATCGCGGCGCTGTCGTTCTTCCCGATCTTCAAGGGGATCACCTCCTACGCCAACCCGGCGCTGGAAAAGGCGATCGAGACCGTCAAGGTCGAGGTCGTGGCGGATCCGGCGCAGTGCGGCGACCTGTTCAACCCGGTCGGCACCCGCGTTTTCACCGCTCCCTGCGACACCGCGCGCGCCTTCCTGTCGCAATCCTCGGTCAAGTACTCGACCGCGAAGGCCCCGGCGGGCTCGCCCGTCAAGGTGGTGGTGAACGGCACCGACGTGCCTTACACCGACGCCAAGACTTCGAACCCGGCAGTGCTGGCGGCGATCCAGGCGGCGGGCTATCCGAAGGCCGGCAACCCCGAAATCGTCAAGATGGCGCATCCGTTCGACATCTTCCGGGCGGGACCGGCCGCGGTGATTGGGCTGCTGTTCATCCTGGTGCTGTTCGTGACGATGGTGTACGGGCCGATCGCCGCGATGCTGGTCGAACTGTTCCCGACCCGCATCCGCTACACCTCGATGTCGCTGCCCTACCACATCGGCAACGGCTGGTTCGGCGGCCTCTTGCCGGCGACCGCCTTCGCGATCGTGGCCTCGACCGGCGATATCTACGCCGGCCTGTGGTACCCGATCATCTTCGCCTCGATCACCGTGGTGATCGGCCTGATCTTCCTGCCCGAGACCAAGAACGTCGATATCAGCAGGACCTGATGATCAGCGGTCCGGCGGCGACGCCGGACCTTCTACCCGGAATACAAACGGCCGCGGAGCAATCCGCGGCCGTTTTGTTTTTAGCCGGCATCGTGCCTGGGTTCACCCTCACCCCAGCCCTCTCCCGCAGGCGGGAGAGGGAGCGCGCTGCGATCCGGGGCGGATTGGTCGAACTACACTTCTTGAAGCGTCAGCTAATTGTTCGTAGCTGCGGCCACGCGGCGAGGCGCACCTCTCCCGCTTGCGGGAGAGGTCGGATCGCGGAGCGATCCGGGTGAGGGCACTC
>NZ_LJIC01000143.1 GCF_001295845.1 Rhodopseudomonas sp. AAP120 | reverse complement strand
GGGGCCCTGCCGATCGACATCGTGGTGCAGCCGGAAGCGACGCGGCGCAAGAAGCTTTTTCTCGCCGATATGGATTCGACCATGATCGGCCAGGAGTGCATCGACGAGCTCGCCGACTTCGCCGGGCTGAAGGCGCACGTCGCGGCGATCACCGAGCGGGCGATGCGCGGCGAGATCGAATTCGAGCCGGCGCTGCGCGAGCGCGTCGCGCTGCTCAAGGGCCTGCCGCTGTCGGTGATCGACGAAGTGCTCGACACCCGCATCACGCTGACGCCCGGCGGCCGCACGCTGGTGCAGACGATGCGCGCCGCGGGCGCCTATACGTGCCTGGTGTCCGGCGGCTTCACCCAGTTCACCCGCGTGGTCGCCGAACGTATCGGCTTCGCCGAGCACCGCGCCAACGAGCTGCTGACCGACGACGGCAAGCTGACCGGCCAGGTCGCCGAACCGATCCTCGGCCGCGAAGCCAAGCTGGCGACGCTGCTGGCGCTGCGCGAGGCCGACGATCTCGACGCCATCGACACGCTGGTGGTCGGCGACGGCGCCAACGATCTCGGAATGATCCAGGCCGCCGGCCTCGGCATCGCCTACCACGCCAAGCCCGCCGTCGCCGCCGCCGCCCACGGCCGCATCGACTACGGCGACCTCACCGCGCTGCTGTATGCACAGGGCTATCGGCGCGACGAATTCGTCGGCGATTAGTTCCACACCAGACGCCCGACCGAGAGCTGGCATTCACCAGATCGAAAGATCATCGTGCGCCGCAATAACAAATTTCATTGCCAATTTTCCAGAATTGATACAGCATGAGTGATTATTTAAGGGAGGATTGTCATGAAGATTTTGATCGCGGCGATCGCCATATCACTGATGTCAACGTCAGCTTTCGCAGATAGAAAGTTTTGCAATGAGTGCACCCGAATTCAAATCGCTGACGGTGCTTTTCGAGTAGCTCAATCTGGCAATTGTTGTGCCCGCTGTTCTGGCGGAACTGCTTGTACTAACTGCCGCTCGAACGAAACCTGCGACAGCCAATGCCGTAGTAGTGGATTACCCGGAGTGTCCTGCCATCCACGCTAGGATTGCAGACCGCGTCTAATGTTCGGAGCAAGTAGCGTGGGCAAAGTCGCGCAGTGACCTGCCCACGCGAAACAAGCGGCGATGCGACCCGCGCCCTTGCCACTGGTTCGTCATTCCGGGGGCGCCGCGCAGCGCGCCAACTTTCCTGCCTCCACTCTTGACAATATTCCTATTATGATTATAGTCCGCCCCGTCCTGTCCGTGAGGGGCGCTTCGCGAGGCGTCGTCAAGCGGGACAGATCGGCGGGCCGGGCAACCGGTCCGGAACGATGGTTCGGCGGAGCTGACGCTGGTCGGCGACGCTGAATGGATGCGGCGTCCGCGCCTCGTGCCTCGCACGCACGGGTCCCGGGCGGCGTCGGGA
>NZ_LJIC01000142.1 GCF_001295845.1 Rhodopseudomonas sp. AAP120 | reverse complement strand
CCATCGGCTTGTCGAGCGAGCCGCTGTTGAACGGACCGGGCTCAGGCTTGTCGACCCGGGCCGCCGCAACCGGGACAGCGGGACGGGGAGCTGGCACCGCGACGCGGGATTCGGTCTCGACCGGCTCGGGCGCGGCCGAGGCCACCTGAATGGCGCCCTGGTTCTGCACTGCCGTGGCCGGCTTGGTGTCCGGTGCGGCCTCGGCGACATCGACGTCGGCCGACGAGGTCGGACGTTCGGCGATCGCCGCGACGGTGCGACGGGTCGCGCCCTTTTCGAGATTCTCGGCCAGCAGGTTGCGCATGGTGGCGTCGCGCGAACTGCCGCTGCGGCCGCCGAGCACGACGCCGACCAGGAAGCGGTTGCCGCGGTGCATCGAGGTGACGAGATTGAAACCCGACGCGCGCGTATAGCCGGTCTTGATGCCGTCGACGCCTTCGACGCTGCCGAGCAGGCGATTGTGATTCCGGATCGCGTTACCGCGGTAGGTAAAGACACTGGTCTGGAAGTAGCGATAGTAGCGCGGGAAGCGATCCTGGATGGCGCGGCCGAGGATCGACTGGTCGCGGGCGGTGGTGACCTGGTCGTCGTTCGGCAGGCCCGAGGCGTTGCGATAGACGGTGCGCGACATGCCGAGCGCGCGGGCCTTGCGGGTCATCATCCGGGCGAAATCGGTTTCGCTGCCGCCGACCGCCTCGGCGATCACCACGGCGGCGTCGTTGGCCGAGCGGGTGACGAGGCCCTTAATGGCGTCTTCAACCCGCAGCGTCTGGCCGGGACGAAGGCCGAGCTTGGTCGGAGCCTGGGACGAGGCGTGTTCCGAGACTTCCATTTCGCTGTCGAGCGACATCTTGCCTGCTTCGAGACGCTCGAACAGCAGGTAGAGTGTCATGATCTTGGTGAGAGAGGCGGGGTGGCGCAGCGCGTCCGGATTGGTCGCGGTGAGGGTGGCGCCGGTATTGCCGTCGACGATGATCGACGCGAAGGCGGGGTTGTAGCTGCTGCGTTCGACGTGATGCCGGGAGTGGCGGTGTTTCCGCCGGGCGTCGGCCGTGTCGGTGGTGGCGACGACCGCGACCGAGAGCGTGGCCAGGCCGAGTACGCAAGCTCGCAGGACCCGCGAGCTGACATGGATGTTGCGGTGCATGAACGTCCCCGTCCGATCTTTCATCAATCACCGGGCCGTGAGGCGAAATTATGCCCACCACGGCGGCAGTGCTGTCCGGTTCGGCCTTAAGTTCAGCCGCGGCAGCCCGACCCATTTGCCGAGACGATTGGTCGAGATTAAGCGGCTGAGCTGACGCGGCTTTTTCTCAAGGGCGCGAACAATCAGAGGCAGAGGTTAGGAGAGCCGCGTTTCCAAAAGGTTAAGCATCCGTTGCGGTGATCACCTGGATTTGGCTCGATTCGCGCCGGCGTGGACAGGGTTTACCCGCTTCGCCGCTGCACTGCAGCATGATTGTGCCGGCGAACCTTCGATTCAGGTGGGCAAAATAATACCGCTCCGGTGTACCGGAGCGGTCGGGTGGGGGAACCGGGGGAGGACCGAGACGGCTCGCCTACTTGGCGATGCGCAGCTTGGAGAGCGAGCTACCGATCTGGGCAAACGCGCTGGTGATGCCCGAGGCGGTTGTGGTGGAGTAGAAATTGCCGCTGTCGGCGCAGTATTTGAGAATCGCCGATTCCGGGTCGCCGGTGGTGTTGACCTGGATGGTGTAGATCACGGTCCGCGATGTGTTGGTGGCCGACGCGCGGATGTTATCGCACAGCAGCTTCTGCCGGGCGTCGATCTGGCCGTTGTATTGAACGTTGCCGTTTCCATAGGACGGCCACCGGTCCTGTGTATTCAGGCCGTCCGACAGCAGGATGATCGCGTCAGTGTACTTGTAGTTCGCATCCTTGGCCGGGGTATTGAGCGGGGCGTCGGTCTGCAGCGATAGCCAGGCCCACGCCAGACCGATCGGCTGGTTTGTGCCGCCGTTTGCCGTTAGTGCATCGATCTTATTCTTGATCGATGTCGCATCGCTCGCAGCGAACACCGAGGTCATTGGCATGATCTGCGGGGGGCAGATGTCGCTGCCGTTCTGGTAGTAGCCAGCCGCGGGGAACCGGGTTGCGGCGCTGGTCGGCAGAGTCTTTGTGGTGTCGTAGTCTTGGTCGCGGTCGGTGACGCAACCGCTCCACTTGCTGGTGTTGTAGGACGTCCACGTCCGGCCGGCGGCCTGACAGTCTGTCTTCGTCGCATAGCTGTTTCTGCTGCAGACACCGCCCGTATCAGGCCAAAGATCCCATTTCAGCCAAGTCGCGCTTTTGTTGCTGGAGCCGACATTCACCATCTTGGCGAACGGCACCATAGAAATATAGACGTCGTCGGCCGTCTGGGCGCTGGCGCGCAGGGTATCGACGAGATTTTTGGCAGCCGTCTTCATCGCCGGAAGCTTGTCGTCGTAGTCCATCGATCCGGTGACATCGAGCGCCATCGCGACGCGCAGCCGGGTGCCGCCCCAGGTCGCGGTTGCGGTGCTGCCGATGCCGAGTGCCGGGAAGCCGAACAGATTCATGAAGGCGGTGTCGACTGAACCGTCGCCCTTGAGCAGCACGGTCGAGGAGCCGGAACTGTCCTTTGCGGTGTAGGTGGCGGAGACGTTGATGCTACGCGCTTCGGTGTTGGTATAGAGGCTGCTGAAATACGACTGCGCCTTCGCCGCCACCTGGCCCGCCGTGATGGCGCCGGAGGAAATGTCCTTGGCCAACATCAGCGCGGCCGAATCCAGCGCCGCCTGCATCGCCGTGCGCGCCTTGTTGGCACGCGAATAGTCGATCGCCGCGCCGACGAAGCCGAGAATCGGCACCAGCGCGATGGCGAAGATGATGGCGACGTTGCCGTTCGTCGAACGAGCAAAGCGCCTTGCGACGCTTCCCGACGAGACGACATTGAATTGCGGCGACATGGGCACCCGGACCTGTGGAATTCACCGGGATGTTCGGGGGCGGACGCTGAACGTCCGGTAAAGTCGACCAGATAAACTCGCTAAACTGCGAGCTAAATGCCCGCGAGCTGGCCCGCAGGGTAAATGCGGAGCTAGCGCAACCGCGGAAATCGCGGAGGACTTCGCAATCGAGCCTTAATGTTCCGCGGCGGCCGGCCGCGTGGAGTTTGGACGACCTCCGGAATCTCCCCGCTTGCGGCGAAACGTCGATCGACCCATATTTGCGGTACCCGGTCCTGCGTCGGACCGGACCGCCGGGGTGGCGGAAAGCCGGAGCTGAATCGTCGATCACAGTTTGTGCGCGTTGCGGTTCCGGTGGGATGAGTTCCGTGGGGATTCGAATACCTGAGCCATGCTGCAACCAGATCCATCTTCTGAATCCGCTGCCGTGTCCGCATGGCCTTCTGACCGGCCTTCGACGCGCTTGAGCTTCGCGACGCGCCTGACGCCCCCGCACGCGGTCGCGGCGACGCCGACTTCACAGCCGGTCACCGCGATGGCGGGCGACAGCGGCCGGTCCGGTAATCCGACGACCTCGGTCATCACCAAGGTCAAGCCGAAGACCAAGCGCCCGAACCTGTACCGCGTGCTGATCCTGAACGATGACTACACGCCGATGGAATTCGTCGTGCACGTGCTGGAGAAGTTCTTCCAGATGGACGTCGAGGCCGCCACCAAGGTGATGCTGCACGTTCACCATCACGGCATCGGCGAGTGCGGGGTTTTCACTTACGAGATCGCCGAGACCAAGGTGACGCAGGTGATGGACTTCGCCCGCAAGCACCAGCACCCGCTGCAATGCGTGATGGAGAAGAAGTAG
Organism: Rhodopseudomonas sp. AAP120; assembly: GCF_001295845.1. Classification (GTDB taxonomy): domain Bacteria; phylum Pseudomonadota; class Alphaproteobacteria; order Rhizobiales; family Xanthobacteraceae; genus Rhodopseudomonas. Next base: position 26,199 of record NZ_LJIC01000142.1, on the reverse strand, counting down.
GGGGAATGAGATCGCCGCACGTGGACGGCTCTAAACTCGGAACGGCTCTTGCATCGCTCATCACGGCGGGCTTTCCCGGGCTCGCTCGGTGTGCGGCTCGACGAAGAGAGGAACGGGTCTTTCGTCGACGGGTTGTGACACTATATGTCGAAAGGTTGTTGTTGCGCGACGTGGCAGCGGCGATCATGATGAGCGGGGGACACAGAGGACGAGATGCCGACATTTTCGCAAAGCCTTGAACAATCCCTGCACCGCGCGCTCGCCATCGCCAACGAGCGACATCACCAATACGCGACGCTCGAGCACCTGTTGCTCTCGCTGGTCGATGACTCCGACGCCGCGGCGGTGATGCGCGCCTGCAGCGTCGATCTCGACAAGCTGCGCGCCAGCCTCGTCAACTACCTGGAAACCGAATTCGAGAACCTCGTCACCGACGGTTCCGAAGACGCCAAGCCGACCGCCGGCTTCCAGCGCGTGATCCAGCGCGCGGTGATCCACGTGCAGTCGTCGGGCCGCGAAGAAGTGACCGGCGCCAACGTGCTGATCGCGATCTTCGCCGAGCGCGAGAGTCATGCCGCGTACTTCCTGCAGGAGCAGGACATGACGCGCTACGACGCCGTCAACTACATCAGCCACGGCATTGCCAAGCGCCCCGGCGTTTCCGAAGCACGCCCAGTGCGCGGCGTCGACGAGGAGACCGAAACCAAGGGTGGCGAGGACTCCAAGAAGAAGGGCGACGCGCTCGAGACCTACTGCGTCAACCTCAACAAGAAGGCGCGCGACGGCAAGATCGATCCGGTGATCGGACGCAATTCCGAGATCAACCGTGCGATCCAGGTGCTGTGCCGCCGGCAGAAGAACAACCCGCTGTTCGTCGGCGAAGCCGGCGTCGGCAAGACCGCGATCGCCGAAGGTCTGGCGAAGCGTATCGTCGACTCTGAGGTCCCCGAGGTGCTGGCCGCCGCCACCGTGTTCTCGCTCGACATGGGCACGCTGCTGGCCGGCACGCGCTATCGCGGTGATTTCGAAGAACGCCTCAAGCAGGTGCTGAAGGAGCTCGAGGCGCACCCGAACGCGATCTTGTTCATCGACGAGATCCACACCGTGATCGGTGCCGGCGCGACCTCAGGCGGCGCGATGGATGCCTCGAATTTGCTCAAGCCTGCTCTGGCTTCGGGCAGCATCCGCTGCATGGGCTCGACGACCTACAAGGAGTACCGTCAGCACTTCGAGAAGGACCGTGCGCTGGTGCGGCGCTTCCAGAAGATCGACGTCAACGAGCCGACCGTCGAGGACGCCATCGCGATCCTCAAGGGCCTCAAGCCGTACTTCGAGGACTATCACAAGCTGAAGTACACCAACGAGGCGATCGAGTCGGCCGTCGAGCTGTCGTCGCGCTATATCCACGACCGCAAGCTCCCGGACAAGGCAATCGACGTGATCGACGAGTCGGGCGCGGCGCAGATGCTGCTGGCCGAGAACAAGCGCAAGAAGACGATCGGCATCAAGGAGATCGAAGCCACGGTCGCGACCATGGCGCGGATCCCACCGAAGAGCGTGTCGAAGGATGACGCCGAGGTGCTCAAGCATCTCGAAACGACCCTCAAGCGCGTGGTGTTCGGTCAGGACAAGGCGATCGAATCGCTGTCGGCCTCGATCAAGCTGGCGCGTGCCGGCCTGCGCGAGCCCGAGAAGCCGATCGGCTGCTATCTGTTCTCGGGCCCGACCGGCGTCGGCAAGACCGAGGTGGCGAAGCAGCTCGCTTCAACGCTCGGCGTCGAGCTGCTGCGCTTCGACATGTCGGAGTACATGGAGCGGCACACCGTGTCGCGTCTGATCGGCGCGCCTCCCGGCTATGTCGGCTTCGACCAGGGCGGTCTGCTCACCGACGGCGTCGATCAGCATCCGCATTGCGTGGTGCTGCTCGACGAAATCGAGAAGGCGCATCCGGATCTGTACAACGTGCTGCTGCAGATCATGGATCACGGCCGGCTCACCGATCACAACGGCAAGCAGGTCAACTTCCGCAACGTCATCCTGATCATGACCACCAATGCGGGCGCGGCGGATCTCGCCAAGCAGGCGTTCGGCTTCACCCGTAACAAGCGGGAAGGCGACGACCACGAGGCGATCAACCGGCAGTTCGCGCCGGAATTCCGCAACCGTCTCGATGCCATCGTCTCGTTCGCGCATCTCAATGCCGACGTCATCGGCATGGTGGTGGAGAAGTTCGTGCTGCAGCTCGAAGCGCAGCTCGCCGATCGCGACGTTACGATCGAGCTGACCGACGAGGCCAAGGCCTGGCTGGTGCAGCACGGCTACGACGAGCAGATGGGCGCGCGGCCGATGTCCCGCGTGATCCAGGAGCACATCAAGAAGCCGCTGGCCGACGAGGTGCTGTTCGGTCAGCTCAAGGGCGGCGGCCACGTCAAGGTCGTGCTGGTCAAGGACGAAGCGGTCGCCGGCGTCGAGCTGGAGAAGATCGCCTTCGAATTCCTCGACGGCCCGGTCACCCCGAAGCCGGAAGACCTGCCGGGCGCCAAAAAGCGCGGCGCTTCCCGCAAGGCCAAGCCCCGCGCCAAGGACCGGGTCGAAGAGGCCTGATCGCGGCAAGCGCGTGATGAGTTAGCAAAGGCCGGCGAGCGATCGCCGGCCTTTTTGTTCCAACTACGGGGCTTCGGGTGCAGCCGGCCACCGAACGCTGCTCGAGCCGCCCCACACCCTCTCGCTATCACGCGTATCCCGTGCCCCGGACAAGGCGCAGCCGCCGCTCGGCGGATGCGCCGCAGATCCGGGGCCCCCGGTTTTGATCAGGCTCGCCGCATCTCGGCGCGAAGGGGTCTTGGCAGCGCCGAACCGGGGTCCCGGATCTGCGGCGCGCGCTGCGCGCGGTGCCTTGTCCGGGACACGGGGGAGACTGCTCTGCGTTTGGCTAGCTCGGCTGCGCGCTTCGCCTGCAAGCAGGGGGATAGTTCGACGAGTAGGATAGGTGTTAGTTCGCTGTTGCCGGCGGTGCGGGTGATCGAGGTTCCGCGGGTGCCGGTGACGAAGAGGGTGGGACAGGCGGCGGCAGTTCCGGTGGCACGGCGGGTTGCGCAGGTGCGGGCGCTGCTGTCTCGGGCGATGTAGCAGCGGACGGCGGTGCGACCGCCGCCGGCGCCCGCAACGTCTCGCCCGCCGACGGGATCATGGCCCAGCCGTAGGCCTTGAGCTTTCCGCGGCCGAGCGGCAGCACCATCGTGCCGTAGACGGGAGCGACGTCGCCGAGCGCGGCGCGATAGGGCGGCGGCAGGTCGTCAGTACGGGGGAATTCGTCGGTGGTCCACACCACCAGCGTGCCCGACTGCTTCAGCCGCTGCGCCGTGATCCACGGGCTTTTCGTCAGATCCGCGTCGATGAACACCGACGGCCGCGGTGACGCGTACAGCGCGACAAAGCCGGCCTGGCGGGCGCTGCCGGTGACAATGGCGAGTGGCCGGGTGGTGCGGCTCTTCCACACCGCCTGCATGGCGTTCGACAGCGCGCGGGCGGGATACAGCTCGGTCGGCAGCGGGCCGTTGCCATAGGCGCGGCTGTAGATCGAGCCGATCGCCACGAACGGCGCGCCGACCAGCACCAGCAGCCATACCACCACCGCGAGCCGCGGCGCGCGCAGCACGAATGTCGGTGGCAGCAGCATCAGCAGTGCCAAACCCGACAGCGCCGCCAGCGCGCTGCCGGTGCTCGTGCCGATGCTGAACCAGCCGAACAGGCTGCCGAGCGCGATCAGCAGCGACGGTCCGAACGCGCTCGCGAGGATCAGCGATCGGTCGAAGCCGCTGGGGCGCTCGAAGGTCAGCTCGGCCGGTTCGCCTTGCAGTGGCAGCCGGGGCAGGGCGGCGACTACCGCGAGAACGATCAGGCCGAGATGCAGGCCAATTTGTCCGGATAGAAAGCCGAACGCCGCGCCGAGCCGCGCGCCGATTTCGTGTGGTGCGGGGTCAGCCTGCGCCAGCCACAGCAGATGCGGCGTCAGCACCGCGACGGCGATCGCAGCCGCAAGTACCGGCCCCGGGGTCAGCAGGTGCCGCCGGCCCCCGGGTGTCAGCAGCAGGTGCGCGGCAAGCACCAGCATCAGCGCGAAGCCGGCGTGCTCGGCATTGCCGAGCAGCCCGCAGACCAGACCCAGCCAAATCCAAGGCGCGCGCCTCGTGCCCAGCACCGCGCGCCGATACAGTGCGACGGCCGCAACGCTCAGCGGTAGCGCCGCGATCGCCGGGTCAAAGCCCAGCACTTCGGCGCCGAAGCAACCGATCATGATGGTCAGCGCGACCGCCAGCGTCGCGCCGCTGCGGCCGAGCATCGCCGCGCCGAGCCGCCACAGCAGCAGCAGCGTTGCCAGCGCCGAGCCGATCGACAGCACGATCTGCGATCCGGTCCAGCCGCCGGTCAGCAGCCCCGCGAGCTGCGTCAGCCACGGCGCCAGTGGCGGATCGCGCCACGGCCCGGTCGGCCATTCGTGGGCGCGCAGCGCCATTTCGTAGCCGATGGCCGGCAAGCTTGGAAAACTGAACGCCGCGACGAACCACAGCCCGCCATAGATTCCGAGGATCCACAGCAGCATCCGCCGCGGCTCGTTGCGCAGGATGTCCAGCACGGCATCGCAAGCCCGCAACGCCACCCCCGGCGCGGCGATGGGCGCGGCAGGCCGCGTGACGGCGGCCGGCGCTGGGCGTTGCAACGGCTTGGCCGGAGCTTTCGGGGGCGGTGCAGGGCGAGGCGGGGGCGCAGGCGTCTTTGCAGCGGTCGCGGCGGTGTCACGAGCCGGCGCCGCCGGCGGCGCGGCAGCGGCCGGCGGAACGCCGTCTTCAGCCTCCGCAGCCGGCTCCGCCGCAACGGGCTTCGCCGGCTGGGGCTTGCCGTGATGCTTCTTCTTCGGCCGCCGGGTCTTGGGCTGCTTGCGCTTGATGGCCGTCGTCCTCTGCACACCGGCGCCGCCGCCGCGGGCCGGATCGTGGATCAGGACCGACCTTGTAGTGCATCCGGACGGCGAGGCAATTGCCGGAAAGGCGACTTGCCCGGGACAAAAACGGCCGCGGCAACACGCCGCCCTTACGCCTCGCCCAGCAGGACCTTGATCTTGCGTTGCAGCTCGCGCTTCTTCTTCTCGCTCTTGCGCAGCTGCTCGGCGAGTTCGGAGTTGTCCCCGGTTCTGAACGCCAGGCCGGCGACATTGCCGCGCCGCCAGACCACAGTGGACGGGTAGGTGCGCGCCTTGCGCGGGATCGTCAGCGCGATCTGCGCGGGGAGACCGGCGGCGCTGCCGAACTCGATCGTGGCGCCGGTCTCCGACAGGTTGCGCACGACACAGTCGCGCGTCGCACCACGCTCGCTGACCGTCGCGACGCCGCCAAACACCACCTTGTCACGCCGCTGCTTGCGTCGATCGTCCATTGCCGTCTCCAAACCGTTTGGTCGCAAGTGTAGGCCGCGCACGCCGCCGGAAAAGGATTACTCCGCATTAACCTGAATCGAACGCACGTTTTGGAGGCCGATCTGCCGCTAGTTGGACTGTCGGCTCTGACGAAAGTCGCGCGGCGACAGGCCGTAGCGCTCGCGGAACACGCGGCCGAAATGCGACAGGTCGTTGAAGCCCCACGCAAAGGCGATCTCGCCGATCTGGCGACGTGCCTGCTGCGGCGAGGCGAGATCGCGCGCACAACGCTCCAGCCGCTGCGCCAGCACATAGCGCTGGAATGAGGTCGCGTCGTCGGCAAACAGATCGCTGACATAGCGCGGCGAAATCCCCAGCGCGGCCGCGGCGCCGGCGGCGGATAGATCCGGGTCGTGCAACCGGCCCTGGATGTGGACCTTCAGGCGATGCAACATCGCGGAGCGATGCGAGGTTGCAGCTCCCATCGTGCCGATACGATCGGCGATCGCCATCGCCACCAGGTCGACGGCCTGTTCGGTGAGCCGGTTCGCCGTATCGTTGTCGACGCGATCGGCAAGCTGACAGATCGATGCGATGAAATCGTAAGCGAGCTTGTCGAGCGGACGCTCGGACGAGAACACGGTGGCGGTCAGGTCCTCGGTCCGGACCCGGCGACTGATCAGGTCGCGGGGGACCTGCAGGATCCGCTGCGAGAAGTCTCCGTCGAATTGCAATTCGTATGGACGCGTCGTGTCGTAGAAGGCGAATTCGCCCGGACGAATGACGGCTTCTCGGCCATCCTGCGTGACGCCGCCGTGGCCGGTGGTGCCGAGCGCGAACAGCACCGACTCCTCCTGTGCACGTGCGATCCGTGCGGGGGTGCGCGAGACCCGCTGGGCGCAGGACGCCACGGTCGAACTCAGTGCCCGGCCAAGCGCGCCGCGCGACACCCAGCCGTGAAACTCACCGCTGCGCGCATCGGATTTGCAGTCGAGCTGCACATAGACGTCGCAGATGATGTCGCGCCACAGCGACAGGCGCTTGTGAGGTGGAGCATCACTCGCCGTGAACCGGGTCGACATCGTTGTCTCTCCCTGTGCGGTCGATCCGCTGCGAAACCGAGTCGAGTTTTTCTTCCGTCCTGGACGAGTATCGTCGTCAGCGCCTCAATAAGATGCACGGATCGAATTCGATTATCAACTGTGCAGTGCAGGAGGTTGCAGTGGGAATTCAGCACCCGAAATACAAAGTAGCAGTCGTTCAGGCCGCGCCGGTCTGGCTCGACCTCGACGCGACGGTCGACAAGACCATTGCGCTGATCGAGGAAGCGGCAGCGCATGGCGCGAAACTGATCGCGTTCCCGGAAGTCTTCATCCCCGGCTATCCCTGGTACATCTGGCTGGACTCGCCGGCCTGGGCGATCGGCCGCGGCTTCGTGCAGCGCTACTTCGACAATTCGCTGAGCTACGACTCACCGCAGGCCGACAAGCTGCGGGCCGCAGTGAAGCGCGCCGGACTGACAGCGGTGCTCGGCCTGTCCGAACGCGACGGTGGCAGTCTCTACATTGCACAATGGATCGTCGGACCGGACGGCGAAACCATCGCCAAGCGCCGCAAGCTGCGTCCGACCCATGCGGAGCGCACGGTTTACGGCGAAGGCGACGGCAGCGATCTGGCGGTGTTCGACCGACCGGATGTCGGCCGGCTCGGCGCGTTGTGCTGCTGGGAACATCTGCAGCCGCTGTCCAAATACGCGATGTATGCCCAGAACGAGCAGGTGCACGTCGCTGCTTGGCCGAGCTTCTCGCTCTACGATCCGTTCGCGCCGGCGCTCGGTTGGGAAGTCAACAACGCCGCGTCGCGGGTGTATGCGGTGGAGGGCTCGTGCTTCGTGCTCGGACCGTGCGCCACCGTCTCGCAGGCGATGATCGACGAGATGTGCGACAGCGACAGCAAGCACGCGCTGCTCAAGGCCGGTGGCGGCCACGCGACGATCTTCGGGCCGGACGGCAGCATGCTCGCCGACAAGCTGCCGCCGGATCAGGAAGGGCTGCTGTACGCCGAGATCGATCTTGGCATGATCGGCATCGCCAAGAACGCCGCCGATCCCGCCGGTCACTATTCGCGGCCGGACGTGACGCGCCTGCTGCTCAACCGCAAGCCCGCGCGCCGCGTCGAACACTTCGCGCTGCCGGTAGATAGCGAGCCGGGGGAGACCGAGCCAGCGGTGGCGTCGTGATCGCCGCAAGCAGGGGCTTTGCCGCGTCGCCCACAGCCGGGTGGCTCTAACTCAGCGGTCATCTCGTCATTGTGAGCCGAAGGCGAAGCAATCCAGCGCAGTGCTCGGCGCTGGATTGCTTCGTCGCTGCGCTCCTCGCAATGACGGGGATAGGTTGTTGTTCTACTCCGCGCTCTCGCGCACTTCGCGGGCGCGTTGTTTCTGCGCGTCGAACTCGGCGCGGCGGCGGGCGAGTTCTTCGGCGCTGAGATTGGCGACGTTGTTGTAGTCGCGCTTCCAGGACGGATCATCGCTCCAGCGCAGCGGGGATTGCACCGTGGTCTGCGCCGCCGGCGCGGTTTCCAGCAGGCGCAGCGCCAGCTCGAGCGTGAACGCCTGAGATTCATCGTCGTGCGGCTTGCCGGCGGAGTTGCCGAGCGGGAAATCGCTGAACAGGAACCGCGGCACCGCGGCGTGTTCGACGATGTCCTTGGCGCAGCCCATGATCACCGTGGCGATGCCGCTGGCCTCCAGATGCCGCGCCACCAGCGACACCGTCTGATGGCAGACCGGACAATTCGGCACCAACACCGCCGCATCGACGTTATCGGCGCGGCAGCGCGCCAGAATCTCGGGCGCGTCGGTGTCGAGCGTGACGCGGTGGCTGCGGTTCGTCGGCGCGCCGAAGAAGTTCGGCGCCAGCTGCAGACGGCCTTGGCTCGCCAGCCGCCGCAGCTGCGGCAGCGGGAACCAGGTGTCGCTGTCGGTCGCCGTGGTGTGGACGCGGTCGTAAGCGATGTGGGAGATGCGCAGATCGTGATCGGACGCGGTGTCGCCGGCATAGACCTGATAGAATTTGGCGCCGCCGTTGTACGGCGCGCCCGGGCCCTGATCGCCCTTGGCCGGATCGTAGGGCGCCGCGGTGGTGATCAGCGCGACGCGGGATTGCGCCAGCGGCTTGCCGAGCGGCTGGAACGGCGCGCCGACATGATGCGCCCAGCGATACGGCGCGTCGTAGCCGATCGCCTGATAATACGCCCGCGTCCGCGCCATATAGGCGATCGGCACATCGTCGTCGGCGGCAAAGGTCGTGTCGGGCTGGTCGGCCATGATAGCATCTGCGCCAAAGGGGATGAGAGATTGCACCGCCGGCGAGCAGCCTTGTCAAGAACACGCGCGGTGATGCGAGCCGCATCATGAGCGTGCCCGCATTCCGCTCCTGGCGTGGACGGTTGAGCCTTGCTGCGATCGCCGCGGCGGCCGCGATCTCGTTCGCCCATGCCGAGGATGCGGTGCCGGCCAAGCCGGCCGATGCGCCTGCGGCTGAATCGGCACCGGCCAAACAGCCGGACGCGCCGTCGGCTGCGACCCCGCCGGCTCCCGAACCGACCAAGCCCGAACCCACCGATCGCCCCGCCGACAAACCCGCCGACGCCGCCAAGCAGGAGCCGGAAAAGCCGGCGGATCGCGACACCCGCGAGTCGATCTGCCTGATGATTGAGTCCGCCGCCAGGGCGCACGACCTGCCGCTGGAGTTTTTCGCGCGGGTGATCTGGCAGGAGAGCCGGTTTCAAGCCGACGCGGTCGGGCCGGTGACGCGCAGCGGCAAGCGCGCCCAGGGCATTGCGCAGTTCATGCCCGGCACCGCCAGCGAGCGCAGTCTGCTCGATCCGTTCGACCCGGTGCAGGCGCTGCCGAAATCGGCCGAGTTCCTGAACGAGCTGCGCGGCCAGTTCGGCAATCTCGGTCTTGCGGCAGCGGCCTACAACGCCGGCCCGCGCCGGGTGCAGGAATGGCTCGCCGGCACCGGGCCGATGCCGCAGCAGACCCGCGCCTATGTCTACGCCATCACCGGCACCACGGTGGACGACTGGGCCGCCGCCGGCCGCAACGCCAAGCAGCCCGACACCAAGGCGAACACCGACTGCCGCACGCTGATGGCGCTGCTGCGCCGCGCGCCGAATCCCTTCGTGGCGCAGCTCGAGCAGCGCGTGAAGCTCGGCGCCGACCGGCCGTGGGGCGTGCAGCTCGCCGCCGGCTTCAATCGCGATCGCGCATTGGCACAGTATGCACGGGTGATGGCACGGCTGAGCGCGGTGATCGGCGAGCATGATCCGAGCCTGTCGAGTTCGGTGTTCCGCAGCCGCGGAACGCGGCCGTTCTATCAGGTGCGGATCGGCGCCGAGACGCGGCCGGAAGCCAACGAGCTGTGCGCGCGCATCCGCAAGGCCGGCAACGCCTGCCTGGTGCTGCGCAATCGCGGCTGATTGCGGCGAGACATGCGATCCGCTCATGCGCCCCGTCGTTCGACGGCGCCGCCGGCCGCCGCTAAGGTGCGGGCGGCGCCGCCCGGCGTCGGATTCGCCCGTCAACCTGAAAGGATGCCGCCCGCCGATGGCGCTCGCTGCGCACGAGTCTCCGCAATGGATGAGCCCGGGCCGCGCCTATCTGCAGGGCGTGCGCGCGGTCGGCACCACCGTGCTGACGCTGGTGCTGTTCGCGACTTATCTTGGCATCGGCGCGCTGGCGCATGACAGCCGCTTCAGCCTCGGCTGGGTGCTGCTGAGTACGCTGTTAGTCTGGGCCGGGCCGGCGCAGATCATCCTGATTTCCTCGCTCGGCTCGGGAGCCACGGCCGTGCAGGCGGCGATCGCGGTGACGCTGAGCGCGATCCGGCTGTTTCCGATGGTGGTGTCGGTGCTGCCGCTGATACGCGCCCCGACGACGAAACTGCGGCAACTCATTCTGCCGGCCCATTTCATCGCGGTGACGCTGTGGGTCGAGTGCTTCCGGCTGCTGCCGCAGGTGCCGCGCGAGCGACGCATTCCGTTCGTGATCGGCCTCGGCACCGGCCTCGTCTCGGTGTGTCTGGTCGCCAATGTGATCGGCTATCTGCTCGCCGCCAACCTGCCGCAGCTGTTCGGCGCGGCGATCCTGCTGCTGACGCCGCTGGCGTTCCTGCTGTCGACTGCGCGCAACTGCCGTGAGATCGCCGACGTCGTCGCGCTCGGGCTTGGGCTGCTGCTGTTTCCGGTCGTTGCGTATTTCCACACCGGCGTCGACGTGCTGATCAGCGGCGTCGCTGCGGGCACCATCGCTTATGGCGTGCATCGCTGGAAGGCGAGGCGCGCATGAGCGGCTTCATCGGCGATTGGCACGCGCTGCTGGTGCTGGTGCTGGCGGGCTTTCTGCCCAACGAGATCTGGCGGATGATCGGGCTGTGGCTCGGCGGCGGCATCGACGAAGGCTCGGAGCTGCTGATCTGGGTCCGCGCGGTCGCAACCGCGATCCTCGCCGGCGTAATCGCGCAGATTTTGGTGCTGCCGCCCGGCGCCCTTGCCAGCGTGCCATGGGGACTGCGCTACGGCTCGGTGGCGATCGGACTGATCGCGTTCATCGCGACCAAGCGCTCGATCCTGCTAGGCGTCGTGGCCGGCGAAGCGGTGCTGATTGCCGGGCAGTGGCTGCTCGGCTGAGTCTTTGGAAGCAGTTGCCCGCCGGCGCCGGACGGTTACGCTGCGCGATCACTACGAACGAGACTGCCGATGACCGACTATGACGCTCTCCGTGACGGCGAGATCGCCGTCACGCCGCCGCCGCCGACCGATGCCGGTCTGGTGTTCATCGGCCGCATCCGCACGCCGTGGACCGCGCGCGGCGAGACTCCGCGGCAGGGCAGCTTCGACGGCCCGATCTGCCGATTGGAGATTTTTGAGCTGTGGACGCAGGCGCTGACCGGGCTCGACAAATTCGAGCAGGTGCAGGTGGTGTACTGGCTGCATCAGGCGCGGCGCGACTTGGTGCTGCAGCGTGGCCACGGCCACGACGGCCCGCGCGGCACGTTTGCCTTGCGGTCGCCGGTGCGGCCGAACCCGATCGGCATCTCGGCCGCCGCCCTGGTCGGCATCGAGGGTTCGACCGTATTGGTCCGCGGCCTCGATTGCCTCGACGGCACGCCGCTGATCGACCTCAAGCCGGACCGGTGTGTGCATTCGGTTCTGAAGTGAATGGTCCCCGTCATTGCGAGCGAAGCGAAGCAATCCAGAAGTTCGGTCCACAGAGCTGGATTGCTTCGTCGCTTCGCTCCTCGCAATGACGGAGAGGTTGGGGCGGTTTGATCAGCCCGCCTGCAACGCCGCCTTCAGCTTGGCGGCATGCTCTTCCAGCACGGCCGTCTCTTCCTTCTTGCTCGCGGGCGGCAGCATGGCGACGCCGTCGTGGCGGGGGATGACGTGCATGTGCAGGTGAAACACCACCTGGCCGCCGGCGGCTTCGGAGAACTGCCCGACGGTGATGCCATCGGCGTTGAAAGCGCGCTTGGCGGCGCCGGCGATCTTGTGCGCGGCGCGGGCGACGTGGGCGAAATCCTCGGGCGTGATGTCGAGAATGTTACGGGCCGGTGCCTTCGGGATCACCAGCGTATGGCCCGGCGCACGCGGCATGATGTCGAGAAAGGCGAGCACATGCTCGTCCTCATAAACCTTGTGGCAGGGGAATTCGCCGCGCAGAATTTTGGCGAACGGGTTCTGGGGATCATAGCTGGTCATGGGCGCTCCGGCGATTTTCGGCCGGACTTTCGCCGCGCCGCGCCGGGCGGTCAAGCCGGATCGGCGTCCTTGCGGAACGGGCCGGCCTCGGTCAGTTCGCGCCCCATCTCGTGGACATACATCCGTTCGCGCTTCAGGTAATCCGCGATGGCCCGGCGCAGCGCCGGGTCGGCGATGTAATGCGCCGAATAGGTGGTCTGCGGCAGGTAGCCGCGCGCCACCTTGTGCTCGCCCTGGGCGCCAGCCTCGACGACTTTGAGACCGCGCGCGATCGCAAAATCGATCGCCTGATAATAGCAGACCTCGAAATGCAGAAACGGGTGATGCTCGATCGCGCCCCAGTGCCGGCCGAACAGCGTATCGCCGCCGATGAAGTTGATGGCGCCGGCGACCCAGCGGCCGTCGCGCTTGGCCATCACCAGCAGCACGTCGTCGGCCATCGTCTCGCCGATCAAGGAATAAAACGCGCGGTTGAGATAGGGACGACCCCATTTGCGCGAACCGGTCTCCATGTAGAATTCGAAGAACGCGTCCCAGGCGTCCTCGGTAATGTCGGCGCCGGTGAGGTGATGGATGGTGATGCCGCCCGCGACGGCATCGCGGCGCTCGCGTTTGATCGCCTTGCGGTGGCGCGAGTTCAGCGTGGCGAGGAAATCGTCGAAGCTGCCGTAGCCTTGATTGTGCCAGTGAAACTGCTGGTCGGTGCGCTGCAGGAATCCCTGCTCGGCGAGGAAGCGCCATTCCGATTCGCGCGCGAAGGTGACGTGGGCGGATGACGCTTCACTGAGCTTGCACAGCGCGATCAGTCCGCTCGACAGCGCCGCGGCGACTTCGCCGGCGTCCTGGCCGGGGCGGATCAAGAGGCGAGGGCCGGTCGCCGGCGTGAACGGAATCGAGGCCTGCAGCTTCGGATAGTAGCTGCCACCGGCGCGCTCATAGGCGTCGGCCCAGCCGCGGTCGAACACGTATTCGCCCTGTGAATGCGATTTCAGATAGCACGGCACGATGCCGAGGATCTGTTCTCCGAGCCGGGCGACGAGATGGCGCGGCCCCCAGCCGGTCCGCACGCTGGCCGACTTCGAGGTCTCGAGCGCAGAGAAAAACGCGTGCGAGGTGAAGGGATTGTAGGCAGCTGCCGAAGTCGTGCAGGAGGCTGCTGCAAATTCGGATGAAGTGTCGATTGGCGGCGCCAGCGCGCCGCCGGCGCAAGCGTCCCAGTCGGCCGCCGCGATGGCGTCGACCGAGGGGACGGCTTCGAGCGTGATGTCGGGCGAACGACTCAAGGATCGATCACAGGCGATGAGGGCGCGTCGGCATCATGCGGCAGAGATTGGGGCCTGATCGCGCGCCGCGCAAGGGTGCCGCTACGGGACGCCGATCACGGTTCCGGAACGAAGCCTTCGAAGATCATCTGGTCGGCCTGCGCGGCGGTGCGGGCGCGTTGCTGCGGTGTGCGAACCGTCCAGGCCAACAGCGCGCAGCCGAACAGGTTTCGGGCGATCCACGGGGCGGGGGCGGGGAGGTCGTCGACTCGGTAGGCGACGAAATGCGGCTGGGTCCGCAGGCCATGGCGCAGCGCTTCCATCGGCCGGCGCTGGGCGTCGTTCAGCTTGGCCCAATAGGCGTCGTCGTAGCGGCGCTCGGCGGTGATGCCGCGCGGCAGCTGCGGCGCCAGCTGGCGCAGCGCCAGCACCTGGTCGGGATCGAACGACATTGCGGCGACCGGGCCGCGATAGGAGGCCAGCACTGCCATCAATCGCGACGCCAGTTTGCGGTCGCCGTCGAAATGGCTCTTGAGCTCGATGACCAGCGGCACCCGGCCGGCGACGAGATCGCACAGCTCGCCCACCGACATCATCCGCTCGGGCGTGTCTTTGAAGGCGACCCGGCGCAGTTCGGCGGCGGTCAGCGACAGCAGCGGCGCGGTGCCCTCGGTCAGCCGGCCGAGGTCGTCGTCGTGATGCACCATCGCTTCGCCATCGGCGGTGAGCTGGATGTCCACCTCGATGGCGAAGTTGCCGGCGATCGCGGCATTGACGGCCGCCGGCATGTTTTCGAGCACGCCGCGGGCGCGGTCATGCAGTCCGCGATGCGCGACCGGACGTGCGGTCAGCCAGTCGGGAGCGCGCATCGCATCAGGTCCGGATCAGGCGACTTCGAACAGGCCTTCGACCTCGACGGCGGCGTCGGCCGGCAGCGAGGCGACCCCGATCGTGGTGCGGGCGTGACGGCCCTTGTCGCCGAACGCGGCGACCATCAGGTCGGAGGCGCCGTTCATCACCTTCGGGCCGTCGGTGAAGTCGGGCGTCGAATTGATAAATCCGCCGAGCCGCACCACGCGCACCACCTTGTCGAGATCGCCGAGCGCGGCCTTGAGCTGCGCCAGCAGATTGATCGCGCAGGCCCGCGCGGCGGCGTTGCCGTCCTCGATGCTGACATTGGCGCCGAGCTTGCCCTTGGCGACCAGCTTGCCTTCGGCGTCGAAGCAGATCTGGCCGGACACCACCAGCAGATTGCCAGTGCGCACGAAGCCGACGTAATTGGCGACCGGGCTGGTGGGTTCGGGCAGGACGATTCCCTGCGCGGTGAGTTTCTGCTCGATGGCTCCGGCCATTGTGGTCCCCATGTCTGTTTATCGGATGTCTGTTCGTCACAAACGTCCCGGCCGTCGGTGCGACCGGGCGCACCTGTTTGGCCGATTGCGGCTGCTCTGGCAAGCAAGCCGGGCGGCGTCGATCAGTCAGCTTTGATGCGGATTCGTCCGCGATTTCACCGTAATCGGGTGTTCCATCGGTGAGCAGCCGTTGCGGTACGATCGACCGCTGCCTATCCTCAACCGAGGTTCCCACGGAGACGACATGCGCAAGCTACCCCAGACGAGCCTCCGCCTCTCCATGCTGGCGATGACGATGATCGGCGCCGCGGCGCTGGGCGCCACGCCGGCCGCCGCCGGGCCGGGCGTTACGTTTCTGCCGCATCAGGCGCTGTACGATCTCAGCCTGATGAAGACGCGCAACAACGCCTCGGTCAGCACGGTGCGCGGCCGCATCCTGTACAATTTCTCCGGCAATGCCTGCGAAGGCTACACCTCGGACTTCCGCCAGGTATCGGAGATCGAGAGCGGCGAGGGCAAGAACACGCTGAGCGATCTGCGCTCGTCGAGCTGGGAAGACGCCGCCGGCAAGAGCTATCGCTTCAAGATCGACACCAAGATGAACGACAGCGATTCCAGCGACGTCGACGGCGTCGCCGAGCGCACCGGCGACAAGATCACCGTGAAGCTGAAGCAGCCGGTGCAGAAGACCTTCACGCTCGACGGCAAGACGGTGTTCCCGACCGAGCAGATCGAACGCATCATCGCCGCCGCGCGCGAGGGCAAGTCGCTGCTCGAACTGCAGGTCTATGACGGCTCCGACGGCGGCGAGAAGGTGTACAACACGCTGACGGTGATCGGTCAGGCCATCCTCGGCGATCGCACCGTGGCCAATCCCGATCCGTCGACCTCCGACGCGGCGATGAAATCGCTGACGCGCTGGCCGGTGACCGTGAGCTATTACGATCGCAGCGCCAAGTCGGATACCGGCGAGCAGACGCCGGTTTACGCGATGAGCTTCGAGCTCTACGAAAACGGCGTCTCGCGCTCCCTGGTGCTCGACTACAACGACTTCGTCCTCGCCGGCGCCATGGGCAAGTTCGACGTCAAGGCGACGAAGCCCTGTAAGTAGGCGGCCGACTCAAACCTCCATCTCACCGTGTCCCGGACAAGGTGCCGCGCGCAGCGCGGTGCCG
Organism: Rhodopseudomonas sp. AAP120; assembly: GCF_001295845.1. Classification (GTDB taxonomy): domain Bacteria; phylum Pseudomonadota; class Alphaproteobacteria; order Rhizobiales; family Xanthobacteraceae; genus Rhodopseudomonas. Next base: position 10,232 of record NZ_LJIC01000142.1, on the reverse strand, counting down.
CCGATCCGGGACCCCGGTTCCTTCGTGTGCAGCCAACCGGGGCCCCGGATCTGCAGCGCACCACGCCGCAAGAGCGGCGCGCTGCGCAGCGTCCGGGGCGCGGGCCTGGTCTCTAGGCCAGCTGGACGTCGAGACGGCGAACCGACTAAGTAGTCGTCGGATTCAATTCTCCCAACCCTTCACCGTGTCCCGGACAAGGTGCCGCGCGTAGCGCGGTGCCGCTGATCCGGGACCCCGGTTCCTTCGCGTGCAGCCAAACCGGGCCCCGGATCTGCTGCGCACCACGCCGCAAGAGCGGCGCGCTGCGCAGCGTCCGGGGCACGGGCCCGATCTCTAGGCAAGCGGCACGTCGAGACGGTGAAGCCGAGTAAGTAATCGTCGGCTTCAATTCTCCCACGACCCTCACCGTGTCCCGGACAAGGTGCCGCGCGCAGCGCGGCGCCGCCGATCCGGGACCCCGGTTCCTTCGTGTGCAGCTAAACCGGGGCCCCGGATCTGCAGCGCACCACGCCGCAAAAGCGGCGCGCTGCGCAGCGTCCGGGGCACGGCGTCCGGAGCGCGGGGACTGCGTTCGGCGCTCGTCGCACGATTACTCCCGCGGCTTCTCCGGCCCGGTATAGACCAGCCCCCGGATCACCGCGGCGTTGCCGAACTTCTTGCGGAGGTCGTCCATCGCGCGTTCGGCGGTGGCGGCGCGGCGGTCGAGGAGGTCGGAGGCGTCGGCCTGGGTTTGCTCACTGAGCGCGCTGACACCGGTGCCGATCAGGCGGAAGGCGGTGCCGTCGATTTCCTTGGCCAGCATCTCGCGGGAGATCGCGAAGATGCGGTTTGCCATCTGGGTCGGCGCATGGATCGTCTGCGAGCGCGTGCGCTGGCGGAAATCGGCGGTCTTCAGCTTCAACGTCACCGTCGAGCCGGCCAGCGCGGCGCCTTTCAGCCGTGACGACACCTTCTCGGACAGCCGCCACAGGATGCGTTCAAGCGTTTCGAAGTCGCGGATGTCGGTGTCGAACGTCGTCTCGTTGGAGATCGACTTGGCGCCGCGGTCCGGCACCACCTTGCGGGTGTCGATGCCGCGCGCCAGCCGCCACAGCCTGCGGCCTTCGTCGCCGAACTGCCGCATCAGCTCGATCTCGTCCGCCTTCTGCAGATCGCCGATGGTGCGGAAGCCGCGCTGGCTGAGGCGGGCCTCGGTCGCCGGGCCGACGCCGAAGATGAAGCCGACCGGCCGCGGTGCCAGCATCGCCCGCGCGTCCTCCTGACCGAGTGCCGCAAAGCCGCGCGGCTTGTCGAGGTCGGAGGCGATCTTGGCGAGGAACTTGTTGCAGGACAGCCCGACCGACACCGTGATGCCGATGTCGCGCTCGACCTGCTGCGCGAACCGCGCCAGCACTTTCGCCGCGATGGTGCCGTGCAGCCGCTCGGTGCCGGACAGGTCGAGGAACGCTTCGTCGATCGACAGCGGCTCGACCAGCGGCGTCAGCTGCAGCATCGCTTGGCGCACCTCGCGTCCGACGCGGACGTATTTGGCCATGTCGGGCCGCACCACGGTGGCTGACGGGCACAGCGCCAGCGCCTTGAACATCGGCATCGCCGAGCGAACCCCGTAGGTGCGGGCGATGTAGCAGGCCGCCGACACCACGCCGCGCTTGCCGCCGCCGATGATCACCGGCTTGTCGGCGAGGTCGGGATTGTCGCGCTTTTCCACGGTGGCGTAGAACGCGTCGCAATCGATATGCGCCAGCGTGAGGTTCGGCAGTTCCGGATGGCCGATCAGCCGCGGCGACCCGCAGGCCGCACAGCGCCGTGCCGCCGCCCCGTTGTCGGCGAGGCAGTCACGGCAGAAGCGCAGCGGTCCGCGCGGCAGGTCGGTCACCGGATCGGACTCACGGAATGTCGCGCTCCCACGGCTTGTCCTCCAGCGCCTGCAGCGCCGCCGCCACATTGGTCGGGTCGAGATCGACCGACGTCGCGAATGCCTTCACGGTGGCGTCGTCGCGCAGGATGAACTGCAGCACGTTGATCAGGAACTGCGGATCGGCCGCGGACTGCCGCAGCGTCTCCGGCCCGAGACCGGTTTCGGCGAGGAACAGCCCCAGCCGCTCGGGATCCGAGGCGATGAAGGACAGCGCCTGAACTGCCACGATTTCAGAAACTTGCCGGACGTTGTGAACGCGCTTTGGCATCGGGAATGTTTGCCTTTCCGTAACTTCTGAGCTCTATTTTATTCAATCATGCCCGAGTCTTGCAGGTCTATCACATGCGGCCAGTCGAACAGCTTCGCTCGTCGCAGAATGGGGCATTGTCGTATCAGGATGGGAGGGCGGGATGGCCAAGACCGTCCTGATCGTGGAGGACAACGAGCTCAACATGAAGCTCTTTCGCGACCTGCTGGAAGCCCATGGCTATCAGACGGCGGGAACGAGCAACGGTTATGAGGCGCTCGATCTGGTTCGCAAGCTGCGTCCAGATCTGATCCTGATGGATATCCAGCTGCCGCAGGTGTCCGGCCTGGATGTGACCCGCTGGATCAAGGACGATCCCGAGCTGCGCCACATTCCTGTGGTTGCGGTGACGGCATTCGCGATGAAGGGCGACGAAGAACGCATCCGCGAGGGCGGCTGTGAAGCCTATCTGTCGAAGCCGATTTCGGTGGGCAAGTTCATCGAAACGGTGCGCCGCTTCATCGGTTAGGAGAAGGCATGTCCGCACGGATCCTGGTGGTCGACGACATTCCGGCCAACGTCCGCCTGCTCGAAGCGCGGCTGTCGGCCGAGTATTTCGACGTCGTCACCGCGTCGAACGGTCTGCAGGCGCTGGAGATCTGCGAGCGCGCCGAATGCGACATCGTGCTGCTCGACGTGATGATGCCGGACATGGACGGCTTCGAGGTCTGTCGCCGGCTCAAGGCCAATCCGAAGACGCATTTCATCCCTGTGGTGATGGTGACGGCGCTCGACAGCCCGGCCGACCGCGTGCGCGGGCTCGAAGCCGGCGCCGACGATTTCCTCACCAAGCCGGTGTCCGATGTCGTGCTGATCGCGCGGGTGCGATCGCTGACTCGGCTGAAGATGATGACCGACGAGCTGCGGATGCGGGCCATCACCTCGTTCGAGATCGGCGTGCAGGCGCCGGAGCGCGAGGCGGTCAACGATCAGGGCCGGGGCGGGCGCATCCTGCTGGTCGACGACCGGCCGTCGTCCTACGAGCGGCTGGCGCCGCTGCTCAGCACCGAGCACGACGTCGACGTCGAGCCGAACCCATCCGAGGCGCTGTTCCACGCTGCGGAGGGCAATTACGACCTGCTGATCGTCTCGCTCGGCCTCGAGAATTTCGACGGGCTGCGGCTGTGCAGCCAGGCGCGCTCGCTGGAGCGGACCCGGCACGTGCCGATCCTCGCGATCGCCGACGCCGACAGCAATTCGCGGCTGCTGCGCGGGCTGGAGATCGGCGTCAACGACTATCTGCTACGCCCGGTCGACAAGAACGAACTGTTGGCGCGTGCCCGCACCCAGATCCGCCGCCGCCGCTACACCGATCATCTGCGCGACAACGTGCAGCATTCGATCGAGATGGCGATCACCGACGGCCTGACCGGCCTGCATAATCGCCGCTACATGGAAAGCCATCTCGCCACGCTGGCCGAGCAGGCCGGCGCTCGCGGCAAGCCGCTGGCGCTGATGATCCTCGACATCGACTTTTTCAAGTCGATCAACGATTCCTACGGCCACGATGCCGGCGACGACGTGCTGCGCGAATTCGCCCTGCGGATCAAGAAGTCGATCCGCGGCATCGATCTCGCTTGCCGCTACGGCGGCGAGGAATTCGTCATCGTGATGCCGGAGACCGATCTGCACGTCGCCCAGATGGTCGCCGAGCGCCTGCGCCGCGCCATCGCCGGCGAGCCGTTCGCGATCGAGAAGGGCGAGCGCCGGATCGAAGTCACGATTTCGGTCGGCCTGTCGACACTCGAACGCAAGGGCGAACCCATCCGCGACCTGCTGAAGCGCGCCGACACGGCGCTGTACCGTGCCAAGCACGACGGCCGGAACCGGGTGGTGGCGGCGGCGGCGTAAGGGCGACGGAGCGCTGGACTAAGAGCTATTTGGTAAGCAGCCAGACGGACTTCGAGTGAATCGTTTCCGAACGGCAACCGCCAGTCTTTCCAATCAATCACATCAAACTTTGGTTCCAAAGCCCGCAAGATATTCTTCTATTTCAGGAAATTCCGCCACCTCGAATACGATTTGGACAGGTCCCACTCTACGTGGCAGGCCACTCACCGATTTGGCTAGATCGAATGCGATTACCCAGTCTCCGGAGTCGTTTCGGGCGCCCGACTGCAAAATTATACCTCCGGCCTTGCGAACAAGTTCTCTCGCCTCGGGAAGGTACCTTCTCGCTTGTTCTCTTGTGGTCATCCCCACGAACCCTTCCGAAGGCAGTCCTGAGCAAATGTAATAACGAATTTGATTGGAGTGCAATAACTCACGGGCTTTCTCGTTCCAGCTTTCCTGTCGCCACCAGCGACAATCATTCCACAGACACGCGCACCGCCGTCCGCCAGCACGAATACAGGCCCCCCGGAATCACCATTTCGACTCACGGGATTCTCGTCTGTACGATAGAGGGATATGTGATCTTGATAGTAAATGATTTTATTTTCGGACGTAAGCACTGGCGCTTCTGTCTCAACTGTGCCGACTCGTGCTTTACTTAGCCCTTGAGTGCCGGCACCTAGAAAGAATACCTCGTCGCCCGTACTCAGCTCACCTTTCCAGATATCCGTCGCCATTTCCCGCTCAAGAATTTCGTCGGCGATGTCCCATCGCTGTTCTAGTTCGATGATGGCTGCATCCACATGCAATCGTGATCTATGTCCACTGGCGAAGGTCGTGAATTTAACTTGACCAATTGATCTCTCGTCGAAGGACGAGGTTGGTTGATACACTCGTTCGTCTCGCTCAAGGGCGTGCCCAGCTCCGATGCACCACCGACGACCATCTTGGCCAAAGGTCCAAGTCAATGTGGATTTTCGGCGCAGCGTTTCGATTTGAATGCCTGGTTTCATTCTGCCGTGGGAGCGTCGAATCCAATTTTTTGCCTCTTTGATATCCCGATCGTTGATGCTGTGAATTCGTGCAAGTTGACCGGACACGACTCGAATATCCTGCTTTGCAATATTAGCAAGTATATGTCGAAGTATGTCCGGCTTAGTTGGCGTTGCCTTGTCTGTGTTGACGGATACCTCCACAATCCCAGTGCTGCCCAGAGAGAGGCCTGCTGACGCAGCGCAAATGCAATTTTTGAAACGGTCCTTCAATTGGATTGCGGCTTCCTTCTCTGCATTTCCAAACGTCAACCTATCGACGGGAATCCAAAGAATTCCGTTCGTATCACCCGGCGTCTTGGATTGAGCGAGGCTGTTGGCATTGCGCTCTTGAGTGAGTAGCGGCGGACCGCCGACGTCACCGAGTCTCTCGATGACGTCTTTCGCGTCGAAGTCTTCATTCAGACGTACGCCGACTTGATCAAGAGGCATAAATCCAGTTTGGGCCAAAAAGGCCGATATGCGAGCGCGCGCGACTCGCACGGAAAGAAGATCATGTGATGTCACTGATTTTGACATGATTATTCGGAGGGAGGAAGATGATCGATGACCGTATCAATGCTTTCGGTTTCGCTTTTCAGAAGCGCAGATACAAAGTTGGGAATCTCTGGTGGCAGTCCTTCGAAGAATTTGATTTCGACTGGACCGAGCTTGATTGCTCTTATGCGCAAGCAGATAATCAATCCAAAAATGTAAGGCGCTGCATTCACGGTCGTTGTCAACAGGTCAGACTGTTGAGTCTGGTTCGCAATTTCCAGCGAGGTGGCTTCCTCTATTAGCTTCTTGAAATATTCTGGACATTCCCGAGCCGCTGAAGTGAGGGCATCTGCGGCGACTCGTTCAAGACTCGCGTTTTGCGCTGATGAAATCGCTGCAATGGCTCGGCTCTCCTTAATCAGGTCCAGGATTCGTTGAGCCCTCTCGCCTTCACTTCCCTTAAGCCTGTCGCAAGTTGCCTGCGCTTCATTCCCAATAATCTGCAATGCAATTGATGGCATGACGTGTATCCATTTTTGAAGATTTTCTTACTACCGCTGCGGTTGATTGTCAGCAAGTGCAATTAATGATAGCGCAGATTATTCTTTCGATAGGAGTTACTTTGAGCTGTGTATTACGCCACGCGACTCCTCATATCTTGTATACAGAAGGCTTAGGGCGAGTGATCGGCTGACTGTACCGCTGTGCTGCTCATAAATACCGTCAGGCCGACGGAGGACATCTAGATGGCTGTGTCCAAAGCCGAAGTCCCCGCGTAAGGTCTGAGGTGGCGGGCGACACCTTCAGACTTGTTGTCGCGTTCGATTTTTGCCGCTAGGTCGCCTTCGTGAAGTTCATCGGCACGCATGCCGAATACGATCGCGTCGATGCTTTGACCGTGTCGCAGTTTTGAGGAGACGAGCCGTGGATATTCGTCCGATCCGCACCGATGACGATCACCGCGCGGCGCTCGCCGCGATCGAAGCATGTTGGGGAGCGCCCGAAGGCTCGGAGCAAGGCGACAAGCTGGATGTACTGCTCGCGTTGGTCGATATCTACGAGGCCAAGCGTTGGCCGCTGGCGATCGATGACAGCTTCGATCCGGTCGATGTTCTGCGCTACGCGATCGACGAGCTGGGACACACGCAATCCGAACTGGCCGAACTTTTCGGGTCGCGCTCGCGGGCTTCGGAGGTGCTTGGTCGCCGCCGTGCGCTCACCGTCGAAATGATTCACAGGATCGCTGAAGCTTGGAAAATTCCGGCGGATCTTCTGGTTCGTCCCTACAAGGTTGAGCGGGCGGCGTAGACAGGCCCGTCGGCTCATCAGCTGTTTCTACCGTGAAGAGGCCTTGTGATATCCTCACTTCAAACACGAGCGATGCTCGGTTCGGTGCGACCGAGAGTTGAGAGTTTGGCCGAGCCGCTTCTGCGTCCCACAGGACGCCATCCCCGGCTTCGCGTTGCGGCGGTGCGGCATCCCTCAGCGGCGCATTTCCTTTTGCGTTGCGACGTAATTAGCGCGATCAGTTCGAAAATCCAGCTACTTCTCAGCTAATCGCGTTGCACAATCGCCCGTGCGGCTCAGTCGTCGGCTGCCCGCCGGCTGTATCTTTTTCATTAGTCCAATTCAACTTCGCAATTGCCTCCCTGCGACAACCTGATCATCCTACCGGCAAGGTCGGCATCGTCCGGTGGGTGTCAGGCCAGCAAGCCAGAAGTGAGCGCCGCCGTAAGCGGCTTCATGCACCGGCATTGGGGAGAGAGATGCTCAAGCTCAATATCAACGGGCGGAGTCTGTCTGTGGACGCGGACAACGATACGCCGCTGCTGTGGGTCATCCGCGAACAACTGCAGATGACCGGCACCAAGTTCGGCTGCGGCGCCGGCCTGTGCGGCGCCTGCACGGTGCACGTCAATGGCGAAGCGGTGCGGTCGTGTCAGACCTTGGCCGGCGACGTGGTCAACAAGAAGATCACGACCATCGAGGGCCTCAGCCAGAAGGGCGATCATCCGCTGCAGAAGGCGTGGATCGCCGAGCAGGTGCCGCAATGCGGCTACTGCCAGTCCGGCCAGATCATGCAGGCGGCCTCGCTGCTCGCCGCCAATCCCAATCCCTCCAAGGATGAGGTGGTGGCGCATATGGACGGCAATCTGTGCCGCTGCATGACCTACTCGCGGATCCAGAAGGCGATCATGCGCGCCGCATCCGAGATGCACACCGCCAGCACCTCCAACGAGCGGAGCGCGACATGAACCAGCACGTCAAAGTATCCCCGTCGCAGGGCGTCGATCTCAGCCGCCGCTCGTTCCTGGTCGGCACTGCCGCCGCCGGGCTCGTGCTCGGCTACAGCAGCGTGCCGGGCCTGCTCGGCGCCGATCAGGCGATCGCCGCGCCGTCCGCGTTCGAGCCAAGCGTCTGGTACGCGATCGGGCCGGACGGTCTCGTCACCGTCACCTGCGGCAAGGCCGATATGGGTCAGCACATCGCCTCGACCATGGCGCAGATCATCTGCGAGGAGCTCGGCGCCAGCTGGAAGGACATGCGGGTCCAGCTGGCCTCCAACGATCCGAAGTTCAACGACCCCGTGCTCGGCGCGCAGATCACCGGCGGGAGCTGGAGCACGATGATGAACTTCGACGCGATGAGCCGCGCCGGCGCCGCCGGCCGCATCGCGCTGGTCGACGCCGCGGTCGCTGCGATGGGCGTGCCGCCGTATTTCAAGGACGAACTGGTAGTGCGCGACTCTCGCGTCACTCATCCGAAGACCAGGAAGTCGATGAGCTTCGCCGAGATCGTCAAGAGCGGCAAGCTGACCAAGACCTTCACGCCGGACGAGCTGAAAGCAATCAAGCTGAAGACGCCGGATCACTACACGATGATCGGCGTGTCGGTGCCGCAGCTCGACATTCCGTCGAAGACCAACGGCAGCGCCAAATACGGCATCGACACGATGCTGCCCGGCATGGTGTACGGCAAGATCGTGATGCCGCCGGTGCGTTACGGCGCATCAGTGAAGTCGATCGACGACAGCGACGCCAAGAAGGTGCCGGGCTTCATCAAGGCGGTGGTGCTGGACGACAAGACCGCGACGACGACCGGCTGGGTCGTGGCGGTGGCCAATACTTACGCCAACGCCCGCAAGGCTGCGGCCGCGCTGAAGATCAGCTACAATCCTGGCCCTAACGCTGAGGTCTCCAGCGAGTCCTTGCTGGAAGAGGCGAAGCGGCTGCAGGCGCAGGGTGACTCGGGGCTGTTCTTCGTCAAGGACGGCGACACCTCCGCGGCGCTCGGCGGCGCCGCCAAGGTGCTGGAGGCGGAGTACACCACCAGTATCAACATCCACGCGCCGCTCGAGCCGATGAACGCCACCGCGCAACAGCAGGGCGACATCTGGCACATCTACTCGGGCAATCAGTTCGCGACCCGCTCCGGCGCGATCGCGGCTGCGGCGGCCGGGGTCGATCCGAAATACGTGGTGATGCATCAGGCCTGGCTCGGCGGCGGCTTCGGCCGCAGGCTGGATGCCGACATGATGGTGCCGGCGGTGCTGGCCGCCAAGGCGGTCGGCAAGCCGGTGAAGGTGATCTACTCGCGCGAAGACGACATGACGATGGACTTCTCGCGGCCGCTCACCTTTCAGAAGGTCAAGGCGGGTCTCGACGGCGACGGCAAGCTCGTCGCGCTGGAGCACGACGTCGTCAGCGCCTGGCCGACCAAGCGCTGGGGCATCCCGGACTTCCTGTCGCCCTCGGTCGACAAGAAGGGCGCGCTCGATGCCTTCACCGTCAACGGCGCCGACTTCTTCTATTCGGTGCCGAACCACAACGTCCGCGCCATCCTCAACGAGATGGCGCAGAACGCCACGCCGTCCGGCCAGCTCCGCTCGGTCGCGCCGGGGTGGACGTTCTGGGCGGTCGAAAGCATGATCGATGAGCTTGCCCATGCGGCCGGGCAGGACCCGGCGCAATTCCGCATCGCGCTGCTCGACGGCAAGGGCAAGAACGACGGCGGCGCGCAGCGGCTGCGCAACACGCTGCTCGCCGCGATGGGCATGGCCGGCTACGGCGCCAAGCAACTGCCGAAAGGCGAGGGCATGGGCGTCGCCTGCGTGTCGTCGCAGGAGCGCGCCTCGGCGAGCTGGACGGCGTGCGTCGCCCATGTCGCGGTGGCCCCGAGCGGCGAGGTCAAGGTGAAGAAGCTCACCGTCGCCACCGACGTCGGCATCCAGGTGCATCCCGACAACATCCGCGCTCAGGTCGAGGGCGCGGCGCTGTGGGGGCTGTCGCTGGCGATGGTCGAGAAGGCCACGCTCAAGCACGGCGCGATCGAGCAGAGCAACTTCGACACCTATCACGTGCTGCGCATGAGTCAGGTGCCGGAGGTCGCGGTCAGCGTCATCGCCAATGGCGAGAAGGCCACCGGCGTCGGCGAGCCGGCGGTGACGGTCGTCGCGCCCGCACTCGGCAACGCCATCTTCAACGCCTGCGGCGCCCGCCTGCGCTCATTGCCGATCACCGCGGAAGCGGTGAAGGCCGGCATGAAGGCCTGATGCTCGCGTCGTTCGAGCCGATGCCTCTCACCACGTCATGGCCGGGCTCGTCCCGGCCATCCACGTCTTTGCCGCGCCGCAAGGCGTGGATGG
>NZ_LJIC01000141.1 GCF_001295845.1 Rhodopseudomonas sp. AAP120 | reverse complement strand
CGGCCGCTCCGGGCCGTCCGCCCGCCGTCGCCGCCGAGGCCGGTGACGACGACGAAGCGCCGCGCATGATCCGCCGTCCGGGCGGTCCCGCGCGTCCGGCGCCGCCGCCGAAGCAGCCCGCCGCCAAGCCCGGCGCGTCGAAGCAGCGCGGCCGCCTCACCGTGGTCACCGCGCTCAACGCCGACGACGTCCGCGAGCGTTCGATCGCCTCGTTCCGCCGCCGCACCCAGCGCCTCAAGGGCCACGCCTCGAACGAGCCGAAAGAAAAGCTGGTGCGCGAAGTCGTCGTTCCCGAAGCCATCACCATCCAGGAGCTCGCCAACCGCATGTCGGAGCGGGCCGTGGACGTCATCCGCATGCTGATGAAGCAAGGCGCGATGCACAAGATCAACGACGTGATCGACGCCGACACCGCGCAGCTGATCGCCGAAGAGCTCGGCCACAGCGTCAAGCGCGTCGCCGCTGCGGACGTGGAAGAGGGCCTGTTCGACGTCGTCGACGATTCGACCGACACCGAGCCGCGTTCCCCGGTCGTGACCGTGATGGGCCACGTCGACCACGGCAAGACCTCGCTGCTCGACGCGCTGCGCCACGCCAACGTGGTGTCGGGCGAAGCCGGCGGCATCACCCAGCACATCGGCGCCTATCAGGTGACCTCGCCGGAGACCGGCACCAAGATCACCTTCATCGACACCCCCGGCCACGCCGCGTTCACCGCGATGCGCGCCCGCGGCGCCAAGGTCACCGATATCGTCATCCTGGTGGTGGCGGCGGACGACGGCGTGATGCCGCAGACCATCGAGGCGATCAATCACGCCAAGGCGGCCGGCGTTCCGATCATCGTGGCGATCAACAAGATCGACAAGCCGGACGCGCGGCCCGAGCGGGTCCGCACCGAGCTGTTGCAGCACAACGTCCAGGTCGAATCGCTCGGCGGCGACGTCGTCGACGTCGAAGTCTCGGCCAAGAACAAGACCAATCTCGACAAGCTGCTCGAGATGATCGCGCTGCAGGCCGAACTCTTGGACCTCAAGACCAACACCACCCGCCCGGCCGAGGGCACCGTGATCGAAGCCAAGCTCGATCGCGGCCGCGGTCCGGTGGCCACCGTGCTGGTCCAGCGCGGCACCCTCAAGGTCGGCGACATCATCGTGGCCGGCGCCGAGATGGGCCGCGTCCGCGCGCTGATCTCCGATCAGGGCGAGACCGTGCAGGAAGCCGGCCCGTCGGTGCCGGTCGAGGTGCTCGGCTTCAACGGTCCGCCGGAAGCCGGCGATCGTCTCGCGGTGGTCGAGAACGAAGCCCGCGCCCGTGAAGTCACCTCCTATCGTGCCCATCAGAAGCGCGAGAAGGCGGCCTCCGCGGTCGGCATGCGCGGCTCGCTCGAGCAGATGATGAGCCAGCTCAAGACCTCGGGCCGCAAGGACTTCCCGCTGATCGTCAAGGCGGACGTCCAGGGTTCGCTGGAAGCGATCCTCGGCTCGCTGGAGAAGCTCGGCACCGACGAGGTCGCCGCGCGCATCCTGCACGCCGGCGTCGGCGGCATCAGCGAGAGCGACGTGACGCTGGCCGAAGGCTTCAACGCCGTCATCCTCGGCTTCTCGGTCCGCGCCAACAAGGAGGCCGCTGCGGCCGCCAAGCGCAACGGCATCGAGATCCGCTACTACAACATCATCTACGACCTCGTGGATGACATTAAGAAGGCGATGAGCGGCCTGCTCGCGCCGACGCTGCGCGAAACCATGCTGGGCAACGCCCAGATCCTGGAGATCTTCAACATCTCCAAGGTCGGCAAGGTCGCCGGCTGCCGCGTCACCGACGGCACCGTCGAGCGCGGCGCCAATGTCCGCCTGATCCGCGACAACGTCGTGGTTCACGAGGGCAAGCTGTCGACCTTGAAGCGGTTCAAGGACGAAGTGAAGGAAGTCCAGGCCGGCCAGGAATGCGGCATGGCGTTCGAGAACTACACCGACATGCGCGTCGGTGACGTGATCGAGTGCTACCGCATCGAAACCATCCAGCGCTCGCTGTAAGTCCGATTCTTACAGTCGAGACGTAACTGCTCATCCTTCGAGACGCCCGGCCGAGCTCTTCGAGCTCTGCCGGGCTCCTCAGGATGAGGGCACTGCCCGATCCCAGGTGATCGAGGCCGCACCAACCGCAGCCCTCATGGTGAGGAGCGTAGTCGTTTCGACTGCGCGTCTCGAACCATGTGATGATTGGAAAACCGAGCTATGCCCCGCCATCACCAGAAGAGTTCCCCGTCCGGCGGGTCGACGCGGTCGTTGCGCGTCGGCGAGCTGGTGCGTCACGCGGCGGCCGAGATCTTGAGCCAGGGTGGCGTGCACGATCCGGTGCTGGAGACGCATTTGATCACGGTGCCGGAAGTCCGGATGTCGCCGGATCTGAAGCTCGCCACGATCTACGTGATGCCGCTCGGCGGCCGCGACGAGAAGCTGGTGCTGGACGCGCTCGAGCACCACAAGAAATTTTTGCGCGGCGAGATCGCCCGGCGCGTGAACCTGAAATACGCCCCCGATATCCGCTTCCGGATCGACGAACGTTTCGCCGAGGCCGAGCGGATCGACAAACTTCTGCGCACGCCCGCGGTGCAGAAAGACCTCGAACCCGATCCGGACCAGGACTGATGACCGTGACCACCTCCGCCGCGCAGCGCGCTCCGCATGATCTGCAGCACGCCGGCGCCGACGACGTTCCGCCCGCCGCCGCCCGCAAGCCGCGCGACAACAACGATCCGCGCAACCAGGCGCGCGGCAAGGACGGCAACAAGCAGCCGCGCCGCGACAAGCGCGACGTCCACGGTTGGGTGATTCTCGACAAGCCGGTCGGCATGACCTCCACCCACGCGGTCGCGGTGGTGAAGCGGCTGTTCTCGGCCAAGCGCGCCGGCCACGCCGGCACGCTCGATCCGCTCGCCTCCGGCGGCCTGCCGATCGCGATGGGCGAGGCGACCAAGACGGTGCCGTTCGTGATGGACGGCCGCAAGCGCTATCGCTTCACCGTCGCCTGGGGCGAGGAGCGGGATACCGACGACACCGAAGGCAAGGCTGTAGCCACCAGCGCCGAGCGGCCCACCGCGCAGGCCATCATGGCGCTGCTGCCGCGCTTCACCGGCGTGATCGAGCAGATTCCGCCGCAATATTCCGCCGTGAAGATCCAGGGCGAGCGCGCCTACGATCTGGCGCGGGACGGCGAAGTCGTCGCGCTGGCCCCGCGGCCCGTCGAGATTCACGAATTAACCCTGGTGGATCATCAGGATAGCGGCCATTCGGTGTTCGAGGCCGAGTGCGGCAAGGGAACCTATGTGCGGGCGCTGGCGCGCGACATGGGCCGGCTGCTCGGCTGCTACGGCCATATCTGCGCGCTGCGCCGGACGCTGTGCGGCCCGTTCGACGAGGCCGACATGATTCCGCTGGAACAGTTGCAGGCTTTGTGCGATAGAGCGGCGTCCGGCGAGGGTAGCCTCGCCGACGCGCTTTTGCCCGTTGAGACCGCGCTGGACGACATCCCGGCACTGGCCGTCACACGGGCTGATGCGGCAAGGCTCCATCGGGGCCAGGCCGTTTTGTTGCGCGGACGGGATGCGCCCAATTGCAGCGGCACAGTCTATGTCACGGTGGCAGGCCGGCTTCTGGCCCTCGCCGAACTCGGCAACGGCGAACTCATCCCCAAGCGTGTGTTCAACCTCTCCGGACTGACTGCCAGTCCGACGCTCAAGGAAAGTAACTGACGATGTCGATTACCGCAGAACGCAAAGCGGAAGTCATCCAGACCAATGCCGTGAAGGCCGGTGATACCGGTTCGCCCGAGGTTCAGATCGCGATCCTGTCGGAACGCATCGCCAACCTCACCGCGCATTTCAAGACCCACACCAAGGACAATCACTCGCGTCGCGGGCTGTTGAAGCTGGTGTCGACGCGCCGTTCGCTTCTCGACTACGTCAAGAAGAAGGACGAGGCGCGTTACAAGGCGCTGCTCGAAAAGCACGGCATCCGTCGCTGATCGACCGCGTCCGCCGGCTGCGGCACGGAAGCGGTGCGCCGCTTCCCATCCGCCGCGCCGGCCGAACCACCACACGGCGCTGAGTTTGCGCGTGTGTTTCGCTCAGCCGCATCCGGCGGCTGGGCCGTCAACGGGCCCAAGGCCCGCTCCGCGAGGTCGGCGACCAAGGGTGGTCGCGATCCCGCACCCGGGAGGACCGAGCGCCATTCCCACCTTAAGACCATGGCAGGATCGCCGGACGCTGTGCACGCTTCGCCGCCAGCGTCCCGCAATCTTGGCATGGTCTTTTGGTATCTGGCGTCCGGTTGTCTCGGTATCCGCATGAAAGAAGGATCCGATGTTCAATCAGCATTCCGTTGAAATCGATTGGGGTGGACGCCCCCTCAAGCTCGAGACCGGCAAGATCGCCCGCCAGGCCGACGGCGCCGTCGTCGCCACCTATGGCGAGACCGTCGTGCTCGCCACCGTGGTGGCCGCCAAGGCGCCGCGCGAAGGCGTCGACTTCCTGCCGCTGACCGTCGACTATCAGGAAAAGACCTATGCGGCCGGCCGCATCCCGGGTGGTTACTTCAAGCGTGAAGGCCGTCCGACCGAGAAGGAGACGCTGGTCTCCCGCCTGATCGACCGTCCGATCCGTCCGCTGTTCGCCGACGGCTGGCGCAACGAGACCCAGGTGATCGTCACCGTGCTGTCGCACGACATGGAGAACGATCCCGACATCGTCTCGATGGTCGCCGCCTCGGCGGCGCTGACGCTGTCCGGCGTGCCGTTCCGTGGCCCGATCGGCGCCGCCCGCGTCGGCTTCATCAACGATGAGTACGTGCTCAACCCGGTGCTCGACGAGATGGCCGAGACCCAGCTCGAGCTGGTGGTCGCCGGCACCGCCGACGCCGTGCTGATGGTCGAATCCGAAGCCAAGGAGCTGTCGGAAGAGATCATGCTCGGCGCCGTGATGTTCGGTCACCGCCACTTCCAGCCGGTGATCGACGCGATCATCGACCTCGCCGAGAAGGCCGCCAAGGAGCCGCGCGAGCTGACCGAGATCGACAATTCGGCGATCGAGAAGGAAATGCTCGGCCTGGTCGAGCAGGAGCTGCGCGCCGCTTACGCCATCCCGGTCAAGCAGGATCGCTACGCCGCGGTCGGCAAGGTCAAGGAGAAGGCGATCGCGCACTTCTTCCCGGAAGGCCAGGAGCCGAAATACGACAAGCTGCGCATCGCCGGCGTGTTCAAGGAGCTCGAGGCCAAGATCGTTCGCTGGAACATCCTCGACACCGGCAGGCGCATCGACGGCCGTGACTCAAAGACCGTCCGCAACATCGTGGCCCAGGCCGGCGTGCTGCCGCGCACCCACGGTTCGGCGCTGTTCACCCGCGGTGAGACTCAGGCGCTGGTCGTGACCACGCTCGGCACCGGCGAAGACGAGCAGTATGTCGATTCGCTGTCCGGAACGTACAAAGAGACGTTCCTGCTGCACTACAACTTCCCTCCCTACTCGGTCGGCGAGACCGGCCGCCTCGGCGGCACCAAGCGCCGCGAGATCGGCCACGGCAAGCTGGCGTGGCGCGCGATCCATCCGGTGCTGCCGCCGCACCACGAATTCCCCTACACCATCCGCGTCGTCTCCGAGATCACCGAGTCGAACGGCTCGTCCTCGATGGCGTCGGTGTGCGGCGCCTCGCTGGCGCTGATGGACGCGGGCGTGCCCTTGAAGCGGCCGACCGCGGGTATCGCGATGGGCCTGATCCTGGAAGGTGAGCGTTTCGCGGTGCTGAGCGACATTCTCGGCGACGAGGATCATCTCGGCGACATGGACTTCAAGGTGGCCGGCACCGAAGCGGGTATCACCTCGCTACAGATGGACATCAAGATCGCCGGTATCACCGAAGAGATCATGAAGGTGGCGCTCGGCCAGGCCAAGGACGGCCGCATCCACATCCTGGGTGAGATGTCCAAGGCGCTCGACCGCGCCCGCGCCGAGCTCGGCGAACACGCGCCGCGCATCGAGACCTTCAAGATCCCGACCGACAAGATCCGTGAAGTGATCGGCACCGGCGGCAAGGTGATCCGCGAGATCGTCGAGAAGACCGGCGCCAAGGTCAACATCGAGGATGACGGCACCGTCAAGGTCGCCTCGTCGGACGGTGAGTCGATCAAGGCTGCTATCAAGTGGATCAAGTCGATCGCGTCCGATCCGGAGATCGGCGAGATCTACGAAGGCACCGTCGTCAAGGTGATGGAGTTCGGCGCCTTCGTGAACTTCTTCGGCGCCAAGGACGGTCTGGTGCATATCAGCCAGCTCGCCGCCGGCCGCGTGCAGAAGACCTCGGACGTCGTCAAGGAAGGCGACAAGGTCAAGGTCAAGCTGCTCGGCTTCGACGACCGCGGCAAGACCCGGCTGTCGATGAAGGTGGTCGACCAGACCACCGGCGAAGACCTCGAGGCCAAGCAGAAGGCCGAAGCCAAGGCCGAGGGCGACGCCCCGGCGCAGGCGGCCGGCGAGTAACTCGCTGCTGCCCGAACGGGCATCTGCTGATTCCGCGTTCAAGAGGCGGCCTTCGGGCCGCCTCTTTTCGTTGCAGGACCAGGTTCCGTCGTGAAACCTGCTGTGTCCCCCTCGACACGCGAAGCGGGCGCACGGTGATTTGCGCGCGCGGGCCGCGAAACCGCGCTTGCCAAGCAGGGCCAGCACCTCGATACTTGCGGTGTCACGTCGAGATCACCGTCATGCGCCGTTGGATTGCAAGAATTGCCGCGGCTGCCGTCATGGCGCTGGTATCACATGCCGCGGCCGCGCAGCGTGCCGTGCTGATCGGCGAGAACGACGCCGTCGCAAATACCGACCGGGACTACACGTCTGGTTTTCGTTTCTCCTTCGTGTTCGATAATTTCTCGCGCGATCTGATCGCCGGCCAGGCGTTCGATCTGGTGCGTCCCGCGCTGGTGACTTACGGCGCGCCGGGCGGCGCGGTGCGGCAGCAGCTCGAATGGATCGCGCTGGCGCAGAATATTTACACGCCGGATCGTGATACACGCGGCGTGTACACGCCGGGCGTCGACCGCCCGTTCGGCGGCTGGCTCTACACCGGCTTCAACGCCGCGCAGGAAACCGGACGCCGTCAGCTCGATTCGTTCGAGCTGCAAGTCGGCGCCGTCGGCGGCAGCGCCTCGCTGGCCCAGGCGGTGCAGTCCGGCTTTCACAGCATGCTCGGCCAGTCGTCGCCGGTGATCAACGGCTACGAACTGCGCAACGAGCCCGGCATCCTGCTGGCATGGGAGCGGCGCTGGAAGTTCGCCACCGAGTTCGGCAACGGCTTCGGCGCCGATATCATTCCGTCGCTCGGCTTCACCGGCGGCAACGTCTTCACCTATGGCGAGGCCGGCGCGGTGGTGCGGTTCGGCCGTGCACTCTCGACCACCTGGGGACCGACGCTGATCCGTCCGGGACTCTCCGGCGCCAATTTCGTCAGCCCCGATCCGTCCGCGCCGTTCTGGGGCTTCTCGCTGTTCGGCGGCGTCCAGGCCCGCGGCGTCGCCCGCAACATCTTCCTCGACGGCAGCACCTTCGCCGACAGCCCGCATGTGACGCGGGAATCGTTCGTGTACGATCTCGTCGCCGGCGCCGAACTTTTCAATCAGGCCGGCTTCCTGGCGTCGCTGACCTGGATCCACCGGTCGCGCGAATACACCACGCAGCCGCGCGCCTATTCGGACTACGGCTCGCTGACGCTCGCCTATCATTTCTGACCCCTCCGAAGTCCCTCGGGTCGCGGCGGGCCGTCGCGGCCACGGCCGCGATGTGATCATCCGCCGCGTCGGTCGGTCGCAGCGAAGCCGCAGTTTGCTTGAAACTGCGCGTGCCGGCGGGCGTAATCGCTGTCACTGTCCCGCCGAAACGGAGGAAGCCCATGCCCTTGCTGTCTCGCCGCCATTTGATGATGGCCGCCACCGGAGCCGTCGCCGCAATGGCGGCGCCGCGTCTGGCCTTCGCGCAGGCCGCGGCCGCGCCCGCCGGCCCGTTCACGCTGCCGCCTCTGCCCTATCCGGCGGCGGCGCTGGAGCCGCATATCGACGCCAAGACCATGGAAACCCACCACGGCAAGCATCATCAGGCCTACGTCACCGCGATGAACAACTTCGCCAAGGACAATCCCAAGCTGGCCGAAACGCCGGTGCCGGAGGTGCTGGCCAATTTGGGCAACGTGCCGGAGACGATCCGCACCGGCGTGCGCAACAATCTCGGCGGCCACGCCAATCACAGCATGTTCTGGCAGATCATGGGGCCGAACGGCGGCAAGCCCTCCGGCGACGTGCTGGCCGCGATCGACCGCGATCTCGGCGGCCTGGAGAAGTTTCAGACCGATTTCAACGCCGCGGGCGGCCGCCAATTCGGCTCCGGCTGGGTGTTCGTCACGGTCGGCAAGGACGGCAAGCTCGCGATCGAGGCGCGGCCCAATCAGGACACGCCGCTGATGGACGGCAAGCGCGTGCTGATGGGCAACGACGTCTGGGAGCACGCGTACTACCTCAACTACCAGAATCGCCGCGCCGACTATCTCAAAGCCTGGTGGAATACGGTCGACTGGAACAAGGTCGCCGAGCGCTACGCCGCCGCCAAGGCCGGCACGCTCGCGATCTGAGCCGGTCCGCACCCGCCGCCGGGCGCCTTCCGTCATTGCGAGCGAAGCGAAGCAATCCAGAAGCGCCGTGCACTGAGCTGGATTGCTTCGTCGCTTCGCTCCTCGCAATGACGTCGTCCAGGGCAAAGGCTGAGTTCCATATGGAACTCTTGGTGCCTGTCCGCTCCCGCGCAGCTACGCGAACCGCCATGGAACTCTGATCACTTGCCGCGGGAACTCATCGCACCGGATGTGCGATCAGTCCGGAAGATGAACGGATTCGTGCGCTAATCGAGCAAAGCCGGCGAGGTGGGATTAGGGAAAGTTTAGATCGAATGCATGATTGTGGACGCAAGCCCGTAGGAACGCGAGTGACTTGCTGACTTCGGGGCGCCCACCAGATGCTTCCCGAGCAAAGGCCTTCGCATGTTCTCGTTCCGGCGCACCACCGCCAGCCTGTCGTCGTCCGCCATCCTCGAGGCGATCAACCGTTCGCAGGCGATGATCGAGTTCGATCTCGACGGCAGGGTCCTTACCGCGAACGACAACTTCCTCAACGTGCTCGGCTACTCGCTCGATGAGATCAAGGGCAAGCATCACAGCATGTTCGTCGAGCCGGCGCAGACCCGCAGCCCGGCCTATGCGGATTTCTGGGCCGACCTGAAGGCCGGCAAGTTTCGGGCGGGTGAGTTCAAGCGGATCGCCAAGGGCGGCGAGGAAGTCTGGATCCAGGCCTCCTACAATCCGGTGCTCGACAAGGACGGCAAGCCGCTCGGCATCGTCAAGTTCGCCGCCAACATCACCGCGGCGAAGCGGCAGAGCCTCGCCGACGCCGGCAAGATCCAGGCGATCGGCCGCGCCCAGGCGGTGATCGAGTTCAGCATGGACGGCGTCATTCTCGACGCCAACCAGAACTTCCTCGACGCGATGGGCTACACGCTGGCCGAGATCAAGGGCAAGCACCACAGCATGTTCGTCGAGCCGGCGGATCGCGACAGCGCCGCCTATCGCGAGTTCTGGGCGACGCTCAATCGCGGCGACTATCTGGCGGCGGAGTACAAGCGGATCGGCAAGGGCGGCCGCGAGGTGTGGATTCTCGCCTCCTACAATCCGATCCTCGACGAGACCGGCAAGCCGGTCAGCGTGGTGAAGTTCGCCACCGACGTGACCCGGCAGAAGCTCGCCAATGCCGATCTGGCCGGCCAGATCGCGGCGATCGGCAAGTCGCAGGCGGTGATCGAATTCTCGATGGACGGCACGGTGCTGAGCGCCAACGAGAACTTCCTGCACACGCTGGGCTATTCGCTCGCCGAGATCAAAGGCCGGCCGCACAGCATGTTCGTCGATCCGTCGGAGCGCGACGGCGCCGACTATCGGGCGTTCTGGGACGGCCTGCGCCGCGGCGAGTATCAGGCGGCCGAATACAAACGGATCGGCAAGCACGGCAAGGAGGTCTGGATCCAGGCGTCCTACAATCCGATCCTCGATCTCAACGGCCGCCCGTTCAAGGTGGTGAAATACGCCACCGACGTCACCCGTCAGGTGCTGATCCGGATGGGCAACGAGCGCGTCCGCGCCATGATGGATTCGGTCGCGGCGGGCGCCGAGGAGCTCAACGCCTCGGTGCGGGAGATTTCGGAGGCGATGGCCAAGTCGCGTCAGACCGCCAGCAGCGCGGTCGGCGAAGTCGATGCCGCCGACGATCAGGCCAATCGGCTCAACGATGCGGCGCAGGCGATGAGCGGCATCGTCGAACTGATCGGCCACATCACCGGGCAGATCAACCTGCTGGCGCTGAATGCGACGATCGAATCGGCGCGGGCGGGCGAGGCCGGCCGCGGCTTCGCGGTGGTGGCGGCCGAGGTGAAGAACCTCGCCAACCAGGCCAAGCAGGCCACCGACAAGATCGGCACCGAGATCGAGAACCTCAACGCCATCTCGGGCGACGTCGTCGCCGCGCTCGGCAAGATCAAGACCGCGATCCAGAACGTCAGCGAATACGTGTCGTCGACCGCCGCGGCGGTAGAGGAGCAGAGCACGGTGACCGGCGAAATGTCGAGCAGCATGCAGCGCGCCGCCAACGAAGCCGCCGCAATCGTGGCGCGGTAAGCGCGCAGTCTCGCGCCGGGTGAGCAGATGATGCCGGCCGACTCGCCGGGTTCCCTCTCACCCGTAGTCCTACGCATCAACGGTTGCGTATTTCAACGAGGTGTCGGAATAGGCGATTTTTAATCATCTGGCCTCACGCTCACGGCATTGCAGTCCGCGGTCGGACATGCGTTCGCGGCGCCCCGCCGATGGTCTGGAGGCCCGCCGCGTCCACCGCTTCCACCGCGGAGGAGCAGAGCGCCGCCACCGCCGAAATCGCCGCCAGCATGCAACGCGCCACCTCGCTGCTGCGGTGAGCGCAGAAGAGCAGCTGGCATGCGTTAGTACTTTGTGGAGGCTTTACGAACAAGGGGACGAGTAAATCCGTCCCCTTGTCGCAGATTTCACACTAAGCGTACTGCGTTAGCACCCAGTATACCGACTTGCCGCCGTGAGGAGGAAACCGGTTCCCCTTCGCAATCGGGGCCGTGGTAGAGGGGTGATCGTCAGATCGCCAGATTCCGCTTTCAGGACAAATGTCGCCTGTCTTGCATCTGGTTCCGATCGGTGCCCTTGCAGACATAACCAAGCTCCTTGCTTGTGTACAACAAGGTCAGGCCTTGACGATATTCTGTGGATGGATTCTATTGAATCCGTCCTTGAGGTCACTCGCCGCCCATCGGCCTGACCGGTTAGCATGGGCTAGGACACAGGCCGTTCGAAGTTGCAGCTTCGGACGGCCTTTATTCATGTCCTGCTACAACTCCTACGCGCGCAACCACCGGAGTCAAGAGACTGTAGGAGGGCCTCCACAGACTATCAACATATTGAAACTGTTTTCAGTTCAGTTCGATCTCTTTACTAATTGTTAACTAAGTTGTGGTTACCAAATTCCGAATCGCTGTAGATGCCAGATCTGTATCTATCTAGCCTGACTAATTGTCGCTACCCGACTCCATCTCTCACGACTTCGCCCAGCACCTCGAAATCGTGCCGCCGCGGCGAGGTCTTGCGGAACACCAGGCCAATGGTCCGCCCCGGCTGCGGCCGCCGCATCCGCAGGAATTTGACGCGTGTGTCGCGGCGCTCGACGTCGGCGGCGATCTGCGGGATCAGCGTCACGCCGTAGCCGCCCGCCACCATCTGGATCACCGTGGTCAGGCTGGAGGCGCCGAACGTCGCGGTGCCGGCGCCGCTGATGTTGATGGCGCGGTTGCGCGCGGTGGCGCAGAACGCCAGCGCCTGGTCGCGCAGGCAATGGCCGTCCTCGAGCAGGATCAGCCGCGACTGGTCGATCTCGTCGACCGCGACGGTGGCGCTCTCCGGCCGCGGATCGTCGGCCGGCACCGCGAGCAGGAATTCGTCGTCGAACAGCGCGATGGTCTCGAGGTCGCGGATGCCGACCGGCAGCGCCAGCAGCGCGGCGTCGAGCGCGCCGCTGCCGACGTCGGCGACCAGCTGCCGGGTCTGGCTCTCGCGCAACTCCAGCCGCAGCTCCGGATAGCGCCGTTGCAGCAGCGGCAGCACCTTGGGCAGCAGATAGGGCGCCAGCGACGGGATCACACCGAGCGTCAGCCGGCCGGTCAGCGGCTGGGCGCGGTGGCGGGCGAAATCCACCAGGTCCCGCGCGCCGCTGAGCAGATCCTCGCCGCGGCGGGCGATCTCGCGGCCGATCTCGGTGAGAAACACCTCGCCGGGCCGGCGTTCGACCACCTTGACGCCGAGCGTCCGCTCCAGCTCGGCGATCTGCATCGACAGTGCCGGCTGGGTCACCGCGCAGGCGTCCGCGGCGCGGCCGAAATGGCCGTGGCGGGCGAGAGCCGAAAGATACCGGAGCTGGCGGAGCGTCACCATGGCCGATCAGATAATCTGATCGGTAGCCAAAATCAATTCGACTGGACCTGATCGTAGAACTGCTCCAGTCTTGGCGTGCCGGGTCCGCAGCGCGCGGGAATCACCGGCCAACCAACCGCATCACCCCAAGACGAGATGCCGCGGACGATTCCCCCACGTCCGCGGCGTTCTCGACCAGGCAATCAGGCTGTCATCACAGGTTCGAACGACGCGAACACACTGGCAGGCGAGGACGGAGAGAGATCATGGACGCAAAGACCGACGACAAGGGCAAATGCCCGTTTCCCCATGGTGGCGGCGGCGGCTCGCGTGGGCGCAAGAATTCCGAGTGGTGGCCGGAGATGCTCGATCTCAGCATGCTCCATCGCAACTCGTCGCTGTCGGACCCGATGAGCAAGGGCTTCGACTACAAGAAGGAATTCGAGAGCCTCGATCTCGACGCGGTGATCAAGGATCTGACCGCGCTGATGACCGATTCGCAGGATTGGTGGCCGGCCGACTTCGGTCATTACGGCGGCCTGTTCATCCGCATGGCCTGGCACTCGGCCGGCACCTATCGCATCACCGACGGCCGTGGCGGCGCCGGCGCCGGCCAGCAGCGCTTCGCGCCGCTGAATTCGTGGCCGGACAACGCCAACCTCGACAAGGCCCGCCGCCTGCTGTGGCCGATCAAGCAGAAGTACGGCAACAAGCTGTCCTGGGCCGATCTGTTCATCCTCACCGGCAACGTCGCGCTGGAATCGATGGGCTTCAAGACCTTCGGCTTCGCCGGCGGCCGTGACGACGTCTGGGAGCCTGAAGAGCTGTTCTGGGGTCCGGAAGGCACCTGGCTCGGCGACGAGCGCTATTCGGGCGAACGCCAGCTGTCCGATCCGCTCGGCGCCGTGCAGATGGGCCTGATCTACGTCAACCCGGAAGGCCCGAACGGCAATCCCGACCCGGTCGCCGCCGCCAAGGACATCCGCGAGACGTTCCGCCGCATGGCGATGAACGACGAGGAGACCGTCGCGCTGATCGCGGGCGGCCACACCTTCGGCAAGACCCACGGCGCCGGTGATCCGTCGTTCCTGGGCGCCGAGCCGGAAGGCGGCGCGATCGAGGACCAGGGCCTCGGCTGGAAGAGCAAGCACGGCACCGGCTTCGGCGCCGACACCATCACGGGCGGCCCGGAAGTGATCTGGACCACGACGCCGACCAAGTGGAGCAACAACTTCTTCTGGAACCTGTTCGGCTACGAGTGGGAGCTCGAGACGAGCCCGGCCGGTGCCAAGCAGTGGCGCGCCAAGGGCGCCGGCGCGACCATTCCGGACGCGTTCGATCCCGAGAAGAAGCACGTGCCGAAGATGCTGACGACCGACCTGTCGCTGCGCTTCGACCCGGCCTACGAGAAGATCTCGCGCCGCTTCATGGAGCACCCGGATCAGTTCGCCGACGCCTTCGCCCGCGCCTGGTTCAAGCTGACCCACCGCGACATGGGCCCGAAGGTCCGCTATCGCGGCAAGCTGGTGCCGAAGGAAGACCTGATCTGGCAGGATCCGATCCCGGCCGTCGACCACGAACTGGTCAGCGACAAAGACATCGCCGATCTGAAGGCGAAGATCCTCGGCTCCGGCCTGTCGGTGTCGCAGCTGGTCTCGGCCGCCTGGGCCTCGGCCTCGACCTATCGGCACTCCGACAAGCGCGGCGGTGCCAACGGCGGTCGCATCCGTCTGGCTCCGCAGAAGGATTGGGAGGTCAACCAGCCGGCCGATCTGCAGCAGGTGCTCGGCAAGCTCGAAGCGATCCAGGCCGAGTTCAACGGCGCGCAGTCGGGCGGCAAGAAGGTCTCGCTCGCCGACCTGATCGTGCTCGGCGGCTCCGCCGCGGTCGAGAAGGCCGCCAAGGATGCCGGCGTCACCGTCGAGGTGCCGTTCACCCCGGGCCGGATGGACGCTTCGGCCGAGCAGACCGACGCCGAATCCTTCGCGGTGCTCGAGCCGCGCCAGGACGGCTTCCGCAACTACATCAACGCCAACCGGCATCAGTTCATGAAGCCGGAAGAAGCGCTGGTGGATCGCGCGGCGCTGCTCAACCTGACCGCGCCGGAAATGACCGTGCTGGTCGGCGGGCTGCGCGTGCTCGGCGGCAATGTCGGCCACACCACCCACGGCGTGTTCACCGAGCGGCCGGAGAAGCTGACCAACGACTTCTTCGTCAACCTGCTGGACATGAAGACGGTGTGGTCGCCCTCGGCCACCGACGGCGTCTACGAAGGCCGCGATCGCAAGACCGGCGAACTGCGCTGGACCGGCACCCGCGTCGACCTGATCTTCGGCTCGCACTCGCAGCTGCGCGCGCTCGCCGAAGTCTACGGCCAGTCCGACGTCAAGGAGAAGTTCGCCAAGGACTTCGCCGCCGCCTGGACCAAGGTGATGAACGCCGACCGCTTCGAAGTCGTGCCGAAGAAGGCCGCGGCGTAACTCACCGAAGCAACCACCGCATCAACTAACAAGGGGCGGCCTCCGGGCCGCCCTTTTTGTAGTGGGTCGCCGTTTTATAGTGGGCCGCCCTCACACCATGGCGGTCATCGCCCGGCTTGTCCGGGCGACCCAGTATTCCAGAGCGTTGATGATTGATCGCCACCGCTCCGAGATCCTGAATCCCGCCACCGGCAGATGCTGCGCCCCGCGTCGCCCTCACCCCAACCCTCTCCCGCAAGCGGGAGAGGGAGTCCCGCAGCGGTCGGGGAGGGATCTCGCCTAACTAACTGCGCATGAGATCAGCAATGCCCCCTCCATCAGCACAGCGAGCTCCCTCTCCCGCTTGCGGGAGAGGGCTGGGGTGAGGGCGCCCCAGGCACTGCGCTGCGCGTCTTGGCCGCATCCCGCGAACTACGTGTGACCTGATTTCCCGCGACTTGGAATCGCGCGGTTCCATTTCGTCTCCCTGCGTTGACGAAAATGATCGGCCTTGCTTACCTTCGCGTCCCTTCAACGACGCAAGGATGTCTCGATGCTGCTGCGCCTGCCTGTGATATTTGCCGCCACCATCGCTACGATCGGCCTCGCTCATGCCGACGACGATCAGCTCAAGATTCAAGGCGTCGGGATCAGCCGCGACATCGACTGCCAGGGCAAGGATGTCGGCATCTACGGCGCGGAGAACGAGATCGAGCTGACGGGGCGCTGCGGCAGCATCACGGTGCATGGCAGCAAGCACAAGGTCAGCTTCGAGCAGGGACAGAAGCTGTCGGTGTCGGGCTCGGACAATGTGGTGAACGGCGGGCGGACCAAGAATCTGGTGGTCAGCGTCGCCAAGAATGTTGTGAGTACGACCTTGGAAGCCGGCGACGAGCCGGGCCAGCTCAAAGCCACCGGCGCCAACAACCGCATCTCGCTGGTGCTGGTCGGCCCGTCGCGGCTCGATGTCGGCGGCGTCGAGCAGAGCGTCGAATGGTCGAAGGCCGACGGCGCGCCGAACCCGGAGGTGCGCTCCTCAGGGGCGCTGAACTCGATCAAGCGCAAGAAGTAAGCGCGGGCCTCGGGGGTGCTGCATCCGCGCTGTCGCGGGGACCATGGATGCTGCGACGCGTGTCGCCCTCACCCCAGCCCTCTCCCGCAAGCGGGAGAGGGAGTCCCGCAGCGGTTGGGGAGAGGTTTCGCGTAAGCTACTAGCTCACGAAATGATGCCGCTGAGATGGATGATGCCCTCTCTCCCAGCACAGCGCGCCCCCTCTCCCGCTTGCGGGAGAGGGGTGGGGTGAGGGAGCCCCAGGCACCGCAGGAGTGTTCGGCGACGAACGCGCAAACGGCCGTTACTTCTCGGCGTCGCCCTTCAGCGCGTCCGGCTTCGGCATCAGCACGATATTGTAGCCGGAATCGACGTAGTGGGTTTCGCCGGTGACGCCGCCGGAGAGGTCGGAGAGCAGATACAGCGCCGAGCCGCCGAGTTCCTCGAGGGTGACGCCGCGGCCGAGCGGGGAGTGCTTCTCCATGAAGCCGAACATCGCGCGGGAATCGCCGATGCCGGAACCGGCCAGCGTGCGCACCGGGCCGGCCGACACCGCGTTGACGCGGATGCCCCTGGGGCCGAGATCGCAGGCGAGATAGCGCACGCTGGCTTCGAGCGCGGCCTTCGCAAGACCCATCACGTTGTAGTTCGGCATCGCGCGTTCCGATGCGCCGAACGTCAGCGTGATCATGGCGCCGCCGTCCGGCATCAGCGCCGCGGCGCGCTTGGCGACCTCGGTGAAGGAGAAGCAGGAGATCACCATGGTGCGCGAGAAATTCGCGCGGCTGGTGTCGATATATTGGCCGCGCAGTTCGTTCTTGTCGGAGAAGCCGATCGCGTGGATCACGAAGTCGAGCTTACCCCATTTGTCTTTCAGCGTGTCGAACACCGCGTCGACGCTGGCGATGTCCTCGACGTCGCAGGGCAGCACCAGCTCGGAGCCGACCGACTCCGCCAGCGGCTTGACGCGGCGGGCCAGCGCGTCGCCCTGATAGGTGAAGGCGAGTTCGGCGCCGTGCGCGTGCAGCGTCTTGGCCATGCCCCAGGCGATCGAATGGTCGTTGGCGACCCCCATGATCAGCCCGCGCTTGCCCTGCATCAGTCCTTGCATTGTGGTCGCCTCTGGTTCGGACCTCATCCTGAGGAGCGCGCGCCAGCGCGCGTCTCGAAGGATGTGGCGGTCAACAGCTCATGGTTCGAGACGGCGCCAACGGGCGCCTCCTCACCATGAGGATCGTAGCACGTGGATATGGCATCTCGCCGGGCCGGCGAGATGCAGATCACGCCTCCAGCCGCTTGAACACCAGCGTGGCGTTGGTGCCGCCGAAGCCGAACGAGTTCGACAGCACGGCGCCGATCTTGGCGTTGTCGATGCGCTTGCGCACGATCGGCATGTCGGCGAAGGCCGGATCGAGCTCGGTGATGTGCGCGCTCTCGCAGATGAAGCCGTTCTGCATCATCAGCAGCGAGTAGATCGCCTCCTGCACGCCGGTGGCGCCGAGCGAGTGGCCGGTCAGCGCCTTGGTGGCGGAGATCGGCGGGCACTTGTCCTCGTTGCCGAACACGTTGCGGATCGCGGTGATCTCCGGCGCGTCGCCGGCCGGCGTCGAGGTCGCGTGCGGGTTGATGTAGTCGATCTTGATGCCGTTCGTGGTCGCCAGCGCCATCTGCATGCAGCGCTCGGCGCCTTCGCCGGACGGCGCCACCATGTCGTAGCCGTCAGAGGTCGCGCCGTAGCCGACGATCTCGCCATAGATCTTGGCGCCGCGCGCCTTGGCGTGTTCGAGCTCTTCCAGCACCAGCACGCCGGCGCCGCCGGCGATCACGAAGCCGTCGCGGTTGACGTCGTAGGGCCGGGACGCGGTCGCCGGGGTGTCGTTGTACTTCGACGACATCGCGCCCATCGCGTCGAACAGCACCGACAGCGACCAGTCGAGTTCCTCGCAGCCGCCGGCGAACACGATGTCCTGCTTGCCCCACTGGATCAGCTCGTAGCCGTTGCCGATGCAGTGGTTGGAGGTCGCGCAGGCGGACGAGATCGAGTAGTTCACGCCCTTGATCTTGAACCAGGTGGCGAGCGTGGCCGACGCGGTCGAGCTCATCGCCTTCGGCACCGCGAACGGGCCGACGCGCTTCGGACCCTTGGTCCGGGTGATGTCGGCGGCCTCGACGATGGTGCGGGCGGAGGGCCCGCCCGAGCCCATCACGATGCCGGTGCGCGGATTGGAGATGTCGCTCTCCTCCAGGCCCGAATCGGCCAGCGCCTGTTCCATCGCGACGTGGTTCCAGGCGGCGCCTTCGCCGAGGAAGCGCATCGCGCGGCGGTCGACGATTTCGGCGGGGTTGAGCGACGGGGCGCCCTGCACCTGGGAGCGGAACCCGAGTTCCGCATGCTTTTCGGCGCGCGAGATGCCGGATTTGGCATCGTGCAGGCTCGCCAGCACTTCCTGGGTGTTGTTTCCGATCGACGAGACGATGCCCATCCCGGTGACAACAACGCGTCTCATGTAATCGCCTCGTTCATTCCATGGTCGTTCGCGGTGATGGCACGGCTTTGTGGCCGGCTCGTGCGGTTAACCGCCGACGGGCTGAGCCGTTTGCTTGAACAGACCGACTTTGAGATCCTTCGCACGGTAGATGATCTCGTCATCGGCCGAGAGCCACCCGTCTGCGATACCAAGCCACAGCTTGGAACGCATCACCCGCTTGATGTCGACATTGTAGACGACTTTGCGGATGTGCGGCAGCACCTGCCCGGTGAACTTTAGTTCCCCGAGCCCGAGCGCGCGGCCCGGACCTTCGCCACCGACCCAGCCGAGAAAGAACCCGACCATCTGCCACATCGCATCGAGGCCGAGGCAGCCCGGCATCACCGGGTCGTTCTTGAAGTGGCAGGCGAAGAACCACAGTTCCGGATTGACGTCGAGTTCGGCGCGGATATGGCCCTTGCCGAATTCGCCGCCGTCCTCGGTGATGGTGGTGATGCGGTCGAACATCAGCATCGGCGGCAGCGGCAGCTGCGCATTGCCGGCACCGAACAATTCGCCACGGCCGCAGGCCAGCAGGTCTTCATAATCGTAGCTGGAACGGCGGTCCTGCATGCGGCTTTGCCTTTTTGTCGTGCGAAGATCCGAATTCACCGGCCGTGTCGCAGCACCTCCGGAGTCCGCCTGTTCGTTATGCAACAAGCGGGTGCGCGGGTCTCTAACATAGGCATTGCACCCGGCAAAGCGGCACCTCCGTATTCCTCCTTAAGTAAAACGTCCGAATGGTTCTAGTTGCGAGGCGCTTGCACCCCCTTGGAATGCTTCCTATAATCACTCGACTGTGTAAAAAGGGACTGCCGCCGTGGACATCGGAGACCGTGCGACATATTCGCGTGAGGAAAGTGTGACGTCGGCGCATGCCGCCGAGCCGCACCTCAATGGCTGCCCGTGGCATGACGTCAACGAAATGCTGCAGTCGGTCGGCCTGCGCCCGACCCGCCAGCGCATGGCGCTGGGCTGGCTGCTGTTCGGCAAGGGCGACCGTCATCTGACGGCCGAAATGCTGTACGAAGAGGCCAGCCAAGCCAAGGTCCCGGTGTCGCTAGCGACCGTCTACAACACCCTGAACCAGCTCACCGAAGTCGGTCTGCTGCGCCAGGTCAGCGTCGACGGCACCAAGACCTATTTCGACACCAACGTCTCGGCGCACCAGCACTTCTATCTCGAGAACAATCACGAGCTGATCGACATCCCGGATCAGCACGTCGCGCTGCGCCAGACCCCGGAAGTCCCGGAAGGCTACGAAATCGCCCGCGTCGACGTCGTCGTCCGCATCCGCAAGAAGGCCTGATCGGTCAGAGAGCTAGCGCTCCCGGCGCGTCGCCCTCACCCCAACCCTCTCCCGCAAGCGGGAGAGGGAGCTCGCCCCGCGCGCGGCGAGGGTGATGACTTCTCTTACGCGCTCTCGAAGTGAGCTCCGACCTCTCCCCGCGTCGCAGCCGGACTCCCTCTCCCGCTTGCGGGAGAGGGCTGGGGTGAGGGCGACGCGAGTCGCAGCGCCGCTTCATCACTTCGGACGACGCGCAAACCCCGCGCTCAATTCACCTGCTCGTCCGCATACACGCCCCACAGCCGCTGCTTTTCGATCCAGCCGTCGAAACCCTGGCCGATGATCCGGCACCAGCTGGTGTCGCAGCGCTTGATCTGTGCCACCACGCCGGCCTGCAGCCGCGCCGCGACGGCGGCGCTGGTCGAGGCGCTTTCGTACAGCGTCGCCAGCTCGTCCTTGTCCTTCATGGTGATCACCGCGGTGCGGCGGCCGGACAGCAGCGAGTGATACACCCAGCCCTCGGCGCCTTCGGAATCGCGTACCCGCCGCCAGTTCTCGAACTCGGCGGTGATCTCCACCGGCAGCCCGGCGCGGGTGTAGACCCAGGCGACGTCGTTGTCCTTGGTCGGGCCGACCCGGACGTTGACGTGATCCGACTTGAGGCTGACATAGCGCGGCACCGGCAGCCCGCTGGCCGACAGCGGCGAGTCCTTCGCGGCGAGCACAGGCGCATTCGCGCCTACTATCGCACCTGCGAACAACAAGGCTGCAATCGGACTCTTCAGCTTCATCGGACACGCCCCTCAGTTCAGTGATCGTGCGCGTCGCCGGGGAGAAACCACAGCCGGATGGTGGGGTCCTTGTCTTGGCGCGGTCTTCTGCTAGAGAAGGCCGGAAGGCATCCGGTGACCCCAAGCTGGTGAAGGGACCGAACGGAAGGGACCCGCCCCTGCGGTCGCGCTGCAGCGGGAGTGTCGAACAGGTGGGTTAACGCGGACTAAACAGTCGCGCCAGACTCGTCAGAGAGCGTTTGAATGTCGGTTAAGAAAAAGCCTCTGGTCGTCGTCACCCGCAAGCTTCCGGACTCGATCGAAACCCGGATGCGCGAGCTGTTCGACGCGCGGCTCAATCTCGACGACGAGCCGATGTCGGCCGACAAGCTCGCCGAAGCGGCTCGCACCGCCGACGTGCTGGTGCCGACCGTCACCGACACCATCACGGCCGAGATGCTGAACCAGCCCGATTGCCAGCTCAAGCTGATCGCGCATTTCGGCAACGGCATCGACAATCTCGACGTCGCCGCCGCCCATGCGCGCGGCATCACCGTCACCAACACCCCGAAGGTGCTGACCGAAGACACCGCCGACATGACGATGGCGCTGATTCTCGCGGTGCCGCGGCGGATGATCGAAGGCGCCGCACTGCTCACCGACGGCGGCGAATGGCCCGGCTGGTCGCCGACCTGGATGCTCGGCCGCAGGCTCGGCGGCAAGCGGCTCGGCATCATCGGCATGGGCCGCATCGGCCAGGCGGTGGCGCGGCGCGCCCGCGCCTTCGGGCTGCAGATCCATTATCACAACCGCAAGCCGGTGGCGCCGCGGATCGCCGACGAACTCGGCGCGACCTATTGGGATTCGCTCGACCAGATGCTGGCCCGGATGGACATCATCTCGGTCAACTGCCCGCACACGCCGGCGACCTTCCATCTGTTGTCGGCCCGCCGCCTCAAGCTGATCCGCAAGGACGCCTTCATCGTCAACACCGCGCGCGGCGAGGTGATCGACGAGGAGACGCTGACCCGGCTGATCGAGCAGGGCGACATCGCCGGCGCCGGCCTCGACGTCTACGAGCACGAGCCCGCGGTGAATCCGAAGCTGGTCCGCCTCGCCAAGCACGGCAAGGTCGTGCTGCTGCCCCACATGGGCTCGGCCACCATCGAGGGCCGCGTCGAGATGGGCGAAAAGGTGATCATCAACATCCGCACCTTCCTCGACAACCACAAGCCACCGGACCGTGTGTTGCCGGGGATGCTGTAGCTAATTCATATTAGCTCAGTGCCTCGCGTCGCCCTCACCCCAACCCTCTCCCGCAAGCGGGAGAGGGGGCTCGCCGCATGCGGGGGGAGGGTGATGGCTTATCTGTTCCGTCGCCGATTGCGATCGAGTCCTCTCCCCGCGTCGCAGCCGGACTCCCTCTCCCGCTTGCGGGAGAGGGCTGGGGTGAGGGCGCCCCAGGCACTGACTCAGCGACTCTCCCGCCTCCGCCACGCCGCCGCGAAATCGAGGAAGGCGCGCAGGGCCGGGGGTGGCTGGCGGCGGCTCGGGTAGTACAGAAACGGGCCGGGAAACGGCTCGCACCATTCGGTCAGCACGCCGACTAATCGGCCGGCCGCGAGATCGTCCTCGACATAGTCTCTGAAGATCAGCAGCACGCCGAGCCCGTCCCGCGCGGCCCGCAGCGCGAGCGCGATCAAGTTGACCCGGAGCGGACCGCGCGGCGCGATCCGCACGGACCGCCCGGCCTTCTCGAATTCCCAGTCCGGGATCACGCCGCTTTCGTAGCGCGTCGCGATGCAGCGATGCGCGAGCAGGTCGTGCGGCTGCAGCGGCGTGCCGTGCCGCGCCCAATAGTCCGGCGTCGCCACGGCTGCGTAGTGCTGCGGCGGCCCGAGCGGCACCGCCACCATGTCCTGCGCCAGATGTTCGCCATAGCGAATGCCGGCGTCAAAGCCTTCGGCGACGATGTCGATCAGCCGCGTCTGCGCCACCACTTCGAGGTCGATCAGCGGGTAGGCGGCGAGGAACGGCGCCACCATCGGCGCCAGCACCAGTTCGACCGCCGGCGCCGGCGCGTTGATCCGCAGCCGCCCGGACGGCACCGCGCGCAGTCCGCGGATCTGGTCGAGCGCGGCACCGACGTCGCGCAGCGCCGGTCCGATCCGGCCCAGCAGCATCTCGCCGGCTTCGGTCAACGCCACGCTGCGGGTGGTCCGGTGCAGCAGCCGGACGCCGAGTCGCTCCTCGAGGTCGCGCAGCCGCTGACTGAGCGCCGAGGCCGAGACCTGCTGTTCGACAGCGGCGCGGCGGAAATTGCGGGTTCGCGCCACGGCGGCGAAAGCGGCGAGGTCGCGCAGATCTGGATCGGACATTGTGCGCTAATGTGAACAAGCCATTCAGGATTGTCCAGCTTATCGCTTTATCGGCGCTGCGCCATATCGCCCGTGTCATTCAAACTTCGAGGACACACCATGGACACGCGCACACTCGGCTCCACCGGTCCCACCGTCTCGGCCATCGGCCTCGGCTGCATGGGCATGTCGGACCTCTACGGCCCGACCGACCGCAGCGAAAGCATCCGCACCATCCACGCCGCGCTCGATGCCGGCGTCACGCTGATCGACACCGGCGATTTCTACGGCATGGGCCACAACGAGATGCTGATCGGCGAGGCGCTGAAGGGCCGCAATCGCGACGCCGTGCAGCTCAGCGTCAAATTTGGCGCGCTACGCGACCCGCACGGTCGTTTCATCGGGTTCGATTGCCGTCCCGCCGCGGTGAAGAGCTTCGTCAGCTACACGCTGCAACGGCTCGGCGTCGATCACATCGACATCTATCGGCCGTCGCGGCTCGACCCCAATGTGCCGATCGAAGACACCATCGGGGCGATCGCCGAACTGGTGCAGGCCGGCTATGTCCGACACATCGGGCTGTCGGAAGTCGGCAGCGACACCATCCGCCGCGCCGCCAAGGTGCATCCGATCGTCGATCTGCAGATCGAATATGCGCTGATCACCCGCGGCATCGAGGACGACATCCTGCCGACCTGCCGTGAACTCGGCATCGGCATCACCGCTTACGGCGTGCTGTCGCGCGGGCTGATCGGCGGCCATTTGTCTAAACCGCCGGCCGCCAATGACTATCGCAGCCACAGCCCGCGGTTCCAGGGCGCCAATCTCGATGCCAATCTGGCGCTGGTGGAGAAGCTGCGCACCATCGCGGACGGGCTCGGCATCTCGGTGGCGCAGCTCGCGATCGCCTGGGTGCTGGCGCAGGGCGACGACATCGTGCCGGTGATCGGCGCCCGCACCGTGCCGCGGCTGCAGGAAGCGCTCGCCGCGCTCGACGTCGACCTGACGCCGCAGCATCTCGCCGCGCTCACCACCGCCATCCCGCGCAACGCCGCCGCCGGCAGCCGCTACGCCGAAGCCCAGATGGCGTTTCTGGATAGTGAGAAGTAGCACGCCGCGGTGGGTGTTTGTTAATCGGCGCCGTGCCCCGCGTCGCCCTCACCCCACCCCTCTCCCGCAAGCGGGAGAGGGAGCTCGCCGCATGCGGGGAGAGGGTGATGATGAACTTCTCAAGGTAGAACGAAGCTCTCCCCGAACCGCAGCCGGACTCCCTCTCCCGCTTGCGGGAGAGGGCTGGGGTGAGGGGGCCCCAGGCAGTGAGTCCGTTATCGATGCCCGCTTAGGTCGCGGATCGTCGGCGCATCGCCATTCAGCGGATTGCCCGGGTCCCGCCCATAGCGCAGCGTTTCGAATCGCATCGCCCGCGCGTCGATCATCAGCAGCCGGCCGACCAGGCCTTCGCCGAAGCCGACGATTTCGCGGATCGCTTCCAGCGCCATCATTGAGCCGAGCGTGCCGGCGAGCGCGCCCATCACGCCGGCTTCTTCGCAGGCCGGCACTGTGCCGGGCGGCGGCGCTTCGGGAAACAGGCAGCGATAGGTCGGGTTCGGCTCCCCGGCGGCGTTGGTCTCGTGCGCCCGGATCGTGGTCAGCGAGCCGTCGAACGGACCGAGCGCCGCGGTGATCAGCGGCCTCTTGGCCAGGAAGCAGGCGTCCGCCACCAGATAGCGCGTCGAAAAATTGTCGGAGCCGTCGAGCACCAGGTCGCAGGCGCCGATCAGCTCGAGCGCATTCGCCGCGCTGATCCGCATTGCGTGCGGCACCACACGCACATGCGGATTGAGCGCCGCGATCCGCGCCGCCGCGCTGTCGACTTTCCGCGCGCCGACATCCGGCGTCGCGTGGATGATCTGCCGCTGCAGATTCGACAGCGACACGACGTCGTCGTCGACCACATCGAGCGTGCCGACCCCGGCCGCCGCCAGATACATCAGCACCGGCGCGCCGAGCCCGCCGGCGCCGACCACCAGCACCCGCGCCTTGCGCAGCGCCGCCTGCCCGGGCCCGCCGACCTCGCGCAGCACGATGTGTCGGGCGTAGCGCTCCAGCTCCTCGGCACTCAGCATGATGGGGATGTGTCCTTCATTTTCGGCTTTCCCGCGCCACCACCCTCATCCTGAGGAGCCCCGAAGCGGCGTCTCGAAGGATGGGCCACAGACCCGTGTCGCCAGCCTTCGAGACGCGGCCGAGTGGCCGCTCCTCAGGATGAGGGTGTACGCGTTGCGAGGCCAGCAACCGCGTCGAACCCGGTCACCGTTGTTTCCGACCAAGCATCTATGATTATCTGCGCCGAGCTCAACCACGGCGCGACGCGGGCGGGAATTGTCATGAGATCGATGCTGGCTGCAACCCTGGTGATCGCGGGCCTGACCGGCGCCGCCGCGCAAACCGCGCCGCCGCCGTCCGGCGCCGTGCCGGGCGTCAAGCCGAAGCCCGTCGCAACCACACCGGTGCGCCCGGCCTTGCAGACCCCGGGCGAAACCGCGACCGCGATGTCGCAGGCCGAGCGCCAGGCGATCCAGTCGGATCTGGCCTGGACCGGCGCCTATAACGGCGTGATCGACGGCCAGCCCTCGGACCGCATGGTGGCGGCCATCAAGGCGTTTCAGAAGGATCACGGCGCCAAGCCCACCGGCGTGCTCAATCCGCAGGAGCGCGCTCAACTCGCCGAGGCGTCGCGAAAACTGCAGGGCAATGTCGGCTGGAAGCTGGTGACCGATCCGGTCACCGGCGCGCGGCTCGGCATTCCGGGGAAGCTGGTGCCGCAGCAATCGTCCGACGCCAATGGGACAAAATGGACGTCGGCGACCGGCACCATCCAGATCACGCTGGCGCGGCGCAAGGAAGCCGGCGTCACCACCGCCAAGCTCGCCGATCAGGAGAAGAAGGAGCCGGGCCGCCAAGTCAGCTACAGCGCGGTGAAACCGGATTTCTTCGTGCTGTCCGGCACCCAGGGGCTGAAGAAGTTATACATCCGCGGCGCCTTCAAGGACGCCGAGGTCCGCATCCTCACCATCCTGTACGATCAGGCCACCGAAGGCACGATGGAGCCGGTGGTGATCGTGATGTCGAGCGCGTTCAACCCGTTCTCGACCGGTGCGCTGGCCGGTCCGCCGCCGCGCAAGAAGGTCGAGTATTCGACCGGCGCCATCGTCAGCGACGACGGCGCGATCCTGGCCGACCGCGAGGCGGTCGATGGCTGCCTGTCGATCGTGGTGGCGGGTCATGGCAACGCCGACCTGGCCGCGACCGACAAGGAGCACGATTTGGCGCTGCTGCGGATTTACGGCGCGCGCGGGTTGAAGCCGCTGGCGCTCGGCGCTGCGAAGCCGCCCGCCACGGTCGATCTTGTCGGCATTGCCGATCCGCAAAGCCAGGGCGGCGGCGCCGCCGTGACAGTCGCGCGCGCCGGCGTCACGGCGGTCGGGAGTAACGGCGGCCTCGCGCTGTCGCCGCCGCCGGGCCTCGGCTTCTCCGGCGCCCCGGCGCGCGACGCCGACGGCAAGTTCGCCGGGCTCACTTTGCTGCGTCCGCCGCAAGTCGCCGGGCCCGCCAACGCCGCCATCGCCACCCAGGCGACGCTGGTCGACGCCGACACGGTGCGCAAATTCTTGGCGAGCGCCGACGTCAAGCCGGCGACCGACGCCGGCACCGACGCCAAGGCGAGCGTGGTGCGTTTGATCTGCGTGCGGAAGTAATCAAAGCGGACTTAGTCCCCGCGTCGCCCTCACCCCACCCCTCTCCCGCAAGCGGGAGAGGGAGTTCGCCGCAAGCGGGGCGAGGGATGCGGATGAGCTTTTCTGCCGTCGTCATTGACGAACAACTCTCCCCGACCGCAGCGCGCCCCCTCTCCCGCTTGCGGGAGAGGGTTGGGGTGAGGGTGCCCCGAGCACAGCGCTCATTGCGTCCGAAAAGACCAGATCCTCAGACGCCGATCGTCTCGTCGGTACGCTCGGTGAACACGATGCGGTTCGAGAACGGGTCGGTCACCGTCATCGTCAATCCGCCCCAGGGCGGCGTTTCGAGGCCGGGGCGCAGATAGGTGTAGCCCTTGGCGGCGAGCTCGGCGTGATAGTCGCGCAGGCCGGTGGTGTCGAGCAGCAGCTTGGCGCCCGGCGAGCAGTCGCCATGGTGTTCGCTGAGATGCAGCACCGCATCGTCGCGCGACACCTGCATGTACAGCGGCAGGTCCGGCTCGAAGCGATGCTCCCAGTCGAGCCGGAAGCCGAGATAATCGAGATAGAATTCGCGCGCCTTGGCGATATCGAAGATCCGCAGCACCGGCGTGGTTCGTGAAAAGCGGCTCGGCATGGTTGGTCCGTTGTGAGACGTGCCCCTGCGCCCGCGCTATCGCCGCTTTGCGGCGGCACCACGGCGCACGCGGTTATTCTCCGCAAGGTGGCAAGTACCAATACGCGACCTCACTTCCCGCGTCGCCCTCACCCCAGCCCTCTCCCGCAAGCGGGAGAGGGAGCAGGCCGCAAGCGGGGCGAGGGATTTGGATGAACGTTTCGGCCGGAGTAATTGAGAAATAACTTTACCCCGACCGCCGCGCGCCCCCTCTCCCGCTTGCGGGAGAGGGCCGGGGTGAGGGAGCACCGAGCACGGCGCTAGTCACTCACCTACTTCTGACACACCGCACACCAGAACGTCGATCGCCCGTTCTGCACGAAGCGCTTCACCGTGCCGGTGCAGCCGTCCGTCCGGCAGCGCTCGTCCTCGCGGTCGTACACCGCGAAGGAGTGCTGGAAGTAACCGAGTTCGCCGCTGGTCTGGCGGTGGTCGCGCAGCGAGGAGCCGCCGGCCTTGATGGCGTCGGTCAGCACGGCGCGGATTGACTCGGTCAGGCGCAGCGCGCGCTCGGTCGGCGCGGTTTTGCGGTCGGCCAGCGTCGCGGCCTTCCTCTTGGGCGACAGATGCGCGCGCCACAGCGCCTCGCACACATAGATGTTGCCGAGGCCTGCGACGACGCGCTGGTCGAGCAGCGCGGCCTTCAGGCTGGTCTGCTTGCCGGCGCAGGCCTTGGCCAGCATCGCCGCGTCGAACGCGTTGCCGAGCGGCTCGGGGCCGAGGCCCCTGAGATGCGGCTCGTCGTCGATATCGGCGCGGGCAAAGATCTTCATGAAGCCGAACCGGCGCGGGTCGTTGAAGATCACCCGCGCGCCGCTCGACATCTCGAACACGACGTGATCGTGGGTGCGATCCTCGCTGCGCGGATGGTGAAACTCGCCCGGCGTCGCCGCGCCGCCCTCGGTGACGACGCGGAACGAGCCCGACATGCCGAGATGCATCAGCAGCACGTCGCCGGAGGATAGGTCCGCGAGCAGATATTTGGCGCGGCGGCCCAGCCCGGTGATGGTCTGTCCGGTCAGCCGCGACACGAAGTCCTGCTGGAACGGAAACCGCAGATCGCCGCGGTTGGCGACCGCCCGCTCGATCCGGAATCCCTCCATGGCCGGCTGCAGGCCGAGGCGGACGGTTTCGACTTCGGGAAGCTCGGGCATGAACAGGCTCTATTTGGTTCGTCATCCTCTCCCTGTCATTGCGAGGAGCACTCGGATCGGCGCTTTGCGCCGTCCGAGCACAGGCTCCGCGACGAAGCAATCCAGCGACGGGCGTCGTGTGCGGCTCTGGATTGCTTCGCTGCGCTCGCAATGACGGGGTGAGGCCCGTCGGAGGCCCGCCAATCCGCCTGGCGGCTAGGGCATTCAGGTGATAGCGCCTCGCGCCCCGGCGCGCTATATGGTGCGCCGCGGAGCGGGTTTTCGCGTTTCGGGCGGTTCGGCCCGAAAAATCCTCCGCGCGCAGGAGTGACGATATGAATCAGCCGAACGAGACCACGCATTTCGGCTACCGCGACGTGCCGCTGGACGACAAGCAGACGCTGGTCAACGACGTGTTCCACAGCGTCGCCAGCCGCTACGACCTGATGAACGACCTGATGTCGGGCGGCATGCATCGGCTGTGGAAGGACGTGATGATCACCACGCTGAACCCGCCGCGTGACGATTCGCCGTTCCGGCTGCTCGACGTCGCCGGCGGCACCGGCGACATCTCGTTCCGCGCCGCCAAGGCCTCGGGCGCCGGATTCCACTCCACGGTCTGCGACATCAACACCGACATGCTCGAGGTCGGCCGCCAGCGCGCCGCCGAGCGGCATCTCGACCAGCAGGTGGATTTCGTCGAAGGCAACGCCGAAGCGCTGCAGTTCGCCGACAAGAGCTTCGACGCCTATACGATCGCGTTCGGCATCCGCAACGTGCCGCGGATCGATCTCGCCTTGAAGGAAGCCTATCGGGTGCTGAAGCCGGGCAGCCGCTTTCTGTGCCTGGAATTCTCGACCGTCGACGTGCCGGGCCTCGCCAAGGTCTACGACCTGTTCTCCTTCAAGGTGATCCCGCAGATCGGCCGCGCCGTGACCGGCGACGCCGACAGCTATCAATATCTGGTCGAATCGATCCGCAAATTCCCGCGGCCGTATGATTTCGCCGAGATGATCCGCGACGCCGGCTTCGCGCGGGTCAACTGGCAGATCATGAGCGGCGGCATCGTGGCGCTGCATTCGGGCTGGCGTTTGTGATCGCAGCCCTGACGCATGCGGCGCGGCTCGCGCGCGCCGCCTTCGTGTTCGCGCGCGAGGGCGTGTTCGGCGTGGTCGATCCGGCGCTGATTCCGCCTGCGGGCCAGGTGCCGATCCGGCTGGCGCGGCTGATCGAGCGGCCCGGCGCCAAGTCCGGCCCGCGGCTGTCGCGCGCGCTGACGCGGCTCGGCCCGGCGTACTTGAAGCTCGGGCAGTTTCTGGCGACGCGGCCCGACGTGGTCGGCGTCGCGATGGCGCGCGATCTCGAAGCGCTGCAGGACCGGCTGCCGCCGTTCTCGCAGGACGAAGCCAACGCGGTGATCGCCGCATCACTGGAAAGGCCTGTGGCGCAGGCGTTCGTCAGCCTGTCGCCGCCGGTCGCAGCCGCCTCGATCGCCCAGGTGCATCGCGGCCTTGTCGAGGTCGACGGCGTGCACAAGCAGGTCGCCGTCAAGGTGCTGCGCCCCAACGTGGCGGCGCGCTTCAAGCGCGATCTGTCGGATTTCTTCTTCGTTGCCGACAAGGCCGAGCAATATTCGTCCGAAGCGCGGCGGCTGCGCCTCGTCGAAGTCATCAACACGATGTCGCGTTCGGTCGCGATGGAGATGGACCTGCGGCTCGAAGCCGCGGCCGCCTCCGAAATGGCCGAGAACACCAAGGACGATCCGGATTTCCGGGTGCCGACGGTGGACTGGGATCGCACCACCCACAACGTGCTGACGATGGAGTGGATCGACGGCATTCCGCTGAACGATCACAAGCGGCTCGCCGAAGCCAATGTCGACACCGTCGCGCTCGGCCGCAAGGTGATCCAGAGCTTCCTGCGCCACGCGCTGCGCGACGGCTTCTTCCACGCCGACATGCATCCGGGCAATCTGTTCCTCGGCAGCGACGGGCGGCTGGTCGCGGTCGACTTCGGCATCATGGGGCGGCTGCTGCCGAAGGAGCGGCGCTTCCTCGCCGAGATCCTGCTCGGCTTCATCACCCGCAACTATCGCCGCGTCGCCGAGGTGCATTTCGAGGCCGGCTACGTGCCGCCGCATCATTCGGTCGAGAATTTCGCGCAGGCGATCCGCGCCATCGGCGAGCCGATCCACAATCGGGTGGCCGAAGAAATCTCGATGGCCAAGCTGCTGACGCTGCTGCTCGAGGTCACCGGCCTGTTCGACATGCGCACCAGGCCGGAGTTGATACTTCTGCAAAAGACCATGGTGGTGGTCGAAGGCGTGGCGCGGTCGTTCGATCCGAAGCTCGATATCTGGAAGGTCGCCGACCCGGTGGTGCGCGAATGGATTCAGCGCAACCTCGGCCCGCTCGGTCAGGTCCAGGGCGCGATCAGCGGCGCCGGCGAACTCGGTCACACGCTCTCCAGCCTGCCGACCATCGTGTCGCGCGCCGTCACCGTGCTGAACCAGCTCGAAGTGATGACCAAGGATGGCCTCGTGCTGGCGCCCGAGACCATCGCGGCGATCGGCCACTCCGAACGCCGCCGCACCCGCGGCCGGACGGTGGCGCTGTGGATCATCGCTGTGACATTCATTGGCGTTCTCATCGCGATGTCGCGGCTGTAGTGCTGGCGTTGCTATCGGTGCTTGATGGCAACGCCTGCATGCGGTAGCTTTCCACCATGGCCAACCTGACCATCCGCAAACTCGACGAGATGCTGAAGGCCGAGCTGCGCCAGCGCGCGGCCGCCAACGGCCGGTCGATGGAAGACGAGGTGCGAGTCATTCTCCGTGACGCAGTTCACCAGCGCCACGGGTTTGCCCCAAGTTTGCCGCAAGCCGGCGGCGCATCCGTCCCGGATGACATAACCTCTGGCAATCACTCGGCTTTTGCCGCTGCGCCGGCGTCCGCGGCGCGCGTCACGCTAATCGTTGGCGGTGGCATCGCGGCCTACAAGGCGATGGACCTGATCCGCCGGCTGAAGGAGCGCGGCGCCGATGTGCGGGTCGTGCTCACCAAGGCGGCGCAGCAATTCGTCACGTCGCTGACGGCGAGCGCGCTGTCGCATCAGCGCTGCTACACGGATCTGTTCGATCCGCAGAGCGAGTTCGACGCCGGCCACATCCGCCTCGCGCGCGACTGCGATCTGATCGTCGTCGCGCCCGCCACCGCCGACCTGATGGCCAAGATGGCCGGCGGCCACGCCGACGATCTCGCCACCGCGATCCTGCTGGCAACTAACAGGCCGATCCTGCTGGCGCCGGCGATGAATCCGCTGATGTGGAACAATCCTGCGACGCGCCGCAACGTCGATCAGCTGCGCCGCGACGGCGTCACCATGGTCGGGCCGAATGCCGGCGAGATGGCCGAGCGCGGCGAGGCCGGCACCGGGCGGATGGCCGAGCCGATCGAGATAGCCGCTGCGGCACAGCGACTTTTCGCACCGCCGCCGCGCCCGCTGCGCGGCCGCCGGGTGCTGATCACCGCCGGGCCGACGCACGAGCCGATCGATCCGGTGCGCTACATCGCCAATCGCTCGTCCGGCAAACAGGGCTACGCGATCGCCGCCGCGGCAGCGCGCGCCGGCGCCGAAGTGGCGCTGATATCAGGCCCGGTCGATCTCGCAGCGCCCGACGGCGTGACGCTGACGCGTGTCGAATCGGCGCGCGATATGCTCGCTGCCGTACGCAGCGCGCTGCCCGCCGACGTCGCGATCTTCGCCGCCGCGGTGGCCGACTGGCGCGTCGCCAGCGAGGGCGAGCAGAAGATCAAGAAGGGCGCCGGCGGCCCGCCGCCGCTGCAGCTCACCGAGAATCCCGATATCCTCGCGACGATCTCGAAACTCACTGACGGCCGCCCGCCGCTGGTGATCGGCTTTGCGGCCGAGACCGAGCATCTGCTCGACAACGCCCGCGCCAAGCTCGCCCGCAAGGGCTGCGACTGGATCGTCGCCAACGATGTTTCGCCCGCCACCGGGGTCATGGGCGGTGATCGTAACACCGTGCATTTGCTGATGAAATCCGGCAACGCCGTCGAGATCGATTCGTGGCCGGTGATGACCAAGGACGACGTCGCGCGCGCGCTGGTGCAGCGCATCGCCCAGGCGGAACAAGACTTGCCCCAAGACTCGGAAGTACACGCCTGATGAACGAGACCGTCGCCGTCGAGATCAAGCAACTGCCGCACGCCGACGGCCTGCCGCTGCCGTCGTATCAGACCGCGCACGCCGCCGGGCTCGATCTATGCGCGGCGATCAGCGCCGAGGCGCCGCTGGTGATGGCGCCCGGCCGCAGCGTGCTGGTGCCGACCGGTCTGTCGATTGCGTTGCCGCCGAACTACGAAGCCCAGGTCCGGCCGCGCTCGGGACTCGCCGCCAAGTTCGGCGTCACCGTGCTCAACGCGCCGGGCACGATCGACGCCGATTATCGCGGCGAGGTCGCCGTGCTGCTGATCAATCACGGCGCCGAGCCCTTCACCATCCGCCGTGGTGAACGCATCGCTCAGATGGTGATCGCCCCGGTGGTGCGCGCCGAACTGATCCGTGTCGAGACGCTGACTGAAACCGATCGCGGTGTAGGAGGCTTCGGCTCGACCGGCCGCTAGATTTTGTGTCAAGCGAGCGACGATTCGTCGGTTAAAAATATACTTTCCCGTTTCGTCCCGCGCCCCGGCGACGTTCACGGTCTGGACTCTTACCCCCCGAGTCACGAACAGGATATTGTCCAGCGATTCGGCAGCGGCGTTGACGATCTGCGATCGCGTCGAGTGGTTTGGGGCAATCCATGTCAGACGTATTGGGGTCGATGCGTCGGGCCTGCTTGTCGTGCACGTCGCTGGTGCGCGGCCTCGCAGGGGCTGGCTTACTCACGGCGTCGACGCCGGTGTGGGCGGCCGATGATCCGATCGTCGCCCTGACATCCCAAGTGATCACCGATCTCAATCGCCACGAGCTCGTGACGATGGCGATGGCCGTGTCGGTGCTCGGCTTCTCGGTCGTGTCGGCGATTTTGCTGATGCGCACGCGGCAGCGCGCCTCGACCCAGGAGGCGCGGCTGCGCGCCGAGGTGCAAAGCCTGCAGGCCGAATCCGACCGCCTTCGCGCGCTGCTGTTCGTCGAGCCGCAGGTGCTGATCTCG
This sequence comes from Rhodopseudomonas sp. AAP120, assembly GCF_001295845.1. GTDB lineage: Bacteria > Pseudomonadota > Alphaproteobacteria > Rhizobiales > Xanthobacteraceae > Rhodopseudomonas. The sequence continues at coordinate 5,763 of NZ_LJIC01000141.1, read as the reverse complement.
TGGCCGGCCGGCGACAATCGCCCGCAGATCAGCGGCGACACCGCGCTGCTGCTGCCGCACGACGGCCACGGCGCGAGCGCGCAGCCGCAGCGCGTGCTGGCGTTCGGCACGTGGCTGCCGCCGGAACCGGCGCTGCAGATGGACCATGCCGTCGACGCGCTGCTCGACAAGGGCGAATCTTTCCTGCTGCACCTGACGACGTCGACCGGCCGCTCGATCGAGGCGATGGGCCGCGCCATCGGCGGCCAGGCGATTCTGCGGATCCGCGAACTCAGCGGCGTGCGCCGCGAACTCGCCGACATGGCGCGCCGCTTCAAGGCGCTGCACGACGAGACCGAGATGCTGCGCGGCTTCGCCGAGGCGGCGCCGTGGCCGATCTGGACGCGCCGCGCCTCGGGCGAACTGAATTTCGCCAACGCCGCCTATGCGCGCGCGACCGACGCCGCCAGCCCGGCCGACGCGGTCAGCCGCAATCTCGAACTGCTGGACAGCAACGACCGCGGCAATCTCGCCCGCGCGCTCGGCGACAAGGCCGAATTCGCCGCGCGGCTGCCGGTCGTGGTGCGCGGCGAGCGGCGTTATTTCGACGTCCGGGCGCTGCGGCTGGCCGGTGGCAGCGCAGGCATGGCGGTGGATTCCAGCGAGGCGGCGGCGCTCGGCGCCGCGCTGGTGCGGATGGCCGACGCGCATCGCCGCACGCTCGATCAGTTGTCGTCGGGCGTCGCGGTGTTCGACGCGCAGCGTCGGCTGGCGTTCTACAACGACTCCTATCGCAAGCTCTGGGACCTCGACCGCGGCTTTCTCGACAGCCATCCGGACGATTCCAGCGTGCTCGACCGGCTGCGCGCGGCGCGCAAGCTGCCCGAGGAGCGCGACTTCAAGGAGTGGAAGAACAAGCTGCACGAAGCCTATCGGGCCGTCGAGGCCGAGAAGGCGATTTGGTATCTGCCCGACGGCCGCGCGATCAGCATCGTCACCACGCCCAATCAGGAAGGTGGCGTCACCTATCTGTTCGACGACGTCACCGAGAGCCTCGATCTGCAGCGCCGCTATGGCGGCCTGATCGACGTGCAGCGCGAGACGCTCGACAATTTAAGCGAAGCCGTCGCGGTGTTCGGCAGCAACGGCTGCGCGCAGCTGTTCAATCCCGCCTTCACGCGAATGTGGAATCTGTCGGCTGAAGCTTTGGCGACGCGGCCGCATATCGAGACCGTCGAGGAGTGGTGCCGGCCGCTGTTCGACGATGCGGTGAGCTGGCAGGCGCTGCGCAGCGCCATCACCGGCATCGACGACCGCCGCAACGTGCTGCTGAAGCTGGAGCGCCGCGACGGCACCGTGCTGTCGTGCAAGACCATGCCGCTGCCCGACGGCGCGACCATGCTGACGTTCCAGGACATCACCGACACCGAGAACGTCGAGCGCGCGCTGCGCGAGCGCAACGAGGCGCTGGAGACGGCGGACCGCATCAAGATCGACTTCGTCCACCACGTCTCCTACGAGCTGCGCTCGCCGCTGACCACGATCATCGGCTTCGCGCATTTCCTCAGCGATCCGAGCACCGGGCCGCTGACCGGCAAGCAGGCCGAGTACCTCGCCTACATCACCACCTCGACCAACGCGCTGCTGGCGATCATCAACAACATCCTCGATCTCGCCAGCATCGACGCCGGGGCGATGACGCTCAACCTCGGCCCGATCCATATCGGTCGCGCCATCGAGGCGGCCACCGAGGGCATTCAGGATCGCCTCGCGCGCGACCAGATCACGCTCGATATCGACCTCGATCCCAGCATCGAGGGCTTCGTCGGCGACGAGCGCCGCGTCGTGCAGGTGCTGTACAATCTGCTCGCCAACGCGGTCGGCTTCTCGCCGCAGCAGGCGGTGGTGAAGCTCGCGGTGCGCAAGGCCGGCAACCGCGTGGTGTTCTCGGTGACCGACGCCGGCCCGGGCATCGATCCGGCGCTCAAGGACAAGGTGTTCGACTGGTTCGAGAGCCACTCCCAGGGCTCGCGGCATCGCGGCCCGGGGCTCGGCCTGGCGCTGGTGCGGTCGTTCGTCGAACTGCACGGCGGCAAGGTCCAGGTCGACTCGGTGGTCGGGCGCGGCACCACGGTGATCTGCGAATTCCCGATCGACCAGACCGCGCAGCGTAACGCCGCCGAATGACAGCGCCGGCGACATTCTCGGTCGCACTCGCCAACGAGACGGCGACCGCACGACTGATGGCCGAAGTCGCGCTGCTGATCGGTCCCGGCGACGTCGTCACGCTGTCGGGCGATCTCGGCGCCGGCAAGACCGCGGCGGCGCGGGCGATGATCCGCTATCTCGCCGGCGACGACGAGTTCGAAGTGCCGAGCCCGACCTTCACGCTGGTGCAGAGCTACGAGCTGCCGCCGTTTCCGCTGCTGCACGCCGACCTGTATCGCATCGAAGATCCCGGCGAGCTCGAAGAGATCGGCTTGTCGCCGCTGCCCGAAGGCGCGGTGGCGCTGATCGAATGGCCGGAGCGGGCGCCGGATGCGATGCCGGCCGATCGCATCGACATCGCGCTCAGTCATCGCCCCGCGCTCGGTTCGCTGGCGCGCGCCGCCGAGATCACCGGACACGGCAAGGCCGCCGCGCAGGTCGAGCGGCTCGCCGCGCTGCGCAGCTTCATCGAGACCTCGGGCTATGCGGACGCCGATCGCCGTCACATGCCGGGCGATGCCTCGACGCGCTCCTATGCGCGGCTGGTCAGGGACGGCGAGTCGCTGATCCTGATGAACGCGCCGCGCCGCCCGGACGGCCCCGCGCTCTACGCCGGCAAGAGCTACAGCGCCGCGGTGCATCTGGCCGAAGACGTCCGGCCGTTCGTGGCGATCGCCGAAGGGCTGCGCCGGCACGGCGTGTCGGCGCCGGCGATCCATCACGCCGATCTTGAATCCGGCTTCCTCATCACCGAGGATTTCGGCTCCGAGAGTTTCGTCACCGGCACGCCGCCGGCGCCGATCGCCGAGCGCTATCAGGCCGCGGCGGAGCTGCTGGCGGAGCTGCACGCGAAGCCGTTGCCCGAGACATTGCCGCTGCCGCAGGAGACCTACGCGATCCCGGTGTTCGACACCGAGGCGATGCTGATCGAAATCGGGCTGATGCCCGAATGGTACCTGCCCGACCGCGGCGTGGCCATTGCGGATACGCGGCGCGCCGAGTTCTTCGCGATGTGGCGCCGGTTGCTGATCGGCGTCGCCGGCGAGCCGCGCAGCTGGCTGCTACGCGATTATCACTCGCCGAATCTGATCTGGCTCGAGCAGCGCGAAGGCACCGCGCGGGTCGGCGTGATCGATTTCCAGGACACCGTGCTGGGGCCGGCCGCCTACGATCTGGTGTCGCTGCTGCAGGACGCGCGGATCGACGTGCCCGAGGCGCTCGAACTGGCGCTGTTCGGCCGCTACATCAAGGCGCGGATCGCGGCCGATCCGCGGTTCGATCCGGCCGCCTTCGCGCGGCTCTACGCGCTGATGTCGGCGCAGCGCAACACCCGGCTGCTCGGCACCTTCGCGCGGCTCAACCGGCGCGACGGCAAGCCGCATTATCTCAAGCACCAGCCGCGGATCTGGACCTATCTGACGCGCTCGCTGGCGCACCCGTCGCTGGCGGAACTCGACGCCTGGTACCAGGCCAACGTGCCGCCGCCGGTGTGATTCGAGCGACTGTTTTTACCCGAAATTAGTCGGTCGCTCGCTAGCGTCCGGATCTTCGTAGTCGACCCAGGATTCGCGCGTTCAACCGCTGCGTCGGGCGAGGGACACGTCATGGTTGGTGAACGGAACAAGGATGGCCGCGTGGTGTTCGAACGCGGCATTCGGGCGCAGATGATGGCGATCGATGGAACCTGGCGTCGGCCGTGCCTGCTCGAAGACGTCTCCGAGGCGGGCGGCAAGCTGACCATCGAGGGCGCCGTCGACGGCCTCAACCTCAAGGAATTCTTCCTGCTGCTGTCGTCCACCGGACTGGCCTATCGCCGCTGCGAGCTGAGCTGGGTCAATGGCGATCAGATCGGCGTCAGCTTCCTGCGCCAGGACAAGAAGAAGGGCAAAAGCCCTCGCGCCCAGGCCGCGACCGTCTGACCGCGTCCGGCGCCGCACGCAGTTGTGCGCGCGTCGTTGCTACGGTTGTTGCAGAGGCCGCGATGTCGCATCTGCGTCATGGTTAGCGAATACCCAAGACCGTCGATAGACCGGTCGGCGCTGCGTGATACAATCGATTCGTCTCCGGTCCGGTTCGAAACACGAGCGACGATGTCCGTTCAACCTTCCCGCGCCATGGTGCTTGCTGCAGGCTTCGGCCTGCGCATGCGGCCGCTCACCGACAACATGCCGAAGCCGCTGGTGCGCGTCGCCGGCAAGCCGCTGCTCGACCATGTGCTCGACCGGCTTGCGGACGCCGGCGTCACCGAAGCCGTCGTCAACGTGCACTATCTGCCCGACCAGATCATCGATCACGTCGCGGGACGAACCGCGCCGAAGGTGATCATCTCCGACGAACGCGACGCGGTGCTTGGCACCGGCGGCGCGGTGGTCAAGGCGCTGCCGTTGCTCGGCGATGCGCCGTTCTATCATCTCAACGCCGACACGTTGTGGATCGACGGCGTGCGGCCGAATCTCGCGCGCCTCGCCGACGCGTTCGATCCGGCGCGGATGGACATCCTGCTGCTGATGGCGCCGACCGCGGGCAGCATTGGCTATGCCGGCAAGGGCGACTTCGCAATGGCGCCGGACGGCAGTCTGCGCAAGCGCAAGGAGAACGAGGTGACGCCGTTCGTCTATGCGGGCGTCGCCATCATGTCGCCGGCGATCTTCGCCAATGCGCCCCAGGGCGAGTTCTCGCTGACCCAGAAGTTTGATCAGGCGGCCGAGCAGGGCCGGCTGTTCGGGCTGCGGCTCGACGGCACCTGGATGCATGTCGGTACGCCCGACGCAGTGGCGGCGGCCGAGCGCGCCTATCTGGTCAGCGTCGCCTGAGGCTGGTCGTACCTCCCTTGCGGCGCCCGCCCATGGCATGATCGCCTGACCGGCGAATCAGGGTGTCCATGCGCGTTTTCAGTGTTCCGCCTTCCGCGCCGTTTCTGCGCACGACGATCGCCGCGCTGGTCGATGGCGAGTTGATCGAGGGCTTCTCGGTCCGCACCCAGCCGGAGCGGCTGGCCGAAGCGACGCTGTATCTGCCGACCCGCCGCGCCGGACGCCTCGCCCGCGATATCTTCCTCGACGTGCTCGGCACCGACGCGGTGCTGCTGCCGCGCATCGTCGCGCTCGGCGGCATCGATGAGGACGAGCTGGCCTTCGCGCAGGCTGCCGAGGGCATCGCCGATCTGGACATTCCGCCCGCGCTCGACGGCCTGCCACGCCGGCTGCTGCTGGCGCAATTGATCGCTGTCTGGGCCAAGAGCCTCCGGCCCGGCGATCCGCATCAGGCGCCGCTTGTCATCGGCGGCCCGGCCTCGACGGTGGCGCTGGCCGACGATCTGGCGCGGTTGATCGACGACATGGCGACGCGCGGCGTCGACTGGGGAGCGCTCGACAGCTTGGTGCCGGATGCGTTCGACCGCTACTGGAAGCTGACGCTCGATTTCCTGAAGATCGCCGGGCAGTGGTGGCCGCAGCATCTGCGCGAGACCGACCGGATCGAGCCGGCGGCGCGCCGCAATCTGCTGATCGAGGCGGAGACGCGCCGACTCGCGGCGCATCCGGGCGGCCCGGTGATCGCCGCGGGCTCGACCGGCTC
>NZ_LJIC01000140.1 GCF_001295845.1 Rhodopseudomonas sp. AAP120 | reverse complement strand
ACCTCTCCCCGCGCGCGGGGAGAGGTCGGATTGCGTAGCAATCCGGGTGAGGGGGCATCTCCGCGAGGCCGCGGCGTGTACTTGTTATGAAAGGCGGGTCAGTGCCCCGGGGCTGCCCCTCACCCCAGCCCTCTCCCGCAAGCGGGAGAGGGAGCGCGTCGTGCCCGGGAAGGCTTACGCCTCGTTGCCGCCTTCCTGGCGGCTGGCTTCGAACAGGAACCAGGTGCGGCGCTCGGTTTCGTCGATGAAGTTTTCGAGCAGGCCGGCGCTCGCCGCGTCCTTGCAGTCGTCGACGATCTCGTGCGCCTTGCGCATCGCGGCCGCCATCTTCTTGTTGTCGTTCATCAGTTCGCGCAGCATCTCGCGCGGCGGGACGTAGTCCTCGTTGTTGTCCTCGATGGTCTGCAGCTTGGCGATCTGGCCGATCGACTTCAGCGTCACGCCGCCGACCTTGCGGACGCGCTCAGCGAGCTGGTCGGTGGTGGCGAAGATCTGGTCGGACTGCTCGTCGAGCATCAGATGGTAGTCGCGGAAATGCCGACCGCTGATGTGCCAGTGGAAATTCTTGGTCTTCAGATACAGCGCGAAGGCGTCGGCCAGCAGCGTGTTCAGCGCCGCCGAGATCTTCTCGACCGACTGCTGCGGCAGATCGGTCGGGGTGTCGAGGTCGGCGGCGACGGCGGATTTGCTCTTGGTCACGATGGCGATCCTATGTTGTGAACGGCGGTGAAGGACGGCGTTGGGCCGGGGCGGGCGCAAGCATGACGAGCGGGAACCGCGCCGTCTTGCCGGATTCTGCGGTTTTTGTTTCCCTCGCTCGGCAAACGCCTTAGACCGGGGTCAACGCGCCGGCTTTCGGCGCGTTCCCACGATGGAACAAAATCGGGACCCGGTCTTTCCCGCCCGAGGGATACGGCGCCGCGCCCGCGGCCGCCCAGCACTCCGTTACCGCCGCAGCGAGGCTCGATGGACGACTGGATCGACTATTACGACTCCACCCACACGATCTATGTCAGCAAGCTGCATCGCGACGTGCATTTCGACGAGATCGCCAAGGACATCATCGGCTATATCGGCGCCCCGGACGCGACCGTGCTGGACTATTCCTGCGGCGAGGCGCTGTCCGCCGCCAAGGTCGCGGCCGCCTGCGGGACGCTGATCCTGGCCGAGCCGGCGCCGGGGGTGCGCGGCCGGCTCAAGGCCCGGTTCGCCCAGCATCCGAACATCAAGGTCCGGTCGCTGGACGAGCTGGCGGCGCTGCCGGACGGCTCGCTCGACCTCGTCGTGATGAACTCGGTGGCGCAGTACATGACGCCGGACGAGCTGGACAAGGCGCTGGCGCTGATCCGGCGGCTGCTGCGCCGCTCCGGCAAGCTGGTTCTGGGCGACATCCTGGACCCGAAGGTCGGGATGGGACGCGACGTCGCCGCACTGCTGAAGATGGCGGCGCGGCACGGCTTCCTGCAGGATGCGCTGTGGGGCCTGGCCCGCACCGCGCTGTCCGACTATCGCCAGCTCCGCACCAAGATCGGCCTGCAGCGCTACGCCGAGGCCGAGATGCTGGACAAGCTGAAAGCCGCCGGCTTCTCGGCGATCCGCGCCGACACCAACATCGGCCACAACCCGTGGCGCATGACGTTCGTGGCGAAGCGGGCGGGCTGAGTCACTGCCTGGGGCGCCCTCACCCCAGCCCTCTCCCGCAAGCGGGAGAGGGAGTTCGCAGTGCTTGGGGTGAGGTCATTGCTCGTGAGCCCCCGCTTTTGCCCACGGCGTCGCCGCACACGGGGCCGGCTCCCTCTCCCGCTTGCGGGAGAGGGCTGGGGTGAGGGCGACGCGAAGACTGACTCGCCTTACACCACCACGCTGAGCCGCTTCGCCGCGCGCGTAATCCCGGTGTAGAGCCAGCGCGCCCGCGAGTCCTGAAACGCAAAACTTTCGTCGAACAGCACGACGTCGTCCCATTGCGAGCCCTGGCTCTTGTGCACGGTGAGCACGTAGCCGTAGTCGAACTCGTCGTAGGGCTTGCGCTGATCCCAGCTGATATCCTCGATGCCGCCGGCGAAGCATTCCTGGCGCACCGACACTTTTGTCAGCCGGCCGCCGAAATCCTCGTCGGGCGTCACCCGCAGCGTGATGATCTTGGTCTTGATCGGCGAGCGCGACTTCACCCGCCACAGCCCGCCATTGAACAGCGCCTTCTTGCGATTGTTGCGCAGGCACACCAGCTTGTCGCCGCCGACCGGAAACGGGTCCTCGATGCTCAGCCGCTGGCGAAAGCGCGCGTTGTAGGCGCGGCGCGTGTTGTTGCGGCCGACCAGCACCTGATCGGCGTCCATCACCCGTTGCGGATCGAGGCCGTCGCGCGTCACCACTTCGGTCTCGCCGTAGCGGCCGAGCTCGAGCCGCCGGCCTTCGCGCACATCCATCGACAGCCGCACGATCGGATCGTCCTGCGCCTGGCGATGCACCTCGGTGAGCATCACGTCGGGCTCGGCATTGGTGAAGAAGCCGCCACCCTGGATCGGCGGCAGCTGCGCCGGATCGCCGAGCACCAAGAGCGGACAGTCGAACGACATCAGGTCGCGGCCGAGCTCCTCGTCGACCATCGAACATTCGTCGATCACGATCAGCTTGGCCTTCGAAGCCGGCGCGTCGTCCCAGAGTTCGAAGCTCGGCTGTTCGACGCCCGACTCCTTGGTGCGATAGATCAGCGAATGGATGGTCGAGGCGTCGTCGCAGCCCTTGTTGCGCATCACCAGCGCCGCCTTGCCGGTGAAGGCGGCGAACTTGACCTCGCCCGAGACGCCCTCGGCGATCTCTCGCGCCAGCGTGGTCTTGCCGGTGCCGGCGAAGCCGAACAGCCGGAACACCAGCGGCGTGCCATTGCGGCCGGGCTTGGCTTTGAGCCACTCGCCGACGGCTTTCAGCGCCGCATCCTGGACTGGGGTGAAGGTGGTCATCGGGCTTTCGGGCGGAACAGGCGCGGACTCCGCCCGCGACTCGATGGCCGCAAGCTAGCGTCTTGGCGGCGCGGTGCAAGCCGCCGGGCGGGAGGGGAACGCGAGGTGCCCGCCGCGTTTGGTCGCCTTGCCGGCGGCAGATCCTGCGTCATGGCTGGCACCGACTGCGCGCCCTCCGGCCGCGGCACGAGGCGCGCATGAAACGGTTCGGTACCATCCTGCTCTACGTCGTCGGCGCCCTCGCCTGCGCCTATCTGGCGCTGTTCGCCTACCGGATGCTGACCGCACCGAAGCTCGAACCGGGCGACCCGATCAGGATCTTCCGCAATCCGGACGCGCCGAAATATTCGTGAGCAGCCTCTCCGTCATTGCGAGCGAAGCGAAGGAATCCAGAAGCGCAGTGCACGGGCTGGATTGCTTCGTCGCTGCGCTCCTCGCAATGACGCGGAGTTGGCCGCTCACCCCATCGATACGAACGCCCGCGGTTCGCCGGCGCCCGCGGGAGTGATCGGCAGGCCGCCGTCGGCGTATTCGTTGAGCTTGTTGCGCAGGGTGCGGATCGAGATGCCGAGGATGTTGGCGGCGTGGGTGCGGTTGCCGAGGCAGTGCTTCAGCGTCTCGAGGATCAGGTCGCGCTCGACATCGGCGACGGTGCGGCCAACCAGCGCCCGGGTGACCTGCTCGGCCGCGAAGGTGGCGTGCGCCACCGCCGGCGGTGTCTTGCTCTGATCGAGCCGGTCGCCTTCCGGCGAGATGATCGCCTCGGGACCAATCTCGTCGCCCGACGCCATCAGCACCGCGCGGTGGATGGTGTTTTCCAGTTCGCGGACGTTGCCGGGCCAGCGGTTGGTGGTCAGCACGCGGCGCGCCTCGGCCGACAGCGGACGCAGCGGCACGCCGTTGGCGTCCGCGTATTTCTTGGCGAAGTGCTGCGCCAGCTCGAGGATGTCGGCCGGACGATCGCGCAGCGGCGGGATCTTGAGATTGACGACGTTGAGCCGGAACAGCAGGTCCTCGCGGAACGTGCCGGCGCGCACCGCCTCCTGCAGATTGCGGTTCGAGGTGGCGAGGATGCGGATATCGACCGGCACCGGCGTCTTGCCGCCGACGCGGTCGATCACCCGCTCCTGAATGGCGCGCAGCAGCTTGGACTGCAGCCGCACGTCCATCTCGGAAATTTCGTCGAGCAGCAGCGTGCCGCCATTGGCCTCTTCGAACTTGCCGATGCGGCGGGCGATGGCGCCGGTGAAGGCGCCCTTCTCGTGGCCGAACAGCTCGGACTCCAAGAGATGCTCGGGGATCGCCGCGCAGTTGATGCTGATGAACGGCCGCTTGGCGCGGTGCGAGCGGGAGTGGACGTAGCGCGCCAGCACTTCCTTGCCGGTGCCGCTCTCGCCGGTGATCATCACCGAGGCTTCGGAGCCGGCGATCTGCTGCGCCAGCTTCACCACCTTCACCATCGCCTCGTCGCGATACACCAGTTCGCGGCTGTCGTTGGCCACCGCCGCCAGCACCGCGGCGATCAGCTCCGGATCCGGCGGCAGCGGGATGTACTCCTTGGCGCCGGCGTGGATCGCCGCGACGGCGGCGCGGGCGTCCGAGGCGATGCCGCAGGCGACGATCGGCACATGGATGTGTTCGGCCTCGAGCCGCATCACCAGATCGCGGATGTCGAGCGCGACATCGACCAGCAGCAGGTCGGCGCCCTTGCCGCCGCGCAGCACCCGCATCGCCTGCTCGTTGTCGGAGGCGTGGGTGACCGAGGCGCCGTTGTCGATCGCGATCTTGGTCGCGGTGGTGAGCTGGCCCTTCAGGGTGCCAACGATGAGAAGCCGCATGGTTTGCTCCTGTGATCCTTAGGTCTGCCGCGCCGCCGAACGGCTGCGATCAGTTGTCCGCCTTGATGATTTCCGTCATGGTGACGCCGAGCTTGTCCTCGACCAGCACCACCTCGCCACGCGCCACCAACCGATTGTTGACGTAGATGTCGATCGCCTCGCCGACGCGGCGGTCGAGTTCGAGCACCGCGCCGGGACCGAGCTTCAACAGTTCGCCGACGTCCATCTTGGAGCGGCCGAGCACGGCCGACACCTGCACCGGCACGTCGAACACCGCTTCGAGATCGGCGGCGACGCGCGAGGTCTGTTCTTCCTCGTTGTAGCCGACATCCGCCAGCGGCGGCGCATCGGCCCCGTTCAGATCCGGCAGCGGCAGGCCGTCGTTTTCGCCCATGTTGAGTCCTCGATCTCGTTACTTGCGCGACGCCATGTAGCGCCCGACCAGTTCGGTGATTTTCGCTTCGATGGCGGCGCGCTCCAGCACCATGCCGCCATCCGCCCATTCGATCTTGCAGTCGCCGCCGGCGATCTCCGGATCGGACAGCAGCACCAGGCGGCCGGCGAAGCCGCTGCGCTTGGCGAGCAGTTCGATCCGCTCGCGCGCCGCTTCGTACAGCCCGTCGCTGATCCGCACCACGAGATGCGGCGTCGACACCAGATGCCGGAAGCACTCGCCGACCAGCGCGGTGATCTCCGCCAGCGGCTCGGCGGCGATCAGTTCGCGGCACAGCTTGCGCGCCACCGCCACCGCGACCTCGACCGCCTCGGTCTCCATCCGGGTTTCGACGCTGCCGATGCCAGCCGCGATCACCTGCATCGACTGCCCGATCTGCTCCAGCGCCATCGCGCAGAGGCGCTCGGCGTCGGCCTGCATCTCGCGCTGCGCCTGAGCAAAGCCGACCTGATAGCCGCGTTGCTCGGCGGCGGCGACCGCCTGCGCCAGTTCGGCCGCCGCCGCGGCCTTCTCGCGGGCCTTGTCGGGCGCCCCGAAATCGTTGTCGAACAGGAATTTCTGCGCGGGAGCAGCCATCAATACACCAGTTCGTCGTCGGCGCGGTTCTTGGTGAGCACGATCTCGCCCTTGGCGGCGAGATCCTTGGCGAGATTGACGAGCAGCGCCTGCGCCTCGTCGACGTCGCGCAGCCGGACCGGACCGAGCGCCGCCATGTCGTCGAGCAGCATCTTGCCGGCGCGCGACGACATGTTGCCGAGGAAGAAGCCGCGGACTTCCTCGTTGGCGCTCTTCAGCGCGATCGCCAGCTTGTCGCGGTCGATGTTGCGCATCAGCGTCTGCGCCGAGCCGGAATCGAGCTTGACCAGATCGTCGAAGGTGAACATCAGCGCCTTGATGCGCTCGGCGGCCTCGCGGTTGTCGTCTTCCAGCGAGGTCATGAACCGGGTCTCGGTCTGGCGGTCGAAATTGTTGAAGATCTCCGCCATCACCTCGTGGGCGTCGCGGCGGCGGGTCTGCGACAGGTTCGACATGAATTCGGAGCGCAGCGTGCGCTCGAGGCTCTCGACCACTTCCTTCTGCACCGACTCCATTCGCAGCATGCGGTTGATGACGTCGAGCGCCATGTCGTCGGGGAGGATCGCCAGCACCTTGGCGGCGTGTTCGGGCTTCAGCTTCGACAGCACCACCGCGGTGGTCTGCGGATATTCGTTCTTCAGATAGTTGGCGAGAACCTCTTCCTGAACGTTCGAGAGCTTCTCCCACATGTTGCGGCCGGCGGGGCCGCGGATCTCCTCCATGATGCCGCTGACCCGGTCGGCCGGCAGATAGCGCTGCAGCAGCCGCTCGGTGGCGTCGTAATTGCCCATCAGCGCGCCGGACGCTGACATCCGCGACACGAATTCGAGCAGCAGGTCCTCGACCACTTCCGGCTCGATGGTGCCGAGCGTCGACATCACAGACGACAGTTCGCGCACCTCGTCGTCGTCGAGCAGGCTCCAGATCTTGCCGCCGTATTGCTCGCCGAGCGCGAGCATCAGGATCGCCGCGCGCTTCGGGCCGGGGAGCGGCTTCGACGCGGGGCGGCCGCTCTGACGCTGCGCGAGCGTCGCGACGACGCTGGCGATGTCTTCGGAGCCCGAGCTGGTGGTGGCGGGAGTTTCGGCCATGGCGGATTAGGCGGGCTCGGCCAGCCATTGACGGACAATGGCTGCGGTTTCGTTGGGATTGCGCTCGGCCAGTTCGCCGACCCGGTGCACCGACTGGGCATGGACCTGGCCCTGGACCTGGGCGATGTCGATCATGCTGGGCGGCGTGACAGGCTGTCCGTCGGCGCCGATCTGCGGCACGGTGCCGTCCGTGAGCGCCGGCACGCCGGGGGCTTCCTGCGCCCGATCGTCGGCCAACACGCGCTTCACCAGCGGGCGGATCACCATGAACAGCACCACCAGGCCGAGGACGAACAGTACGCCGAGCTGGATCATGTTCATGATGTCGTCCTTCGTGAACTGCAGCATGCCGAGCAGGCCGGCGGGCTCCGGCAACTTCTCGATCTGCGGCGCTTCGGCGAATTTGAGGTTGACGACTTCGACCTGGTCGCCGCGCTTCTGGTCGAAGCCGATCGCCGAACGCACCAGCGCGGCGATCCGGTCGAGCTGCTCCTTGGTGCGCTCGGCGTAAACCAGTTCGCCCTTGTCGTTCTTGCTGTAGATACCGTCGACCAGCACCGCGACCGACAGCCGGTTGACGCGGCCGGCCTCGGTCACTTCGGTCTTGGTGACGCGCGAGATCTCGTAATTGTTGGTCTCTTCGGACTTCTTGCTCTGGTCGCGCGGCCCGGCGCCGGCCTGGCCCTGATTGCCCGGCAGCTCGTTGTTGACGGTGACCTGGCCGTCGTTCGACAGCGTCTGCGACTGCTCCTCGCGGGTCTGGCTCGAGCGCAGCACCCGGCCCTCGGGGTCGAACTTGTCCGATGTCTGGGTGATCTTGTTGTAGTCGAAATCGGCGGTGACCTGGACGCGGGCGCGGCCTGAGCCGACCACCGACGACACGATCGCCTCGACCTCGTTGCGCATCCGCTTTTCGAAGGCGGTGCGGCGTTCGTCGCCGGCCGCGCTGTCGGCCGCGTTGGCGCCGGCCGTGCCGTCCGCCAGCAACTGCCCCGCTTCGTCGACGATCGAGACCCGCTGCGGCTTGAGGCCGTTGACCGCGGAGGCGACCAGATGGCGGATGGCGCGGACCTGCTGCGGCTCCAGCGCGCCCCGCACGCGCAGCACGATCGAGGCCGACGGCTCCGGCGCCTCGCGCGAGAACAGCGGCCGCTCCGGCAGCACCAGATGCACGCGCGCCGCCTGAACGCGGTCGATCGCCTGGATGGTGCGCGACAATTCGCCTTCCAGCGCGCGCAGATGATTGATGTTCTGGACGAAGCTGGTGGTGCCGAGCGCGTCCGACTTGTCGAAGATCTCGTAGCCGACGCCGCCGCCCTTCGGCAGGCCGCCTTCGGCCAGCTTCATGCGCAGCCGCGTCACCTTGTCCTTCGGCACCATCAGGGTGGAGCCGTCGTTGCGCATCTCGAACGGAATCGCCTGGCGCTCCAGCTCCTTGATGATGCTGGACGCGTCCGCGCTGCTGAGGTCGGTGTAGAGGGTGGTCATCTGCGGCTGCGACACGCGCATGATGACGAAGGCGAAAAACCCGAGCAACGCAACCGTGACGGCAATCATCGCCATCACCCGAGCGGCGCCCAAGCCCTTCAGGAAACCCACCAAACTCTGCAAGACCAGCCCCTCGGATTCGGCGCCAAGGCCGACTAGGCAAATCTTGCCTATGGGATGGTTTCCAGAAGGTTAATAAATCTTAACGGGACGGAAATTGCTTCCGACATGACGAAAGCCGGCTTCCCGAAACGGGGCCGGCTTTCCGGAATTCGTTAAGATCTTGGTAAGGAAGGTTACTGGCGATATTGCTGGATTCGCGTGGTCCGCAGGCCCGCCAGGCCGTGCTGGTCGATCGAGAACTGCCAGGACAGGAACTCGTCGACGGTCAGCGTATAACGGCTGCAGGCTTCTTCGAGGGAGAGAAGACCGCCTCGAACGGCGGCGACCACCTCGGCCTTGCGGCGGATCACCCAACGCTTGGTCCCCGGAGCAGGCAAATCCGCAATCGTTAACGGACTTCCATCGGGTCCAATGACGTATTTGACCCGCGGACGGTGGGGCTCTGTCATGGCGTACTCACAACTCTCACTCAAGACACTGTGTGATCGAACGTACGCGGGGCGGCTTAAAAATTGGCTAAGCGGCTTTCAGGATTGTGAGGCCCGGTATTAGTAAAGTCGTAAGATTGGTAGCCGGAGTGCACGCGCCGCAGCACAGCGGCGCCGAACAGGCCGGAATCAGCGTATTTTCAGCACGCGCGTGGCCGAAGGATGTGGCCCGCGGGCCTCGCCGATAGCAGCGCTGATGGCGCAATAGGTGACGCGATGTGATGGCGCGTGATCCGGCAGCGGCAGTTTGCCGACAGCGATCGAGCAGCGCCCGCCACCCAGCAGGCACCGCCCGGCCCCCGAGCCGCAATTGACGGGCTGTCGGCGTGCTACGCCGCGTCGCGTACCGGCACGACCAGAATATCGCGGTTGAGCCGTCGCAGCACTTCCTCGGTGACGCTACCGAGCAGCAACCGGACCGCGCCGCGCCGGCCGTGGGTGCCGATCAGCACCAGATCGGGCCGCAGCTCCGCGGCGGCATCGACGATCGCGGCCTGCGCGATGCCTTCCCGCACCATCGTCGCGTAGTCCATGTCGTCGAGATCGAGCGGCTTGAGAAAGCGTACGAGATCACGCACCGCTTCGACACGGGCGTCGGCGAGGTAGTCGTCGACATTGCCCTTGTGGACGCCCGCATAGCTCAGCATGCCGGCGGCCGCGGCGTCGTAGACGTGCAGGATCACCATGCGGGTGTGCTCCAGCAGGCCGAGCCGGCGGCCGGTCTTCAGCGCCTGCAGCGAACAGTCGGACAGATCGACCGGCGCGAGGCTTGTGGCGTAGCGCAGCGCCGGATCGATATTGGCCATCAGCACCGGCACCGGGCTGTTGCGGATAACCCGCTCGGCCGTGGTGCCGACGAAGATGTCGCGCAGGAACGCGCGGCGATGGCTGCCGATCACGCACAGATCGGCGCCCTGCTGCTGCGCCGCCTGCACGATGCCGTCGAACGGCGTGCCGCACACCACGAGCGGGCTGCAGGCGATGCCCGCCAGATAAGCATGCTCGCGGATCGCGTCCGCCAGCGCGGTCTCGGCGAGATCGCATTCCGCCGTGACGATGTGCTCGGGCTGATCGTCGTCGACCACATGGGTCAGTACCAGCCGTGCGGACCTCTCGCGCGCGATCGCCGCGGCGCGGCGTACCGCGCGATCCGAGCGGGCCGAGAAATCCGTGGCGACCAGCACGACCTTCAGATCGGGCCTGCTGAACTCGGACGGCATCTGGTCCATGCTACACCTCCTGTTGGTTGACGGTCGGCATCGACGACGCGCTACGGTTCGAGCCTGCGCAGCAAGCCGACGCGCCGCATCACCAGCTTCTCCACTTCGAGCACGATCATCATCACGACGCCGGCGGCGACGATCACCAGGCCCTCGACGAGCGACAGCGGCGTGGTGTCGAACAGCGACTGCATGAACGGCGCGTAGGTGAAGGCGAGCTGCGCGGTGATCACCACGATCAGCGCCGCCAGCACCGCCGGCGTGCCGAGTGCGCCGCGCAGCGAGAACGACGAGGCGTGCAGATAGCGGACGTTGAACAGATAGAAGATCTCGAACACCACCAGCACATTGACCACCATGGTGCGGGCCGTCTCGACCGACAGTCCGCTGCCGAGCGCGTAGAAGAAGATCGCCAGCGATCCCACGGTGAACAGCAGCGACACGAAGACGATGCGCCACACCAGAAAGCGCGACAGCAGCGGCGCGCCCGCCGGGCGCGGCGGCCGCTGCATCACGCCGGGCTCCGGCGGCTCGAATGCCAGCACCAGGCCGAGCGTGACGGTGAGGATCAGGTTGATCCACAGGATCTGCACCGGCGTCATCGGCATGGTGAAGCCGATCAGGATCGCCATGATGACGGTGAGCACTTCGCCGCCATTGGTCGGGATCGTCCAGGCGATCACCTTGCGGATGTTGTCGTAGACGGTGCGGCCTTCCTGCACGGCGGCCACGATCGAGACGAAATTGTCGTCGAGCAGCACCACCTCGGAAGCTTCCTTGGCGGTCTCGGTGCCCTTATGGCCCATGGCGATGCCGACGTCGGCCTGCTTCAGCGCCGGCGCATCGTTGACGCCGTCGCCGGTCATCGCCACCACCGCGCCGGTGGACTGCAGCGCGCGGACGATGCGCAGCTTGTGCTCCGGATTGGTGCGCGCGAACACGTCGGTGTGACTGACTATGCCAGTGAAGGCCGCCTCGGGCGTACGGTCAAGATCGGCGCCGGTGACGACGTCCGGGCTCTCGGTGAGTACCAGCTGACGCGCGATCGCGTCGGCGGTGGCGGCGTGATCGCCGGTGATCATCTTGACCACGATGCCGGCCGAGCGGCATTCGGCGATCGCCTGGATCACCTCGTCGCGCGGCGGATCGATGAAGCCGATCAATCCAATAAAAGCGAGACCCTCGTCGAGATCGGCGAAGCCGAGCTGGTCGCTGGCGCGCGCCGGCGAGCGCACCGCGAAGCCGAGCACGCGCTCGCCTTCGGCGGCGGCGCGCGCGATCTGCTCGGTCCAGAACGCCGTGTCGATTGGTACCAAACCGTCGGGGCCGGTCTGCGCCGCGCACATCGCAAGCAGCCGCTCCGGCGCGCCCTTGACGAAGATCACCTGCCCGCCCGGTGCAGCAGCATGGCGCGTCGCCATGAAGCGATGCTGCGCGTCGAATGGGATTTCATCCGACCGCTTCCACGCCGCGCGCTCCAGCGCTGGATCAAGCCCGGCCTTGAGCGCCAACGCGACCAGCGCGCCCTCCATCGGATCGCCGTCGACCACCGTGTGGCCGTTCGCCTCGCGCAGCTGCGCATCGTTGCAGAGCAGTCCGCAGCGGATCAGCTGCATCGCCGAGGCGACCGCGGCCGCCGACTCGCGACCATCGACGGTCAGCTCACCCTTCGGCACGTAGCCGGAGCCGCTGACCATAATAGTGTACTCCGCGGTGACGATGCGCCGCGCCGTCATCTCGTTGCGGGTCAGCGTGCCGGTCTTGTCGGAGCAGATCACCGAGGTGGCGCCGAGCGTCTCGACCGCCGGCAGGCTGCGGATGATTGCATTGCGCCGCGCCATCCGCTGCACTCCGATCGCCAGCGTGATGGTGATGACCGCCGGCAGCCCTTCCGGCACCACGCCGACCGCGAGCGCCACCACGGCGATCAGCGCCTCGGTCCACTCATAGCCGCGCACCAGCACGGCGAAGGCGAAGATCACAGCGGCGGCGGAGATCGCCACCCAGGTGAAGCGCTCGCCGAACCGGTTGATCTGGCCGAGCAGCGGCGTGGTGAGCTGTTCGACGCCCTGGATCAGCGTCGAAATGCGGCCGATCTCGGTCCTTTGACCGGTGGCGACGACGACGCCGAAGCCCTGCCCGGCCGACACCAGCGTGCCGGAGAACGCCATGCACAGCCGATCGCCGAGCGGTGCCTGCGGTGCGGCGGGCTGATCGTGCTTCTCGGAGGCCACCGACTCGCCGGTCAGCATCGCCTCGTCGATCAACAGGCCGCGGGCGCGGGTCAGCCGCAGATCGGCCGGGACGCGGTCGCCGGCTTCGACCATCACCACGTCGCCGGGCACGAGGTCGGCGGCCGGAATCGCTACACGGTGGCCGTCTCGCCAGGCGTGGGCGCGCGGCGAAATCATCTTCTTGATCGCCGCCAATGCCTTCTCGGCCTTGTCTTCCTGGACGTAGCCGACGATGGCGTTGATCGTCACCACCGCGACAATCACCGCGGCGTCGATGCGATGACCAAGGAACGCGGCCGCCACCGCTGCGGCGAGCAGGAAGTAGATCAGCGTATTGTTGAACTGCGCCAGGAAGCGCAGCAGCGCCGAGCGGCGCGGCGGATCCGGCAACGCGTTCGGGCCGACGCTGGCGAGACGTTTCGCGGCCTCCTCACTGCTCAGGCCACCGCGGCTGGTCTCGAGCCCCGCCAGCACCCGGTCGGCATCGATCGCGTGCCACATCTCCTCCGAGGCCTGATCGTTCGGGCCCTTGATCGTGGCTTCCATAGGCATGGTCATGCGTGTGTCCGGGATGTCGGAGGTGAGGATGGCCCCGCGCGACGTGATGGCGCGGCCGGTTCGGAATGCGACCGCGGCACCCGCAACGGCGGGCTTGCGCACACGGGATGATCGGGAGAAAGCCGGCGATCGCGGCGGCGTGAGACGGCGCATCCGCGAGGCACAAAGCCTCGCACCGCCACCAGACGGCGAGCGGAGCGTCGGTCAGGAACGCGGATGCGATCCGGCGGGTGCTACACGCGGATTGGCGGACGGAGTTGCGGCGGTTCGCTGCGACCGAGCATCGGCTGGTCGAGTTGCAGCCGCACGCGGGTCGACTGATCGCAGGCCATGCTGCGGCTCGAAGACGGCGTCAAGGCTTGCGCCGTATCAGTGGTGGTGACTTCAGGCTCGTCGCTGAGGCTCGGCGCCGGCACGGCCGGCGGCGTCTTGACGAATTCGAGCTGCTGACGCGGCGCATCGGACGCAGCAGATGCCGACGACGCAGCGCCGACAGCAATCATCATCAGCGCGCACACCAACAAAACCGATTTGAGCCAAAGACGCAAAGCGGTCGGGAAGGTCGTGTGGTCGCTGTTCCGATCGAGCCGCATCGTCTCCAGACGCTGTGTCACCATCAACACGTCAGGCTAGGCCGCATCCTACCACCCCAACATTGAGCAAGATCAAGCGGCGCGTGCGGCCACTGGTCGCAACGTTGAGCGTGGATGGCCATGATGAGATGATGATGAGCTGCATCCAGTGAAGCGCCGCGCCGAGCAACAACCTCTCGTTCGTCATTCCGGGGCGCGAGCGCAGCTCGCGAGCCCGGAATCCATAACCACGGCGTTGAGTTATTGTCGCGGACTTTCCACGCCTGCCGCGAGTCCAGGGAATATGGTTTCCGGGCTCGCGCTACGCGCGCCCCGGAATGACGAACGAGAGGGATGACTCGTCGGCGGCAACATTTGCTAGCGCGCATGATCAGGCGATGCGCGCGTCTTGCGCGGCGGGCCGCGAGCCCAACCTCTCCGTCATTGCGAGGAGCGTAGCGACGAAGCAATCCACGCACCCTGCACCGGACTGGATTGCTTCGCTTCGCTCGCAATGACGAACTCAACTCTCAACGCCCGACTTTGCGCTCCGCGACACTATCAATCAGTGCCAGCAGCCCGCGCAAGATCTGCAGCGGCTTCGGCGGGCAGCCGGGGATGTGCAGGTCGACCGGCAGCACCGACGACACGCCGCCCGTGACTGCGTAACTACCCGCGAAGCAGCCGCCGTCTTTGGAGCAATCCCCGCAGGCGACCACCCATTTCGGGCCGGGCGTCGCGTCGTAAGTCAGCTTCAGTGCATCGCGCATGTTGTGGGTCACCGGGCCGGTGACCAGCAGCACGTCGGCGTGGCGCGGCGAGGCGACGAAGCGTAGGCCGAAGCGCTCGACATCGTAATACGCGTTGTTCAGCGCATGGATTTCCAGCTCGCAGCCGTTGCAGGAGCCGGCATCGACCTCGCGAATCGACAGGCTGCGACCGAGGCGGCGCTGCGCACGCTCGCCGAGCAGCGCAGCAAGTTCGGCCGCCGCGGCATCGTCCGGCGTCGGCGGAGCTTCCGTCAGCGGCGTCGCGAACAGGCTTTCGAACAGCAGCTTGCGCATCGCTACAAATCCACGCCCGAATAGGAGCAGTTGAACGACTTATTGCAGAGCGGGAAGTCCGCGATGATGTTGCCCTCGATCGCGGCCTCGAGCAGCGGCCACTGAAACCACGACGGATCGCGGAAGTGGCAGCGCGCGATGCGGCCGTTCGCGATCCGCAGCCACGTAAAGATATCGCCGCGAAATCCTTCAACCAGCGCCAGGCCTTCGCTCGCCTGCTCCGGCAGCGTCAGCGGCAGATGGATCGCGCCCTGCGGCATGCGAGCCAGGATCTGGTCGATCAGCGACAGGCTTTGCTCGACTTCGGCAATGCGAATCCGCACGCGCGCATCGACGTCGCCTTCGCTCAGCACCGGCACGTCGAACGACAATTCGTCATACGGCGCGTAGGCCAGCGTGCGCCGCGCGTCGAAGGCGCGACCAGAGGCGCGGCCGACGAAGCCGCCGGCGGCATACTGATCGACCAGCGCGGGCTTGACCACGCCGGTCGCCACCGTGCGGTCCTGCAGCGAGGCGGTGTCTTCATAGAGCGCGATCAGCTTCGACCACTGTTTGCGGACACTGGTGAGCGCAGCGCGGATCGCCGCGACGCCGGTGTCGTCGAGATCGCGCGCAACGCCGCCGGGCGTGACCACGTCGCGCATCAGGCGATGACCAAACGCGGTGTCGGCGGCGCGCAGCACATTTTCGCGCAGCACGCCGAACTGCGCCAGCATGATGGCGAACGCCGCGTCGTTGCAGATCGCGCCGATGTCGCCGAGGTGATTGGCGAGACGCTCCAGTTCGGCGCACAGCGCGCGCAGCCATACCGCGCGGACCGGCACCTCGGCCTCAATTGCCACTTCGACCGCGCGGGCAAACGCCAGCGCATAGGCCACCGTGGAGTCGCCGGAGACACGGCCGGCGAGGTGCGCGGCGCGCGGCAGATCGGCGCCGGCCACCAGGCCATCGATGCCCTTGTGAACGTAGCCGAAGCGCTGCTCCAGCCGCACCACGGTTTCGCCCGAGACGGTGAAGCGGAAATGGCCGGGCTCGATGATGCCGGCATGCACCGGGCCGACCGCGACCTGGTGCGTGCCGGCGCCTTCGACCGGGAGAAACGGATACGCCGACTGCGGCGATGCCGCGGTCGCTTCACCGAGCGGTGCGTGCTCAGCCCAGCGGCCGTGATCGAGCCACGGCCGCTCGTCAATCGCGCCTTCGGGCATGAGGCCGTACAGATCGGTGATGCTGCGCTCCAACCGCAGCGCCGGCAGATGCTTGGCGGCGCCCGACGGAAAGCTGCGCTGCGGGCAGTCGAGGCTGATCACGCCGATCTCGGCGGAGCGCGGATCGAACAGCGCCATGTGCACGGCGGCCGGCTCGCCCCACAGCGACAGCAATTGCCATTGCTGCTCGCCGAACATCTTCGCCGCGAAGCTCCACACCGCGCGATCGACCACCGTGCGCGGCCATGGCCGATGCCGCGCCACCGGCTGGCCTTCCAGGTTGAGATCGATCAGTGACGGCATGCGATCCCCCTACCCGAGCAGCTTGGCGACGTGCTGGAACCACGCCACCACCGGCGCCGGCAGATACACGCCGGCGATCAGCACCAGCGCGAGGTGCGCGAACATCGGCAGATAGCTCGCCTGCGCCGGCTGCCGGCTGCCGCGCGGCGCACCGAACGCAACACCCGTGAGCCGCAGCGTCAGTGCGCCGAACGCGACCAGCAGACCGAACACCAACAGCAATGCGAGCCACGGCGAGCGCGCGAAGGTCGAGGTCACCAGCAGGAACTCGCTCATGAAGATGCCGAGCGGCGGCAGCCCGGCGATCGCCACCACGCCGGCGACGAGGCCCCAGCCGAGCACCGGATGCGTCTCGGTGACGCCGCGGATCTTGGCCAGCGACTGCGTGCCTTTGATCTGCGTGATCTGTCCGACCGCGTAGAAGATCGCCGACTTGGTCAGGCTGTGCATCACCATGTGCAGCAGCCCGGCGAAATTCGCCAGCGGCCCGCCCATGCCGAACGCGAACACGATGATGCCCATGTGCTCGATCGACGAATAGGCGAACAGCCGTTTGATGTCGCGGCGACGATACAGCATGAAGGCGGCGAACAGCAGCGACGCCAGCCCCATCACGATCATCAGCACGCCGGGCGGCATCGCGTCGCCATTGGCGGCGAGCAGCATCTTGAAGCGCAGCAGCGCGTACAGCGCGACGTTGAGCAAGAGGCCGGACAGCACCGCCGAAATCGGCGTCGGGCCCTCGGCATGCGCGTCCGGCAGCCAGGCGTGCAGCGGCGCGAGGCCGACCTTGGTGCCGTAGCCGAGAAACAGGAACACGAAGGCGACGTTCAGCAGCGCCGCGTCGAAGCCGGAGGCGCGCGCCACCAGCACGGTCCAGATCATGCCATCCGGGCCTTCGCCGACCACCGGCCGCGCCGCCATGTAGATCAGGATGGTGCCGAACAGCGCCAGCGCGATGCCGACGCTGCCGAGGATGAAGTATTTCCACGCCGCTTCCAGCGCCGCCGGCGTGCGATAGATGCCGACCATCAGCACCGTGGTCAGCGTCGCCAGCTCGACCGCGACCCACATCAGGCCGATATTGTTGGACACGAACGCGAGGTTCATGCCGAACATCATGGTCTGGTACATCGCGTGGTAGAACCGCAAGTACGTCGGCGTCAGCTTGCCGGTCTCGAGTTCGTGGGCGATGTAGCTGGCGCTGAACAGACTGGTGGTGAAGCCGACAAACGTATTCAGCACGATGAACACGATGTTGAGGTCGTCGACCAGGATGTAGGCGCCCGGCGCCGGACGCGTCCCCACCAGCAGCGAGGCCGCGCACAGGAAGCTGCCCAGGCTCGCCATCACATTGAGCCGTGCGGTGAGCTTGTAGCCCGGCAGCAGCGCCAGCACGACCGCGGCGCAGACCGGGATCAGCAGCACGCCCGCCACCGGATCGAGCCCCAGCGTCATGTCCGCTCTCCGCGCGAGACGTCGAGTTGCGACACGTCGACCGAGTCGAAGCGCTCGCGGATCCGGAACAGCACGATGCCGATGACGATGAAGGCGATCAGCACCGAGAAGGCGACGCTGATCTCGACCACCAGCGGCATGCCCTTGGCGCCGGCGGCGGCGAGGATCAGGCCGTTCTCCAGCGACATGAAGCCGACCACCTGACTGACGGCGTTGCGCCGCGTCACCATGAACAGCAGGCCGAGCAGCACGACCGACAGCGCAAAGGCGAGGTCTTCGCGCGCCAGCGCGTCAGCGTCGGCGGTGACGCGCAGCATCAGGGCCAGTGACAGCGCCACCAGCCCCATGCCGGCCAGCATGGTCGGGCCGATGCCGACCACGGTTTCGACCTCGCGGTGAATGCCGAGCTTGTAAACGATGCGGCGCAGCGCCACCGGGATGATGATCGCCTTGAACAGCAGCGCGATCGCCGCAGTGACGTAGAGATGCGGCGCGTCCTGGATCAGCGCCTGCCATGCCACCGCCGCGGACAGCATCAGCGCATGCAGCGCAAACACGTTGAGCAGCGAAGTCAGCCGGTCCTGATACAGCATCATGAACGACACCAGCACCAGGCCGCCGGCCAGCGAATGCGAGATGTCGAAGGCGAGCCCGTGCATCGTCACAGCCCCTTGGACACGAACAGGAGAAGGGTGCCGAGCAGGCCGAGCATCAAGGCAGCGCCGAGAAACTGCGGCACGCGGAACACCCGCATCTTGGCGGTGGCGGTCTCGAACACGGCAAGCAGGAAGCCCGCGACCGCGATCTTGAACAGATACAACGCGGCGCCGGCCACATAGGCGGCGGGGCCGGCGCCGAACACGCCGATGCCCCAGGGATAGAACAAGCAGACGATCAGCGAGATGTAGAGCAGCAGCTTGAGCTGCGCGCCGAACTCGATCAGCGCCAGATGCCGGCCGGAATATTCCAGGATCATCGCCTCGTGCACCATAGTGAGCTCGAGATGCGTCGTGGGATTGTCGATCGGGATGCGGGCGTTCTCGGCCAGCGCCACCATCACCAGCGCGATCATGGCGAGGCCGAGCGAGACGCGCAGGCCGACTGCGGTCGAGGCGATGTAGTCGGCGACGGTCGACAGATGCGTCGAGCCGGCCACCAGCGCGACGCAGAACACGATCATCAGCATCGCCGGCTCGGCCAGCGCCGCAATCATCACCTCGCGCGACGAGCCGATGCCGCCAAACGAAGTGCCGACATCCATGCCGGCCAGCGCTAGGAAGAACCGCGCGGTGCCGAGCAGCGCGACGATGACAATGAGGTCGGCGGTCCAGTTGAACAGGAGCCCCGTGGCGAAGGTCGGCACCAGCGCGGCGGCGACCCAGATTGCCGCGAAGGTGACGTAAGGCACGGCGCGGAACAGCCACGAGGCGTTGTCGGCCAGCACCACGTCCTTGCGCAGCAGCCGCGCGAGGTCGCGATAGGGCTGCAGCAGCGAGGGGCCGCGGCGGCGCTGCAGCCGCGCCTTGATCTTGCGGATGAAGCCGGTGAGCAGCGGCGCCAGCCAAAACACCAGCAGCATCTGCACGCCCTGCACGGCGATATCGGTGATCACGTCCATATCGCGAGCACCAGCAGCAGCGTGACGAGGGTGGCGAACACCAGGCTGAGATAGCCGCGGATGGTGAGGAGCTGCAGCCGGTTGAGCCGCACGGCGGCGCCGACGACGCCGTTCGCCAGCGGCGCGTAGATCCGCTCCCAGACCTGATCGTGCAGCTCGATGCGCAGCCGCGCCGGCGCGACGTCGCCGGGCGGCGGCATCGTCACGCGGTCACGGGCGCGAAACAGCAGCGTGCCGAACACGCGGCGGATCGGCTGCGCGAAGCCGGCGGCCGAGTATTGCGCCAGCGGCGCCGGATCGGTGAAGCCGCAGCCCCACGCCGGACCACGCCGCACCGCGCCGGTGGCGAACAGCCGGATCGCGACGAACGCCAGCGACGCCGACACGATGATGAACAGCGCCACCAGCCCGCCATTATAAGAGCCGCGGCTCTCGCTGATCGGCACGATCGACAGCCACGCCAACGGCGTCTGCGGCGCGAGGCGGCCGCCGAGGATATCGGCGGCGATCGGCGCCAGCGCGTCCATCACCAGGCCAGGCAGTACGCCGGCGAGCAGGCACAGCGCTGCGAGGATGCTCATCGCGGCGAGCGAGAAGCGATCGACCTCCTTGGCGCGCATCGGCGCGTCACCGCGCGGCCGGCCGAGGAAGCTGACGCCGTAAGCCTTGACGAAACACGCCGCCGCCAGCGCCGCGGCGAGCGCCATCAGCGCGCCGACCGCGGGCACCAGAATCTTCAGGCCCCATTGCGGCAGCTGCGGACTCTGCAACACGGCCTGGAAGATCAGCCATTCGGAGACGAAGCCGTTGAACGGCGGCAGTGCCGAGATCGCGAGGCTGCCGACGAGAAACACCACGCTGGTCACCGGCATGCGGTGGATCAGGCCGCCAAGCCGATCCATGTCGCGCTCGCCGGTCGCGCTCAGCACCGCGCCGGCGCCGAAAAACAGCAGGCTCTTGAACAGCGAGTGATTGAAGACGTGAAACAGCGCCGCGGTGAACGCGAGCGCCGCCGGCAGCTTCTCGTCATTGGCCTGGAACGCCAGCGCCAGACCGAGCGCGACAAACACGACGCCGATATTCTCGATGGTCGAGTAAGCCAGCAGCCGCTTCAGGTCACTTTCCATCAGCGCATAGAGGATGCCGACCGCGGCGGTGACGCCGCCGAATGCCAGCACCACGCCGGAGGTCGACCAGTCCGGTGTGCCGAGCAGATCGAACACCACGCGGATGAAACCGTAGATCGCCACCTTGGTCATCACGCCGCTCATCAGCGCCGAGACGTGGCTCGGCGCCGCCGGATGCGCCAGCGGCAGCCAGACATGCAGCGGCACCAGGCCCGCCTTGGAGCCGGCGCCGAGCAGCATCAGCAGCAGCACCAGCGTGGCGATCCACGGCGCGTGCGGCGCAACCCGGATGGCGGCGAAGTCGTAGGCGCCGGTGGTGCCCGCGAGCAGACCGAAAGCGAGCAGCAGCATCAGCGTGCCGAAGCTGGCCATCAAGAGATAGACATAGCCGGCGCGTCGGTTGGCGGCGATGCGGTGATGCGCCATCACCAGCGCCCACGACGCCAGCGACATGAACTCCCACGACAGCAGATAAGAGAACGCGTCGGCGGCGAGCACCACCAGGTTCATGCCGGCGAGGAACGCCGGATAGAACGGCAGCACGCGCTGCGGCGCGTGCTCGTGCCGGCCATAGCCGAGCGCGTAGAGGCTGGCGAGCGCGCCGCCGAGATTGATGACGACGAGGAAGAACGCCGCCAGCGCATCGAGCCGCCAATGCGAGCCGAGCCACGGCAGCCCGATCGGCAGCACGCGCTCGGCGGCGGCATCGGCATGCAGCAGCAGCCAGCTCGCGGCGCTCACGGTTGCAACCGCACAGGCGATCAGGCTCAAGCTGTAGACGATCGTTGTGGCGAAGCGCGGCGTCCGGCTGAACACGACAGCCACGCAAGCAATCGCCAACAAGGCGGCGATGCAGGCGAGCTGCAGCGCGAGTCCGGTCATCGGCCCAACGCCCCTGCGGCGCGCACGGACCGGCGCGCAACCACAGCTTGTCGCCGCTTATGCGCTGTCGCCATCATTCGCGATCGTGCCCCATTCGCATCGGGCCCTCGTCCATTCCTCGCCACGCAGCGCCGTCGGATCGCCGAACGGCAGACGGTCCCGCCAGACAAGGTGAGACCCTCACGGCCTTCGCATCGGCCGCAGCGCAGAATCTTTGCTTACCCGAATTGAACCACGTCTATCAATGATCAATTTCAGAAGATCATATATGATGTCTGATATATCAAGAATGAGACTTCATCGACCTCATCCGTCGTCGCTCGGTGGCAACGGCGTGCGGCATCGGACGGGCGCATCCGGACAAGCAGTGCGCGCCCGCGCCCTGTTCGCCAAGGGTCGCGGTTGACGCGCCATCCGGCCACGCGCAGGAAGAGGCTCCGTAAAGGACCGTCATGTCCGCCGACACCCCCGCCCCACGACCGACGCCCACCCTCGCGCAATTGCTCGACGCAATCCGCTTCCTGACCATCCTGCCGGTGCCGGATTCCGCGCGCGCGCCGGAGCCGGACTGGCTGACCCGCGCCATGACGTTCTTTCCGATCGTCGGCGTCGGCATCGGCGTGATCTCGGCGACGGTGCTGGTGCTCGGCAGCTCGCTGTTCGGCCCCGGCCTCGCCGCGCTGCTCGCCGTCGCCGCCTCGGTGATGGTGACGGGCGCGCTGCACGAGGACGGCCTCGCCGACACCTTCGACAGCTTCGGCGGGGGATGGTCGGTCGAGCGGCGGCTGGAAATCATGAAGGACAGTCGGCTCGGCACCTATGGCGGCCTGGCGCTCGGGCTCGACGTCGCGCTGCGCGCCACCGCGCTGGCGCAGCTGCCGCTGTGGGCGGCGCTGGCCGCGCTGGTCGCCTGCCACGCCGGTGCTCGGGCGACACCGGGCTTCGTCAAGCGCCGGCTGACTTATGCGGGCAACATCGACGGCATGAAGGTGGCGTATGCCGAAGAGCCGATGCGCAAGGACGAGACCGCGCTGGTGCTGGTCACCGTCGCGCTCGCCGCGCTGCCGCTGCTGCTGATTTCGCCGGTCGCGCTGATCGCCGGCCTCGGCTGCGGCGCCGCACTCGCCGCACTGATGACCGCCTGGGCCAAGCGCCTGCTCGGCGGCTACACCGGCGACGTACTCGGCGCGATCGAACAGATGTTCGAGATCGGATTTCTGCTGGGTGTGGCGGCGGTGTTGGCCGCGTAGGCGGTCATCGCTCCTGTACGCGACAAAGGCCACCGCGACAGAACTACCCAACAATCCCCTCGCGCAGCAGCCGGATCGCCGTCTTGGCCTCCGTCCGGTCGAGCGCGGCGAAGCCGATGCGGAGGCCCCTGCGCGCTGCCCCGTCTCCGAAGCAGCGCGACGGCAGAAACCGCAGGCGGCCACTGCTTTGCTCGAGCCGGTCGAGCTTGCGTAGATCGCGAAATCTGAGCCAGAACGCGAGCCCTCCGTCGGGCGGCCTGAAGCTGAGTTCGTCGCCCAGTTCGGCCTGCAGACTCTCAGCGAAGTGCGTGCGCCGCTCGCGATAGATTCCGACCGCCTTGCGGGCGAACCGCCTGATCTCGCCGGCGGACATCAGCGCGGCGACCGCGGCTTCGGTCACCTGATCACCCTGGCGATCGATCAGCAGCACTTCCTGCGCGGCGCGGTCGATTACCTTCGTCGGCGCGACGATGTAGCCGAGCCGCAAGGTCGGCGCGAGCAGCTTGGACATCGAGCCGATATAGAACGTCTTGTCGGGCGCCACGCTGGCGAGCGGAAACAGCGGACGATGACGGAAATGGAATTCGTGATCGTAGTCGTCCTCGACGATCGAGAAGCCGAACTGATCGGACAGACTCAACAGCCGTAACCGGCGCTCCGGCTTCATCAGCACGGTGGTGGGAAACTGATGATTGGGCGTGAGGTAGATCGCACGGATGGTGTTGCGCCGGCATAGCTGCTCGAGATGCTCGACGTCGACGCCGTCGTCGTCCAGCCTAACGCGCAGGATCTCCGCGCCGGCGGCGCGGAACGCTTCTCTGGCGGGCGGGTAGGTCAGCTCCTCCACCACCACCTTGTCGCCGGGTGAGGTGATGATCCGCGTGACCACGAACAAAGCCATCTGACTGCCGCGGGTGAGACAGATATTGTCCGCCGCGCTGGCGAGGCCGCGTTCGGCGTTGAGCATCTGGGCGATCTGCGCGCGGAGCAGCTCCAGCCCGCGCGGATCACCATAGCCGAGACTGCCGCGGCGACCGCCGAACAACAGCGCCTGCCGATACGCGCGCGCATAGGATTGCGCCGGAAACAGCCGCGTGTCGGGAATGCCGTCGTCGAGGCAGATCGACGACGCGGTCGGATACACCGCGGGGATCTCGACGCCGGAGCGGAGCCGGTCGGCAAAACGCGCCGTATCGCGCGATGACCTCGGCGCCGAGGACGGCGCCGGCGCTTCGGTCATGATAGGCAGCCGTGTGGCGACGAAGGTGCCGCGCGTGCCGCTGGTCGACAGCCAGCCCTGCGTTTCGAGCTCCTGATACGCGGCGATCACGGTCTTGCGGTTGATCGCAAGACTCGTCGCCAATTCGCGGCTGCTCGGAAGCAGATCCTGCGGCGCCAGCCGGCCGCGCCGGATCTCCTCGATCACCGTCTGGGCGATCTGCAGATAGACCGGCGTCGCGCCGTTCAGCGAAATCCGGGGCGCCAGCAGCGCTTTCCAATCCTTCGCCACGCCGCCCTCCACGCCGCCTGCTTGGACCATGCAACAAGAAAAAACTGGACCATTCACGGGTCCTAGCTCGGGCCGTAGGGTTTCGCAACTTCACGAGACAACGCATCGATGCAAGTCGTCCTGATCCCAAGCGGCACGTCGTTCTCCTGCGAGCGCGGCGAGACCATTCTGGCAGCGGCCAAGCGCCAGGCGATCAACCTCGCGAGCGCCTGCGAGAACGGAGCGTGCGGGGCGTGCAAAAGCGAGGTCGTGGCCGGCGCCGTCGACCACGATGACCGCGCGAGCGCCCTCACTCGGACCGATCTGGCGCTCGGCAAGGCGCTGCTGTGCTGCGCCTATGCGCGCTCGGATCTGACCATCAAGGCCACCGAAATCGCGCTGCGCAGCGATCAGCCCGCGGCGACGGTGCCGGCCCGTGTGGTCCGGCTGCAGAGATTGTCTCCAAGCGTCGTCGGGCTGACGCTGCGGTTTCCGCCGGGCATGTCGCCGGCCTTCAAGCCGGGACAATTCGTCGGCATCGAATGGCAGGGGCGGCTACGCTCGTTCTCAATCGCCAACGCGGCGCGCGCCGACGGCACGATCGATCTGCATATCGGCCGCGTCCAGAACGGCCAGTTCACCAGCCATGTATTCGAGACGCTGACCGAGGGCGCCATTCTCAGGCTGGCGGGACCGTTCGGCGAGTTCGGAATCGCTGACGACCAGCGCCCGATGCTGTTCGTGGCCGGCGGCACCGGCATCGCGCCGATCGTCAGCATGCTGCAGGCGCTGGCGCCGTCGGCGCCGCGCCAGCCGATCCGCCTGTATTGGGGCTGCCGAACCTCACGCGAGTTCTACGCGAGCGCGCAGATCGACGATGTCGCGGCGACCTTCGCTGACTTCCGCTGCGTGCAGGTGGTGTCCGACGACGATCAGCAGTGGGGCGGACGATCCGGCTTCGTTCACGACATCGTCCGCAGCGACGTGCCGGACCTCTGCCAGTTCGACGTCTATGCCTGCGGCAATCCCCTGCTGGTCCGCGCCATGGAAGATGTCGCGATCGAAGGCGGCGTCCCGCCCGCGCACTTCTTCGCCGACAGCTTCAACCTCGTTCCACCGCCGACCACAGCCGATCCGATTCCAGCCAGAGGCGTAACAGCATGACGACCATTTCGGACATCTACATCTACCCGGTGAAATCCTGCGGCGGCGTGCGGGTGACGGGTGCCACCATCACGCCGACCGGCCTGGCGCTGGATCGGCACTGGATGATCGTCGACGGTGACGGGATGTTCGTCACCCAGCGCGAGCAGCCCCGGCTCGCCCTGCTACGTCCGACGCTGCACGACGGCGGCGTCACGCTCGCCGCGGAAGGTTACGCGTCGCTCGACCTGTCGACCGACGAAGTCGAGGGCAATGTCGATGTGGTGATCTTCGGAGAAACCATCCCGGCGCGCGGCGTCGGCCGCGCCGCGGACGCCTGGATCAGCAACTATCTCGGCGCACCGCGCCGCATCGTCGCGCAGGACCCGAGCTTCCTGCGCAAAGGCGGCGTGCAGTATCCCAGCCGCGACGACGCGCCGACGAGCTTCGTCGATAATTTCGGCGTCCTCGTCGTGTCGCAGGCCTCGCTCGACGATCTCAACCGCCGCATGGACAAGCCGCTTCCGGTCAATCGCTTCCGGCCGAACATCGTGGTGTCGGGCGTCTCGGCCTATGACGAAGACTTCTTCGCGACCGCCAGCGCCGGCGACGTCGAACTGCGCTTCGTCGACCTCTGCTATCGCTGTAACCTCACCACCATCGATCAGGACGCCGCCGAATTCGGCACAGAGCCGCTGGCGACGCTGACCGCCTATCGCAAGACCGAGCCGGGGGTGAAGTTCGGCAACTACGCCGCGATCGCCAAGGGCTTCGGCGACAGGCTCGAAGTCGGGCAGCAGCTCCACGTCACGCTCAACTTCTGACGCCGCCCGACTCCTGTGCGCGGCTTCAGTGGCTGATCATCCACGGCCGCGCGGTCGGGAAGCCCTTCGCGCCGCTCTTGGTGCGGGTCTGCAGCCGCGCCGGCTTCTTCAGGCCCGAGCAGCAGCCGCAACCGGGGGCGTGCTTGGCTTTGTACTCGCCGACGCT
The DNA here is from genome assembly GCF_001295845.1 of Rhodopseudomonas sp. AAP120. Taxonomy (GTDB): domain Bacteria; phylum Pseudomonadota; class Alphaproteobacteria; order Rhizobiales; family Xanthobacteraceae; genus Rhodopseudomonas. Next base: position 2,487 of record NZ_LJIC01000140.1, on the reverse strand, counting down.
CATCGGCGCGTTGCGGCTCTTCTCATTGGTGGCGTGCGCGCTGCGCTGCGCTGCCGGCATGCAGGAGAAGTTCGGCGCGGTGAGGATCACCCGCGGCGACGAGGTCTCGCAGGTCGGGCACGGCTGCGGCTCTTCGTACTCCGACATCGGCCGCAGATCGGTGAACGGCCCGCAGGCGTCGCACATATATTCATAGACTGGCATCGTCGTTTTCCCTTGCGCTGACGATCTGTCGTTCCGCGCGTTGGGAGCGGGGCGGACAATCCGCGCCGTCCCGCCCCCTTCGCGCAGGGAAGGATGGAGCCCTACCCACCACCTCTCCCCGTCATTGCGAGCGAAGCGAAGCAATCCAGCTCAGTACACTGGACTGGATTGCTTTGTCGCTTCGCTCCTCGCAATGACGTGGATAGGACGTTGTGTCGGACTCGAGCGGTGTTTACTTGTCTTGCGAGATCGGCATCTGGATATCGCCCTTGATGTGCTTCACCGGGCCGGCGGAGCTCGGCATCATGTCGAAGTCGAAGATCTCGGTCGGCAGCCACAGCGTGGCGCAGGCGTTGGGGACGTCGACGACGCCGGAGATGTGGCCCTGCACCGGCGCGGTGCCGAGGATCGAATAGGCCTGGGCGCCGGAGTAGCCGAACTTCTTCAGATACTCGATGGCGTTCAGACACGCCTGGCGATACGCCACGGTGACGTCGAGATAATGCTGCTGGCCGGCTTCGTCGACCGAGATGCCCTCGAAGATCAGATAGTCCTTGTAGTTCGGCGTCACCGGCGACGGCTTGAAGATCGGGTTCTTGATGCCGTATTTCGACACGCCGTCCTTGATGATGTCGACCTTGATGTGCAGCCAGCCGGCCATCTCGATGGCGCCGCAGAAGGTGATCTCGCCGTCGCCCTGACTGAAGTGCAGGTCGCCCATGGAGAGACCGCCGCCCGGCACATAGACCGGGAAGTAGATCTTCGAGCCGCGCGACAGATCCTTGATGTCGCAGTTGCCGCCGTGCTCACGCGGCGGCACGGTGCGGGCGCCTTCGGCGCCGGCCTTGGCTTTCGCCTCGCCGGTGAGCTTGCCCATGTGGGCGGTCGGGCCGAACGGCGGGTTGGCGAGGCCCGGCACGCGCGTCGGGTTCGTCGCGATCAGCGCGGTCTCGCGGTCGTTCCAGGTCGACAGCAGCTTGGGATCGGGCAGACAGCCGATCAGGCCGGGATGGATCAGGCCGGCGAAGTTCACGCCCGGGATGTGGCGCGACGAGGTGTACATGCCCTTGAAGTCCCAGATCGACTTCTGCGCCAGCGGGAAGTGATCGGTGAGGAAGCCGCCGCCGTTCTGCTTGGAGAAGAAGCCGTTGAAGCCCCACAGGCTCTCCTTCATTGGACCGACATCGAGCAGGTCGACGACCAGCAAGTCGCCCGGCTCGGCGCCCTTGACGCCGATCGGGCCCGACAGGAAGTGCACGATCGACAGGTCGATGTCGCGCACGTCGTCGGCCGAGTCGTTGTTCTTGATGAAGCCGCCGGTCCAGTCATAGGTCTCGACGATGAAGTCGTCGCCCGGATTGACCCAGGCCGCCATCGGAATGTCCGGATGCCAGCGGTTGTGGACCATCTCGTTGTCGTAAGCGGACTGCGTGAGATCGACCTTGATCAATGTCTCTGGCATCGGATGCTCCCTTTTCGACCAGTGGACTTGGTTAGACTTACACAGACAGATATTTGGCGACCTGCGCCTCATCGACGCTGGCGCGCGGTTCGTCGCGGACGATCTCGCCGTTCTCGATCACCAGCACACGATCGGCGACGTCGAGGGCGAAGCTCAGCACCTGCTCGGAGACGATGATCGACAGCCCGCGGCTGTCGCGGATCCGCTTCAGCGTGCGCGCCATCTCGCGGATGATCGACGGCTGGATGCCTTCGGTCGGCTCGTCGAGCAGCAGAACCTTCGGCTTGGTGGCGAGCGCGCGGGCGATCGCGAGCTGCTGCTGCTGGCCGCCGGACAGATTGCCGCCGCGGCGGCCTTTTATTTCCAGCAGCACCGGAAACAGCTCGTAGATGTCGGCGGGCACCTGACTGTCGCCGGAGGTGACGAGGCCGGTCTCAATGTTCTCCTTCACCGTCATGGTGGAGAAGATCATGCGGCCCTGCGGCACGTAAGCGAGGCCCTTGGCAACGCGCTCGTAGCTCTTGAGGCCGCCGAGCTCGGCGCCATTCATGGCGATCGAACCCTGCCGCTGAGGGATGATTCCCATCATCGACTTCATCAGCGTGGTCTTGCCCATGCCGTTGCGGCCCATGATCGCCACGATCTCGTTCGGCGCGACGTTGATGTTGAGCCCGTGCAGCACCTCACTCTGGCCGTATGCGACGTGCAGATCGTTGATAGCGAGCATCGGGATCTCCTTCAGCCGTGACGGTGAGCTCCCTCTCCCCGCTTGCGGGGAGAGGGGTGGGGTGAGGGGGCGCCTCCGCGAGTCGGAGAGGCTC